>CAUJHZ010000025.1 GCA_963205185.1 Planctomycetota bacterium | reverse complement strand
GTGATCGTGCGCAAGGGCAAGCTGCTGGGCAACGAGGCGCGCGCATTCCTCGACCTGGTGCGGCCCAACCTGTTCGCGCGCAGGGGCGATGGCGCAGGCACGGGCCCATCCGAGCGCTGAGCATGGCCGGCCCGGGGCCGGGCGGTACGCGGCGTGACCGGTCGCAAAGGGCTGACTGGCGGCGCTGCGCGGATGCGCCGGTTTCTGCTAGTTTTGCCGGCGATGGCGATACTGGGTGGGTGATGCATGCTGCGCTGGATCCTGCTGGCACTGGGCTTGCTGTGCACGGTCGTGGTGTTCACGACCAAGAGTGCGTTGGCGCTCGGCCTCGCACTGCTGGTTGGCCTGGTCGCATTCATCGGTTTCGTGCTCACGCTCGCGGGTGATCGCGTGTCGTCGGTATCACGGCCCGATACCTCGATGGCATCGCCCGAGCAGTTGGCCGCGATGACCTCGCGTCGCGCCCCCGTGACGCCACCCGCACCGGCCGAGCGCGAACCGCGGGCTTGAGCCGGGATGTGCCATCGCATGGTCGCACAGCCAATATCGGGCTCGACCTGCGTGCGGACCCGAACGGGTTCGTCGCCAGCGTGGATGCGCCGGCACTCGGCTCCAACGAAGTGCACCTGTGGCACGCAGTGCTTGCGGCAGGCGATGCGCGCACCGCGCGCATCCAGGCACGTGAGGTGTTGCACGAGGTGCTGCGACGCTACCTGGGGCCGCGCGAGCTTGACTTCGAACTCGCCGCCCACGGCAAGCCGGGCCTGAAGGGCAATCCCGAGCTGCAGTTCAATCTCAGCCACTGCGGCATGCATGTGGTGATCGCGCTGGCTCGGTCGCAGCCGCTGGGTGTGGACATCGAAAGCCTGTCACGTCGTGTCGACGCACTGGAACTGGCGCGACGCTTCTTCCATGCCGACGAGGCGGCGGCACTGTCGGCCTTGCCCGGATCCGCGCAGGCGGACGCGTTCCTGAGCCTGTGGACGCACAAGGAAGCGGTGCTCAAGGCGCTCGGCCATGGCCTGGCGTTTGGATTGGACCGGTTGCGCTTCGCTCTGGATGGGACCGGGCGCGTGCAGCAGTTGCGTGCGCTGGCTGATGACGCCGAGGCCGCGGTGCACTGGCAGCTGCACGCGTTCATGCCGGCACCGGCGCTCACCGGATGCCTGGCCTGGCGCGGCCCGCCACGCCGGGTGCGGCGCTTGCGGGTGGCCTGAAGCCGCAAGCGGCGCTGCCGGGCCCACATCGACAGCGTGCCCGGCGTTGCGCGATCATCGGACGATGACCGTACTCAGCGTCAACGTCAACAAGATCGCGGTACTGCGCAACTCGCGCGGCCATGCGCTGCCCGATCCGGTCGAGGCGGCGCGCGTGGCCATCGAGGCGGGTTGCCATGGCATCACCGTGCATCCGAGGCCGGACCAGCGCCACATCCGCTGTGGTGACGTGACCGGTATCGCGGCGATGTTGCCGGCGGCGGTCGAGTTCAACATCGAGGGCAATCCGTTTGCAGCGCCGCGCGAGGGTTATCCCGGACTGCTGGAACTGGCCCGGCGCACGCACCCCGCGCAGGTCACGCTCGTGCCCGATGGCGACGCGCAACTCACCTCCGATCATGGTTTCGACCTCGTGCGTGAGGCCGGGCGGCTCAGCCCGCTCGTGCGGGCATTCAAGGCACTGGGGTGTCGTGTGAGCCTGTTCGTGGACCCGGATGTCGACGAGGTCGAGCGGGCGGCGCGAATCGGTGCCGATCGCATCGAGATCTATACCGAAGCCTACGCGCGCGCGTTCGCGGCGGGCGCGCCGGAGTCGGCATTGGCCGCATGCGTGCGCACGGCCGAGCGCGCGCGCGCGGCAGGGCTGGCGGTGAATGCGGGCCACGACCTGGACCAGCGCAACCTGGGGCCACTGGTCGCGGCGATACCGTGGCTGGCCGAGGTATCGATCGGTCACGCCCTCATCAGCGAGGCGCTCTACGCGGGCCTGGCGGCCACGGTGCGCGCATACCTCGCGGTACTGGCAGGCGCTGGCAGGCCGGACTGAGAGTCGGGTTCAATCACCCGCGCCTTCGACGCGGATCGCCGTGAGCCCGCTGTTGCGGGCGATGCTCAGTGCCCCGGCCACCTTGTCGTAGCTGGCATCGCGATCGGCGCGCAGCGCAAGTACCGGCGGCTGTGGCGAGTTGGCCATCGCGCGCAGGGTCGCATCCAGCTGCGCGCGATTGATCGCATTGCCATCGAGAAACAACTCGCCGGTGGACAGGATCGAGAGCCTGGCGATGTGCGGTTCGCCAGCCGGCGCGGCACTGCCCGCGAGCGGCAAGGCGAGCTTGTTCATGGCCAAAGGCGCAGTGATCATGAGGATGACCACGAGCGCGAGCAGGACATCGACGAGCGGCGTGACGTTGATTTCCGCCTGGGCGGTGGCGTGCGAACGGTAGCTGCTGGCGGCCATGATCGACTCCCGTGCAGGTGGATCGCGGCCCCAGTGTGCGCCTTCCCGGCTGCTTGAGGCAATCGCCCAACAAAAACGGCGCCGCGGGTTGCGCGACGCCGTTGGTGTGAAACGCGGATGGTGGGCGATTACTGGTCGCCCGCACCCGTGGTCATGAAGCCAAGCTTGACCATGCCTGCGCTCTTGGCCTCGGCCATGACCGTGGCGATCTTCTGCCATTGGGTCGGCTTGTCGGCACGAATCTGCAGTTCGGGCTGCGGATTCTTCTGCGCGGCCACGCGCAGCTGCGCCTGCAGGATCGCCTCGGTGACCGGCTCGTCGTTCCAGAACAGGTCGCCGTTTTCCCGGATCGCCAGATCGATCGGTTCGGGTGGATTGTCCTGCTGTACGTTCGGATTGGCCTGCGGCAGGTCGATCCGGATCTTGTGCGACATCAGAGGCGCCGTGATCATGAAAATGATCAGCAGCACCAGCATCACGTCGACGAGCGGCGTGACGTTGATTTCCGCCATCGGGCCACCGCCCGATCCACCTGCGCTCATGCCCATGGCTTACTTCCTCGCTGCAACCGGCGCAACGCCCGCTTCGACGCGCGAACCCGTCGCGAAGAAGTCGTGCAGATCGTGCGCAAACTCGTCGAAGCGCGCATAGATCACGCGATTCGAACGTACATAGAAGTTGTAACCCAGCACCGCCGGGATCGCGACGAACAGGCCGAACGCGGTCATGATGAGCGCTTCGCCCACGGGACCGGCCACCGCTTCCATCGAGGCGTTGCCCGAGGCGGCGATCTTGATCAGTGCGTGGTAGATGCCCCACACGGTACCGAGCAGACCGACGAACGGCGCCGACGAACCGACCGTGGCGAGCAGGGTCATGCCGTCTTCCAGGCGCAGGCTTTCGCGTGCCACGGCCTGACGCAAGGCGCGATCGATGAACTCGGAGCGGTTGAGCGCCTCGACCAGGCGGCTGCCCTCGTTGCGCTGGTGGTGCGCAGCGGCCTGAGCGGCCTCGAGTGCGATCTTCGAGAACGGCTCGCTCTTGGGCTGGTCCTCAAGGAAGCGCACCGCATCCTGCGCGGACGGCGTGTCCCAGAACGTGCTGATGACCTTCTCCATGCGCGCGCGAACCATGCTGTTGCGCAGGAAGTTGGCCACGATGAAGTAGATCGACGAGATCGACATCACGACCAGCGTGATGAACACGATCCAGCCGAGGACGTCGAAGTTGTTGATGAGGTCGTGGAACCCCATCTGGCTCATCGCCGCGGCGTTGCCGCCACTGCCGGGAACGACAGCAGGCTGAGCCGCTGCGGGTGACTGAGAGGCATCTTGCTGCATGGCGCTACCCTATTCGCTCAAGTTGAAATCAATCGGAACCAAGGCATAACCCGGTGCGGGCTGCCCACCCTTCGAACCTGGATTGAATCTCCAGTTCCTCACCGCCTCGATCGCGGCCTGGTCGAGCAGGCGTGAACCGCTGCTGCGCTGGACCGTGATCTCCTGCGGGCTGCCGTCGACCCCGACCAACACCTTCAGGATCACCTTGCCTTGCTGGCGCTGGCGCAACGCCTGCGGCGGATACCGTGGCGGGCGCAGCTTACGGTAGCTGATGTTTTCGCTCGGCGCGATGTCCGCGGGCGGCGGCGGTGGTGCCGGCGGCGCGGGCGGCGGTGCCGGCACCGACATCGGCGAGACTTCCTCGACGATCGGAGGTGCGGGCGGCGGCGGCGGCGCCTTCGGCGGCGGCTGGATCTTCTCCACGACCTTCGGCGGCGGCTTCTTCGGCGGCTCCGGTGGCGGTGGCGGCGGTGGCGGTGGTGGCGGTGGCGGCTCGATGAACTCGACCGTGACCTTGCGGTCGACGACCTTGTCCTTGAGCGGCGGCGGCGCAATCGGCGCCATCATCATCGCGAACGCGAACGCGTGCAGCGCAAAGGCGCAGGTGAAGGCAGTCACGCGCTGCCAACTGAAGCGGTTGCCGTCAGATTGAGATGTGTCTGCCATCAGTATTGACCAACGAGATAGTGTCTGAGCGGCCGCGCCACGCGCTGCCCGGCTTCGACCCCACGAAGTCCGGGCGGAAAAACGCAAGTCCGACACGGTACAACAGCGCGCACGGGTCCGACAAGCGGGTCGATGCGTGTTTGCCGAATTTGACGGGCGTTTGCGCCGGGTTGCGATGCTTGCGACAGGGACGGCTCGGCGGCCGTCATGCCGGGTCGCGCAACGGGTCTATTTCCTCTTGCCGCGCGTGAGCTTGACGCCGGACTTGGCGGCCTTGAGGCGCTGCTCGGCCATGGTCTTGGCACTGGGGTAGGTCGCCGCCTTCTGCCAGTCGGCCAGTGCGGATTGGCCCAGGTCGTTCTTGGCATCACCCCGCAGCAGGTACGCCTCGCCTTCCTGGCGCAGGCCGCCTTTGGCAATGGCCGCGGTCATCGCCTCGACCGCCTGTTGGGAGTTGCCCGCGTAGTACTGCAGGTAGCCGAGCTGGTAGTCGACGTTGCCGTCCTTGGCCTGCGCCGAAGCCTTGCCGTAGGCCTCGATCGCGCAGGGGTCGTCTTCCGCCTGCATGCACAGGTCGCCCTGCAGCTTCCAGGTGTCGTAATTGCCCTGCACGATGTTCTTGGCAAAGCCTTCCTTGAGCGTGGCAGCTCCATCCTTGGGCTTGTCGGCCAGCGCATACAGCTTGGCCAGCTGCACATAATCTTCGCTGGTGGTCACCAGGCCTTCGCTCTTGGCCTTGGCCGCCACCTGCAACGCCTGCTCGGGCTTGTCGGCCTGGATGTAGATCTGCGACAGCTGGTTGAGCAATTTCTTGTTGTTGGGCTCCTTCTGCAACTGCGCCTGCACGATTGCGGCGGCCTCATCGAACTTGTCCAGTTCGAAGTAGCTGGCCATGAGGATCTGCATCCAGCTGTCGTTGGGCTTGTCGGTCATCGCCAACGCCTTCTTCATCGTATCGACAGCTTCCTGGAACCTGTCGAGGCGGTAATAGGCATTGGCCTTGAGTGCCAGCTCGTCGGCGTTCTGGCTGTTGGTCTGCTTCTCCCAGTCGGCCAGGGTAGCGAGCGCATCGTCGTACTTCTCGCTTTGCAGCTGGGTCTGCGCCACGCGATAGAGCAGGTCGAACTGCGCATTGTTGGGCAGCGCATCGAGCTCGAGCGCCTTCCTGTACTCGGCGATCGCGTCGTCGGGCCTGTCGGCATCCCAGTAGATCGAGCCGAGCAGCTGGCGTGCAAACGCCTGCGCGTAGGGACTGGCCCGCTTGTTCGAGAGCACCTTTTCGACATAGGGCTGGGCCTCGGCATCCTTGCCGTCGTTGAGCAGGTCGGCCGCCTTGTTGAGCGCGGTGCCATCGCTCGGCTGCATGGAAACCTTGGGTTCCTTGCGGGTGGCCTGCGGATACTTGTTCTCGGGCTTCTTCGCATCACGCGCGAGCGCGGCGCCTGCCGCGAGGGCCAGGCACAACGCACACAGCGCCACCACCAACCGGTTCCAACGTTTCATGCTCTCACCCTGTTGTACGAAATGTTTCGTTGATCGACCCCACCGCGCCGCCGAGCGTAACCCCGCATGCGCGGCGCGCACAAGCCCGCCGCCAGTGGATCGATGCTGTCTTGCAACATCGATGCCGTGGCCGATTCGGCCGGAATGGCCGTTCAGACGTCCAGATTCGCCACGCGCAATGCATTCTGTTCGATGAACTCACGGCGCGGTTCGACCACGTCGCCCATCAGCGTCGAAAAGATCTGGTCGGCCGCGACCGCATCCTCGATGCTGACCTGCAGCAGGCGACGCGTGTCCGGATTGACCGTGGTCTCCCACAATTGCTCGGGATTCATCTCACCCAAGCCCTTGAAGCGCTGGATCGTGCGCCCGCGCTTGGCCTCGTCCATGAGCCATTCGAACACCTGGCCGAAGCGGGTGACGCCGCGGCTCTTGCCGCCGCGGCGCACCGTGGCGCCGGGCTGGATGAGCGAGGCGACTTGTGCGGCCGCCTCACGCAGCGGCTTGAACTCACCTGAGGCGAGCAAATTGGCGGGCAGCACCTGGGTGTGGCGCAGGCCGTGCTGGTCACGATCCATGACCAGGGCCGGGCCATGCTCGTCGCTTGCCGGCTGGATGCGCAGCTCATAGCGCGGCTTGCCCAGGCCCGAGGCCGCCAGCGCCGCAGCCAGACGCGCGATCCACGCATCCAGCGCCGCCGCGTCGCCCCAGGTGGTCGCGTCCTGCGGTGCGTCGAGCATCGCCCGCAACAGCCCTTCGTCGTAACGGAACGCGAGGCGCTCGATCTGGTCGAGCGCGGCGCGCCAGGTGGTCATGAGCTGTTCCAGCCCACTGCCGCCGACAGGCGGCGCGTCAGTGGCGTACACCAGCTCGGCGCCATCGACCGCGCTCGCGATCAGGTACTCGTTGAGCGCTGCATCATCCTTGAGGTACAGCTCCTGCTTGCCCTGCTTGAGCTTGTACAGCGGCGGCAGGCCGATGTAGACGTGGCCGCGTTCGATCAGCGCCGGCATCTGGCGGTAGAAGAACGTGAGCAGCAGCGTGCGGATGTGCGAGCCGTCCACGTCGGCGTCGGTCATGATGATGATCTTGCCGTAGCGCAGTTGCGAGAGGTCGCAGTCTTCCCCGATGCCGCAGCGCAGGGCCTGGATGATCGTGCGGATTTCTTCGAACGCCAGGACCTTGTCGATGCGGGCCCGCTCGACGTTGAGAATCTTGCCGCGCAGCGGCAGGATCGCCTGGAACTCGGTCTCGCGGCCGCCCTTGGCCGACCCGCCTGCCGAATCACCTTCGACGATGAACAGCTCGGACTTGTCCACGTCGGTGGTGGTGCAGTCGGCGAGTTTGGCCGGCAGGCCGCTCGACTCGAGCGCCGACTTGCGGCGGGTCAGTTCGCGCGCCTTGCGGGCCGCCTCGCGCGCCTGGGCGGCGATGACGCCCTTCTGGCAGATCCGCCGCGCATCAGCCGGATGCTCTTCGAGCCAGGCGCCGAAACGCTCGCCCACGAGTTGGCTCACCATGCCCTCGGCGTCCACCGAGAGCAGCCGCTCCTTGGGCTGGTTGTTGAACTGCGGGTCCGGATGCTTGAGCGAAATCACCGCGACGATGCCTTCGCGCAGGTCTTCGCCCGAAGGCGTGATGTCCTTGAGGAGGTTGTTCTTGCGGGCGTAATTGTTCAGCACGCGCGTGATCGCGTTCTTGAAGCCAGTCAGGTGCGTGCCGCCGCCGGGGTTGTGGATGTTGTTCGTAAACGCGAGCGTCGTCTCGTTGAACGAGTCCGTGTACTGCAACGCCACTTCGCAGGTGATCGGCTGATCCGGATCGCTCGACTGGAAGTAGACCGGCACGCAGATGGGCGCGCGGCTCTTGGCCAGTTGCGTCACGTAGGCGAGGATGCCGTCGTTGTAGTGAAACGTCTCGTTGCGCGGTTTGCCATCCGGCCCGACGCGATCGTCCGACAGTTTGATAATCAGGCCGGAATTGAGATACGCCAATTCGCGCAGACGCCGCTTGAGCGTCTCGAAATCAAACTCCGTTTCCGGGAAGATGGTCGGGTCGGGCTTGAAGGTGACGCGCGTGCCGGAGATGTCTTCGCCCGGCGGGAGCTGCTGCACGACGTGCAGCGGCGTCGTCACCACGCCCCGCTCGAAGCCGATGAGGTGCACCTTGCCGTCGCGCGTGACTTCGACATCCATCCACTCGGACAGTGCATTGACGCAGGAGATGCCCACGCCGTGCAGCCCGCCGGACACCTTGTAGGCCTTGTGATCGAATTTGCCGCCGGCGTGGAGCACGGTCATGACGATCTCGACGGCGGGCCGGCCGTTCAGCGCGGGGTTCTCATGCTTCATCGGGCCGATGGGAATCCCGCTGCCATCGTCAGTCACGGAAATCGAGCCGTCCGCCTGGACGCTGACCTGGCAGGTGGTGGCGCGGCCGGCCATGACTTCGTCGATGGCATTGTCCACCGCTTCCCAGACGAGGTGATGCAGCGCCGCGAGATCGGTGCCGCCGACGTACATTCCGGGGCGGCGGCGCACCGCATCCAGACCCTCGAGGACCTGGATATCCTCCTCGCCGTAATGTCCGTGACTGCTCTTGAGCCGTTCTGGCGTGGTGGGAATATCGAGTTGATCTGGTTGCATCCCAGCCCCTTGTGCAAGGTCATCCGTGAAGTGAGGCGGTTGCGTCATTCGCATGGGCAGCCGGCCTGGTGCCGCCGCCGGGAAAGGGCCTCCGGGCCATCCATATGATAGGAAAATAGGCGGTAGAAATCGACCTTTTGGTGCCCGGTTCGGTGGTATTCCGGACGATTCTGTTTCGGGTGAATCCGCCGCAATGCCGGGCCGAAGTCCGGCCTGAGAGGAGTGGCTCGCCAGCGCCGCCGGAACCGGATGGAAACCGCCGAAACCCTATTGCGACTGGCCGTACTCCTGCTCGCCGGGCTGGGCGTTCTGATCGCACTTTTAACCACCGTGCTCGGCTGGGTCCTCACGCACCCGCCTCGCGTCGGCGCGGGAGCGGCCGCCGCCCGCGGCTGGTTCCTTGACCCCGCCGACGCGGGGCGCGAGTTCTCTGAATGGACGCTGGAGACCCGCGACGGAGTTCGCCTGCCCGTCTGGGAAGTGGTCAACCCGCAGCAGCCCGCCGGTCCGGTCGTCATCCTGTCTCACTGCTGGGGAGGGTCGCGGCGCGAATCGCTCCAGCGGCTCGGCTTCGTCTACCAGCGCGCCTCGCGCGTCATCATCTGGGACATGCGCGGCCACGGCGAGGCGGGTCCGGGCATGTCTCAACTGGGCACCGCCGAAATCGATGATTTGCTCATGCTCATGGACCGCGTCGGCGGCGAGCGGCCCTTCATCCTCTACGGCTACTCGATGGGCGCCGGCGTGTCGATCTGCGCCGCGGCACGCGACGCTCAGCGCGTCCGCGTGATCGGAGTAATCGCCGACGGCCCGTATCGGTGGACGCGCGAACCTGTGCACGCACTTCTGACATTCAACGGCCTGCCTTCGTTTCCCATTCTGAACATCGTGCATCGCGCGCTGTGCGTGCTGATTCGCGGCCTGCGCAATTCGGAGCGGGCCCAGTTCGCCCGACAACTCAAGTGCCCGCTGCTCGTGTTGCACGGAGCGGATGACCCCGTCTGCCCGCTCAACTCGGCTCTTGAGGTGGCCCAGGCGGCGCCGGAGTCGGAGTTCGTGATCATCCCGGCGGCGGGCCATCTGAATCTCCACCAGACGGATGCCCATCGCTACCAGGCGACGATCGACGACTTCATGCGCCGCTGTATGGATCGCGCTTCGCCCGCGCCGGCGCAGGGTGTGGCGCTCGATGCATAACGCCGCGCGAGCGGGCGGCATACCCTCTGCCATGCTTGTGCTTTTCGACATTGACGGAACGCTCTACCACGGTGATGGCACCGGCCGCGCCGCCTTCGTCGACGCCGGCCGCGAACTCTTCGGCGATCGGTTTCTGGACCACCGCTTCGACCTTTCCGGCCGGCTCGATCCCTGGATATTCAGTCGATTCATGGAACTCAGCGGGCTTGAACTGACGCCTGAAATCGACACTGCATTCCGCGACGCCTGCCACCGTCACCTGCGGCGAAGGATCGAATCGGGCCAACACGACGTGCGCTCCCTCCCCGGGACGATTGAACTCGTCGAGCGGTTGAGCCGGGCCCCCGATGTCACCATCGGCCTGCTCACGGGCAACTGGGAGCCCAACGGCCGGCTCAAGGTCCAGTCCGTTGGTTTTGACCCACAGCAGTTTCGCATCTGTGCCTGGGGCAACGACGGGCCGACCCGCAACGACCTGCCGCCCGTCGCACGCCAGCGCTATTTCGACACCTTCAGCCGAACCATCGAGTTCGAGCGCGTGGTCATTGTTGGCGATACGATCCACGACGTGGCCTGCGCCGCGGCTCACAACTGCCGCTGCCTTGCCGTGTGCACGGGAGGCTGCACCGAGGCTCAATTGAGAGAAGCGGGAGCGACGACGATCATGAGCGATCTGTCCGACTGTGACGCCGTGCTCGATTGGCTGCTCGACTCCAGGCAGGCGGTGCCGTCATGAGCGAATCGGCGGCAATCCAGACGATCGGATGGATCGGCGCCGGGGTGATGGGTGCGGCCATGGCCGGTCGGCTGCTCGACGGCGGCTATCGGCTTCGCGTCTTCAACCGCACGCGCGGCAAGGCGCAGGCGCTGCTGGATCGCGGCGCCCTGTGGGCGGGCAGTCCGGCGGAGGCGGCGGAGGGGGTCGATGTGGCCGTGACGATGGTCGGCTACCCCCAAGACGTGGAGGAAGTGATTCTCGGCGAGGCGGGGGTCCTTGCGGCGTCGAAACCGCCTCGCTTACTCATCGACTTCACCACCAGCAGTCCCGATCTCGCGCAGCGGGTGTCGCGGCAAGCAGCGAGCCGCGGCGTTGCCGCACTCGATGCTCCGGTTTCCGGTGGCGATGTCGGCGCCAGGAACGGCACGCTGTCGATCATGGTCGGGGGCGATGCGGCGGCGCTTGAGTCGCTGAGGCCGATGCTCGAACACCTCGGCAGGAAGATCACCCTCATGGGCGGCCCCGGCGCCGGCCAGCACACGAAGATGGTCAACCAGATTCTCATTGCGACGATGATGATCGGCGTATGCGAGGGGCTTCTCTATGCGCATCGCGCGGGTCTCGATCCGCTGAGAGTCATCGCGGCGGTCGGGAGCGGCGCGGCGGGCTCGTGGTCGATCAACAACCTCGGGCCGCGCATCGTGCAGCGCGACTTCGCGCCGGGTTTTTACGTCGAGCACTTCCTGAAGGACATGGGAATCGCCCTGGCCGAAGCGCGGCGGATGAACCTCGCGCTGCCCGGCCTGGCGCTGGCCGAGCAGTTGTATCAATCGGTGCGAGCGCAAGGACACGCCCGCGGCGGCACACAGGCGCTGATGCTCGCGCTCGAGAGCATGTCGGCCGTCAGGCATCAATGAGCCATCTCAGGTCAAGGCTGCTGTCGCCGCTTCCGCTGCTGCTCATCGCCGCAGCACTCGCGGCGTCGGTCGAGAGCGCGACGCATGCGCAGACGCTCCAACTGGGCGATCCGGCGCCGCCACCCGCGGCGCAGCTGACCGTCTGCCGAGAGCAGGCGCAGCGCCTGCGCGTTGAGGCGACTCAGCGGCGGTCTCGTGCGAAGCCGGCCCGGGCGCCTGAAGCATCGGTGTTGCTCGCCCAGGCCCGGTGGCGCGAGGTTGCCGCGGGGCTGCTCGACCAGCCCGACCCGCTCGCGGGGGCCGATCTCGTGCTTCGTGGCTGGGCGATCTGCGAGTCGGCTGTTGCGATCGACAACGCCGTGCAGGCTGCAGCCGACTCATTAACCGGCGTGAGCGGCCAAGAACCTCCGGCCGCCAGCCGCACCCGCCTTCTCGAACCGTTGATCACCGCGCTGATTCAGGCAGAGCCGGACTGGCTGCCGCCTGGCGCGGGTGCGGGCGAGCGCTTCGCGCGCGCTGAAGCGATGGTCGCTGGCGATGCTGATCTTGCCCTGCTGCATGACGAGTTGATCCGGCTGAGGGACCTGGCCGGCCGCGATGAGTCGCGGCTCTCCGCCAATGCCGCTCTTGAGGCCTGCATCGGGTCGATCGAGATCGTCGGGCACCTCGACCAGACGCCCTGGCTCGGCACGGTGTGGAAGCAGAATCGCCCGCAGGCGTGTGGCCGGATGATCCAACTGCTGCTTCATCCGAGCGACGGGGGCGCGAAGATTGACGCCCGGCTCGCGCTCATCGACCAGTGCGTGCAGCGCATGGAAGCGCTGCTCGGGCTCGGGCCGACCGTTCGCCCGCGACTGGACTTGTACCGGGAGGCGCTGCTGCGCTGGATGAACGATGCCCTGCTCACGCAACGGCAGCGTCCGTGGCCGCTGCTTATCGATGCGCTGGATGCAATGGCGGAGCGGCGCCGGCCGCACGAGGCGCCGGCGCAGCGCGAACTGCGCGCAGCCAGTGCGGCGCTCGACCGCCAGTGTGACGCCATTGAGAGCCGAATGGGTGAACTGCTCGCGAGTGGAACATTCGAAGGTCCTGCAAGCGATCCGAACTGGGCCACGCTGATCGGGCAGCACCGGCGCAACGCCCGGCTGCAGCAGGTGCTGTTCGAACTGCCCGAAGCGATCGAATGGCTTGCCGGCTACGACCGGCGGGCGACTGCCGCGGTGTGGCCGCGCCTTCTGCACGAGGCGCGGCAGTTTGATGACCCGGCGGCAAGGGAGCGGTTCTTCCAGGCTGCCGAACCGATGGTCTGGTTCAGCACCCACCATCACAACCTGCCAGGCGAAGAAGATTGGCGCACAAACGCCGCGTCGATCAGCGACATCGTCGGAGACGCCGGGCGCGGCGCCTTGACGCGGCTCGATTCAGTGCGCCGGGCCCGCGCGGCGGAACTCATCGCCGGCGCAGACGAATCCGCCACCGTTGAGGAACTCGACGCCTGGCGCGATCTGTTTCGACTTGTCGATTTGCGCGGGCGGCTCGGTTCGCCTGATGAGATCGAGAGCGCGATCAATCGACGAGGCGATGTCCTTCTGCCGGCCGGCTTCGTCGAAAGCGAGCGGCGGCGCCTTGAATCCGCTATCCGCAGCGCGCTGAGTGTGTCACTGGGCGGCACCACATTCCTGCGAGCCGTGCAGGAAGCCCTGCGGCAAAGCGCGGGCGCGATCATCGCGGACGCGCTGTCGAAGCGACCCGGCGCCCAGACGCCCGGTGCGCCGCCCGCCCTCGCGCCGCTGCTGGCCGCCTCGCGTGAGGCGCCAGGCAATGGCGCGATCGATCCAGGAGATATGCGCATCATGCAGTGGTGCGGGCTGCAATTCGAGTTCGCCCGCCGCTCCGAGGCTGACGGCCCGGCGCCCGGTGATGCGGCCGCGTACGCGAGGCATCTCGGCGAGCGGATCGCGCAGGGCCAGTGGCGCAAGACGCCGTAGAAAAGCACAGCGATCCGAGGAGCGGGCCCCGGATCGCCGGTGTTGGATGCAGTCGGGTGCTGTCCGTGATTCAGCGCTTGGAGAACTGGAATCGTCGGCGAGCGCCGGCCTGACCGTATTTCTTGCGTTCGACTTCGCGCGGGTCGCGCGTGAGATAGTTGTTCTCGCGGAGGATCGGCTCGACGTTGGCGTCATACACGCGCAGGGCGCGGGCGAGGCCGAGGCGGATGGCGCCGGCCTGTCCCATGTATCCGCCGCCTTTCGTGGTCACCTGCACTTCAAGTTTGCCGAACATGTCCGTGGACTTCAGAGGCGCAACCACGTCGCCGCGGTCCCGCTCTTCGGTGAAGTACTCGTTCACATCGCGCCCGTTCACCTTGAACGTCCCGTCGCCGGGACGGATGCGCACGCGGGCGATGGCGGTCTTGCGCCGTCCGGTGCCCCACCACCAGCCGAACTTCTGCGCTTCGGGGCCATGCTTGAAAGTAACGACGCTCGGCGCGGGCGCCGGGGCTGTCGTGGGGATGCCGAGACCTGTGGTCGTTTGAGTCATGTTGATTCGCTCGATGGGTGCTGAAACGGCGCCGCTCAGATGGACAGAGCAGCAGGCTGCTGTGCGTGGTGGGGGTGTTCCGGGCCGCGATAGACCTTCAACTTCTTGGCCATGCGCCGGCCGAGCCGGCCCTTGGGAAGCATGCGCTTCACGGCCCGTTCGACGACCGACTCGGGCTGGGTGCGAATGAGTTCGCCGTAGTTGCGCACGCGGAGTCCGCCGGGGTAGCCGGAGTAGTCGGTGCGGAGTCGCTGCTCCGCCTTGCGGCCGGTGAGGACGATCTTTTCGGCGTTGGTGACGACGATGTAGTCGCCCGAATCGATGTGCGGCGTGTAGCCGGGCTTGTGCTTGCCCTGAAGAACCGTGGCGAGCCGCGCCGCCAGGCGGCCGAGCACCTGCCCGTCGGCATCGACGTGGTGCCAGTTGGTCTTGATCTCGCCCGTCTTGGCGATGTACGTTTGCCGTGGCATGAGACTGATCCTTGGGTGCAGAAAGCGTCCCGTTCGGGGCCCGGGAGCCCGAAACGGTGAGACGGGAAGCATAGCACTTCCGCCCGCACCGTCAACGGCTTCGGACGACCGCGCCGCAGCACCCAGAGCGTCGGCCTCCCGTCGTGCCGAGGCGAATGGAGTACCATTGGCTCCGTGCCCGAATCCGCCGAAAGCCTCCCCGATGCCGCGCCGGACGACTCCAACCCCTGGATGGCCGCGGCGGCGGCTCGCCACGAATGGAGAGGTCCCAGGCCCTCGGTAGCCGCCGGGTGGATTGCCATCCTGGTTGCCGTCGTGGGGCTGTTCGGGCTGGCTCAACTTGAGCGATCGAACCCTCCCGCAGCGGACCCGCTCGCCGGCGATGCCGCGTTCGAAGTGCAGGCCAAGGTGTTCTACGCGGCCGATGCGCTCGGCGGGGATTCGGGCCTGGTCCAGGCCCGCACGTTTCTCTCGGTGGCCCATGCGCCGGGAACGGCCTGGCGCATCGCCGCGCTGCTGGCCGCGATGGAGCCGCACGATTCGCCCGATCGCGAAGCGATTCTGCCGTTTGTCGAGGAATACGACGATCATGTGGCAGCGCTGGGAGCCAACGCGGAGGCTCTGCACGAAGCAGTCAAGACGGCCCTGCGCGATCCGGATCAACTCGATCCGCGCCAGCGGCAGATGCTGATTGATGACCTCGGCTGGTTCGGCGATCTGCTGCTCGCGCACAGCGCCGGCTCGCAGCATCCGCATCGCATCGCGGCCGAGCGCGAAGCCTTTCGCGTGATGTGGATCCTGGCTGGGGTGTTTTTCGGCGTCGTGCTCCTCCTGCTCGTGGGCAGCGTGCTGTTCTTCTGGAAACTCGTCACTCATGTCATTCGCTACGGCGAACTGCGCATCGTCATGCATCAGATGCACGCGCCTCCGGCGATCTACCTGGAAGCCGTTGCCATCTACCTGATGCTTGCGTTCATACTGCCGGTGGGCGTCGGCCTCATTCCCGGGGCGGCCGATTCGATCGCGCTGAGCATGGCGCTGCTGGCTTTCGCATCCATCGCCGGCGTGGCGTGGCCGTTCGTTCGACACCGGTCGGCGCGCGAAGTGTCCAGTGATATGGGCCTGACGCGCGGGCGCGGCGTGTGGCGGGAGATCGGGGCGGGAATCGTCGGGTACGTCGCCGCATCGCCGGTCTTCTTCGTGGGAGTGCTGGTCACCATCGGTGTCATGACGCTGTACCTCTCGCTGGCGCGGCAATTCGGGTGGGACCTTGACGCCGAGGGCCCCATCGCGCCGCACCCCGTCGTGCAGTGGATCGCCCATGGCCCGCTCTATGCCCGCCTCGGCGTGCTGCTGCTGGCCGCCGGCTTCGCCCCGTTCTTTGAGGAGATCATGTTCCGCGGCGCCCTGCTTGGCGGGGCGGCCCGCACCATCGGCCTGGCCGCTGGCATACTTGTCATGGCGTTTATCTTCGCCGCCATCCATCCGCAGGGCTGGCTGGCCATTCCCGTCCTGATGTCGCTGGCCACCGCCTTTGCGCTCATCCGCATCTGGCGGCGCGGCTCGCTCATCGCGTGCATGACGGCCCACGCTGTGCATAATGGCTTCCTCGTGCTGCTGATGATCGTGCTCTTCGGATAGGGGAGGGCTTCCTTCTACCATCCGGGATCGCGGGGGCGTAGACTGCTGACGCGCCAATCGCGCCGGTTCAGGAGCCACCCGGATGTCGACGCCTTATCTCGAAATCGATGTGGACGGCGAAGGCCGACGCCTCAATTTCGACGGCCGTCCGATCACCATCGGCCGGCACCCCGACAACGTCGTGCCCATCGACGATGACCGCGCGAGCCGCTTCCACTGCGTTATCGAACTGGGCGAGGAAGGGTGCGTCGTCCGCGACCTCGATTCGCGCAACGGCACGAAAGTGAACGAACGGGTGACGCGGCAGGCCGTCCTTCGCAGCGGCGACGTCGTGCGCATCGGCAAGACGCGCTTTCGCTTCGTCGATCCGCAGAGCGAAGTGCTCGACCTTCCCGACGCCGAGCGCGAGATTGAGAGCATCCGCCGCTCGCCGAAGTTGCACCGGCCCAGCGGCAGCGGCGAGCCGCAGGAGCGGGTGGCGATGCTGGGCGGAGGCGAAGAGATCGACTACAACGCGCTGCTCGCCGGTCTGGCGGCCCCGCCTGAGGGCGCGGACAACCGCGCCTACGAGAGCGTCCTGCGCGACCTGGCGCGCAGCGCGCAGCGGCCGGAGGCCGATCGCCGCGACGTCGAGTTCATCGGCGCTTCGGGCCGATCGCTCCGCGCTTCGGATCACGAGCCCGAGCGCAAGCCGGCCCGCAAGGGAGAGACCGAGGCCGACAGTCGCGGCGGAGTGAATCTGCTGCGCCTGCTGCTGCTCGCCGCCGAGCAGGTCGCCGCGACCGATCTGCATGTCGAGCCGCGCACGGACGACTTCCTCTGTCGCCTGCGCGTGGACGGCACGATGGTTGATGCCGTCACGCTGCCCAAAGCAATGGCCGCCAAACTCATTGGCGTGGTGAAGGTGCTCAGCGACATCGACATCGCCCAGCGCCTCATCGTCCAGGAAGGGCACTTTTCCAGCCGCCTCGATGGTCGCCGCATCGACTATCGCGTGAGTTTCACTCCCTCGATGTTCGGCCAGAAGCTGGTTCTGCGCATCCTCGATCTCGCCAACGCGCCGCAGTTCATCACCGATCTCAATCTGCCCGGCTGGATGGCGGAGAAAGTCAAGCGCATCAGCCGGCAGGATTCCGGCATGCTGCTGGCCTGCGGTCCGACCGGCTCGGGCAAGACCACCACGCTCTACGCCGTGCTGCGCGAGATCGATGCCCGGCAGCGCAACGTCATCACCATCGAAGACCCCGTCGAGTATCACCTCGAAGGCGTAACGCAGATTCCCATCGACCAGCACAAGGGCAACACGTTCGGCACGCTGCTGCGCTCGGTGTTGCGGCAGGATCCGGATGTCATCCTGCTCGGCGAAGTCCGCGATCAGGAGACCGCCGCCATCGCCATGCAGGCCGCGATGACCGGACACCTGCTGCTCTCGACCCTGCACGCCAAGGATTCGATCGGCACGATCTTCCGCCTGCTCGACCTGGGCGTTGAGCCGTATCTCGTGGCATCGAGCCTCAATCTCATTCTGGCCCAGCGGCTCATCCGGCAGCTGTGCCCGGTGTGCCGCTCGGAGCGCCGGCCGACGCCACAGCAGACGCTGCGCATGGGGCGCTTCGTCGAGGGCGTCAGCCAGATCTACTACCCCGTGGGCTGCTCGCGCTGCTTTGAGACGGGCTACGCCGGCCGGCGGGCGCTGTTTGAACTGCTCGTGATGACCGACGAATTGCGCGACATCATCCTCAAGCGAGCGACGATCGCCGACATCCGCGAGGCGCTCCAGTTGACGATGTTCACGACGCTCCAGCAGGCGGGCTACCAACTCGTCGCCGACGGCATCACTTCGGTGGATGAAGTCGAGCGCGTCGCCGGCGTGGAGTAAGGGCCATGTGTCCTTGTCGATCGTCGCGGGGAGGCGATCCACGTGGGCAGAAAAAACCGCCTCGCCGATGTTTTACCACCAGCGAGACGGGCACAGGGAAACTCCGCAGCACTTGGTGTCTCAGCAGGCAGGCATTGCACCGACCGGCCGGACGGCTGCGGAAATTCGAACAAGCTCGGGGGCAAAGCAGCCACTGCTCACCCGGGACTCGGGTGCCGCATCGGCTGATCCGCCCAATCACCGGACGCCTGACGCCTCAAGCATAACTCAAAAAACCCCTGATTGTCAACTGAATCCCCCAAGATTGATGCAGACAGCCGATTTTGTGCCTTCCGGCCCCGCCGGGGGCTCCGGCTGTGGACCCGTCCGCCCGGGCGGCTAAACTCCGCGTCTCGCACGATCAACGCCCGCATTGGCCCGAAATGACCGGCCCAGGATTCCCGACCATGCCCAACGCACCGAAGCCCGGATCGCAGATCACCCTGAGCATCACCAAGGCCCCGACGCGGCCGGACGACGTGGACACCCTCCGCCGGCTCATGCGCATGGACCGCAGGATTCAGGGAGCCCTCGACGACGCCCGGCTGGCTCGCGAGCGGACGACCAAGGTGCACCAGCGCGGCGGGCGCGACTGGGCCGTGCGACAGCAGCCGCCCAAGTTCGTCCACCCCGAGGTCGGCGCCACCTGGCAACTCCAGTACCGGCCGCAGATCGCGCCCGATCTGGCGTCCGTCGCCGAGTTCATCTCCATTCAGTCCTGAAGCCGTTGCTCAGGCTTGCGGATTCTCGAGCACCAGCCGCACCGTGCTGCCCGGCGGTTCGTACTCCACGCGCGTCATGTAGGCGCGCATGAGCAGCAGTCCCCGGCCGCTGGTGCATTCGAGGTTTTCATCCAGCGTGGGGTCGATCACCGCTTGCGGGTCGAACCCCTGACCTTCATCGGTGATGCGCAGGTACACGCGCTGCGGATCGACGTGGAAGGCCACCTCGATTCGACCATCGGGGCGATTGCGATTGCCGTGGTGTATCGCGTTGCTGATCGCTTCTTCCCACGCCAGCCGCAACGCGAATCGAGCCGCCTCCGGGTAGCCGGCGGTGGTCATGGCCTCCAGCACGCGTTCGCAGACGCTCTCGGTCTCCGCCCGCTCATGGCCGACGGTAATTACCTGGGCGCCGCGTGGATCGCGCCCCTCTGCGCCTTGCTGCTGCGTGCTGGCCATGGACGGCGCGACCTCTCTGGCTGCGGACCGGAGGCTCGTTCCGCGGCCTCAGCTGAAACTCGCCAGGGCTTCGCGCGCCGTAGGCTGGATCTGGAACAACCGATCGAGGCGCGTGATCCGGAACACCTCGATGATCTGATCGTTGATGTCCGCGAGGCGCAACTGCCCGTCTTTGCTCTTGATCTTGCTGTTGATAGTGATGAGCGCGCCCAGCGCGGCCGAGGACAGGTGATCGACGTTCGCGAAACTGATGAGCAGTTTGGGATTCGGATCCTCGTTGACGATGGCGCCGATTTCCTCGCCGATCTGCGCAATGTTGCCCTCGTCGAGGATGTTCCGATCGACGAACTCGACGATGGTGATCTGGTCCTGTTTCCTGATGCGTAAACGCGATTCCGGTGCGCTCATCGGACGGGTGCTCCTGTCGTTGCGGGGCTCGGGCATAGGGCCGGCGGCAAAGCGTAGTCAGGACGCGGCGCGAAAGCGTGGGCCCAATGAAAACGGGCGGCGGGAAACCCGCCGCCCGAATGCGATCTCAGTAATTCGCCCGGTTTCAGAACGAGTTCCTGAACCCGCCGAGCTGATCCTGCAGGCCGGGATAGAGCAGTTCTTCGTTCTCCTGCTGAATGATGATCGTCGGCTTGAGCAGGATGAGCAGCGTCTTCTCCTCCACCGAGTCGATGCGGTTGGTGAAGAAGCGGTTGATGATCGGAATCTTGGACAGCACCGGCACGCCGGTTTCCACCTGGATGTCGTTGCGGATCGACTGTCCGCCCAGCAGAATCGTGCCGCGATCAGGCACGCTGACGGTGGTGTTGACCGCCGACACCTGCGTGATGGGCGACTGCAACTGACCCGTCTGCGACAGCACGTCGTTGGGATCGCCCGAGTCGAGCACCTGCCCGCCGACCACGATTGGAATCGAGGTGTTCTGGATGTCCACGATGTCGGCAAGGCTCGTGAGTACCGTCAGCGTCACGTAGCGACGGTCCGCCGACACGGTTCCCTCGACGTCGAGCACCACGCCTTCGTTGGCGGCCGTCAGGTCCGGATCAAGGCCCGCCGACGAGTCGCCGACCACCGGCTGCAGGTCGGAGACGAAGAAGCGGCTGGTGGTTACCTGCACGAAGGCCCGCTGGCCGTTGAAGAACGTGAGTTTCGGCGAGGTCAGCTGGATGTTGCGGCGGTCGGCCTGGGTCGCCTGGATGAGCAGATCCACCTGTAGGTCGTTGAGGAACGAGATGCCGTAGGTGAACGCCGGGTTGCCGCCGATGATGTCCGCCGCCATGCTGTCGCCGCCGGGATTGAAGATGCTGCGGGCGATGTTCAGCGTGTTGTTACCGATCTGCGAGGGCGACCAGGTTCGGCGGTCGGCGTTTATGACGCCGGGCGTCGGCAGCTCGAAGAGCAGGTCGCGCCGATCGTTCGTGAATGTCGTGTCGGGGATCAGTTGGAATTGTGACGTGTATTGCCGCTGGAACGTGTCGGTGAGCTGGTTTGTATACGGATTGACGAACAGGTCCCGAGGCAGCAGATTCGGATCGAGTCGGGAAGCGCGATTGTACTCATCGCCGCCGAAGTAGATGTCCAGGTCGATGCCGACCTGCTCGAAGTAGTCTTCGTTGACGATGAGGAAGCGCGAATCGACGTTGATCTGGATCGACCGGATCTCGCGGAGTTTGGTGAGCAGATCGGAAATCTGCCGGTGATTCGAGGCGGTCGTCTTGATGATCAGGTTCGAGTCGATGGACTGGATCGTGCCGACGTCGCCGCCGTTGATCTGCCACGAACCGCTGTCCACCGTGGTCGTGATGACTTCGCGGATCTTTTCGAGCAGTTCCTCGCGCTTGTCCCGGCCGCGGTCGTACTTCTCGACTTCGTCCGATCCGAACAGAGCCGCCTTGAGGCCCTGTTCGCGCTGGTTTCGCTTTTCGAGTTTGGATTCGAGATCGAAACTCTTCGCGTTGTCGAAGTGGGGGACGTTGACGAGCAGATCGCCGATTGGGTAGAGGTGCGTGATCGGGTTGGCGGCGAGTTTTTCCTTCGTCGAGATCGTCAGAATGCCGTCGCGCACGTCGTAACGCGGCTGGGTGGAGGCGTCGCCGAGCTGCGCCAGCGTGCGCTCGAGCACCACCTGCAGGTTCACCTGGTCGTTGAGGCGCAGGTTGATGGGCATGTTGCGGTCGATGAAATTCTGCTCGAGCGACTTCCAATCGACGTCCACGTTGATGCTGGCCACCTGCTCGATCCAGTCGATGACATCACCGACCGGCGTGCCGCGGAAATCGACGTTGGCCCGCTGCCGCGCCAGGGCGTTGTAGACCCGGCGGTCAGCCTCGCTGTCGTTGTACGCAAAGTCGCTGCGGCGAAGGCTCAGCGCGGGCCAGTCCAGCGGATACTCGACGATGTCATTAGAGATGAGCGTCGATTCGAGCAGGTTGAGGGAATTGGTCGAAGCGCGCAGCGCCTGGTCGCGATTGAGTTCATCCCAGCGGCGCAGGTTGCGCAGGTCTTCGAGCGTGTCGCGGAGGATGAGGCCGGCGGGATTGCCCGGATCCTCGAAGAGCAGCGTGCGGACTTCGAGCAGCGCTTCGTCGTAGCGCTGGGCCGCCTGCAGCTTGCGAATCGAAAGCAGGCGCTCGGCGATCTTCTGCTGGCGCTCCATTTCGATGAGCCGCTGGCGTTCCAGTTGGTCCTGTTGGGCCTCGAGTGCGGCCTCCTGGATATCGCGAATCTCCGCCTCGCGCCGGGCGGTTTCGATGGTCTGGGCCAGATCGAGGGCGCGGTTGCGCAGATCTTCGCGCTCCTGGCTGGCGAGCACGGCCCGGCCCTCGTCCACCCGGATCTTGGCCTGGGTCACGAGGCTGTTGGCCATCGAGTAGTCGCCCTGGTTCAGCGCCTGCCGCGCCTGCTCCATCAGGTTGTTGAACTCGGCGATCAACTGATCGTGCTGAATCTGCGCCGTCGCCGTTACGTCGCGAAGCGGCCCGCCCTGGTTGAGCATGTCCTGGGCGTTCTGCAGGCCCTGCTTGGCCGCCTCGTTGTCGGGCTGCACGGCGAGCACGCGCTTGAAGAGTTCTTCGGCGGCGGCGTAGTTGCCGGCGGCGTACGCCTGCTGGGCCTGGTCGAGGTTGATCTTCGCCTGCGCCTGCTGCGCCTGGTAGATCAGATCATCCGTGCGATTGTCGTCCTGGGCGGGCTCCTCAGCAGGCTGCTCGGCGGGCTCCTGCGGCTCGGTCGCGGGCTCTTCGGGCGGCTGGTCCTGCATGACGCCGACGTTGACGACCGGGGTGGTGAACCGGCCGCGCTGCGCTTCGAGCGAAGTCAGATCGGCGATGTAGCGGCTCAAGTCGGTCTGCTGATCGAGATCGAGCTGCACGCCGGAGTTGTACACGAAGTTGAGGCCGGCCTTGGCCTGGCCGTAGTTGCCCGCGTCGAAGTCGGACATCGCCTTCTGCAGCACCATGGTGATCTGCGGCGCGAGTTGTTCCTGCGACGTCTTGATGTCAGCCAGCAAGGCAGCCGCCTGAGACTTCTGCTCCGCCGAGGCCGCGTCGAGTTTGCGGACGGCTTCGAGGTGCGACGTGGCGGTGCGGTAGTCCTGGCTGGACATCGCGAGCTGCGCCTTCATCAGGCGCAGTTCCGACTCGGGCATCTGGCGCAGACGATTGTCGATCTCATCGATCGTGGCGAGCAACTGTTGGCGCTTGGCGCGTTCGAGTTGCGTGAGATCGACGCGGAGCAGCAGTTCCCTCGCTTCGAGCACGCGGTCCTGCAGGTACAGGTTGCTGCCTTCGGTGAACAGTTCATCGGCGGTCGGCTGGGGCGGCGCCGCCAGCGTGGTGGACCCGATGAACATCGAAAGGCCAAGCGTGCACAGACGAAGCCAGTGGGGGGTGCTCTGCTGATTCATAGTGGCTGATGTCCCTTCAGTGGTGGTCCCGTCAGGCTCGCCCGTCGAAAGCGACTGGACGCGGACCGAACTCTTTGCTGCGAGGCAACGGCGAAAACCGATCGCGACCCTGACCCGGGTCGTGATCCCCAACTCTTCTCCTCAACACGAGACGGCGCTGCGACCGAAGCACCCACCCCGTTTGCGGACGAAAGGCTACCACCTTCAAGGCTGGGATGCAAGTCCTTAGTCGCACAGGTTTCCGGATGGACCAGCGGGCCGGTCTGGGCGCAAAGCGCGCGCTTTTTGCGGATTTTCGCCGCCGCCGCTCCCGGCCGGTGCGGCGGAGCGGCCGCGCGCAAAAAAAAAAGCCGCGGTCGGCCGCGGCGCTGAGTCACCTTGGTTTGCGAACTCAGAGTTCGGGAATGTCCGCCTCGGTCGTGGCGATCTCGCCGCGCTCGAGCCGGGCCTTTTCGCTGGCCACCCAGGGTATCGTCGGGGCGTTGCGCTCCATCCAGAGCGGCATCGGCGTCCGGAGGCCCTTCTTGTCCAGTTCGGCGAACTCGACGATCATCTCATCGCGCGAATAGGCGGACAGGTCGTGGTTCTTGCCCATGTGGATGCAATCGGTGGGGCAAGGCTCGGTGCACAAGCCGCAGAACATGCACTTCTGGTAGTCGATGGCGTAGCGGAGCAGGTCGCCGCCCGTCGCCGTGCCCGTCTTCTTGTCGATTTTGCGCGGGGCGGACTTGTCGATGTAGATGCAGTCCACCGGGCAGGCCTTGGCGCACATGTCGCAGGCGATGCACTTCTCGGCTTCGAACTCGTGGATGCCGCGGTAGCGCGGCGCGAAACTGATGCGCTCGAAGGGGTACTGGATCGTGACGACCGGGCTGAAGCAGTACTTGATCGTGATGCGCATCCCGATGAGGATGCTCTTCATCATCTGGTACATGCCGGTGAAGTAGCCCTCGTGGGCGACGGTGGACATCTCGTGCGTCTCCGCGGTGCTCAAAGTCGGCGCCGGCTGGGGCGGCGGGTCAGGTCAATGCAGCCCCATGATAGCGTCAAAGGTGCTGCCCGGTGAGGCAGGGCGCGGGCCGAATCAGCGCCGCGGCGCTTCAGGATCGGCCGGCGAAGCGGCGGTCGAATTCCTCGCGCAACTCCTCGGGCATGAACAGGATGCGGCGGCAGGACGGGCAGTTGGCGATCGTGGCCCGGCTGAGCAGCACGCTCACGACCTCGACGGGCACGGTCATGTTGCACGCGCCGCAGCAATACTCCTGGCGCCGGCGGTCCTCTTCGATGATTTCCGCCATCGCCTCGCCTTCGTTGCGCCGCGCCAGCTGCTCGAACTCGCTCATGGCCTCGGCGGGCACCGCGGCGGCCGCCTGGGCGCGCTTTGATTTCAGTTCTTCGAGACGGCTGGCGATTTCGCCCTTTTCTGTGTCGAGTTGCTGGGCGGCCACGTCGTGGACTTTGCGCCGCTGCTCCATCTCGGCTTCGATGTCTGAGATCTGCGCGTTCATCGCGTCCACCTTGCCCAGCGATTCGATGGCTTCTGTTTCCAGTCGCTCGCGGTCGGCCTTGACGGTGTTGAGTTCGGTGAGGACGGCTTTGTATTCCTTGGCCGACTGGGCTTCGTTCATGCGCTTGCGAAGTTCTTCGATGCGCTGGTCGAGGCCCTTCACGTCGGTTTCGAGGTTGGCGGCGGTGGCGGAGAGTTGCCGCGCTTGCGTCTGGGCGGCGCTGCGGCGTGCTTCGAGTTCGGTCAGTTGCCGCTGCTGCGCTTCGTAGTAGCGTCGGGCGGCGTTTACTCGCGTGGTCAAACCCTGAATCTGCTGATCAATCCGGTAAAGGCTCAGGAGTTTGTCCGTGATCGACATCGTTTGCGGCTCCGCGACTTCCATGTGAACATCATAGCCGCTCCGCCCGCCGGGCATTGGGAAACATGCCCGCCGAGCCGGGAATTCAGCGGCTGGCCAGGACCAGCAGCCAGTAGGCCACCGGCCCGGCAAGAAGGGGCGAGTCGATGACATCGAGCACGCCACCGAAGCCCGGCAGCAGGCTCGAAGAGTCCTTGATTCCAGCATCGCGCTTGAGCAGGCTGGCGATGAGATCGCCGGCCTGTCCCACCAGCGCCAGCGCCGCCCCTCCCAGGGCCGCCTCGATCGGACCGAAAGCGAAGTCGTACGCCGGGCCGCTGCCGACGAGCACGGGCTCGATCGATCGGCCCCACCAGGCGAGCAGCGACGCGGCAACCACCGACAGCGCCACTCCGCCCGCCAGGCCTTCCCAGGTCTTGCCGGGGCTGAGCCACGGGATGAGTTTGTGGCGGCCGATGGCCCGGCCGGTGAAGTACGCGCCGATGTCGCAGCACTTGGTGATCACGATGATGGCGGCGACTACCCACGCCGACTCCCAGCGCCGGATCGCGATGAGGAACCCGAACATAAACCCGAGATAGATCATGGCGAACATCGTGCCGCCCGCCGCCGCCACCACGCCCTCGACGCGGCGCTCGCGGCTGTGGTACACAAGCGAGCCGATGAACATGGCCACCAGGATCGTGCCCACAATGGCCACCGCCTGCGCGGCGTCTGCGGTGTAGGGCATGGCGAAGTGGATGATCAAGCCGAGTTCGGCGGCCGTGCAGTTCAGCCAGGTCCGGGCCCGGATGTCGTTGGCCCTGAGAATCTGCGTCAGTTCCCACGCCGCGATCGGCACGATCGCCAGGCACAGCGCAAACAGCGCCAGGCCCGACGGCAGGTACCGGCGGTCATTGAACAATTCACTCCAGAACCCGCTCAGCGCAACGCGGTCGAGGCGGTCGTCGGCCCAGAAGACGAGCCCGATCAGAGCGATGAACAGCGAGCCGAAGATGAGTCGGTAGCGAAGCAAGGGCAAAGGATAGCGGCGGCCCGAGGAGCGTCGCCCGGGCGGGCGCGCCCGGGGGAAAGCGGTTCGCAGCGCACCGCTTTTTTCGGATATCCGGATTTTTCAGACAGCCGGCGGAATCAACTACATCATGTAGGACAGAGCCGCCGCGCGGTGGCTCTGCACACCGTCACGAGAGGAGAGGAGACTTCATGCGACTTTTTCTGGTTCCCGCGATCGGGCTGATGGTGGCGGCGGCCCCGTGCCGGCCCACGTTGGCTCAGTTCGTCGAGTCCACGCGCCTCATCCATCAGTTTGTGGGTGAAGCAGCCAACGACCAGTTTGGCTGGGTTTCAGCGCCGCTGCTCGATGTTGACGGTGACGGCGCTGACGAAGTGATTGTCACGGCGCCGTTCAATTCCGCAGGAGGGGCCGGCGCGGGACGCGTCTACGTCTATTCAGGTCGGTCCGGAGCAGAGATGTTCCGCTGGGATGGCGTCGCCGGCGATCAGAACGGAATCGCGGCGCGCGACGCGGGCGACGTGGACAACGACGGGACCAACGATGTGATTTCGGGAGCGCCGGCCGCCGGCGGCATCGGGCGCGCCTACGTCTACTCCGGCGCCGACGGCCATCTCATTCACTCCATCCGCATCGGTTCGGCGGGAGATCGCTTCGGATCGACGGTCTGCGGCGTCGGCGATATCAACGGCGACGGACACGATGACCTTGCCGTCGGTGCTGACGGGCATGACGCAGGTGGCGCCGATGCGGGCCGAGTGTACATCATCTCCGGGATCGACGGTGCGACGGTGCTGTGGACGATCGACGGCGCGGATGCCGGCGACCGCTTCGGCAACTCCGCGGCCGACGCCGGCGATGTCACCGGCGATGGGTTTGACGATCTGATCGTCGGAGCGCCCGCGGCGGGGCCGAGCAATCGCGGCCGGGCTTACCTGTTCTCCGTGAAGGAGCAGACGCGACGATTCGAGATGATTCCCGATTCGACGGCGGTCGGTTTCGGACAATTCTTCGTGGCGGGAGTCGGCGACACCGATGGCGATCTCGTCGGTGATCTCTACGTCGCCGACTTCAGCGACAACACGCATGGGACCGGAACGGGCAAGGCGTACGTTTTCAGCGGCGTCGATGGTTCGCGCCTGCTCACGCTCCCCGGCGCCGCAGCGGGCGAAGGCTACGGCATCGGGCGCGGGTGCGGCGACGTCAATTTCGACGGCCGCGCTGATCTGCTCATCTGCGGCTGGGTCAACGACGAAGGCGCCTTCAACGCCGGTAAGGCGGACATCATCTCCGGCGCCGACGGAGCGGTCATCCGATCCTTCACCAGCACCACGGCGGGCGAGGGCTTCGGCTTTGACGCCCATGGAATCGGTGATGTGGACGAAGACGGTCGTCTCGACTTCTTTGTGACCGCCGCGTACAACCCGAGCAACGGATTTCGCGCGGGCAAGTGCTACCTCATCTCCGGCGGGCTGACGCTCCAGGCGCCCGACCCCGGCAGCGCCGGTGCGCGAAACACGCTTGTCGTGAACGGCGCAGCGCCGGGCAACCGCATTCATTTCGGCTATGGATTCAGCAGCGGCTCGATGTCCGTGCCCGGCTGTCCCGGCGTGGTGATCAACATTCGCAATGTGCAGATTGCGGGTACGGCTGTCGCCGATGGTTTCGGCAACGCCCGACTGAGCGCGAACGTGCCGGGCGGGCTGGCCGGCCGCACCGTGCTGCTGCAGGCGCTCGAGCGGGCCGATTGCAGGGTATCGAACGTGGTGATGCACATGTTCCCGTGACGATCAGCGCACCAGGGAGGTGGTTGCCGCCGGCAGAAAGCGCTCGCCGTCAGCCGTCCGCACCAACATGCCCCGCAGTGGATCAATCCGCTCCACCACGCCGGTGAGGCGCTCGCGGCCGATGGTGAAGTGCTGCGTGGTGCCTGCAAGCATGTCGCGATCCTGAAACGCGGCAGTCAGTCGATCATCACCGCGTCCGAGAGCGTCGCCGAGTTGGCTCACGACGCGGTGTATCACCGCGACTCGGTCTTGGGGAGAATCCAACAGCTCGCGCAGACTGATGGCGATCTCTGCCAGGCTCTCAGGCCAGACGTCCTGGTTCACATTCACGCCGATGCCAATCAGTGCGAGCGGGCCGAACTGCTCGATGAGGATGCCCGCGAGTTTGCGATTGTCGGCCATGATGTCGTTGGGCCAGCGGATGCCCAAGCTTCGGCCGGCAAAGTGTTCGGCCGCCTCGCATACGGCGATGGCCGATGCGATTGAGAGGCGCTCAGGCGATTGCGCGGCGACGGCGATGGTCAGCGCGACACCTTCGCCGCGAACGTCGGACCATTGCCGGCCGAGCCGGCCGCGGCCGGCGGTCTGCCGCAGCGCGGTCACGAGCAGCCCCGATCGATCGGCAAGCCGGCGACACTCATCCTGCGTCGAAGGTGTTTCGTCGAGCACCACGATTCGATCGACGAGCGAGTCTGCCTCGTGAATGAGCGGCGTCAGCGCTTCGCGCCATCGCGCCGCATCAGCTTCCCGCGCGCTCTGACTCACGGCAGAAAATCCAGGCCGAGATCGAGATGCGCAGCCGAATGCGTCAAGGCGCCCACGGCGACGCGATCGACTCCGCTGGCGGCGATCGCGCCGATGGTGTCCAGCGTCACTCCTCCCGATGCTTCGAGTTCGACACTCTCGTTGAGATCATCGCGCATCGCCACCGCCCGGCGCATGTCAGCCGGCGCCATGTTGTCGAGCAGGATGACATCGACGATGCCCGGCGGGCAGGCCAGCACCGCGCGCAACTGCACGAGCGAATCAACCTCGACTTCGACGAAGCGCAGCGCAAACTGCTCTCGGGCCTGGGCGAGGCGCTCGCTGAGCCAGAGCGTCAACTCCGAGGGATTGACCGCGGCGAGGTGATTGTCCTTGACAAGCACAGCGTCATACAAGCCGAGGCGATGGCAGAACCCGCCGCCGCAGCGCACGGCGTATTTCTCCAGCCCGCGCCAACCCGGCATCGTCTTGCGCGTGTCAAAGATGCGCGCGCCGGTGGCGCTGACGGCGCGAACGAATCGCCGCGTGAGCGTTGCGATGCCGCTGAGATGGCAGAGAAGATTGAGCATCGGCCGCTCGAGCGCCAGCAGGTCCTCCTGGGGCCCGCGGACGATTCCTGCGGCGATGGCGGTGTCGATCTCGCCGCCATCGGGCATCACGGTATCGACCGAGCAGGCACTGGTGTAGGCGTCGATCAGCGCGGGCACGGCGCGCCAGCCGCAGATGACGCCGGGCCGTCGGGCGACGACCTGTGCCTGAACGCGCGCGTCGCCCAGCAGCAGCGCTCGCGTCGTCACATCGCCCATTGCGCCAAGATCTTCATCGCGCGCCAAGCGAAAGAGCGTGCGCAGCGACCCGGCGGAGTTCAGCGCGTGGAACGCCTGCTCCAGGGGCATGGCGTTGATGTCCGGCAGCGTCTCACTCATCGCCCAAGTGTAGTGTCAGCGCGGCGTCAATCGCGCCCGCCGGCGCGGCGCCGCAGCGTGACATCGAAATCGCCGGCGCCGCGCGGCCGAAGGCACACCCGGTCACCCTCCTGCGCGCCGTGCTCGGCGAACCATGCGCGCCACGCCCGGCTGCGGAAGATATTGCGATGCCGCACGATGTCGGTGTGCACCGTGGCGCCGCGGGCGAAGCGAAGCGTGAGCGGTATGCCGGCCTCGGCGCGCGTCCGTCCGCCCAGCGACGCGGCCGGAAAGCGATCGGTCAGGCCGGTGAGGTAGATGTGGCCATGGCGGATATTGGCGGCGGTGATGGGAATGAGCATCTCGTCGGCCGCGCCACTGCCTCCGATTGATTCCGCAGGCGCGTGCGCCAGCGTCTCGAGGCACGCGGGATAGACGTCTTCGCGCTCCGGGAGGCATTGCCACGCCACGCCGTGATGCGGCTTCATCCGTGGCCCGAAGCGGATCGGCTCCACGTCGCGCAGCCAGATCAGCGAGGCATACCGGGCGTGTCTCCTCGCGTTCCATGCCTCGCCGTCAGCGCCGATCCACTCGTTGTAATCGCGCCGGATGCGGGCGATGTCGCTGGGACAAAGGTCGCGCACGAACATGACGTGATCCGCGATCGCCGTCGCCCGGAAAGGACCGCCCGAGCGCTTGAGATACAACCGCTCGCCGGCTTCGATCGCCTCGAAGGGCGCCCGATTGGTGAGCGTCAGGCGCATCTCGATGGTCTTGCGGCCCTCGAGGATCGCGCGGAGGTACTTCTCGTAAAGGATGGCGACGTGGATCATCGCGACTCCGCACAGGCCGGGATCGCGATCATTCTAACCCGCCGGACGGCGACCTGATGCAGTCTTCAGCGGTCCCGCACTTGCCCGCGGCGGGCGCAGCCGCTACGTCTATTGTCATGGACATCACCTTCTACGGCGCTGCGCGCGAGGTTACGGGCTCGTGCTTCCTGATCCGCTACCGGGATCGCCGGGTGCTCTTTGACTGCGGCATGCGCCAGGGGACGTTCGAAGCCGATAAGAAGAACCGGCGCCGCTTTCAGTTCGACATCGGCCAACTCGACGCCGTTGTGCTCTCGCACGCGCACATCGATCACTGCGGCCTGCTGCCCAAACTGGCTGCGGCCGGATACGCCGGGCCGATCTACGCCACTCCCGCCACCGTCGCGCTGACCGAGATCCTCCTGCGCGACGCGGCTCATATTCAGGAGTCCGACGCTGAGCGCGAGACGCGCTGGCGGGCTCGCGAGGGCAAGAGCGCCGTCGAGCCGATGTACACGACGCAGGACGCCGAGAAGGTGTTCCCGCTCTTCAAGCCGGTTCCCTACTGGAAAGACTGCCGGATTCTCGACGAAATCGAGTTCCGCTTCCACGATGCGGGTCATATCCTCGGTTCGGCCATTACCGAATTCGAGATCGGCAGCGGCGGGAACATGCGGCGGCTGGTCATGTCCGGAGACATCGGACCCGACGGCCAGGCGCTCATCCGCGATCCGGAGACACTCGACCATGCACACGCCGTTGTCATGGAATCGACCTACGGCGACCGCGATCATCGCAGCAGGGAGGAAACGCTCGCGGAGTTCGAGCGGGTTCTGCATGAGGCAGCGGAAACGGGCGGCCACGTCATCATCCCCGCGTTTGCCGTCGGGCGCACGCAGTCGCTGCTCTATCGGCTGGCCGAACTTGACCGGGACAAGCGGCTGCCGTTCCGGGAGGTGTACGTGGACAGCCCGATGGCGTTGACCACGACCGGACTCTACTGCCGCAGCGCCGGGCTCTTTGACGAAGAGACGCTCGAACTCATCGAGCAGGGTTTCGAACTGTGCGATCTCGATTTCGTGCACTTCACGCACAGCGTGGAGGATTCGAAGGCGCTCAACGAACTGAGGCGGCCGGCCATCATCATCAGCGCCAGCGGCATGTGCACCGGCGGCCGCGTGCTGCACCATCTCCGGCACAACCTCTGGCGCCCCGAAGCGCACGTCGTCTTTGTCGGGTTCCAGGGGCGCGGCACGCTGGGCCGACAACTCGTGGACGGGGCGAAAGCGGTTCGCATCTACGGTGAGGAAGTCAGCGTCAAGGCGGCCATTCACACCATCAACGGGTTCTCGGCCCATGCCGGGCGCTCCGATCTCATCCGCTGGCACGACGCGTTCACCAAAGGCAATCCGCAGACGATGCTGGTGCACGGCGAAGAGGATTCGATGGAAGCGCTGGCCGATGCGCTCGAGAAACGCCGCCACGCCCGGCCCGCCATGCCGCGCGAAGGCGAAACAATCAGTTTCGGAAAGGACTGACGGCGGCTCAGCCGCCGCGAGCGTCGAGCCGCTCGATCACGTCGCGCAGCGCTTCGCGCCAGTGACGCGGCCGCCAACCCAGCGCGCTCTGGAGCCGGGTGAGATCAAGCGTCGAATAGCGGGGCCGCCGCGCCGGCGTGGGATAATCCTTCGTGCGGCATGGTTCGACGGCTGCGTCTGGCGCACCCAGGTCGCGGATCGCACAGGCGAACTCGCACCAACTCGCCTCGCCGTCATTGGCCGCATGAACGGTCCCGCGCACCGGCGAATCCATGAGCGCGAGCGTGAATTGAGCAAGGTCATCGCAGCACGTGGGCCGCCCGCGCTGATCGTCGATAACGCGCACCTTTCCCGCGCTGCGCAGCCGGTCGAGAATGGTGCGGACGAAGTTGCGGCCGTGGGCCGCGTACAGCCACGAACTGCGGATGAGCAGATGCTCGCAGCCGCTCTGAGCCAGCGCCCGCTCGCCGGCGAGTTTGGATCGGCCGTATTCATTGATCGGCCCCGTTGGATCGTCTTCGCGCCAGGGGCGATCGGCGGACCCGTCGAAGACGTAGTCGGTGGAATAATGGACGAGTCGCGAGCCGTGCTTTCGGCACGCGCGGGCCAGGCCGCCGACGGCGTCGCCGTTGAGCAGGTGCGCCGCCGCCGCATCGCTTTCCGCGCCGTCCACGTTGGTGTATCCCGAAGCGTTGATGACCCAGTCCGGCTTCAATGCGGCCATCACCGCATCGACGCGCGAATCGATGGTGATGTCAAGATCTTCCTGAGTAAGAAACGACCACTCGTTCGCCACGCCCGACCGCTGGGCAAGATCAGCCAGCGAGGTGGCGAGCATGCCGCCGGCGCCGAGGACAATGGTGCGACCGCTCACGACGCCGGCCGCCCGCGAAGTTGGCGCTGGGTGTCCAGCGCGGCTCGCCAACTCGGCGCGAAGGGGTGACTCGAGCGGTGCACTGCCAGCGTCGATCGCAGGAGCAGTCCCAGCACGAACACCTCCCAGCGGGGCCGGTGCCTGGCAAGATAGCGCACCAGGCTCTGGCGCGTGTGCACCTGCCGGGCTGGATCGGGCGGCCGCTGCGCGTTGGGCGAGCGGTGCATCACTTTCCACGAGGGTTCGAACCGCGTGCGCCAGCCTTGATCGGCAAGGCGTTTGCACAAGTCGGTGTCCTCGTAGTCGAGGAACATGTCATCGTCGAAGCCGCCCACCTCCGCAAACGCGCTGCGGCGAAGCGCCAGGCACGCGCCCGTCGCCCACGGCACATCGCCGGCCGTTGCGGGCGCGGGCCGGTACTTTCGCGTGCGTCGCGGCCGCAATCGGCCCAGCAGGAGGCCCGCCAAGGAGGGGAACTCTCCCACACTGGGTTGGATGCCGCCGCCCCGCTCAGGCGGGTCGAGCAGCATCGGCGCGATGCAGCCGACATCACAGGCCGCCGCCCCCAGCGCGTGTTTCATCGCCTGAAGCGAACCGGCTGGAAACTCGAGATCGCAATTGCACGCGATAAGCCACAGCGCCGAGTGATCCCCTTCAAGAATCGCGCGGTTGACGGCTCCGCCGTAGCCGATGTTGGCCCCGAAATCGAGGCGCGGGGCCCACGGGAATGCCCGAAGGCACTCGATGGTTGTGTCAGTGCAATTGTTCGTTACGACGCGCACGTCCACGCCTGAACAGTGCTGGCGCTCGATTGAGGAAAGAAGTCGCGACAGGTCAGGGGCGGCCGAGCCGTTGGCGACGATGATAATGTCCAGTTCGCTGCTCATGCCGGGGGATCGGTCGGATGGAGTGAGGCGGCCAGTTGCCGCCGGCGGCGCGGCGGGACTATAACCGTGGGATTCTAGAAGGCGACCAGGCGGTGGGGGCCGGTGGGCCAGGGAGACGCAATGACCCGCGCGGCAAGCGATTCGGCGAGGCAGGTGCAGCGAGACAGCAGGCTCGCGCGCTTTGAACCCCATCGCCTCGGCAAGTTCTGGGACGAGATTGAAGTCGGCGACCGCCTCACGGACTTCCCCCATTGCGTTGTCACGATCACCGAAGACATGGTCGTGCGCTTCGCCGAACTCACCGGCGATCTCAATCCGCTGCACGTCGATCATGAATTCGCCATGCGAAGCGTGTACCGCCGCACAATCACCCACGGGGCGTTTCTCACCTCGCTGGCCATCGGGCAGTACCACCGCTGCGACTACACCTACGGTACGATTCTCGCGCTCTCGACGCTCGCCACCCGCTTCCTTCAGCCGTCGTACGTCGGCGATCGGCTCTACCTCGAGATGCGCGTCGTGGGCAAGTCGGAGTCAAATCATCCGAAGCGGGGCATGGTCGAGTATCACGCCTGGATGCGCCGCGCCGACGATCACGTCGCCATCATCCGGCTTGACTTCGAGCTGATGGTGCTGCGCCTGGCGGGCCGGCGCGGCTTGGAGCGGCTGGGGGTAACCGATGAAGTGCTGGCGCAGCGTCGCTTCCGCAGCGACACGGATCCGCCATCGCCGCCGGGCGTCATCTACCCCTGAGCGAGCGCACGTTACCGGATACAATGCCCGCCGGATGCGGTTCGAACCGGTCGGTGGCTCACGCCGGCCGCTCCAGTGAGAGTATCAAGACTGTGGTGAGTACGTTCCCATGAGTGAACTGCTGCGACCTGAGCGGAGCGAGCCTCTAGCCGGGTTCAAGTCCCGCTGCGAAAGTGCCGCGACGCCCGGCGTTTTCCCCCTGAGTGCGTGGGTGGATGACCGCGGGTGGTCGTTCATGGGGCTGATGGCAGGGATTCTCAGCGGCGGGCAGATCAACTACTCAGTCCAGCAGCCCGGCGTGATCAAGGCCTGGCACCTGCACGAGCGCCAGACCGACGTCTGGTGCCTGCTGCACGGCTGCATCAAGGCGGCGATCATGTCCCGCGATGGCTCGAGCCGGTGGACCGCGGCGATGGGTGAGCGGAATCCCGGGGTGCTGGTCATTCCTCCAAACCTCTGGCACGGGGCGATGACGATCGGGCCCACCCAGGCGGGCCTGCTCTACTACGTGGACCGCGAGTACGACCCCAGCCGGCCTGACGAACAACGCCAGAACCACGACTGGCAATGGAACCCGTGGTTTGTGCAGCCGCGTTGACCGGTTTCCAGTTCGATCGCGAGTAAGAGTGTGGGTGGCAACGAGTTATGCGCACCCTCCATGGAGAGACGATTCATGTTCAGACGAACCGCTGCCCGCTGCCTCAGGCAGGCGAGCCGACCGATGTCGCAGGGCCGCATCGCCTTTCAGCCGCTCGAGCCGAGGAAACTGCTCTTTGGCGATCCGGTGTTCAACGTGGGCGAACTCGACGGGTCTAATGGCTTTCTGATCCCCGGCGTCGAGGCCAATGGCGAACTCGGCTTCTCGATCACGGCCATCGGCGATCTCAATGCCGATGGCATCTCCGACCTGGCCGTCAGCGCCCCTTCCGCGGGCGACCTGCTTCAGAACGGCCGCATCTACGTCGTCTTCGGCGCTGCGGGCCTCGGCGCGAGCGGGCAGATCGATCTGGCATCGCTCGATGGTTCGAATGGCTTTGTCATCACTGGCATCGAAACGGCGGGCCACGCCGGCTGGAGCCTGTCATCGGCAGGTGACGTCAACGGCGACATGGTCGCGGATCTCATCATCGGCACGCCCATCGCCAACAAGGCGTACATCCTCTACGGCAAGAGCGGCATCGGGGCCGGCGGCGCCTTCTCGCTCGGAGACATCGTCAACGGAGCCAACGGCGTCGAAATCCTTGGCGGCCTCGACGACACCATCGGACTCTCCGTTGCGGGAATCGGCGATCTCAACGACGACGGGTACGGAGACGTTGCCCTTGGTTCCATCACGGCGTTCGATGAGGCGGGCGCAGCCTACGTCGTGTTCGGCGATCCAAATCTGGGAACCGACGGCCCCGTCAACGTTACCGATCTTGATGGGTTCAGCGGTCTGTTCATACCAGGACTCGCGTTGCAGGATGATCTTGGCTGGCGCGTCGATGGAGCGGGCGATCTCAACGCCGACGGCATCGCAGATCTCGTGGTTGGCGCGCTCGAAGTTGATTCGAACGGCGCCGGTTCCGCCTATGTCATCTTCGGGAAGGCCTTCATCGGACAGAACACCTCGGGGTACATCGACCTTGCCGCTCTCGACGGGTCTAACGGGTTTGTGGTGCACGGGCCCAGTGCCGGCAGCCTCTTCTCATTCAGCGTGTCAGGCGGCGGCGACGTGAACGGCGATGAGATCGACGATCTGATCGTCGGCAGCGTGACCCAGAACGCGTTTGTCATCTTCGGCGCCGCCGGGATCGGCGGCAGCGGCGTGCTCAATCTGAGCAGTTTGAACGGTTCGAACGGCTACACGGTCCTCGTCCCGCTCGGCTCGGGCGCTTTCGCGGCCCACGCCGGCGATCTCAACGATGACGGCATCGGCGACATTGCGATTGCCGGCTATGCGCGCAATGAGGTGTACGTGTTCGTCGGCGGACCGGACGTCGGCTCGGGAGGCATGTTTGACGTGTCCATGGTGGACGGCGAGAACGGCTTCATTATTCAGGGCGTGTCGCTCATCAGCGGCATTGTCGGCGAACCGATTTCGCTGGGCAAGGATGTGAACAACGACGGCCGCGACGACCTGCTCATCGGAGCCGCTGCGACGAATCAGAACACCGGCGAAGCGTACGTGCTCTTTGGCATCTCGATCACCAGTCTCAGCGCGCCGGTCAATCTCACCGCCACAGCGCTCGATGGCATGTCGATCGAACTGCAATGGGAAGACACCACGCTCTTTGAAGACGGATTCGAACTCGAGCGCTCGCTGGACGGGGTGACCGGCTGGACGCAGGTAACGCTGACCCCTCCGTCCAGCGGCACGGGCGGCTTTGTCACGTATCCGGACGGCAGTCTGAACCCCAACACGCGCTACTACTACCGCGTGCGTGCGTACAACTCGCTCGCGAACTCCGCCTACTCCAACGTGGCCAGCGCCATTACCCAAATCCCGCCGATGGACCCGAGCAATCTGCAGGCGGTCGCGCTGTCATCCTCAGCCATTCGCCTGATGTGGGACGACAATTCGACGGATGAGAATGGCTTCAACATCTATCGCCTCGAAGGTGAATTCATGACGCTGGTCGGCTCGGTCGGCCCCGATGTGATCACCTTCGACGACACGATGCTTATGCCCAACACGCCGTACTACTACACCGTGCGAGCCTACAACGACGCTGGCGAATCCGGCGACTCCAACGTTGCGTTCGCGTACACGCAGGGAGGCGTGCTCCTGACGCCGGCGGCGCCGACCGGGCTCACGGCCATGGGGATCTCGCAGAGCGAGATCCAGTTGAACTGGATGGACAACTCGGACAACGAGCAGGGTTTCATCATCGAGCGGGCCGCCGATCCGAATCTCACGTGGACGCAGATCGAAACGGTGCAGCCCAATCAGACGCAATATGTGAACATGAATCTGCAGGCCGATTCGACGTGGTTCTATCGCGTCCGCGCCTTCAACGCGGCCGGCAATTCCGATCCGAGCAACGTCGCCGGCGCGACCACCTCCTCCGCGCAGGGTGGCGGGCGCCGCTCGGAGATTATCGATGGCGACGGCGATATCGCGATCTTCAGCCTCGTGGGCGTGAGCGGATCGATCACCTACACGTCGTTCGGTGACGGCGGCGGCATCGACACGCTCTATGTCTCCGCCGCAGCGGCTGGAGTCGGCTCGCTGAACGTGACGGTGGTTCAGGCGATCGGCGGCGACGGGCGCATCCAGATCGGCCGCATGCAGGGCGACATCGCGCTGGGCGATCTGTTCGTCCGCGTCGGCACGATCAACTTCGCGCAGGTCGATTTCGTCGGCGAAGGCGCCTGGCTGTGCAACGTCAATCGCGCGACTTTCGGCGACCTGACCGGCAGCGCCTCGATCGAGGGCCAGTGCGCCGAACTTACCCTGCGCGATGTGAACACGACGGGAAGCATCACGTTGTGCGAAGTGTACAGCTTCCGCGCACGCTCGCTCATGCTCGGCGGCGGGTTTTCGGCCCCCAGCGTGGCAAACTTCAACGTCGATACCGATGCCGGTTTCGCGCTGACGACCGACGGCGAGAGCGGCCTGGGCTCCATGCGCATCGGGGGCGACGCGACGATCAGCCTCGACGTGAATCGGGCCGGGATGATCAACATTCTCGGCAACGCCGCGTTCACCGGCGGCTCGCAGGTGCTTGACACCCTCGCCCGGCTCAAGATTGGCGGATCCTGGACCAGCGGTGCGCTCACCGTCGGCCGCCTTGGAGCCAAAGTCGAGGTCATCGGCGACATGCAGGCAGGCGCGACCTTCAACGCCTCGGGGGGCTGCGTCGTCATTTGCGGCGATTCGGCCGGTACGTTCAATCTCGATCACTTCGCGCGATTCACCGTCAAGGGCAACCTCACCGGCGGCAGCGTGAACATCACCGACTCGTCGGCCGGCATCGTGTGCATCAAGGGAGATTTCAGCGGCGGCGAGATCACCACCGATGCCGCAGGTCTCTGGTGTCTGAAGGTCTGTGGCTCGCTGAGCGCCTCAGCCTCGTTCGACAGCGATGGCCTGCTTCACAAAGCCGTAATCCGCGGCTCGCTGGACGGGTCGATGGCCGTGGCCACGGCCGACTGCGTCGTCGTTTGCGCGGATTTCACCGGCGACTTCACTGCCGACGGCGCCGAGGGACAGCCGGTCGGCAAGTTCAGCGTGAAAGGCGCCGCCATCGGAGCCCGCTTCACCTCGGTTGGCGATGTGAACTGCATTCTTCTGGGCGAACTGAACCAGTCGGAGATCTACGTCGGGTTGCCGGCGGACTGGTTCGGTGGGCTGCCGATCTCGATGGGCGAATTCGTCCGGCAGTCCGTGCTCACCAAACTGCAGGTGAGAGGCGGCACGGACGGCGCCACGATCGCCGCCTCGACGATTGCCAACCTGTGCCTGACGGAAATCTCCGATCAGCACGTGTTCGAACTCGCGGCGACCCACGTCGATCGGGCCAAGATGATCGTCGAGAACCAGAATTACAACCTCGGCCCGGACCGTATCTTCTTCGACCTGCCGATGCTCGCGTATCTCGACATCCTGCAACTGCTTTGAGCGGCCTCGCGGCGCGTGCTCGCGCGCGTATCATGCCTTCGACGAAAGGTGGTTGCGGCCGTGAACAAGTACGAGGTCATCGAGAGAGTGCGGCAGGTCGTCATCCGCGAACGCCGCTGGAACGTCGAAGCCATTTCCGAGCAGGACGCGATACGCGAAGTGAAGCAGGGCGGGGCGACGCGCGGCTATCGTGGCGAGCGCCAATCCATCATCTCGAGCGAGCACGAAGGATGGGCCGTGAACAACCAGCCCGTCGAGTACCGACCGGCCGAAGCCGTGCCCGTTGATGACGGCATCGCCGACATCGGCGGAGGCGACTGACCACCGCTGCGATCACACTTTGGCCTGGTCGCCGGGCTGATGGCTGTGCGCCTGCGGCTGTTCGCTCTCGTGCCGGTGTTCGAGGATAATGTCATCGTGCACCCGGTCCTGGATCACGCGCACTTTGTGCTGGCGCACGAGTTCGAGCGTGGCGAGAAACAGTCCGATCATCTCGCCGCGCTTGCGCCCGGCGCACGCGCGGCGCAGTGACAGGCGGCCGTCCTGCGCGCGGCCGATCTGGTCGAGCAGGTCCGCTTCGTGCAGTACGATCGGCGTGTCGTCGTACTCGACGCGGTGATCGCCGAGGCGACCGAAATCGACCGCTTCGGTAATGCGCTGAAAGACCTCAAAGAGGTCCCAGACGCCGATGTCTTCCAGGTCGGCCTCGACGAATTCGTGCTCCTGTTCGGGCTGAGGCGCGGCGGAAGCGCCCAGCGCAATCCTGGCCAGCGGCGATCGGTTGAGCCATTCGCTGCGGAGGTGCTCGAGCGTCTGGGCTGCATCGCGGAACCGCTTGTAGGCCAGCAGTTGCATGACCAGTTCGTAGCGCGGGTCCGAGGCATCCAGACCGCTGATGGCTTCGGCGTCCGCCGCCGCGCCGGCGGAGGCTCCGGGCCTGCTCTCGGGCGGCATGAGCATTCGACTCTTGATTTCCATGAGCATCGCCGCCATCACGAGGAACTCGCCAGCGGTTTCGATGTCAATGCGATCCAGGCCCTTCAGATAAGAGACGTACTGATCCGTAATCTCGGCGATCGGAATATCCACGATGTCCACTTCCGCCCGCTTGATCAGAAAAAGCAGCAGATCCAATGGGCCTTGGAACGCGTCGATGCGGACCGTGTAGTCGGGCTGGGACATGACTGACTGAGCATAGGCGGCCCCGGCGCGCGGCGCGGTCTTTTCGCCCTGCGCCAGCTCGCTATAATCAGCCGGCAACACAGCGCCGCTTGGCGCTTCCACGCGGAAGTCGCTCACCTCGGCCGGCGCGTTGCCTGTGCGAGCCTCGGCCACCATCGGAACCAATGAGCGGTCAATCAGCCTGCAGGGCTGACAGGGGTCGCTGCATGTTTCGCTTGCGCGGTGCGATGCGCTCAATCGGAGTTGGCCATGAGGTCCCGTCTCGTGTTCTGGATGTTGGTGGTTGTTCCGCCCGTCGGGGTCTACTTCCTGCTCACCATCGGACGGCAGTATGACGACTTCCTCGGCGGACGCCTGCTTCAAGTGCTCGGCGGCTTCATCGGCCTGGGTTGGACGACGTTGGCATTCCTCGCACTGGCGCAGGGAATGACGCGTCTGTTCCGCAGCAGCCGAAGCAGCGACGAGCAGGAGCAGGTGCAGGACCTCGTTTCGACCGAACCCGGCCGCCCGCCGCGCCGCCGCGCCGCCTGAGCGGTCCATCATTCGGCGTCAAAGGGCGTCCGGGGCGCCGCACGTTCACCTTGCGGCTCGGCGCGGGTCGATTCGTGTTCGTCGCGCTGAGCGGGTGCGCTCGGGGCGCCGGCCGCAGTCGAGAGCGTTTCCGACGGATCGAGCACGCCCGCCGCATCGGTGGAGAGGCGGATCGTAAACGTCGCGCCTTCGCCCTCGGTGGATTCAAACGAAATCTGCCCGCCGTGTTCTTCGACGATCTTGCGCGTGACCGCCAGGCCCAGGCCGGTGCCGCGCAGGCCCTTGGTCGAATGGAACGGCAGCCAGATGCGCGAGCGCTCGCTCTCGGGGATGCCCGGTCCGTTGTCGCTGATGTGGATGAGGATGGCGTCGTCCACCATGTCGTAATCGCACCGCAGCGTAATGATGCCCGTCGTCGGCTCGACCGCCTCGATCGAGTTGATCAGCAGGTTCATGAGCGCCTGATGCATCATGCCCGGGTCCAGCGGAATGGGCGGCATGTCGGGGTCGTAATCGGTCATCAGCACGATGCCGCGCCGGTCGCACTGCGGCTGCACGAGCGCAATGACGTCTTGCAGCAGCATCGAGAGTTTGGTCAGCTCGATCTCGACCTGGCGCTGCTTTGAGTAGGTGAGCATGTTCATCGTCAGCGCGTAGATGCGGTCGAGGTTGCGCGAGAGGATGTCCCACCCGCCCTCTGCCAGGCCGAGATCCTTCTTCTTGAGAGCCCGTCCGACGACGTCAGCGCCGCCGCGCAGCCCCTGCAGAATGTTCTTGATCGAATGCGAGAGCGACGCGACCGTCTCGCCCACGGCCGCGAGGCGCGCGCTCTGCAACTGCTGCTCGTACAGGGCCAGGTTGGACAGCGCCAGGCCCACGTGCTGGCCGATGGCGGTGAGCAGGCGCAATTGACTGTCGCTGAAGGTGTAGTTCTTGAGCGACGTGTCGATGTGAATGACGCCGTAGGTGTGGTCGTGGTAGCGGATGGGCACGCAGATCGCCGAGCGGATGGCGTAGTTGCGCACCGAGTCGCCGGCTGAAAAGCGCCGGTCCTTCATCGCGTTGGACGACAGCACGCCTTCGCCGCGGCTCATCACGTGCGCGACGATCGTGCGGCTGACGTGGATCTGCCCTTCATCCTGGCTGCGCGGCGGAGTGCGGTACTTCACGACCGTCGGCTCCGGCTTGTCGTCGGGCCGCTCCTGGATCAGGATGAAGCCCCGCTCGGGCTCGAACTCGTCGAAGATCAGCTCCATCACGAACTCGAGCAGGCTCTCGCGATCGACGGTCTGCGTCGTGATGCGCGTGAGTTCGTAGATGATGCGCAGGTGCTCCTGCGCCGCGGCGGCCGGATCGGGCACGGCCATGATCATCGAGTCGTCGTTGGATTCGAACCGCTGCTCGACGACGGCATCCATGAACTCATCCTGCAGGGCGCGCACCGGGTTGTTCACCCCGCCATAGCGCCGCGCGCCGAAGGCGAACACCGTCGAACCGGCGCGGATGAGATCGCCCAGTTGCAGCCGCACGCGATTCGAGCTGATGCGGCGGCCGTTCACGTACGTGCCGTTGGCCGACCCAAGGTCCCGCACGTACCACTCGCCGTCGTCAGGCGTGAGTTCGGCGTGGCGGCGCGAGCAGGTCTGGTCGCTGATCTTGAGCGCCTCACTGGAGCGGCCGATGAGTTGCGGCTCCCAGTCCGGCACATCAAACCGCTTGCCCTTGTCCGGTCCGTCGATGATCTTCAGAACGAGCATGTGGAGGATTGTAGTGAACTGTTCGGTGAAGCGTTTAGCCGCGATCCGAAGGTTCGGCGAAGGGGAGCTTCGCCGCCGATCACGCGCGAGCCCTACGCGCTCGCCAGCCGGCGCCCGATCAGAAACGACATCTCCAGCGACTGCTCGTAATTGAGCCGCGGGTCGCAGGTGCTGCGGTAGTTTGCATCGAGGTCCGCTTCGCTCAGACCGCGGGCCCCGCCGGTGCACTCGGTGACGTGGTCGCCGGTGAGTTCGAAGTGCACGCCGCCGAGGTATGTGCCGGCGCTGGCGTGCAGGTCGAACGAGGCGTCGAGTTCGCCGAGGATGTCGTTGAAATCGCGCGTCTTGCGTGCAGGGTCGGCGCCGCCGTTGACGCTCCTCGTGTTGCCGTGCATGGGATCGCACACCCAGAGCACGCGGCGGTCCGAGGCGGCCACCGCCTGCAGCAGGGGCGGCAGGATGCGCTTCACGTTGGCCAGGCCCATGCGGTGAATGAGCACGACCCGGCCCGGCTCGTTGCCCGGGTTGAGCCGGTCGAGCAGCGCCAGCAGTTCATCCGCCGTGGCGCGCGGACCGAGCTTGACGCCGACCGGATTGCGGATGCCGCGGAAGTACTCGACGTGCGCGCCGTCGAGAGCGCGGCAGCGGTCGCCGATCCACGGCAGGTGCGCGGTGAGGTTGTAGTAGCCCTCGCGGCGCGGCACGGTGCGCGTGCCGGCCGACTCGTAGAGCAGGTGCAGTCCCTCGTGGCTCGTGAAGAATTCCACTCGGGTGAGATCATCAATCGACTGGCCGGCGATCGTCTCCATGAAGCGGATGGAATCAGACAGCCGCCGCACCATGGCGTGGTACTCATCCTGCAGCGCGGCGTTGTCGCAGAACGACAACTCCCAGTACTCCGGGTGGTGCAGGTCGGCGAACCCAGCGTCGATGAGCGAGCGGATGAAATTGAGCGTCATCGCCGCGTGCTGGTAGCAGCGCACCATAAGATGCGGATCGGGCTGGCGGGCCTCGGGCGTGAACTCGTGGGAGTTGATCAGATCGCCGCAGTAACTGGGCAGCGTGACGCCGCCGCGCGTTTCGGTCGGGCTGGAGCGCGGCTTGGCGTACTGGCCGGCGAAGCGGCCGACGCGCGTGATCGGCTTGCGCGCGCCCTGCACCAGCACGAGGCTCATCTGCAGCAGGATCTTGAGTTTGTTGGCGATGGTCTCGCTCGTGCAGTCGGCCAATGACTCGGAGCAGTCGCCGCCCTGGAGCAGGAAGCGCTTGCCTGCCTGCGCCTCAGCCAGTTCGTGCTTGAGCCGCTCAATCTCCCAACTCGTGACCAGCGGGGGCAGCGAGCGGAGTTTGCGCACCGCTTGCTCGACGGCGGCGGGCTCGGCGTACACCGGCTGGTGGAGCGCGGCTCGGGATTTCCAGGATTCGACCGACCAGTCCGTCACGATAACTCCGTCCGGCGGGGCTGCGAACAAGGCCAATCGTACGCGGCCGCGCCGCCGGCCGGCTGGAAGGCAGGGCGTTCATTTGTCTTTCGCGAAAGCGCGATTGCCTTGCCATGCATTCCTATCGGCCCTTGGTACAATCGACTGGCCGAGGGTGGAACTTCGGCCGATGCACTCCGGAGAAGGAGCCTCGCCGTTGAAGAAACACGCCGGTGCAGCCGCCCATAGCGCGACCGCCTCGCCCGACGAAGCGCGGAGTCGAATCAAGCATTTCGTCATCGACACCAACGTCGTGCTGCACAATCCCAAGGCCCTGTTCATGTTCGACGACAATGAAGTGGTCATCCCCTTCGCCGTCCTCGAAGAACTCGACCAGCTCAAGCGCGGCAACGACGACATCGGCCGCAACGCGCGCGAAGTCATCCGGCAGCTCGATATCCTGCGCAACCGCGGTCCGCTTATGGAAGGCGTGAAGTGGAACGACAAGGGCGGCGTCATCCGCGTCGCCCTCGATGCGCCCGAGATCTGCCCGCACCTGCGCACCGATACTCCAGACAATCGGATCATCTCCATCGCCTGGGCCATGGCGCAGCAGGGCCGGCGGACGGTGTTCGTGTCCAAAGACATCAATGCCCGGCTCAAGGCCGACGCCATCGGTTTGACGGCCGAAGACTTCGAGAGCGAAAAAGTCGATGCCGCGAGCCTCTACACCGGCTTTATGACGCTCGACGTGGCCAGCGAGATCATCGACGAGTTGTACACCGAGCGGCAGGTCGTGCTGGATCGGCTCGAGCCGTATCTGACGGTATCGCAGGACGGCCAAAGCGGGGCGATCCACATCTGCGCCAACCAGTTCGTCCTGCTGCGCGATGCGCAGGATCAGTCGCACACCGGCCTGGCGCGGCGGCTGGCGGATACGAATCATCTCATCCCCGTTACCGGGCCGCGCCGGCCGACCTTCGGCGTCATGGCGCGCAACCTCCAGCAGACGATGGCGCTTGATCTGCTGCTCGACGATGATGTGCAGCTCGTGACCCTGCTGGGCACCGCCGGGACGGGAAAGACGCTGCTGGCGCTGGCGGCGGGCATGACCAAGGTCTTCAACGAAGAGCGCTACGACAAACTGCTCGTCGCGCGACCCATTATGCCCATGGGGCGCGACATCGGCTACCTGCCCGGCGACAAGGATGAGAAGCTGACGGCGTGGATGCAGCCGATCTTTGACAACCTCGCGTTTCTGCTGAGCAACCGCGGCACGCGCTTCGACGCGGCCGAAAGCCACTCGACCGAGCAGCGCGTGCAGAAGCTGATGGCCGAGGGCAAACTCGTCATGGAGCCGCTCACGTACATCCGCGGCCGGTCGATTCCGCACCAGTTCATGATCGTTGACGAGGCGCAGAACCTCACGCCCCACGAAGTGAAGACGATCACCTCGCGCGTGGGCGAGGGGACCAAGATCGTTCTGACGGGGGATGTGGCGCAGATCGACAATCCGTACCTCGACGCCGAAAGCAATGGGCTGAGTTACCTCGTCGAGCGCCTCAAGTACGAGGGCATCGTCGGGCACGTGACCCTGGCCAAAAGCGAGCGCAGCGAACTGGCGCGGCTGGTCGCGGAGACGCTCTAATGAAGGTGCTTGAGCAGTTTCCCACGCCAGGACGGTTTGGCGACACTGCGATCGTGCTGGACGCGGCAGGCGGCGACGTGGTGGATGATTCGCTGGGCGCGCAGCATTCCAAGCTTTCCGGGGCCGACGGTTGCGACCGCGTAACGGCGCTTTCCCGCGAATAGCCACAGGCTGTTGTCGTGCACTCCCCACCCGCGGATTGTCGGCAACTCGATTCGATGTGTACGAAGCGTGCCAGCCAGCACGTTGAGCTGAACGACGCTCGGGCTATCGGCATCGGAGACTACGAGCCATGAGATCGGGCTGCGGATTCGGGAAAGCACCACGCCAGCCGGAATCAGCGCCCCCATGCCGCCAAGCGGCAGCGCTGCCCACTGCTGGTTCGTGAACAGAATCTGAGTGAACGCGCCAATGAAAAAGGACGCGGCAACGCCGATCAGCACAAGCACGAAGACCACGGGGGCCACTCGGCGCATGCTGATGCCGTCCGGACTGATTCGATCGATGCGCCAGTCGCCGAAGCGCTCGCCGGCCACCAGTGGCGGGCAGACTGGGCATCCGAACCGGCGGAAGTGCCGCTCAAGTCGCCATGAAGAAACCAGGCGGAGAACTGAGCCGAAGATGAAGCATGGAATGACGGCGGCGACCGACACCAGGACGAGCGCCACGATGAGGAACGTCAGCGCTGCGAGCCACAGATTGGATGGAGGGTTTGGGCCGAGGGCGCCGGCTGCGTGCGGGATGGCCATGAGAGGCATGGTCAGCAGGGGCGACACGAGCCCAAGATGCGAAATCCAGATGCCACGGACGCGCAGCCGGTCGAGCCGTTCCGCGGTTTCGTAGGCCCACAGCACTTCACCAACCGGGTCGATGTCGTGCCCTTGCGCGGATGGTCCGCTTGAGTTTCGCTGGTCGTGAGGCGGATGCATCCCGCAAAGTCTAGGTGAATACCAAAGCGCGAGTCGGAGCCACGCTGCGGCAGGGATCCCGAGCCGGGCCGGCTGCTCTCGCACCGGCCAAAAGCGAGCGCAGCGAACTGGCGCGGCTGGTCGCGGAGACGCTGTAGGACGGCAGGCGCGCACCGTGGCGATCGAGTACTGGATTCGCGACGGCGCTACTGCGCCGGCTCCCAGAAAATCATCCACAGCGCGCGGCCGTTTACCGGCTCGCTGGGGGTGTGGTTGGGCACGTCATAGATCGCGTGGACCCACAGGAGATCGCCCGCCGTGAACGTCGGTCCGTTGCTGCCGGGCAGGGCGACCGAACTCTGCATCGCGCCGACGTCGAAATGTCCGGCGTGGGTGTGCCAGTTCGTCGGCACCTGGTACGGTTCGTTGCAGCGATGGCCAGCCGGCTGGTCCTGCGGCGGATAGTCAGGGGTGGTTGTAAAGAGAATGTCCTCATTGCGCATCATGCGCATCCACGAGGCGTGATCCTGAAGGAAGGGCACGGCTGCGACGATCCTGCCGGAGTTTCCCGAGGGCACCTCCCACTCCGGCCCGATCATCTCGGATTGCTGACCCGAGGGAAGGCAGAAGTCGTGGCCGCAATACGCGGCGCTGACCCAGGAGACATTGACGTCGTGGTACCCAAAGTTGGCATCGATATCGAAAACCACTGTGACGCGCAGATACCACGCGAAGTCGAGGTTGACGCCGATGTTGGCCGGATTGCGCCAGAGCCAGTTGGCCGCGGTCATCGTGTCATCCGGGCTGAACTGCATCGCGTAAGAAGTACCCGTGATGTTCCGGAAGTCGTAAGCCGTCAGTTCGTCGCCCGCCGCGATAGGCCAGACGCGATTACATGGGTCGCGCGGAGTGCGTCCACTGGGCTTGATGACGCAGTGCTCCACGAGCCGGCGGATTTCAGGACTCGATGACACATCCTGCGTCGGCACCATCCCGAAGAGCGGGTTGTAGCCGTACACCATCCGCACTTCCTTCACACCCCGGAACCAGACCTTGTTTCCGATCTGCTGGTCGTTGAGCAGGAGTTCGCGGATGGACCAGACGGAGGTCTGCCCGGACTGCTGTCCCAGGCTCACCAGTGCGCCTTGCTCATCCTCATGAAACATGTATGCGACCTGCTCGCCCGGCGGGGAGTCGAAGGCTGAGACCCAGATGTAGACATCGCGCTCCCGCTCGGTCTGCGCCATAACCCGACCCGGCATGAGCGCCATCGCACACACAAGAACGATCACGGCCGCGCGCAAAAACGAGAGATGCAGTGATGCCATTGCGAGCCTCCGTCTCACGGACTGACAGCCGGTTTCGAGTACACTTGTAGAAGCGAATCTCTTGGGAATAGGCTAACCCATCCCGGCGTTCATGCCAATGCCGGCCGAAATTGGTGTGCCGGCTTGAGGGATTCAGGTTATGGGGTTTCAATGACAAAGCGCACATGCTTCCCTTTGGCTGTACTCGGTTGGGCCGCATCCGCGTCCGCGACGTTCGCGCAGCGCTACCGCCTCATCGAGGTCGGGACGCTTTCAGGCCACGGCAACTCTTTTCCCTTTGCCATTAACGAGCGGGGACAGGTTCTCGGGTACTCCCTGCCGGTGACTACCGCATTTGTCTGGACTGATGGCGAATTCCGAGTCCTTCCGTTTCTCAATCCGGATGATCCGAGTTCCATTCCGAGCGATCTGAATAACAACGGCGACGCGGTCGGTTGGTCGAGAGCGCTCTTTCAGGGCCATGCGGTCCTCTGGCCGGCGGAGGGAGGCATCATCGACCTCGACCCGCCCGGCGCCAACGACAGTTTCGCCAACGCCCTCAATGACGATCGCCTCGTCGTCGGCTTCGCCCGCAACTGGCGCACATTCCTCTGGCAAGACGGAAAGTGGACCACCTTCGTGGACATCGGCTGGCGCTCGATGAACAACGCCGGCCAGATGGTCGGCGACGCCGGGCTTAATGCCTTTTTCTGGGACGGCGTTGAGGCGCATCAGTTGCCCGGATTGCGCCCCGGCCAGGAAACTTCGGCCAATAAAATCAGTCCGTCGGGTTTGATCGCCGGCGCTTCCAATCTCACGTCTGATCTGGCCATGCCGGTCATTTGGGAGAACCGCCGCCTCATCGCGCTCGGGCTGCTTGATTCCGGAGGCGGTGGGACCACATGGGGAGTCAACGACGCAGGCGAAGTCGTCGGCGTACTCTCCATCCCCGATGGCATGTACCGCACCAACGTCGGAGTTGTATGGCGCCACCACGTGATGCACAATCTTAACGACCTGCTCACTGATGGAGCCAGCGATGCATGGACCATCCTCAACGCGAGGGAGATCAACTCGAGCGGACAGATCGCCGCGGAGGCATATTCGCCATCGCGGAACCTTAATCTCGCCGTCCGCCTCGACCCCATTGATGAAGGGATGATGATCTGGTCTTTCGCGCCGAACCAGCCCGGCGCGACCAACATGCTTGAAGTGATTCACGCCACGCCCGGCGGCCGGGTCGTCTTCGTCGCCGGCACAGCGCGCGGCGAGGCGCGGGCTGTGCCCCAGTGCCCCGGCGGGAGGATCGAACTCGTCAACCCGCAGGTCATCGGCACGGCGTTCGCCGACGCCGACGGCCGCGCGACGCTCGACCGCTTCATCCCCACCGGCCTCGCCGGCAAGCGCTTCGTCGTTCAGGCGATCGACTGGACCACGTGCCAAAGCAGCCCGCCGGGGTTCATCCAGATTCAGCCGTGAAGCCGTCTTTGCCGGTGGATATCTCGGCCGAAACGACAGATTTTTCACAATTCCCTGTTTTTCTAGGGGCAAACGAGCCGATCCCACTTGTTTCCCGCCCCCAGACCCTATAAAAACCGGCATGAAAGCCAGGGGTGGATGGTTCACTGTGAACCTCCAGACAGGCTCCGACACTCTCGTTTATGGAGAAACAAGAAGTGGCCAAGACCAGCAAGAAGACCGCCAAAGCGCCCTCGTACAAGTTCACCAAGGCCGACAAGCCCCGCAGCAAGGGCGACATCTACACCAACCTCGCGACCAATACCGGCCTGAGCCGCAAGCAGGTCGCCGGCGTGTTCGATGCCCTCAACGCCATGGTCGGCAACGACCTCAAGAAGAACGGCCCGCAGATCTTCACCCTGCCCGGCATGGCGAAGATCACCGTTCAGCGCAAGCCCGCCACCAAGGCGCGCAAGGGCATCAACCCCTTCACCGGCGAAGAGACCATGTTCAAGGCCAAACCGGCGCGCAACGTCGTCAAGGTCCGCCCCCTCAAGGCGCTCAAAGACAAGGTCTGATCGAATTGATCTGACGCGACGTCGAATGCTCAAACACAGAGGCCCACGTTCAACGAACGTGGGCCTTTGTCGTTTTCAGATCGAATGGTTCAACCGCCGATGGCCGGCAGAATGGTGCCGCGCACTTCGCCGAAACCGATGCGCGGCAGGCCCGGCCGGTGGCAGGCGCCGGTCATGATGATGGTGTCGCCGTCGGCGAGGAACTTGCGCTGCTCGCCGGTGGAAAGAGTCAGCGGCTGCGTGCCTTTCCAGCAGATCTCGAGCATCGAGCCGCGCGAGTCGGGCGTTGTGCCGCTGACCGTGCCGGAGGCGTAGAGGTCGCCGGGCCGCACGTTGCAGCCGGTGATGGTCTGATGCGCCAATTGCTGGCACATGTTCCAGTACATGAGGCTGAAGTTGTTGCGCGAGATGATCGCGGGCGCATCGCCGCGCTCGCGCATCTGCGTGGACTGCAGTCCCACCTGCAGATTCAGATCGAAATTCCAGTCCCACGCGCCATCCAGGTATTTCTGAACCGGCGGGTCGCCCTCGGTGCGCGGCGTGCGCACGCGATATGGATCCAGCGCATCGATCGGCACGACCCAGGGGCTGATTGAAGTCGCGAAGTTCTTGGCAGTGAATGGCCCGAGCGGAACGTACTCCCACTTCTGAATGTCGCGGGCGCTCCAGTCGTTGACGAGCACCATGCCGAAGATGTGCTCGTGTGCATGATTGACGTCGATGGGCCGGCCGAGTTCGTTGCCGGGTCCGGTGATGAAGCCGACTTCAAGTTCAAAGTCGAGCAGGCGGCAGGGGCCGAAATTGGGCGCAGGCGCATCTTCCGGATTTGTCTGGCCGCAGGGCCGATGCACGCCGGTCCCCGAGACGACCACCGAACTGGCCCGGCCGTGGTAGCCGACGGGAAGGTGCTTCCAGTTGGGCAGCAGGGCATTGCTGGGATCGCGGAACATCATGCCGACGTTGGTTGCGTGCTCTTTGGAGGAGTAAAAGTCGGTGTAGTCGCCGATCTCCACGGGCAGGTGCATCACCGTTTCGCTCATGGGAATCAGGCAGCGCACGCGGAGTTCGCCATTGTCGCGCAGTTCGGCGCTGGTCGTGCGCAGCCACCGGCTCACCCGGTTGCGCACGAGCGTCCAGGTGCGGCGGCCGCTGGCGAGGAAGGGGTTGAGCGTCGGTTGGGAGAACAGCGATGCGCCAAGGCCGGCCAGGTCCGGGCACAGTTCCGGCCAGGCGATCGAAAGATCAAGCACGTGCCGGCCGATGGCGACGCCGACGCGACGCCGGTCGGTGTCTTCACCGCGGCGGGTGAAGACGCCCAGCGGCAGGTTCTGAATCGGGAAATCGCATGCCGCGTCGTTGGCCTCATCGAGCCAGCAGCGCAGGTTGGGGTCGTTGGTCTCGATCATCCCATACTCTAAGGGCGCTGCTCCTGCTCGGCCCGCGCATTCAGTCACGCGGTCGTCGAGAGCGGCAGCAATCCCATCGCGCTCAGGTCAGCAACGGGTTCGGCAATCGAGCACGAGCCGAATGAAACGGCCTGACGCCGAGCCCGCTCCAGTTGGCCGGCATTGAGCGTGAAATCCAGCGCCTTGAGTTCGCCGTTGGCGAATGAAAAGGCGTCAGCCCGCTCGGCGCGCAGCACCGGGAGAAGCTCATCAGCACCCCGGTTCTGCGCGATGGCCAGCGCTGCGGCGGCGAAGACGTTGAAGAAGCCGTGCATGCGACAGCCGACGGATGGATTCTGATGTCGCAAGGGATGGTGAAGGCCGGCGGTCGCCTTGAAGGGGATTTGCGCATCTCGGCAGTGCACGATGAATCGCGCTACCTGCTCCGCCGTCGGGAAGAGATCGGCAGACAAACCGCCGGTGCGGATCTTGGCGCCATGACCGGTGCCCGAGAGCGCCGCGATCAGCCCGCGCACATCCTCATCCGTTGGCAGCTCAAAGTAGGCGGTCACGCCTTCCTGAACCGTTTCGAGCACTTCGAGACAGGTTTCGAGATTCGGCACGGCTCCGATCTTGATCTCGAGGGAGGGCACGTCGAAGCGCCCGGCCGATTCGTCGAGGAACCCGGTGATGGAGTCGAGGTCGCGTTCGAGCGGATCGCCGGCGAGCACCGACAGATCCCACGCGCCGCCGGCGAGGCCGGCCGACTCGCGCGCCAGTTCATTGAGCCGGCCCACTGGGCAGACGAATCGGCCGACCATCCAGGCGTGCTCGGACGATCTCCACCGCTGGTATTCCTCGGCCGCTTCGCGCATGGAGAGCGCCGCTGGGGGAAAGAGCCCCGCGTAATCGATAAGGCCGGTCATAAAAGACTGAAACGCGGACATGGGCTCAACGGTACACTCCCTGAATGGAGCCGTCGAACGGATATGATCAAATTCGCGGTGCAGCCGATCCCTCAGTCGGCCGCAACGCGGCGGAGTCCATTCCCAACAAGGCAGCGGGGTTCCACTGCCATCGTGGCCGGACACGGGATCGATCCGAGACGGGCCCCAGACGGAGAGTTCATTCGTGCGCGTTCTCATCATCGTCGGCGTGACATTGGCGATCCTGATCGGACTCGGCGCGCTGCTCGGACCGGTGGCGGTGCGGCAGATTCGCGAGCACATGCCCGAAAAGGAAGGAACCGTCGTCCGCCTGGCCCGCCCGTCGCGCGGCACGCTCGTCGAGACCATCAAGGCGCCCGGTGAGATCGAGCCGGAAACAAAAGTCGAGATCAGCGCCAAACTGTCCGCCCGGATCACCGCCCTGCCTTTCGAAGAGGGGCAGGAGGTCACCAAGGGCGACCCCAACGCCGACCCTCCGATTCCCGCATCGGTGTTGGTCAAACTCGATTCGACGGATCGCGAGGCCAACCTCAGGGCCGCCGAGGCCCGCCGCGCCGCCGACGCCGCCAGCATCGAGGTCCAGCGAGCCCGGCTGGAAAGTGCGCGGGCTTCGCTCGACGCGACGCGAGCGTCCCTGGCGCAAGCCCGGCTCGAACTGCAGCGCAACAGTGACCTTCTCACCACCCACGATGTGGCTCAGTCCGTCGTCGATCTGGCCAAGTCCAACGTGGATCAAATCGAAGCAAACCTGCTCGCCCAGGAGCAGTCGCTCAAGGCGGACGAGCTGAACCTCAACGTCATGGAGTTCAACCTGCTGGCGTCCGACGCGATGATCGAGCAGGCGCGCGATGATCTGAGTTACACCACGATCTCGTCGCCCATCAGCGGCACGATTACGCGGCTCAATGCCGAGGTCGGCGAACTGGTCGTCACCGGCACGATGAATAACGCCGGCACCGTCATTCTCGAAGTGGCGGATCTTTCCGTCATGCTGCTCAATGCCCAGGTGGATGAGGCGTCGATCGGCGGCGTGAAGGTCGGGCAGCGAGCCAAGGTGCGCATCAATGCCTACCCGGGCGAAGAGTTCTCCGGCAACGTCCGAGCCGTGGCGCTGACCAACGACATGGCCCAGGACGGCTCGAAGTACTACAAGACCGAGATCCTGCTCGACACGCACGGCTCGCAGATCTACTCCGGTCTGACCGCCGACGTGGAGATCGAAACGAACCGTCATGAAGACGTCATCAAAGTGCCGAGTCAGTCGGTCCTCGCCCGCCCGGTCGATGACATCCCGCTGAGCATCCGCGAGAACAACCCCGACGTGGACATGACCAAGAGCGTGGCGACGGTGGTGTATCGCTTCAAGGATGGCAAGGCGGTGGTGACGCCGGTAACCATCGGCGCCAGCGACGCCTCGGACACGGTCATTCTCTCAGGGCTCAACGAAGACGACCAGGTCATCGTCGGCCCGTATCGCGTCTTCGAATCGCTCAAACACGACCAGGCGGTCAGGGACGAGCGCATCGTCGAGCAGGAAAAACTCGAGAAGGAACGCAAGCAGGAGAAGGACAAGGCGAAGCAGAACGGCGCCGAGAGCGGCAAGGCGAGCGAGGATGATTCCTCAGGCGCTTCCGCCACGAGCGCGGCGGAGGGCGGTGGCTGAGCCCGGCAGAGCATGATCATTCGGCTGCGAAACGTGACGAAGATCTACAAGATGGGCACCGAGCGCATCAATGCGATGGCCGGCGTGAGTCTTGACGTGGGCGCCAACGAATGGGTCGCCATCATGGGCCCCTCGGGCTCGGGTAAGAGCACGATGATGAACATCATCGGCTGCCTCGATCGGCCCACGAGCGGCACCTATGAACTCGACGGCGAACTGGTCAGCCGCATGAGCGCTGCGGCGCTGGCGCGCGTGCGCAACGAGCGCATCGGCTTCGTCTTTCAGTCGTTTGAGCTGATGCCCCGCCTCAACGCCCTTCGCAACGTCGAACTGCCCCTCGTGTACGCCAAATCCGGCTGGCTGCAGCGGCGCCGGCTGGCGCAGGCGGCGCTCAAGCGCGTCGGCCTGGGCGACCGCATGACGCACCGGCCCAACCAACTCTCGGGCGGGCAGAAGCAGCGCGTGGCCATCGCACGCGCGCTGGTCGGCAATCCATCGATCCTCCTCGCCGACGAACCCACCGGCAATCTCGACAGCCGAACCACGACGGAGATCATCGATCTTTTTGCTCAGTTGCACCATGAAGGGCAGACGATCATCATGGTCACTCATGAGGAAGACGTCGCCCAGCACGCCAAGCGCATCGTTCGCATGCGCGATGGCAAGGTGTATTCCGACCTACCCGCGCACGAGGACGAGACGAATCGCACGGCGGTGCTGCTGCATCGCGGCCACGGGCGCGAGGATGGCACCCAATCCGGCCGCGGGCACGGCGAGCCAGGCGGGCAGGGGGAGCCGGTCGTTGCGCGCGTGGCGCCGGGCCGGTCGGTGGAGGCACGCTCATGACCGTGCTGCGCTGGCCGCTGTCGATGGTTCGCCTGCTCCTGCAGAGCATGGCGCTGGCGACGGGGCAGATCTGGGCCAACAAGCTCCGCTCGATCCTCACGACGCTGGGCATCATCATCGGCGTCGGCGCCGTCACCGCGGTCATCTCGGCACTCACCGGCCTCAAGACCTTCGTGCTCGACGAATTTCAGACGCTTGGCACCAACAAGATCTTCGTCTGGCCCGATCGACCCGAAAGCGGTCGTTTCGCCAACGCATCGTGGCGCGTGATCCGCTTTCAGCCCGACCAGTTCGACGGGTGGAAGCAGGAGTGCTCGAGCATCGCGGCGCTTACGCGCATGCAGGAAGTGCGCGGCGACATCCGGTACGCCGACAAGGTCCTCGACGGGGCGCGCATCACCGGCATCGAGCCCGACTGGCACACCATCGAAAATCGCTACGTCACGATCGGCCGCCCGTTCTCCGTCACCGACCAGGAGCGCTACGAGCAGGTGTGCATCATCTCGACCGATCTGCGCGACCAGTTGCGGCTGGACCGCGACTGCACAGGTCAGTCGATTCTGATCAGCGACCGGCGTTTCACGGTGGTGGGGCTCGTCGAGCCGAATCCGGAATCGGCATTTGGGTTCGACGGATCAAACTCCCGGGCCGAGGTATTCATCCCCTTCAGCACCTCGTGGCGCATGGATGATGGTTGGATGCAGGTCATGGCGGCCAGCAAGTCGCCGGACGTCTCGCAGGACGCCATGGCGGAAATGCGGGCACTGTTGCGCAAGACGCGGCGCCTCCAGCCCGAGGATCCTGATACGTTCGGCGTCGCGGCCATGCAGGATGTCATCGATTCATTTCAGAAGATGTCGTTTGTCATCTCTCTGATCGCCTTCGGCATCGTCGCGATCTCGCTCGTCGTCGGCGGCGTGGGAATCATGAACATCATGCTGGTCTCCGTCTCCGAGCGCACACGCGAGATCGGCCTGCGCAAGGCGGTCGGCGCGCGGCCTTCGGCGATCCTGCTGCAGTTTCTGGTCGAAGCCGTGATGCTCTGTTTCCTGGGCGGGCTGTTCGGGCTGGCGGCGGGCTGGGGGGTCACGCTCGTGCTCGTTACGGCTGCAAATCTTGAAAAGGCCCGGATTCCGCTGTGGGCCATGCTGCTGTCGTTCGGCTTTGCCGCGCTGGTAGGCGTGGTGTTCGGCATGTTCCCGGCCATCAAAGCGGCCAGGCTTGATCCCATCGAGGCTCTCCGTCATGAATGAATCGGTTGTGCTGCGCCGGCTGCGCGCCGCCACCCTCGTCGCGCTTGTTCTGACCACACTGGCCATCACGGGTTGCAACAGCCTGTTTGGCGACGGCCGGCCGCGCGTGACGATCGATCCGGACCGCCTGCGCTCCATCGAGCCGCTCAAACTGCCGGACCTCGCGAAGTCTTCGCAGACCGTGGAAGAGGCGCGTGAGGCATTCGTGCAGCGTCCCCCGGCGCTGCACGAGCCCGGCGAAGCGACCGAGCGCCTGGCGATGTCGATCGAAGAGTGCCGCGCCCTGGCGCTGCAATACAACCTCGACCTGGGGGTCGCGCTGCTCAACCCGACCATCACGCGCGAGAACATCACGCAGGAGGAAGCCCGGTTCGAGTCGCTGTTCTTTGCCAACATCCGCCAGTCGATCTTTGATCAGCCGACCGATACGAGTCTGAACGGGTCGAGCGTCAAGTCGCTCAACGGCGACGTCGGCGTGCGCATTCCGCTGCACACGGGTGGGACGATCACGCTCGATGTGCCGATCAATCGCACCGAGACGGACAACCAGTTCGCGACGCTGAACCCTTCCTATTCATCCGACTTCTCCGCCTCGATCAGTCAGCCGCTCCTGCGCAACGCCGGCGTTCGCACGAACACGCACGCCATTCGCGTGGCGATCTACCAGTCGCAGATCAGCGAAGCGCGGACGAAACTCGAAGTGATCCGCGTGGTGGCGGACGTCGATCGGGTGTACTGGCGCCTGTATGCAGCGCAGCGTGAACTCGAGGTGCGCGAGCAGGAGTACGACCTCGCCGTGGCCCAGTTGCAGCGGGCCCAGCGGCGCGTCAACGCAGGGGACGCGGCTGAAGTCGAGATCGTTCGGGCCGAGGCCGGCGTGGCCCAGCGCGTCGAGGCGATCATCATCGCCCAGAATGCCGTGCGCGATTCCGAGCGGCTGCTCAAGCGCGTGCTGAACAAGCCGGGCCTGGGCATGGAGACGCCGACGATCATCGAACTCTCCACCCAGCCCAACCCCATTCGCTACGAACTCGATCCGATCGCGCTGGCCAATGGCGCGCTGGATTCGCGGATGGAGATGCTCGAACTCGAACTGCTCATCGCTCAGGACTCGAGCAGCATCGATTTCGCCCGCAATCAGAAGCTGCCGCTGGTCACGCTGGACTACCGCTACAACGTCAACGGATTGGGCGCCTCTTTTTCTGATTCGTTCGACCTGCTCGCTGACAAGAACTTTGAGGATCACATCGTCGGTCTGAGCGTCGAAGTGCCGCTGGGCAATGCCGCCGCCATCAGCCGCTACAACCAGGCGGTGTACGAGCGCGTGCAGCGGCTGGCGACCAAAGAGCAGCGGCGGGCCCAGATCGTCAACGAAGTCTTCAACGCGCTGGATCAACTCGACGCCAACTGGCAGCGCGTGCTTGCCGCGGGCCGCAGCGCCATTCTCGAGGCCCGCCTGCTCGAGGCCGAGCAGCGGCAGTTCGACCTTGGTCTGCGGACATCCACCGATGTGCTGGACGCCCAGGCCAGTTACGCCAACGCCCGCAGCGCCGAAATCCGTGCCCTGGCCGAGTACCAGATCGCCCAGGTCGATATCGCCTTTGCAACGGGCACGCTGCTCGGCTCGGCCCAGGTGCGCTGGGAGCCCGTGGTTCCTGATGTTCCCGAACTCCGCTGATCGCCCCATTCAAATCGAGGAAGTTGACCCGGTTGCGGCTTTGCTGGGCCGTTGATACAGTGTCGCCCGAACGTCAAAAGCGAGGACGACAATGAGCGAAGTGAAATCGATCGTGGTCATCGGCGCCGGCACCATGGGCTCGGGCATCGCGCTCACCGCGGCGATGAGCGGTCTGCAGGCGTTTCAGGTGGATGTGGCTCAGCCCGTGCTCGACCGGGCCCTGGCGAGCCATAAGAAGATCCTCAGCCGCAACGTCGAAAAGCAGCGCATGACGCAGGCCGAGGCCGATGCGACGATGGAGCGTCTCACCTATACGACCAGCCTGAGCGATGCCCGCGACGCCGACTGGGCCGTCGAAGCGGTGCTCGAAAAGGCGGACCTCAAGAAGACCGTCTTCGGCCAGATGGTTGAGACCTTCCGGCCGGACGTTGTGCTGGCGACGAACACCTCTTCCATCTCCATCACGCAGATCGCCGCATCCGTCGGCTCGCATGCGCCGCGGGTGATCGGCATGCACTTCTTCAATCCGGTGCCGGTCATGAAACTCGTCGAGGTCATCAAGGGCCTGGCCACGAGCGAAGAGACGACCGCTCGCACCATCGCCCTGGCGCAGAGGATGGGCAAGACTCCGGTCCCCGCCAACGACCGGGCCGGCTTCGTGAGCAACCGCGTGCTCATGCCGCTCATCAACGAGGCGTTCTATGCCTGGATGGAGGGTGTGGCCGAGCCTGAGCACATCGATGAGATCATGAAACTGGGCTGCAACTTCCCGATGGGCCCGCTGCGGCTGGCCGACTTCATTGGCCTGGATGTCTGCCACGACATAATGATGGTGCTGTATCACGAACTGGGCGATCAGAAGTACTTCCCGTGCCCGAAGCTCCGCCAACTGGTGACCGCCGGCCGGCTTGGCGACAAGAGCGGCCGAGGAGTATTCGATTACTCCAGGAAATAGTCACATTCCATAGTTTTTGCTGGACAGCGTACCTCGGCTCTGTTATCTTGTGCCGCAGCCCGGGATGATTGATTCATCCAGAGAGGAGGCGCATGAGGTACGGACCGGTCGTGATATCGGGTCTCATTGCGGCGGCGCTGGGCGCGGCGCTCTGGGGCATCATCGGCTACTACCTGCACCTCGAGATCGGCTGGATCGCCATCATCATCGGCAGCGTCGTCGGCCTCGCCTGCCAGGCGGCCGCCAAGGACGAGGCCGGGGCCGAATCGGGCGCCATCGCCGCGGCATTTGCCGTGGCGGCAATCATCGGCGGCAAGATGGCCATGACCTACGCCGCCCTCGGCCGGCTGGGGCCCGATGAAGAAGTCGCCATCAGTTGCGTCGCTGACGAGATTCTCTACCAGCACTCGCGACAGGGCCGCAACTACGTTTTCCCCCCAGGTGTGGTTCCCGCCGAGGCTGTCGGGCGCGACGAATATCCGCCTGAGCTGTGGCGGCAGGCGGAAGAGCAATGGGCGTCGTACGCGCCGCAGGAGCGGGCGAACATCATCGCCTGTCCATCACTGGCTAATTCCGATTTCGTGGTCTCAACCATCGCCGACGCCGTGATTGAAGAATGGAATGAATCGGGCAAGACCATCCGCTGGCCGGGAGGGCAGGAGCCGCAGTACGCCGAGCGCGAGGAACACTATCCGAAGGAAATCTGGAAAGAATCGGTCGCACGTTGGGAGGCGCTCGACGACGCCAGCCGGCAGCGGCACATCGCAGATCTCATCGACTATTCGCAGAGCGTAACCTCCAGCGCGTGGAACGACATCTTCTGGTATGCGTTCAAATCCACCTTCGGCGTGCTGGACATTGTGTTCATCGGCATCGGTCTTCTCGCGGCATTCAAGTTGGGGGCCGGGTTGACAACCAGTTGATTCGCGGCCGGCGCGCCGCCAAGATCAGTCAATGGCCGCCGATCTCATTCAAGTCGATCTGTCCGGGCCGATCGGCGTGCTCACGCTCGATCGGCCCGAACAGCGCAACGCGCTGACATCCGCGATGATGAGCCGCATGATCGATGCGATCGAAGAGTTGGCCTCCGGCGATTCAGGTGTCCTGCTGCTCCGCGGCAACGGCCCCTCGTTCTGCGCCGGTTTCGATCTCGCCGATGCCGTTGCACAACCGGGGCTGATGGGGCGCTACATCGAGCAACTTGGCGCCATCACGCGAGCGCTGCGCCGCCTGCCGCAGGTCGTGGTGGCGGCGGTGCAGGGCGCGGCGCTCGCCGGCGGGTGCGCGATCGTGTCTGCGTGCGATTTCGTCGTCGCTTCGCCGCAGTCGCAGTTCGGCTATCCCGTGCACCGCATCGGCGTGTCGCCGGCGGTGAGCATTCCGACGTTACGGCAACACATCGGCGATGGTCGATGCCGCGCCATGATGATGGGCGGGGAGATTATCGACGGCGCCAGGGCCGCGGGAATCGGCCTGGTCTCGCATCTCGTTGGAACCGACAGCGAGATCGAAGATGCGGCCGGACAAATCTGCGACTCGCTCGCCGACAAGGGCCAGGTCGCACTGCGCGCCACCAAGCGGTGGATCAACGTATTGGATGGCTCTCTGGAGGATGCTCCGTTCGACGCCGCGACGGCTGCGTCCGCCGCCGCAGCCGTCGAGCCGGAGGCCCAGCGCCTGCTCCAGTCGTACTGGAGCCGTCGGCGCGATTTGCGCTGAGTGTCGTTGCGGTTTCGTGTCGCGCCCCTGACCCCTAGAATGGCTCGCATGTCCGATCTGGTTCAAGTCAATCAGCACGAAGGCGGCGCGGTTGCTGAACTGCGTCTGCATCGCCCCGAGGCGCGAAATGCGCTGAGCAGAGACTTGCTCAGCGAGGCGCGGCAGGCGCTCGCGCCTCTCGCCCGTTCCGACGAAGTGCGCGTCATCATCATCAGCGGGGAAGGCAAGGCGTTCTGCGCCGGGATGGATCTCAAGGCGCTGCTCAAAGATCCTCCTGCGATGGGTGAACTTCTCATGCTCATCAGCCTGCTGCTGCGCGAGATTCGCCGGACGACCAAGCCCACGATCGCCTGCGTGCAGGGTGCGGCGGTGGGGGGCGGCTGCGGTCTCATGTCGGTCTGCGATTTCGCGTTCAGCCACGCTGAAGCGCGCATCGGCTATCCGGAAGTCGATCTCGGCGTGTGCCCGGCGGTCGTCGCGCCGTGGCTCGTGCGCAAACTTGGCTCCGGCCGCGCGCGGCAGGTTCTCCTTTCGGGTGGGACCATGACCGGCCAGCGCGCTCTGGAACTCGGCCTCATCACTCACCTCGTCGATCGCCAGTCGCTCGAGGCCGAAACGCTCGCATTCGCTGCGGCGCTGGCCAGGGGCGGGCCTCGCGCGATGGCGGCGACCAAAACCTGGCTCAACGAACTCGATGGCTCCATGCAGGATGAAGTCCTCGACAAAGCGGCGCGCATCTCGGCGGAGATCGTCCAGGGCGAGGAAGCGCTGACGCGCCTGGGCAGACTGTTTGGCGCAGGCGCCTGAAGCGAGAAGCGGCGGTGCGATGGTGAACACCCACGGCGAGCGGCTCGAGACGCGATGCGACCGATCGGGGGCGGACCCGAATTGCATCGTCCTCGCCGGCTGCGGCGCGCGGGCGGATCTGCTCAAACGGGCCCTTGGTCAGCGCTGGCGCTTCACCCCGATCGATGGGGCAGCGCCCGCCCCCCCAGGCGCGATCTTCATGGAGGCCGCCGGCGAATCGCGCCATGAGCAGCTTGCGGCGTTGCGCGCCATCAGTGCCGTCGCACCCGACGACGCTGTGATCGTCTCGACCTCACCGGTTCTGGCGCACGCCGAGATCGCCGGCAGCGTGACCAAACCGGCGCGTCTGGTCAGCCTTGTGCCGCCCTGGACCGCGCGGGCCACGACCTGCGAGATCATCGCCGGTCCGGAATCGTCCCCGGCGACGAGGCAAACAGCCCGGCGCCTGGCCCGCAGCGCCGGCTGGAGCGTGCTGGTCGAGCGACGCGGGGGGCCAAGCGCGCTCACGCGGCTGCAAGGCTGCGTTCTGATCGAATCATGGAATCTGGCCAGGCAGACCGGCCGTCCGGCTGAGGTCGATCGTGCAGCGCGGGCGGCTCAACTGCCCTGGTCGCCGCTGCGCGAAATCGACCGCATCGGGCTGCACCGGCTCGTTCACGCGTTTGCTCGCGCCGAGCAGGCTCGCGAGGTCATGAGCATCTACGAGTCCGAGGCGTCTGACGAGCCGTCAGCGGCGTTTGCGGCGAATTGCGGAAACGACCTTATTGCGGCGCGGGTGCGGGAGGGATATTTCTTAGACAGCGCCATGCAGGCCGCAGCAACGCTTCTGAACGACGGATTGCTGGAGGATCGCTCCCTCCTTCGTCGGACGTTGATTGCCGCGTTCGGCCGCTCGCTTGCCCACAGACTTTCAAGCGCGCTTCCGGCGCGATATCCTGACGAGATCCAAGGCCCGTCCCTGACGTAGCCGGTTTGATCGGATTGACAACGCAACGGTTCGTTCCCCGGGGGTCGCGCCCACTTCCTGCCTGCGAGAGCGCCGGCAGATCGAAAAGGAGCAGTCGATGGCCAGCAGTTCACTGAGCAGCATGAAGGGAATCTCCGAGAAGGATCGCAAGCAGATCCGCCAGGCGGAGGAGATGCTCGGCCCCGATCCCGAGACCATGGGGCTTGTCAAGAACTTCTTCTGGGGCAACATCCGCGAGGAACTCGCGTTTCCGTATCCCGCCGTCACCGCTGAAGAAACGGCGCGTTGCGACCAGTTGCTCGCCGAACTCGACGACTACCTCAAGAACGAACATCCGGCGGTGCAGATCGATCGCGAGCAGGAGATCCCGCAGTGGTGCATCGATCGCCTCTTCAAGATCGGCGTGCTCGGGATGATCATCCCCAAAGAGTACGGCGGCGGGGGGTTCGGCGTCACCAGCTACAACCGCGCGCTCGAGCGCATCGGCCAGTCATGCGGGTCAACCGCCGTGCTCGTCTCGGCGCACCAGTCCATCGGCTGCAAGGCGGTCGTGCTCTACGGCAGCGAAGAGCAGAAGCGCCACTGGCTGCCGCACCTGGCCAACGACATGCTCTCGGCCTTCTGCCTCTCTGAGCCCAACGTTGGCTGCGACGCCGGCGGCCAGGAGACGACCTGCCGGCTGAGCGAGGACGGCAGCCACTACATCCTCAATGGCGAGAAAAAGTGGGCGACCTCCGGCGCGCTCTCGGGCATGTTCACCGTCATGGCGAAGCAGCCCATCACCGATCCCAAGAGCGGCAAGGTCAAGGAGAAAGTCACCGCGCTCATCGTCACGCCCGACATGCCCGGCGTGGACATCTTCAGCCGCAACCGCAGCAAGTGTTCGATCCGCGGCACATGGCAGGCGCGCATCCGTTTCACCGATGTCAAGGTGCCGCGCGCCAACCTGCTGCACCAGGAGGGACGCGGTCTCAACGTCGCGCTCACCTGCCTGAACTACGGCCGGTGCACGCTCTCTGCCGGCATGCTCGGCGGCGCCCGCACGGCCTACCTCCAGGCCGGCAAGTGGGCCCAGACGCGCTTCCAGTTCGACCGTCCCATCGGCGACTTCGAACTCGTGCAGGAATACCTGCTTGAGATGGCGTCGTTCGTCTACGCCATGGACGCCGTGCTCTATCTCACCACCGGCATTCTCGACCGCGACGATCCGGATGTGATGCTCGAAACGGCCATCTGCAAGGTGTTCTGCTCCGAGTGGGGCTTCCGCACCGTTGATCGAGCCGTGCAGGTCATGGGCGGCGAGTCGCAGATGACCGAGAACTACGTCGAGCGCATCTGGCGCGACAGCCGCATCAACACCATCGTCGAAGGCGCCAACGAAGTGATGCATTCCTTCGTGTTCGCCTACGGCAGCAAGCAACTCGGCGAGTACCTCATCAACGTCAAGGACAACGCGCTCAAGCCCGGCTTCTGGGGCGCGGCGACGAAGATCGGCGCCGAGATGTTCCTTGGCTTGCGCTCGGCGGCGCCGTCCGTGACCCGCCTGAGCCCGCAACTGGTTGAATACCAGACCACGTTCGAGAACAACGTCCGCGAGTTCTCGCACCAGGTCAAGCTCATGATGAAAGAGCACGAGGAGAAGATCATCTCGCGCGAATGCATCCAGAAGCGCCTGAGCATGTGTGCGCTTTATCTCTACGCGTCGGCGGCCGTACTCAGCCGGCTCGATCGCACGCTGCGATCGAACCACGACGCCGGGGAGGTCGAGTACGAGATGGCCGCAGGCGGCTACTTCCTCAAGCACGCGGATCTGCAGATTCGCGACGAGATCCGCCACCTGCGCGACAACATCGACGAGACGCTGCGGTCTTCGATTCCTGTGATCCGCAAGTTCATCGACGGCCTGCCCAACGACCAGTTCGCGATCCCGGAGAAGTCGCCCAACGCCCGCGGAACCGGTCGCGAGATGAAGCAGGATGGAATCCAGCAGTTCGGCAGCGGATCGCTCACTGGTGAACAGGTCCGGAACGCCTAGACTGATGACGCCGCTCCACCGTTTCGAGTGGCTGCGCCTGATCAACGACGATTGCAGAGGAGCACGGGATGGTCTTCGAACGCATGGCCAATCGCGGACACGAGCGGGTGTTGTTTGTGCAGAATCGCCCTGCCGGCCTCCGCGCCATTATCGCCATTCACAGCACCACATTGGGCCCGGCTCTGGGTGGCGTGCGCCGATGGCATTACGCGTCCGAAGATGATGCGCTCGAAGACGTGCTGCGACTGAGCGAAGCGATGACGTACAAGGCGGCCGTGTCGCACCTGCCCATGGGCGGGGCCAAGAGCGTGATCATGCTCGACGCCGCCCGGGCCGAGCCGCGCGAAATCGCCGCCCGCGCCATGGGCCGCGCCGTCGATACGCTGCGCGGCGACTACATCGCCGCCGAAGACGTCGGCGTCGATGAGCAGTACATCGACTGGATGGCCGAAGAGACCCGCTTTGTCATGGGTGGGGAGAAGAAGTCGCGCGGCGGCGATCCGTCGCCTCACACGGCGCGCGGCGTCGTCAACGGCATGCTCGCCGCCATGCGATTCCTCGGCCAGGACCCCACCTTCAAGGACAAGACCATCGCCATCCAGGGCATGGGGCACGTCGGCTGGAACGTGGCCCGCATCGTCATCGGCGAGGGCGCCATGGTCAAAGCCGCCGACATTTCGCCCGACCGGCTCGATCTTGCCAAGCAGCAGCTGGGCGTCGAAGTCATCAATGTTGATCACATCCTCGCCACGCCGTGCGACATTCTCTGCCCGTGCGCGCTGGGGGGCGTGATCAACGGCACCAATATCGCCGACATCCAGGCCCCCATCATCTGCGGGGCGGCCAACAACGTGCTCGACGATCCCTTCGAGGATTCTGCCGCGCTGATGGCGCGCGATGTGCTCTACTGCCCCGACTTCGTCGTCAACGCCGGCGGGCTGATCCAACTCGCCGGCCTGTGGCTCGAGTACACTGCCGGGCAATTGGCGCAGAAGATCGCTGACATCGAGTCCACCACGCTCAAGATCCTCGACCGCGGCCGCACGCTGCAGTCCAACCACGCGGCCGCGGTGGATTACGCCCGCAGCGTGATCGACAACGGCATTCCGAATCAGCCGGCGCGGGGAACGATTCATGCCGGTTGAGAAGGTCTACAGCGCCACCATCGAGCGCGTCTCCATCCTGGACGAGAATGGCAAGTTCGACGCCAAACTCGGCAAGGACGTCATCCCGCTCAACGACGCCGTGGCGCTCTACGAGCACATGACGATCTGTCGCGAATACGACATGGTCGCGTTCAAACTTCAGCGCTCGGGCCGCATGGGCACCTATCCGCAGAACTGGGGCCAGGAAGCCACCAGCACCGGCGCGGCCTATGCCATGGACGACCGCGACTGGTTCGTCCCGGCCTACCGCGAGAACGCCGGTATGTTCTGGCGCGGACTGCCCATGGAATACGTCTTCTGGCATTGGATGGGAGACGAACGCGGCAACAAGATTCCCGACGGCATGCGCACGCTGCCGCTCTCGGTGCCCATTGGCACGCAGATGCTCCACGCCTGCGGCCTGGCGTGGGCGGGTAAGTATCGCGGCGACGGCTCCGCTGCCGTGACCTTCTTCGGCGACGGCGGCAGCAGCGAGGGCGATTTCCACGAAGCGATGAACTTCGCCACCACGCTCGAACTGCCCGTCGTCTTCTTCTGCCAGAACAACGGCTGGGCCATCTCCACGCCGCGCCAACGCAACGTCGGCGGCGAAACCGTTGCGCAGCGCGGCTTGGCGTACGGCGCGCATTGCGTGCAGGTGGATGGCAACGACATCTTCGCCGTGGTCAAAGTCGTTCGCGAGGCGCTGGATCGGGCCCGCAATGACTTCAAAGTGACGTTCATCGAGGGCGTGACCTACCGCATGGGCGACCACACCACCGCCGACGACGCGCGGCGCTACCGCGACCCCAAAGAACTCGAGGCCTGGGCCAGCCGCGATCCGCTCGTGCGCCTCCGAAAGTACCTGCAGTCAAACGGTGCGTGGGACGACTCGAAGCAGCAGGCGCTCGAGGTCCGGGCCAAGGAGCACGTCAACGGCGTGGTGGCCCGCGCGGAAGGCATCGCCAAGCCCGATGCCGCCGACATCTTCAACTACACGTTCGCCAGGCCGCCCGAGACCCTCGCCGAGCAGCGCGAGACAATGCGCACGAATTCGCTTTCATTGCGCGAACAGGTTCAGCCAGCGTAACGGGTGGGGTCGGGCACTCCCGCTTGCTCGAAACCCTGCCGGCGCAGCAGGCACGAATCGCAATGTCCGCACGCAAGCATCGGCGCCGGCGGGTTGTAGCAACTCGTGGTGAGCGCGTAATCGACGCCCAGGCTCGCGCCGGTGCGGATGATCTCCGCCTTGCTCATCTCGATGATCGGCGTGTTGACGTGCAGGCGCCGACCTTCAACGCCGGCCTTCGTCGCGAGGTTAGCCACGTTCTCGAACGCGCTGACGAACGCCGGTCGGCAGTCGGGATAGCCCGAGTAGTCCACGGCATTGACGCCGATGAAGACGTCAGAGGCGCCCAGCGTCTCCGCGTACGCGACGGCGAGCGCGAGAAAGACGAGGTTTCGCGCGGGCACATAGGTGATCGGGATCGTGCTGCCGATTTCATCCACCCGCTCGTGCGTCGGCACGTCGATGTCGGCGGTCAGCGCCGAGCCGCCGAAGGCGCGCAGATCGACGGCGACTGTTTTGTGGTCGATGGCGCCCAGCGCACGGGCAACCCGGGCGGCACATTCCAGTTCGAAGCGGTGCCGCTGGCCATAGTCGATGCTCAGCGCGTGGCACGCAAAACCGTCACGGCGCGCGATGGCCAGTACCGTGGCGCTGTCGAGCCCGCCCGAGAGCAGGACGACCGCCCTTCCCGGTGCGTCAAGAGTTTCGGCGCTGTTCGGCGTTGCTGGCATCGTGCGATACGATATCACCGATGAATACGCCGCGCCCGTCAGGCACTCTCCCGGACTATGCCACCGCGCTTGGTCTGGCGCTCGAATCAGTGGCGCCGCTTGATGAGATCGAGCGCGTGCCGCTGTCGCACGCCGCCGGGCGCGTGCTGGCAGAGCGTCTCGCCGCAGATCGAGATTATCCGCCGTTCAACCGCGCGACGATGGACGGCTATGCGGTGCGGTCGAGTGACATCGGGCACGTTGAGACGTTCCGCGTCGTGGGTATGGTGGCGGCCGGCTCGGCGCAGCAGCCGGACCTCGCGCCCGGGGAGGCGGCGCGCATCGCCACCGGCGCGCCGCTTCCACCCGATGCCGATGCGGTCATTCCGCACGAGCAGTCCGACCGGGGCGAGCCGGTGCGCTTCACCATCAGTTCGCTCCGGCCGTGGGACAACGTGCACCGGCGGGCCGTGGATGCAAAGACCGGGCGCGCCGTGCTCGAGCCGGCTACGCGGCTTGGTGCGCAGCACATGGGGATTCTCGCCACGATCGGCTGCGCCTCGGTTCCGGTTTTCCGCAAGCCGCGCGTGGCGCTGCTGACCAGTGGCGATGAAGTCCTGCCCCCCGATGCGCCGACGGTGCTCGATCACCAGATCCGCAACTCGGGCCAGTCGATGCTCCGCGCGCTCGTCGAGTCGATGGGCGGGCAACTCGGCGCCGCCGCGCATGTGCTGGATGAACAGGAGGCGACGAATCGCGCTGTTGCCGAAGCGCTGGGCGGGCACGATCTGCTCGTCACCATCGGCGGCATTAGCGCCGGCGAGCGCGACTGTTTCCATGCCGCATTCGAAGCGGCGGGCGTCGAGACGGTGCTGCGCGGCGCTGCGATCCAACCGGGCAAACCCATCTTTGTCGGCCGCGCAAGGCGCGGCGCTCGCGGGCAGGCCGTTGTCGCGCTGCCGGGCAATCCGGTTTCGGTGCTCGCCACGGCGCACCTGTTTCTCTGGCCGATCCTTCGCTCGCTCGCGGGCCTGCAACCGGCGCTGCCGTGGACGACGGTCCGACTCCATGCGCCGGTGCGAGCCAACGCCCGGCGTCAGGCGTTTCGACCTGCAATCTGGCACCGCCTCGCAGGCGAAGCGAAAGTTCTCGATTGGGCCGGCAGCGGCGATCTCATTCACACTGCCGCTGCCGATGGGCTGATCGAGTTGCCGATCCAGGCCGAGACCGTCGAATCGGGCGCCGCCCTTCGATTCCTGCGTTGGTGCTGGGTCGCGTGATCCGGGTCAGTTGGCGGCGTTGGCGGTGGAGCGGCGCGCTGCGTTCATCGGCGTGAGCGTGTCCACGGCCGGCTGCTGATCTCCCGACAGACCGAAGGCGGCATGCACGGCCTTGATGGCCTTCTCCCCTTCGCTGCGGTTGATGATGCAGGAGATTTTGATTTCGCTCGTCGTGATGTTGAAGATGTTGATGCCCGCATCAGCCAGCGCCGAAAACATCTTTGCCGCCACGCCCGTGTGGCTCCGCATGCCGAGGCCGACGGCTGAGACGCGCGACAAGCCAACGTCGATGGAGAGTTCGCCGCGGCCGAGTTCCGCCAGCACGCGCTCCATGGCGGGCTTGATGTCCGCCAGGTCGCGATGCTCGACGGTGAAGGACATGTTCATGCCGTGGTTCGACGCTTCGTTCTGAATGATGTCGTCCACGTTGATGTCGGCCTGCGCGAGCGCGACGAAGACCGCGGCATCCACGCCCGGCTTGTTAGGCAGATCGCGCAGGCTGACGCGCCCGAGATTTTCCTTGAGCGCGCAACCGACGACCGATGCATTTTCCATTTCCGGATTCTCCTCGGTGATCAGCGTGCCCGGATCGCTCTTGCGGCTGTGGCGCACATGGATGGGCACGCGGTAGCGCTGGCCGAACTGCACGGCCCGGCTGTGCATCACGCCGGCGCCGAGCACCGCCAGTTCGAGCATTTCGTCGTACGAGATTCGATCGAGTTTCCGCGCCTCGGGCACAAGCCGCGGGTCGGCCGTGTACACGCCGTCGACGTCAGTGAAGATCTCGCAGGAATCGGCGGCCAGGGCCGCCGCCACCGCTACGGCGGTGGTGTCCGAGCCGCCGCGCCCGAGCGTAGTGATCTGGCCGTCTTCGGTCACGCCCTGGAATCCCGCCACGATGACGGCCTGGCCGGCGTCGAGTTCGCGCAGGATGCGGGCCGTGTCGATGCTCTGGATCCGCGCGCGGGTGTGCGAATCGGTCGTCCGGATTCCCGCTTGGGCTCCGGTGTGGCTGATCGCCGGCACGCCGAGTTGATTCAACGCCATCGCCAGCAGGGCGATCGAGACCTGTTCGCCCGACGAGAGGAGCATGTCCACCTCGCGGCGAGGAGGGCTGGAGCTGACCGCGTCGCCCAGACGGACGAGTTCATCGGTCGTGTGGCCCATGGCCGAGACGACGACCACGACCCGGTTCCCCCGGGACCGAACGTCGGCGATGCGCTGGGCGACGGCGAGGATCAGATCGGGGTTGGCGACGGACGTTCCGCCGAATTTGAGTACGCTCAGTCCCATAAACCACCCCTTCGGGGCCGCCCGCAGGTCCGGAAAGCGTGAAGAATATGCGGCAAATCGACACAAATATTGCCTCCAAACCACTTTTCCACTTCCGTTCGGGCGGAACTGCGGTTATATTTCAGCGTCCAGATCAGGGGGAACTACGGTGCGAGCGGGATTCACGCTGCTGGAGATGCTGATTCTCATGGCGCTGACGGCGCTGCTGGTGAGTATCCTCACTCCCAGCCTGTCCAGCAGCCGTTCGAGCGCTCGCAACATCGAGTGCATGAACAACTTGCGTCAGATCGGCACCATGCACTTCGACCCGCTTTCCAAGGTCGATTCGTGGGGCCTTTCGGCCTACGACCTGCCAAGTTCCGGTGGATCTTCGCCCGAGCAAACCGGGAGCCACGGCAGCAGCGGCCCACCGCCGACGCGCCGGGTCGAGGGTGACTCCCGCCTTGGGGGCGCCGTCAACATCGAGCGGCTCGAGCAGCAGGCCCCCGAACCGCCCGCCTACTGGAAGCTGACCTGTCCCGAAGCCGTGCGCACCGAGGTCAACAGCTACGGGATGTACTATCGCGTGGTTGGCGAGAGGTTCTCGGTCTACTCGACTTCGCGCGACATCATCTTCGGCTGCAGCGACTTCAAAATCGTCGATGTTGCGCAGAATTTCGCCTTCCGCCATCTCAGCAAGGCCAACTTCTACTTCGGCGACCACCACCTCGACTCGCGCACACCGGAGATGTTCACCCCGACCCAGTGGATGGAGAATTCCTTCCGCGGCGGTGGTAACGGCGGCGGAAACTGAAACCCGCCCTGCGCGAGAGATCTCCACAAACCCGTTCGGCACTTCCTGCGTCGGCGCCGGGTCAACCCGCCCACCGCATCGGTCGATAACCATACCGGCGGCCGCGATTTGGCCGCCCGAGCTGGAATGGACTCGACGCCGGCGGCCCAATGCTCATTCAGATCACACTTTGCGCACTGGCTCAAGTGGCGGCTGCGTCCTCGCCACCTCCCACGCTGCCTCTGCGCTGGTCCACGCTTGATCCCATGCCGCTGGCGGTGTTCGAAGCCGGCGCCGGAGTGAGCGACGAGTGGCTCGTGATCAGCGGAGGCTTCGATGCGCAGCTCGACTCCACGCCGGCCATTCAGGTCCGGCACGAATCGCGCGGCTGGCGGCCGATCGGGACGCAACTGGCCGAGCCCCGCGCCCGACACACGCAGACGACGCTGCCCGACGGCCGCATACTCGTCGTGGGCGGCGTCCAGGGCTCGCTGCGGCCTGACGCACCGATGCCTCCCACCGCCCTGGCCAGCGCCGAGGTGTTCCACCCCCTGATGGCCGGCTCGGAGTTCATTTCGCTCGGCGAACCGCTCACGGGTCACACGGCGCATCTGCTGCCCGACGGCCGCGTGGCGGTGGTTGGCGCATCGTGGGTGCGCCTTTTCGATCCGCAAGTCGGCGCTTTCACCGAGGCCATCCGCCTGCAGCGCCCGCGCCGCCATCACTGCAGCGTGCTTTGGACGCGCACGGTGTATCCCGATCCGCCGCCCTCACTGGCCGCGGGTTCGGAAGAGCGCGAATTCGAGATCGTCGAGCAGGAGTTGTCGATCGACCAGTTTCCGACGGCTCGCGGCGCCAGCATCGGCGCCACGATGGAGCCGCAGAAGGTGGCAGTTCCCAGGGAGCATCACGAACCGACGTACCCGTCGCGGCTCGTTGTGCTGATCATCGGCGGCGAAGGCGAAGGCACGGTCGAAGAAGTCGATCTTGCTGACAGCGTCAGTCACCTCTGGTCGGCGCAATTGCCCAGCGCCCTCGCGCACGGGTGCGCCGCGGTGAACGCCGATGGGCGCATCCTGCTCATCGGCGGGGAGAGCTGCGAGACGGGTGAGTCGCTGGCCGCGTCGTGGTGGCTCGATTCGCACGAGACCATCTCTCCGGGGCCCGAACTTCAACTGACCGGCGGCGTCGCGGCGGCTTCGTGCTTTGTCGATGCGATCGACGGAAGCATCGTCATATTTGGCGGCGAATCGCGCCGCACCGACGCCATTTCCTCCGTGGCCACCGGCCGAATGATCCGGCGCGGCGGCGCACGCCTCTTTGCGCTGCCGCTGCCTCGCGAGGCGGCGCCGTTCAGCCGGCGGCAGTGGATCCGGCTTGACGAGCGTCGCGTAGCGGCGGTGGGGGGATATCGCTTTGTCGATGCCGCTGCGGCGCGCGACGAGCAGGTCGCGCCGGGGGTGCATCTGCGCGGCGTGATCGACGTCGTGCGCCTGCCTTCACCCATCGGCGGCGACTGAACCTTCAGCTAACTCACGTCCAAGTCGTGACGGGCTCGCTTCCATCGGCCGCGTCGGGCGCGCCGGCGTTCCCCTCCGGATGGCCGTTGCGGCTGCCCGTCGAGAAGTGCTCGCCCTGCCAGCTGGCGGGGTACTTCGAGTCGTCGAGATCGAGCGCCGCTCTGGTTGGAAACAGCGGACGGAATGTATCGCACATGACCGCCAGTTCGTTGGTGAACTTGGCGCCGAGACTTTTCTCGACGGTGCCGGGGTGCGGGCCGTGGGGAATGCCCTGCGGATGCGCGGTGATGGAGCCGATCTCGATTCCCTTGCGCGCCTTGTAATTCCCTTCGACGTAGTACAGAACTTCGTCCGAGTCGAGGTTGCTGTGGTTGTAGGGCACGGGGATCGCTTCGGGATGCCAGTCGAGCAGGCGCGGGCAGAACGAGCAGATGACGAAGTTGTGCGCTTCGAACGTCTGGTGAATCGGCGGTGGCATGTGCAGTTTGCCCGTGATGGGCGCGAAGTCGTCGATGTTGAAAATGTACGGGTAGTAGCAGCCGTCCCAGCCCACGATGTCCAGCGGGTGGTACGAATAGGTGTAGGAATGCACGCAGTTGCGCGCCTTGATGCGCACCTCGAATTCGCCGCGCTCGTCATACGTCAGTGGCAGTTGAGGCAGGCGCAGGTCGCGCTCGCAGTAGGGTGCGTGTTCGAGAAACTGCGCCGTCTTCTTGCTCAGATAGCGCGGCGGCGGGAGGATGTGCGATCCGTTGACGGTTTCAATGCAGAGGAATCGCGGGTGCGGCTCGTCCTTGGACCTGGGCTTATCGAATACCATGCGATACACGATGCCCTTGGGAATGATGATGTAGTCCTTGGGCCCGAACTTGAGCGTGCCGAAACTCGTGTAGAGCGTGCCGCTGCCGTAATGGATGAACAGGCACTCGTCGCCCTGGCCGTTCTTGAAGTGGTAATCCATCGGGTCGCTGGGTACGCAGATGGACATCTCGCAGTCGGCGTTGCCGAACAGTATCACGCGGCCGGTGATCGGATCGCCCTTGGGCTTCATGGGCATGGTCTTGAGGTGGCGCATGCGCATGGTGTCCACCTCGACGTATTCGGGCTTTGTCGAGTACAGCGTTTTCCAGCCGGTTACCTGCGTCGGCGGATGGATGTGGTACATGGTGGACGTCGGTCCGACGAAGCCCTCGGTGCCGAAGAGTTCTTCGGAATAGAGCGCGCCATCAGGGCGGCGGAACTGCGTGTGGCGGGCCTTGGGCAGCTCGCCGAGTCGCGTGTAGAAGGGCATGGCGGTCTCCACGTATTTGAAGCGTCTGTTCTTGAATTATACCGAATCGCGCCGCCAGCGCTCGCCGAGCAGCCGCGCCTCGCCGACCGTGATCGGCGCCGCCAATGCCGAAATAGCAGATCGCATTGTCCCCTCCTTCGGGCGGCGGCGAGTTCAGGTGGAAGGGGCGGTCGATCGTCAACCGCCTTCAACCGCCGATTCCCGCATCAAAGGAGATTGCAGATGCTTCGTAAACTCATGAACAGATGGATTTGTCTGGCTGCCGGCGCAACCATGCTGCTCGCCGGACCGGCCTTCGCACAGGAACTCCAGCTTACGAACTCGGGTGCTTGCCCCGGTGTCGTGACGTTGTCCGTTTCCAACGCCACTCCCGGTGGACGCGTGGGCTTCGCGTACGGCCGCGATCCAGGCCTCACGCCGGTCCCCAACTGTCCTGGCCTGGTCGTTGACCTCAACGCCGCCCGGCTCGCTGGAGTCGCGACGGCCGACGCCAATGGCAACGCGAGCCTGTCCGGCACCGTCGTCGAGCCGCTGTGTGGAAGCGTTCTTGCGCAGGCGGTGGATGTGGCGACCTGCCGCAAGAGCAACGTCGAAGTCGTCGGCACAGAAACGCTGATTCTGGTTCCCGGCGGATTCGGCCCCAATGGTGGCGGACCGGATGGCAATCAGTACTGCCGGTACCAACTCGTCAAGGATTGTCCCGCATTGGGACTTCGCGCGCTGGACACCATCTGCGTGCTGTGTGAGAACCAGAACCATCAGGCCCGCTGCACGCGCCATCGATCCAAGCGAGTCAGCATCCGCTTCTCGCAAAACTGCGACCAGCGGATCTGTGACGTGCTCGCCATCGGCGAGGGTGGCTGTGCGGACTGCCCGAGCAACGTGCCCCCCAATCGGTACTTCCGCCATTGCGACTGAGCGGCTTGTCGCTGAGCCTTCTTCGCAGCCGCGGGCAGGGGGTCGCAAGACCCTCCGCCCGCGTCTTTGCGCGACTGAAGCCGCTCGCCTCCTCAGGTGCAGACCTGATCCTGCCCTGGCGCGCCTGCATCATGGTGCTGCAACGGTTCCGCAGCCGCGGCGGCGCTTCGTGAAAAAAAACGCAATCGGACTGGACTTTTTGAACTGTTGCCTATGCTTTCACGTCGAGAGCGGCCCGATCGGGCTCACAAGTCATTGGAAACAATTGACTTATGAATCCTCTTCCAGAGCGGGCGATCGAAGTCATTCAAAACAAAAACCAAACACGCTCCGAATCCGGGAAAAACTATGGCAACTGTCACGCACGATGGGCAATCTCTTCTCATCGATGGACGGCGGTTCTGGATCGTCAGCGGGACGATCGATTACTTTCGAGTCCCGCGGGCACTCTGGGGCGACCGGATCCGCATGGCGGCGGCCGCCGGTCTGAACACGATTCTGGTGCGCTGCCCCTGGGCTCTGCACGAGCCGCGCAAGGGCGAGTATTACTTCGAAGATCAGGCCGATGTCGCGTCGTTCGTGAAGATGATCAGCGAGCATGGGCTCAAGTGCATTCTGCGTCCCGGGCCGTACATCGGCGGCGAGTATGACCTCGGCGGGATGCCCTCCTGGCTGCTGGCCGAGCCGGATCTGAAGGTGCGCCAGGGTGCTGCTCCGTTCCTCGAAGCGTCGAGCCGCTACTTTGGCAAGCTGCTCAAAGTGCTCTCGCCGTTTTCCGGCCGCTCCGGCGGGCCGATCGTGCTCGTGCAGGTGGAGCACGAGTGGCACTGCGGCAATCAGGAGGCGGCGGACGCATACCTGCACGAGATCGCGCGCTTCATTCGCGAGCACGACTTCGACCTGCCGCTCATCAACACGAACAACCTGTGGCAGCGCCGTGAAGAGACGATTGACACCTGGAGCGGGCGCGAGAACATGCTGATGAATCTGCGCCAATTGCGCGCCATTCAGCCGAACCGGCCGCTCATCGTCGGCGACTACTGGATGGGTCACGCCGACTGCTGGAATGTGCCGCAGACGCCTCCGATGGCGCCGCCGACGCTGATTCACGAACTGGCGCAGGTTCTCGCGGCGGGGGCGCAGTTCAATCTTGCGCCGTTCCACGGTGGAACGAACTTCGCCTTTGACGGCGCCCGACTCCCCGGCGCCACTGACCGATACGTCGCGACCTCCAACGACAGCGGCGCACCGCTCGGCGAATCCGGCGCCGTCAGGCCGTCGTACCTCGCTGTGCGCAAGATCTGCTTCTTTGCGTCGCAGTTCGCGCGCGTCTTCGCCAATCTCCAGCCGTCGCCCGGCGGCGCGGTGCTCGGCGTGATGCCCGAAAAGAGCGGCCGAAAGGTCAGCCGACCCGGGTACTCGGTCGTGCATCTTGGCGGGGCGCAGGGCGAACTCGTCTTCGTATTCGCCGACGACCACACGCGATCAGACTCGACGACCATCCTTCTGCCCAACGGGCGCGCCGTGCCCATTCATTTCGGCGTGCAGCCCGTGGCGTGGTGCCTGCTCAATACCCACGTCGGCGGGCGGGCCAAGCTCGACTGGACCAACCTCAACGCATTCGCGGGCAACGGCAAGAACCTGCTGGTCCTCTACGGCCCGGCCGGTTCGCGCGGCCTGCTCAGCATCAACTACAGCGTGATCGAAATCGAGGTGCCATCGAGCCAGACGCCGGCGGTCGAATTCCACGAGGACATGACGATCGTCGTGTGCAATGAGGAGGCCATCGACTACACCTACGTCAAGGGCGACACCGCCTACGTCGGCATCGAAGGCTTCGATGCGCAGGGCAAGCACATTCCGGCAGGCGCCTGGAGTCAGCACTTCATCATTCAGGGCAGCGGCGAGCACGAGGCCATCCCCACCGAGCCGCCCCCGCGCCGCTCGCCGCGCGCGACCATGACCGAGTGGACGTCGGCGGGCATGGACGATCACATCACGGGCAAAGCGCCCCGCTTCGCCACGATCGACGGTCCGAGCACGCAGGAGCAGTGTGCGGCGGGCTCGGGCTACGGGCTGATACGCATCGTGAACCACAAGTGGCCCCGCCGCAAGATGAAGATCCTCGCGCCGGGCGCCGGCGACCGGGTGCACCTCTACGTCAAGGGACAACTCAAGTCGATTCTCGGCTACGGCCCCGGCGCCACCGGCGCCATCGCCGACATCGCGCTTCCAGCCGGCCGCAACGGCACGCTCGTGGCGCTCATCGACAATCTCGGCCGCTTTGCAGGCGGCAACGACATGCACGAAGGCAAGGGCCTCACGCAGCACCTGCACGAGATCAAGCCCAAGCGCGTGGGCAAGCCCAAGGTCGTGCCGACTCCGCCGCGCCGGCCGTTCGACGTTCGCTCCTACCTCGAAGGTCTGCACAACGGCGACGTGACAACCGGGCATGACGTGCAGTGGTCATTCGAGCATCGCACCAAGTCGGCGCTCATCGTCGAAATCGGCGGCGCTCACACGCCGGCGCTGATCCTGCTCAACGACCAGTGCATCGGCTTCTACTCCGGCCAGACGGGCCGGCCGCTGATCCACCTCGTCCTCGATGAAGCCGGCGGCCTGCGCAAGGGTCGCAACACGTTTCAGCTCGCGCCGCTCCACGCCGGCGGCGAGCAGGAACTCGAAAGCGCGGTGCGCTTCTACGACTCCAAGTCCGTGCTCACCGACAAGGCGACGTGGTCTTTTGCGAAGTGGGAGCAGCCGCGACCGAACCTGTTCAAGGTGCACGACAAGAATCGAGCCAAGGCGCTCGCCGGCCGGCCGGCGTGGTATCGCACGACGTTCTCGTGCTCGGAAGCCCCGCGGGCCTTGTGGGTCGAGCCCAACGGCCTGAGCAAGGGGCAGATCTACCTCAACGGGCGCAACATCGGCCGCTACTTCGTCGGGACGCACTCGGGCCAGAAGGTTGGGCCGCAGGAACGCTATTATCTGCCGGAGTCCTGGGTGAAGTACGACGAGCCGAACGAACTCGTCCTCTTCGAGGAGCACGGCCGCGATCCATCCAACGTCAAACTCGTCTACGCCGATTCCGCGTTCTGACGTGAATGTCATTGATGTGCTGCTGGCCGCGCCGGCGCATCGCCCTCTGGTCATCCTCAATTCGGGGCGGCTGCACCCGCGCTGGTCGCGCTGGTCGATCGTCGCCCAGCCGGCGGGCGTCTTCAGCCATTGCGGCGGCCGCACCTGCTGGCAATCGCTCGACGGCACGTGCGGCACTGCTGCAAAGTTTTCTCATGACCCGCTCAGCGATCTGCAGTGGCTTGATGAACGCCTGAACCCATCGCCGCGGTCGTTCACCGGCGTGGAGTCGGCGTGGCGGGGAGGGTGGATCGGGTATCTGTCCTACGACCTGGGCCGGTCGATCGAGCCTCGGGCGTCGGCCGCACGCGCGGGTAAGCGGCCTGCGTGGCCGCTCTACGAGTGGATGTGGTGTCCGGTTGTCTTTGTGCACGATGCGGAGAGGCAATGCTGGCGCCGCGCCGATCTGAGCCGGTGCGAATGCATCGACGATGACGAATTGCGCGCGTCGCTGGCGCTCGGCGAGCCGGCGATGTTGAGCAGTGCAGCGCCGCTTGACCCATGGCGGGCTGTCCAGTCGCAGGGCGAAATCGAAGAGTCTATCGCCCGGACGATCGAGTACATTCGCGCCGGCGACATCTTTCAGGCCAATATTGCGCGCCAGTTTGTGTCGCGGCTGAATGTCGGACCTCGCGAGCTGGCGGCGGCAGCCTGGCGGGCAGCGCCGAACTGGTACTCGGCCTACATCGAGTGCGCTGCAGATCGGCAGGTCTTGTCGCTCTCGCCCGAGTTGTTCATCGAAGTGGATCGCCGCAGTCGAGGCATCCTCACGCGACCTCTCAAGGGCACCGCCCGCGCCTCGGCGCAGCGCTCGGCGCTGGAGCAGAGCGACAAGGACGAGGCGGAGCTGAACATGATCGTCGATCTCATGCGAAACGACCTCGGCCGGGTGTGCGAATTCCGCTCGGTGCGCGTGTCGCAGCGGCGTGCGATCGAGTCGCATCCGACCGTGCACCACGGCGTGGCGACGATCGAAGGCCGGTTGCGCGAATCGACGCGGCTGGCCGAACTCATCGGCGCCGTTTTTCCCGCGGGATCGATTACGGGAGCACCCAAGATTCGCGCCATGCAGATCATCGATGAACTCGAGCCCTTTGCGCGCGGGCCGTATTGCGGCTCGATCGGCTACATCGGAGCCGACCGCATCGCCCTCAACGTCGCCATCCGCACGATGACCATCGAGGGGCGGGAGGCGACGTACGCGGCGGGGGCGGGAATCGTCGCCGATTCGGATCCGAGCCGCGAGTGCGAAGAGATGGTCGCCAAGACCGCGGTCGTGCAGGGGCTTGCTGCGCCGCCGCGCCAGCCGCTCGCGCAAGCCGTGGACGCCGGGAAGGCGCTCATTCATGGCTGAGCGAAGCGGTCCCCGTGATTCAGTCGGCGCGGCTGTCCGCACCGACATCGTCGAAGCATTCATCTTCCGCAGGACCAACTCGCAAGGCATCGAACTGCTGCAACTGCTGCGCAGCAGGACTGCGGCGGTCTCGCCGGCGACGTGGCAACCAGTGCTCGGCCACATCGAGGCGAACGAAACGGCGCTCGACGCCATTCGGCGCGAGATGCTCGAGGAGACGGCCTTGACGCGCGGCTCGCGCCTCGGTCTCTGGCAGCTGGAGCAGGTTTACCCCTTCTACATCGCCTCGATTAACGCCGTGTTGCTGTGCCCGCGATTTGCGGCGGAAGTGAGCGCGGACTGGGAGCCGAAGTTGAACGGCGAACACGAGGCGCACCGCTGGGTGCCGGAGGGTGAGGCGCGCCGATGTTTCGTCTGGCCGGGCCAGCGGGCCGCCATCGAGGAACTGCGGCGCGACATCCTTGGGCCGGATTCGCCGTGTTCGGCACTGCTTCGTATCGAATGACCTGCGGGTGCGCCGGGGGCTATCGTCCAAAGTCCCGGATCCATGAGTGAACCCTGATGAAGCCGACTGCTCCTGCCCCATGTGTCCTGGTTGTCTTCGGCGCTTCGGGCGATCTGACGCGCCGCAAGATCATTCCCGCGCTGTTCGATCTGTTTCAGCGAGGCCAGACGCCCCGGGGTCTGGCGGTACTGGGCGTGAGCCGGACCGAGATGAGCGATGACGACTTCCGCCAACACCTGCGCGAGTGGGCGGAGCGCTTCGCCACGCGGTTTACGGAAGACGGCTGGGCCCGATTCGCCCGGACGATTTACTACTGCGCGGCAGACGCGACCGAGCCCGAGGCGTTTGAGCAGATTTCGAGCGATATCGATCGCGCTTCGGCCGAGCAAGACAGCGGGAGCAATATCCTTTTCTATCTGTCCGTCGCGCCGCAGTTGTACGAGCGGATCATCGAGTGCATCAACCAGTCCGGCCTGGTGACCGAGGGCAAGCGCTGGTGCAGCATTAATCGCGACGCCGCTCCCTGGCAGCGCATCATCGTCGAAAAGCCCTTCGGCGTCGATCTGCGATCGGCCCAGTCGCTGAATCGCGCGCTCGGCCGCGCGTTTGAAGAAGAGTCGATCTACCGCATCGACCATTACCTCGGCAAGGAACTCGTGCAGAACCTGCTGGTGCTGCGGTTCGCGAACACGATCTTCGAGCCACTCTGGAATCGGCGCTACATCCGGGACGTGCAGATCACCGCAGCGGAGAAAGTGGGCGTCGAGTCGCGCGGCGCGTTCTACGACCATGCGGGCGCGCTGCGCGACATGATCCAGAGCCACCTCATGCAGGTTCTGGCGCTGGTGGCGATGGAGCCGCCGGGCCGCTACGCGGATACGCACATCCGGCGCGAGAAGATCAAGGTGACCGATTGCATTCGCGTGGTGACGCCGGACGAGGCGCCGCTGCGATGCGCTTTCGGGCAATACGGATCCGGCCCGGGTGGCCCGGGCGCCTACCGCGAGGGCAAAGGCGTCGCGCCCGATTCGACCACCGAGACGTTCGCCGCCATTCGCCTGGACATCGACAACTGGCGCTGGTCAGGCGTGCCGTTTTTCCTGCGGACTGGAAAGGCGATGGCCCGCAAACTCACCGAAGTGGTGCTGACTTTTCGCGAGCCGCCCATCGATCTGTTCACCCCGATCTGCGAAGGCGAGCCCGAGTGCGTCCGGCGTCCGCCCAATCGACTCATCATCAACATCCAGCCCGACGAGGGAATCAGCCTGCGCTTCGAGGGCAAAGTGCCCGGCGCCATGCGAATCGACTCGATCAAACTCGATTTCGACTACCTCGCCCGCTTCGGCGGTGAGCCGATCGAGGCGTACGGGCCGCTGCTGCTTGACGCGATGCGCGGCGATCAGACGCTCTTCAAGCACCGGGATGAAGTGGAGGGGGCATGGAGCGCCGTCATGCCTTTTCTCGATCCCGGCCTGCGTCGGGGCATCGCCGGAAACTACCCGCCGGGCTCCTGGGGGCCGCGGGAATCGGAAGATTTGCTGGCAAGATCGGGTTGTGCATGGCATAATCCAAGCGACGAGGAGACGCGCTAGGCCAGCATGACCGACCGACGACCACCCGCGTACGAACTGTCGATCCCCGCCCAGGCGCCGAATCTGCCGGGCGAGGTCGTGGTGGCCGACACGGTCGAGGAACTCGTCGAACGGATGTCCAGCGACCTGCTCACGCACAGTCTGAACTGCTGGCGGGCGTTCGGCGATTTCCACATGGCTGTGTCCGGCGGCTCGACGCCCGCGCCGTTCTACCGCCACCTGATGACCGACCCCATCTGCCGCGGCGTCCCATGGAAGAAGACCCACCTCTGGTGCGTCGATGAACGCCGCGTGTCCGTCACGGATGAAAAGAGCAACTGGCGGATGATCGAAGACCACTTCGGCGTCCACTCTGGCATTCCGCGATCGCAGCAGCATCCGATGGAGGCGCTCTCCGATCGCATCGAGCACGAGTACGCCAAGGCCCTGCGGGCGGCGCTGGAGTGGCGCGAACGCGGGCAGGACCGGCTCGATTACGTACTGCTGGGCCTTGGCGCCGACGGCCACACCGCCAGCCTCTTCCCCCACAGCCCGGCCCTGAGCGAGGACGGCCGGCTCATCCGCATCAACTCCGGCCCGACGGTCGTGCCGCCCGATCGCGTCACCATGACTCTTCCGCTGATCAACAGCGCGAGGTTCGTGGCGGTGATGGTGACGGGCGAGGCCAAGCAGGAGATCGTCCAAAGGCTGGCCGCCAATGCGCATGCGCGGATCGAGGACCTGCCGATTCGTGGCGTGAGGCCCGTTGGCGGCATACTGCGCTGGTATCTCGACCGAGCGGCTTGCGAGGCCTGCGCCTGACTTGAACCTCTCGCCGGCCCGGTGTATTCTTGGGTAATCAGCCGAGCGAACGGCGGCTGACGCTGCAGATGTAGCTCAATTGGATAGAGCTCCTGACTACGGATCAGGGGGTTGGGGGTTCGAATCCTCCCATCTGCATTCACCTCACGCTCAGACCTGAGCGGCCACCGGTTCACACGACGCCAGTTCCCACGGCATCGCGAAGAGTCGGTGCATCGCCGGCCGGACGGCGGGGGTCGGCTTGAGCCCCGATCCGGGCTCGTTTCAGGATCGTGCAAGCACCGCAATCCAATCCCCAATACAAGAGCCTGGGGCTGTGGCACAGTGGGTTATTTCCTCCCCGGTGCTTATACTGCTGGCCGACTTCGAGTTCAACGCGTCCCAGAACCGATTGGTGTCTACATGACCGAAAACCCGACGTGTGCTCCTCGCGCCCATCGACCAGTCCCGGCTGGCGCCTCGGTCTGCGGAATTGCGCCTGTTCGCGAGATCCTCGGGCAGGTTCGAACGTTGCTCGAATCGATGAACGACGAACAGTACGTCCGCTCGCCGGTCGGGTCATTTCAGAGCAGCGTCGGCGGGCACATGCGCCACAGCCTCGATCACATCGCGGCCCTGCTCAAGGGCTTCGAAACCGGGGAGATCGACTACGAGGCGCGGCAGCGCGGCACGGCCGTCGAGTGCAGCCGGACCGCCGCACTCGATCTGATTCAGTCGCTCGACGCGAATCTGGCCCAGCGACTCAATGAACCGCCTGACCGCCCGGTGCGGACCTGGCTGATGCTCCGCAGCGATGCGCCGCCCGTGGAGCTGGCCTCCACGTTCGGGCGCGAGAGCGCGTTCGTACTCAGCCACACGATTCATCACAACGCCATGGTCGCCGCCATGCTGCGCATCATGGAAATCGAAATGCCCGAGCGCTTCGGCTACGCGCCGGGCACCATTGCCCATCTCAAACGCCAGCCATGTGCACGGTGACGATCATCCCGCTTGTCGGCCCGGACGGCGAGCGGATCGGGCTGCGGCTGGCGACTAACCGTGACGAATCGCGCCAACGACCGCCGGCGCTGCCTCCGCGCCTGCATCAGACCGGATCACAGACTGCGATCTGGCCCGTCGATCCGCTCGGGGGCGGCACGTGGGTCGGCGTAAATAAATCCGGGCTGGTCGCAACGCTGCTCAATCGCAATGACCGCGCTCCTCGCCGCGCGCAGGCGGGACGGCGTAGCCGAGGAGAGATCATCCCCCAGATTCTCGAAAACGAATCGCTCTCTGGCGTCGCGAAGCTCGTCGAAGCGCTCGACGCATCACAGTACATGCCGTTTACGCTCGTGGTGACGGACGGCCGGACGCTGCTGCGAGCCGCGGCGAGCGATGCGCCGGTCGCGCTCTGCGAACAGGCGCTGGATGCGCAGCCGGTCATGTTCACTTCCTCGGGCCTGGGTGATGCGATCGTGGAGGGGCCGCGGCGCCGGCTCTTCGATGGATGGTTCGGAGACCAGCCCGCGGAGTGGATCGAGCGGCAGGTTGACTTTCATCGGCACCACTGGCCCGATGAGCCGCATCTGAGCGTGTGCATGAGCCGCGCCGACGCTCGGACCGTCAGCCTCACGATCGTTGAAACGTGCGCCGCGCAGGTGCGAATGTCCTACTGGGGCGATCCACCAAGTGAGCGAGGCGAGCCGGTGGCGCTCGAACTGCCCCGCAGCGGAGCGCGGCGCTGATGACTGCATCCGGCGGGCAGACTGCACGGCGCGCGCGGCGCCGATTTGCTGCCCGGCGGTGGTGGCAATGGTGGCTGCTGCTGCTCGTGCTCTCGCACGTGGTTCAACTCTTCTTGACCGGCCGCCTGGCGCCGGGGCCCGATCAGATCCGTGCCGTGGTCCCTGCGGTGCGAAACGGCCGCCTGCTTGAAGACAGGAACGTGACGCTGGCCTACCGCCTGCAGGGGCAGGGCGAAACGGTGGTGTTGATCCACGGCAGCCCGGGCTCTGGCGACAACTTCCACCTGCTGGCGCCGATGCTCGCTGAGCACTTCCGCGTGATCACGGTCGATCTGCCCGGATTCGGCGCCTCGACGCGCCTGGTTCCGGACTACAGCCACGAAGCTCATGCACGCTATGTGCTGGCGCTGCTCGATTCGCTCGGCGTCGAGAGCGCGCACATACTCGGCTACTCGATGGGCAGCGGGGTGGCGCTGCGCATGGTGGAACTCGCGCCGCAGCGCGTGAGCAGTCTCATCTTCTACGGCGGTGTGGGCATCGCCGAGGGCGAAGGGTCGGGTGATCCGACCTTCGAGTATCTCAAGAACTGTCTTGGCTATGGACTGCTTGTCGTCGCGCCCGAATTCGTGCCGCACTTCGGCCTGCTCGGGCCGCGCGCTTCGCGCCATGCGTTCATGCGCAACTTCCTCGACACCGACTTTCGGCCCTTGCGCGGCGTGCTTGAGCGCTGGCGCGAGCCGCTGCTCATTCTGCACGGCCGGAACGACCCGCTCGTCCCCGCGTGGATCGCCGAACAGCACCACGGGCTCGTGTCGCAGAGCGAGCTGGTCATGTTCGATGATTCGCACTTCATGGTCTTCAGCAAGGCCAAGTCGCGACAACTGGCCGATGAAATCATCCCGTTCATCCAGCGCGCCTCCGACCCGGACGTGGCGCCGGCGCGCCGCACCGTCGATTACTCAGGTGGCGAGCGAGAAAAGGCGATTCTTCCCGTCGAACTGAATCTCAGCCGCGACATGGGACCATGGGCTGCGATGGGAGCCATCATCGTGGGCACGTTCATCCTCGAAGACCCGACATCGGTGGGGGTGGGACTACTCATCCGCGACGGACAGCTCGATCCATTCGTGGGCGTGCTGGCGATCTTCCTGGGGATCTTCATCGGCGATCTCGGACTCTACCTGATCGGGGCGATTGTCGGCAGGCCGGCGCTGCGCTGGCGGCCCATTGCGCGGCGGCTGCCGGCGCACCACATCGACGTGCTGACTCGCTGGTTTGACAAGCACGGCTGGTCGGCCGTGCTTGCCAGCCGCTTTGTGCCGGGCACGCGCGTGCCGCTCTACGTCGCCGCAGGCGTACTGGGCACGAAGCGCCGCCGCTTTGCACTCTGGACACTCGGCGCCGTGGCGATTTGGACGCCCGTCATCATCTCGATCGTCGTGTTCTTCGGCAAGAGCACGACCTCCACCGTTCAGCGCATTCTGGGCGATGGGTGGATCGCCATTGTCGTGGTCGTGCTGCTGCTCCTGCTCGTGCTGCGGACATTTGCCATGATGACCAGTCGGCGCGGCAGGCAGCGCCTCATCGTTCAGGTGTCGCGACTCTGGCGCTGGGAGTTCTGGCCGGTGAGCGTCTTCTATGCGCCCCTGGTGCCGGTCGTTGCCTGGCAGGCGATCCGCCGGCGCAGCCTCATGGCGTTCACCGCCGCCAACCCGGGCATTCCTCACGGCGGCGTCGTCGGCGAATCGAAATACGCGATTCTCTCCGGGCTGCCGCCTGATCGCATCGTGCCCAGCGCGCTCGTGGCCGCCAGCCAGCCCGATCGGACGATCGCACTCCGTGAAATTCTCGAAGAGCGCGGCTGGTCGTTCCCCCTCGTGCTGAAACCCGATGTCGGCGAGCGGGGACAGGGGCTGAAACTGGTGCGCAACTGGGACCAGGCGCAGGCATACTTTGCCAAGTTCGGCGGCGATGTGCTCGTGCAGACCTATGACCCCGGCCCGCTTGAGGCAGGCATCTTCTACTACCGATTGCCTGGCGAGGCGCGCGGCCGCATCTTTTCCATCACAGACAAGCAATTCCCTGTCCTCATCGGCAACGGAACGTCCACCTTTGAGGACCTCATCTGGGCGCACCGCCGCTACCGCATGCAGGCGTGGACCTTTCTGCACCGCCATGACGAGCAGATTGATCGCGTGCTGGCCGCGGGAGAACGGATGACGCTGGCCGTCTCGGGCAATCACTGCCAGGGCACGATGTTCCGCGAGGGCAAGCACCTCTGGTCGCCAGAACTTGAATCCGCCATCGACGGGATCGCTCAATCGTTCGACGGCTATTACTTCGGCCGGTTCGACGTGCGCTACAGCGATGTCGAGTCCTTCCACGCCGGCAGCGGCTTTCGGATCGTCGAACTCAACGGCGTGCTCTCCGAATCGTCGAACATTTACGACCCGCAGCACTCCTTGCTGTTTGCCTGGCGCACGCTGGCGAGGCAGTGGGCTCTCGCGTATGACATCGGCAGCCGCAATGCGCGGTCCGGTGCGGCCGTCACGCCGCTGCGAACCCTCGTGCGCGCTATTCGGTCGCACCGCGTGGACCGGCGCGTCGATGCTCTGGCGGATTGAACGCCGTTTTCATACCAGCGCCGCCTGGGCGCCGAGATAGCGCTCCATGCCTTCGACGCCCATGAAGCGGCGCATGATGCGCCGATCGATCTTGAGCACATCCACGAACATGAGCCCGTCGATGACGTTGCCGAACTGCGGATCGACGTTGAACCCCAACAGCGCCGCATTGAGTCCGAGGTACTGCCGCAGCAGTACCGGCATGGGCTTGCCGTCTGCCTCAAGTTCGCGCACGAGTGAATCGACTTCGTCGAGATCGCTCACGACGGTGCTCATGCGCTGCGTCTCCCATTCGCGCGGCGGCATGCGGCGGGGCGGATTGCGCGGCTTGATGAGTTCGCCCAGTTGCGGCAGATATTTGTGCATGCGCAGAAACGCCATGAGCAGCAGCCGCGACATCGTCGAGTATTCGGCGCTGATGCTCACCGGCCCGATCAACCCGGTGTAGCGCGGGTTGCGAATGAGGAACTGACCGATTCCCTTCCAGAGCAGCATGAGCGGCGCCGTCGCCCGCTGCGCCTCGGGATGGATGAACGAGCGGCCGAGTTCGACGCACGGGTCGATCTGATCGAGCAGGCGCCGGCCAAAACGAAAGAGCGTGTGCGTGTACAAACCCTCGATGCCGAGGGCGGGAACGATCCGGTCCGTCAGGCCGACGCGATAGGCCCCGAGGATTCGGTTGCGCGCCGAATCCCAGACGAAGAGATGCAGGTAATGACGGTCAAAATGGTCGAGGTCGGTGGGGCGCCCCGTCCCCTCGCCGACGGCGCGGAAGGCGATCTCGCGCAGCCGTCCGATCTCCTGGAGGCAGTGGGGGATCTTCTCAGCGGGCGCGCAGTAGACGCGCAGGGGGGGCTGCGACACGAGTTCGTACTCGCCGCTCAGCCGCGCGACTTCTTCGGCGAGCCGCTCAGGCGGCGCCGGCTCGACGATCGGCTCACACGTTGCCGCGGCGGGCCGGCCGGCTTCCGGCGGCGCGGCTGGCTTTGCCTCCTGCTCGCCGAGCAGTCCGACGCGCAGACGGAGGTATTCGGTGATCGATTCAGGGCTGCCGTGCCGACTGATCTGCTCGAAGGGGATGAGTTTGCCGATGCGCACCTGCAGGGCCCTCCCGCGGCGCCGGAGCATCTCGGTGGGCAGCATCAGCGTTCGCAGCCGCGGATGCACGACGCCTGCGGCGTGAAACAGCGTACTGTTGCGTCCCTCAAAGTGGATCGGCACAACCGGCGCGCCGGTCTTGAGGATCATCCGGGCGATCGAATCACTCCACTGCGGCTCGACGATGCGGCGCTGGCGGAGCTGGAACGACGCCACCTCGCCGGAGGGAAACGACGCGAGCATGTGCCCGTCGCGCAGCCACTGCATCGCCTGGCGCATGGTGGCGAGGTTGCGGCGCACTGCCGCCTCGCCGCCGAAGGGATCGACGAAAAGGTAGATCTCGCGGAGATCGGGAATGATCGACATCATGTAGTTGCCGATCATGCGCGAGTCGAGCCGGATGCGCCGCATGATGGCCAGCATGGCCAGTCCGTCGATGCCGCCGATGGGGTGATTGGCGATGAGCACCACCGGGCCGGTGGCGGGGATGCGGCTCAGATCGCCGATGGTGAATTGCAGCTCGACTTCGAGCGCATCAAGTGTGCGGTCGCTGAAGTGCCGGTCATCGCACTTTGAATGGATCTCGCGGTAAATGCGATTCATCGCCGGGAAGCGCAGCGCCGCTTCGATCGCCGGACGAATGCCGCGCAGCAGCGGGCCCCGCTGCTCAAGCGACAGGCGAAACGGACTGAGATCGGCAGGCGCGTGAGACACGGCATCCTCGAACCGGCGATCGGCGAGACTCACTTCTCACTCGGGCGGCAGCCTCGTCCGGCGGCGGTAGTATAAGCGGCAACCCGGCTCTCCACGAGGCCGGGCCGCTGATCGACCCATTGGGCTTTTGCACTCGACTCTTGCAACGACGCCGATCAAAGGAGTAGTTCATGCCGCGCCCGATCTTCGCCGTTCTCGCACTGATTCTCGGCCCCGGACTGTTCGGCTGCGCTTCGGCAGAATCGACCACCGGCGTCGCTGCCTCGGCCGAGATGGGACAGCCCGCCGCGCAACCCGCCGCAGGCAATGTCGATCTGCCTCGATTTCCGGCCATCAGCCCCGACGGCTCAACCATTGTCTTTTCCTGGCGAGGCGATCTCTGGAGCGTTTCGAGCAACGGGGGCCACGCCTCGCGCCTTACCGCCCATCCTGCCGACGAGTGGCTTTCGGCGTGGAGCCGCGATGGCCGGCGCATCGCGTTCAACTCCACCCGGGCCGGCGGCAACAACATCTTCACGATGAACCGCGACGGCACCGATGTGCGGCAGGTGACCCGCATCGACCAGACGTGCTTGCTCTCGGGCTATGGCCTCGGGTCCGACGGCAGCGAGGTGCTCACCGGCTGGGCTCGCCTCGAGGGGGACGTGTACCGCGCGGCCCGGCCGTACATGATCTCCGTAGAGGGCGGCGATCTCGTTCGGATTCACGGCGCCTTCGGCGAATACCCCGTCGTCAGTCCGGATGGATCGAAAGTGCTGTTCACGCGGGGCGGCTCATCCTGGAGCCGGCGGCATTACATGGGCCCCGATGACCGCGACGTGTGGCTGTACAACCGCGGCGATGACTCGTTCCAGCAACTCACCCAGTGGGAAGGTAACGACGGCCGCGCACGGTGGGTCGATGACTCGACCATCATCTACATGTCCGACCGGCAAGGCGGCGTCGTCAACCTTTACCGCATGGATCTTCAGCGCGGCGAGCAGGCGGCGGTGAAACTCACCAACTTCGAAGAAAACGACGTGCAGGAGTTCGACGTATCGGTGGACGGGAACACCGCCGTACTCTCGGTTTGGGACACGCTGTACACGATCGATCTCGGGCGGCAAAGTGCGCGACCCGCGCCGCTGACGATCACCGCGAACGAGGATGAGCGTGACAACTTCGAGATCCACCCGATCGATCGCGAAGTGTCCGAGGCGGCGCTGAGCCCGGATGGACAGGTCATGGCGTTTGTCGCGTATGGTGAGGTCTACTTGCGCAATGTCGAGGACAAGAGCCCGACCCAACGCATCACCGATTCGCACGCGCGCGAGAAAAACATCGCATGGTCGCCCGATGGCGTGCGGCTGTATTTCACGAGCGATGAAGATGGGACCGACTCGATTTACATGGCCACGGTCGATCTGACGCGTGGCGAAGTCGTCGAGGCATTCAAGAAGGCGACCCAGCCGCCTGAGGCCGAGTCGGTTGAAGAACCCGCAGCCCAGGAGCCGGCCGACGCGGATGAACCTGCGGCCGAGGTTGCTCCCGAGAGTGAGCCGCCGGATGCGCCCCAAGCCGAGCCGGCGCCGCCCGAAGCTGAGCAACCCGCAGAGGGCGAGAAGGAGAATGGCGAGAAGGCCAAGGATGACAAGGAAGAGGAGAAGGTCCCTCCGCAGTTCGACCCGAAGCGCTGGCACGACGCCGTCAGGTTTACGATCACGCCGGTGGTGGCGACGATCGAGCACAACGACCGCCAGCCGATCCCGTCACCCGATGGCCGCAGTCTGCTCTTCAGGCGCGGGCGCGGGGATCTCATGCTGCGAGACCTGTTCACCGGCGAGGATCGCCTCATCGCCGCCGGGTGGGACACTGGCATCGAGGCGCGGTGGAGCTACGACAGCCGTTACATCGCCTACCAGCAGGAGGACATGGATTTCAACGCCGACGTCTGGATCGTGCCGGCTGACAGTTCGGCGCCGGCTGCCAACGTCACGCGCCATCCGGACAACGACTACAGCCCGCGCTGGTCGGCCGACGGTCGCATTCTGTCTTTCGTCTCCGAGCGCCTCAACGAAGAGATGGATGTCTGGATGGTGTATCTCGACGAGGACGTCGAATCGTACACGCCCAAGGAACTCCAGAACTACTACGACGACGCCGCCAAGGAGGCCAAGAAGCGCAAGCCAGTCAAGCCCGTGCGCTTCGACCAGCCCGCTCCCGAGGTCAAGCCGTCAGAAGCGAACCCGCTCGATCTGGAGGACGCCTATCTGCGCGTGCGCCGTGTCACGACCATGTCTGGCTCGGAAGGCAATCTTGAGATGACGCCGGCCGGCGATTATTACGTCTTCTCCGGCCGCACGGACGAGTCGGGACTCTACTCGGTGAAGTGGGATGGCAGCGAACTCAAGCGCATCACCGGGCTTTCATCGGTCCAGCATCTCAACACGGCCGGTGACAAGATCGTCATCGTCTCCGGCGGGCGCGGGGCGACCATTCCCGTCGCCGGCGGTAAGACGGAGACCATCGACATCGACCATACCATGCGCATCGACCTTCAGGCACAGGCCAGCCAGAAGTTTCTCGAGGCGGCGCGGATTCTCGGAGAAATGTTCTATCACCCGACCATGAAAGGCCTCGACTGGCCGGCGCTGACCGACAAGTACCACGCACTGGCCCGGCAGACGCGCACCGCAGATGAATTCAACGATGTGGCGGCGCGCTTCATCGGCGAACTCAACGGCTCGCACCTGGGCATCTACGCGCGCGGCGAATCGTCATCCAACTCACAGCCCATGGGCCGGCTGGGTATCGACGCCGTGCGCGAGGGCGATGTCTACCGCGTGACCGACATCGTCGCCCTGGGTCCCGCGGCAACCGGCCAGATGAAACTGGAGGTGGGCGATCTCATCACGGCCATCGATCTCAAGGCCTTCGAACCGGCCGACACGATTGAATCGCGCCTGACCGGCCGCATTGGCCAGGAGAGCATCCTCTCGATCGTTCGGACGAACGAGGATGGCACGACCACGCCCCTGGATGTGCTCCTGACGCCGATCAGCGGCGGCGCCGAGCGCGGTCTGCGCTACGACGACTGGCGCATGCGAAACGCCAGGAAGGTGGAGGAGTGGTCCGACGGGCAGATCGGCTACATCCACATCGAGGGCATGAACCAGCCGTCGCTGGATATCTTCGAGCGCGATCTCTACGCCGCGGCGCACGAGAAGAAGGCGCTCATCATCGATGTCCGCAACAACGGTGGGGGATGGACCACCGACCGCCTCCTCGCGTCCATCGCGTATCCGCAGCATGCTTACACCATCCCGCGCGGGGCCGACCCGAGCGACACGGGCCACTATCCGCAGGACCGCCTCTTCATTCAGCGCTACAACCTGCCCATCAACATGCTCTGCAACGAGAAGAGCTTTTCCAACGCGGAGATCATCTCGCACGCGTTCAAGACGATCGGCCGGGGCAAACTCGTCGGCCAGGAAACCTACGGCGGCGTGATCAGCACCGGCGGGACCAACCTCATCGACGGCACGCTGGTCCGGCTGCCGTTCCGCGGCTGGTACCTCATGGACGGCACCGATATGGAGAATCACGGCGCCGTGCCCGACATCCTCGTGCCTCAAACGCCTGAAGCGGAGTCGGCCAACGAAGATGAACAGCTGCGCGCCGCAGTGGATGACCTGCTGGAACGGATTGACTGACGATCGGGCCGCGCTCCTCCAGTTCGCGTCAGTGTCCGCGCCGACGGCGTCGCGCTGCAGCTGCGCCGATCCCCGCCAGTACGAGCAGTGAGCCTGGCGCCGGCACGTAGTCGATCTGCATGTCCTCGTACCACAGGAAGCCGTTGAGCACGCCATTGCCGGTGACGACGATGCGGTGGATTGGCACATCTGACTCCCAGCCGTTCCAGGTCCAGCCGGACTGCTGGAAGGGGATCGTGGCGTTGCGCTCGCCCAGCAAAAGATTCTGGCCGTCGTAGAACGCGACGGTGGCATCGCTGACGCCGCTGTTGTTCTCCCACCAGCCGCCGAACCGCGTGACCGGGACGTCAAACTCCCACTGGCCGATCCCAAGTTGGCCCATCATCATGCCCGAGCGCGGGTGGACCCACTTGCCCGAGAACTGCGATCCCCATTCGACCTTGATCGCGCCGCCCTGGGTCATGTTGCGGATGACGCCCAGGCCGCCGAAAACCGGCAGCACCTGCTCGGCCATGGTGTTGTTGTACTGGTTGAAGGTGTCGGCAGCCATCCCCGTGAAGGGCCCGATGGCGATGACATCCGCGCGACAGGACGCGCTCAGAACCAGTCCCACACCCAGCGCGGTGCAGGCCTTGCAAGTCTGTCGTCTCATGTGCCTCTCCTCTGATGGCCCCCTGGTTTCCGTTCCCCTCACCGGATGCGACGGCCGCCGGGCCCTTGCAGATATCAGGTGGGATGGTTCAGGATTTCTTCCGCCTCTCCCCGCGGGCCGTATCATTCCGCGGAACCGGCCCGAAGGAGGCTTCCCATGTCCAAACGGCGAAAGTGGTGCGTCGCGCTCTCCGCGATCATGGCGTCGGCGCTGTTGGGCGCACTCGGCGCGAGGTCTTTCGATGATGACGCCTGGACCCGGGACTTTACCGCCGAGCCCGGCGAACTCGTTGCGACCGGCCGCAACCCCTATTTCATTCTCGAACCCGGCTATCAACTCGTCTTCGAGGGCGGCAACGAGCGGCTCGTCATCACCGTGCTCGATGAGACGCGCATTATCGACGGGGTGGAGACGCGCATCGTCGAGGAGCGCGAGACCAGGAGCGGGCAGCTCGTCGAGGTCTCGCGCAACTTCTTCGCCATCTCGAAGCGCACCAACAGCGTGTTCTACTTCGGCGAGGAAGTCGACCTCTATCGCGACGGGGAGATCAGCGGCCACGAAGGCGCCTGGATCTCCGGCCGCGAGGGCGCGAAGTACGGTCTGATGATGCCCGGCCAGGTGTTGCTCGGCGGCCGGTTCTATCAGGAAATCGCTCCCGAAGTCGCCATGGACCGCGCGGAGATCATCAACACGTCCTCGACGATCAAGTCTCCGGCGGGTCAGTTCGCCCGGTGCCTGAAGGTGGAAGAGACGACTCCGCTCGAACCCAACGAGAAGGAGTACAAGTACTACGCCGCAGGCATCGGCCTCGTGCAGGATGGCTCGGTCAAGCTGGTCCGCTACGGCAAGGCCGACCTGCCTGAGCCGTGAACCGCGATTTCCGTCGCTGGCTGCAAGGATTGCTCCGCGGCTCCACATTCTGCAGTGAGCGCCCGCATGCGGCGCGGAACGAGTGAAGCCCGTCCGGCTGCCCGGCCGGCCAAGGAGAGAACCGTGCGCCCCGACTCCATCCTGCATCGAACGCCTCGAATCCTCGCTCTGGCCCCACTGACCTTGATCGCCGCTGCCTCGTCCCTCTGGGCGGGCGGCTTTGCCGGGTTCACGCAGCCGGCCCGCGTGCCCTCCGGTCTCCATCCTTCCGACGTGCAGGTCGCCGATGTGAACAATGATCAGTTCGCCGACATGCTCGTGCTCAACCAGTCCCAGTCCACGCTCACGGTTCTGCTCGGGCGCGGCGACGGGACCTTCGACCGCCAACCGGCCGTGCTGACGACTTCGATGCCGAGTGCAATGGCCGTGGGCGACTTCACCGATGACCAGCGCCCCGACGTCGCCGTGCTCAGCGCGGCCGGGGCGACGCTCGCGGTTCACGTCAACAACGGCTCAGGCGGCTTTGGCGTCGCCGAGATGCTCAACATCGGGGCGATCGGCGAGGGCATCGTCTCCAACTACTTTGACGCCGACCCATGCGCGGACCTCGTCATCGCGCACCGCTATGCCAACCGCCTCACGCACCTGCGCAGTCTCGGAAACGGCTCGTTCGAAGTCGCAGCCACGTTCGAAACGCCGCATTATCCATGGTCGATCGAAACGGCCGACGTGAACGGCGACTCCCGGCCCGACATCGGCGTCGGCCTGCTGCCCGGCGGCCAGGGCAACGCCATCCGCATCCTGCTCAACGACGGCAACGGCGGCTTCCTCGCCCCCGTAGACACACCTATCGCGCGCCAGCTGGTCGATCTCACCTTCGGTGATTTCAATCGCGACGACATCCTCGACTGCGCGACGATCGATACGAGCGCCAGCGCGGCCACGGTCCTGCGCGGCGATGGGACGGGCGCGTTTGCCTCGCCGCAGTTCTATCCCTTCGACGGCCGGCCGGAAGAGGTCGAAGCGTTCGACGTGAATGACGATGGCGTGGATGATGTGGTGGCCGCGCACAGTTACTTCCATCGCGTGACGACGCTCGTCGCCACCGGCGACGGCCAGTTCCGCTTTCCCGTCTGGCAGGATGTCTTCGCCCAGGCCCATGACCTCGCGCACGGCGACTTCGACGGCGACGGGTTCAACGACATCGTCGTCGGCCACACGCTCACCGGCATCGACATCGTCTCTGTTCTGGTCAACCGCTCGATTCCCGGCGAGGCGGCGAGCCTGCACGACGTGCGCGCAGCAGCCGGCCGCATCGAACTCGGCGGCGTTCCCGACATCGAACACTCTGAAAACGGCTACCTGCAGGCGTCTCACACGTTCGGCACCGTCCGCGCGCCCGGCTTGATCGATCTGCATGTTGCCGCCCGCACCGACGTTGCCTCGCCGGCGCTGCTCAACATCACCCTCGAAGCGCAGATCACGCAGGATCTCGGCGTCGAGCAGTTGCGCCTTTTCAACTGGCAGACCCGGTCGTTCGATGCCATCATGGCGAACAAGACCGGGCAGGGAGATCGGCTCAACCGCGTCCTGGGCGTTGATGCGCGGCCGTACGTCGGTCCCAAGGGCGAGATCGTCGCTTCGCTCCGCTACAGCACGGACACCAGGACACAATTCGGCCGCTTCGCCGCCCTGGTGGACTGGGTGGAGATCGCCGTCGAGTGAGTCACCGTCATCGCCGCCAGCCTGATTGCTCCGGATCGAGTTGCCACTGCTGATCGAAGAAGCCGGCGCCGATCACTCCGTCGATGCCTTCGGTCAGCACCTCCGGCCCGGCGATGTACCAGTCCGGATAGTGCACGCCCGACACGAAGTAGGTGAAGCGATCGGTGAGCCGGCAGCCGGGCAGGCCCGTGCCGCTCACCGCCGCCACGAGCGAATCCGGGTCCTGTGCGTTGGGATACGCGAACACGCACGCCAAATCGTCGCCGTTGAGCGTGCGATCGCCGCAGGTGAGTTCACCGCGCCGCACCTGGATGGGCGAATCGGCAAGCACCTTTGACCAAGCGAGATTCGTGTCGGCGTTGCCGTAGAGAATCACGTTTCGCCCGCTGAACGCGCCGAGGTTGTACTCGACGTCGGAGATGATATCGACCGATCCGTTGCCGCGGTAGAAGAACGTTTCGGCGTCGCAGCGCGCTTTGCTGAGGTTCCACAGCGCTTCCTCGCCGCTGCCGCGCGTGCCGTAGACGAAAACCATGCGGTTTCGGAACGCGTCCTTGAACGGCCCGCTTCGCCCGATGCGCTTCTCATCGGTGGGCGGACCGCTGCTGCGGGTCCAGCCGCTTCCATCGCGCACCAGGTGAATCAGGCCATCGTTGCGGGCGCCAAGGTCGCATTCGATATCGCTGCCGTCGAGCGAGATGACGATCGATGTCGTCTCCTGCGACTCGCCGAATGCTTCTCGCAGCAGCGGTCCGTCAAACGCGATTCGTCGTATGTTCACGGTGCTGCCGGTGACGTGCCGCGAGCCGAGCACGAGATTCAGATCCACGCTGCTGGCCAGCAGCGATCGCTGCTGCTGCTCGATGATCACCCACTGGCTGCGCGATGAGATCGACGGATTGGCGGAGATGAACTGCACGTGCCGCACGTGCTGAGGCGACGGCCGCACGTGATTGCGAAAGAAGTCGAACATCGGCGGCCAGTCCACGCACGGGCTCCCCCACCAGTGCCCGGCGCCGGCCCGCTCGTAGTAGGCGAAGTCGGCGTGGTAGGTCGCCAGGTGCGAGCGCATCTGCCGCGCCTGCTCGACGGGCACGTTGTCATCGGCGTCGCCGTGCAGCACGTACACGCCCAACTGCCGGTAGTTGGGTGAGAGTGCGAGCGTATCGCTGAGCAGCGCGGCCCGGGCCATGATCGCACCGATCGGGTCCGACGCGTCGAACGCGCTGGCGCCGGTGTAGGACCAGAAGCTGACCCAGCCGGCGCTGGGCCCGATTGCCGCGAATCGATCCGGGAATTGTGCGCCGACCTGCCACGTGCCGTGCCCGCCCATTGAGTGGCCGGTGAGGTAGATTCGATCGAGATCGGGGCGGAAGATCCGCACCGCCTCGTCGAGCACTTCCATGGCGTCGAGCCGACCCCAGTCTTCCCAGTCAAAGCCGAACTGGCGCCGGTTCGTCGGCGCCACGACGGTTCCCCAGTCCTTGGCCGCATACGAACCCGACTGGCTCGGCGCGTGCACACCGGCGCCGTGCAGTGTGAGAAACAGCGCCTGGCCATCGCCCGGACTGCTGCTCGGCAGCACCGAGTACATCTGCACACTGCCGTCGATGTCGCTGATGAAGGTGCGGATGTGGTGCTCGCCTGCGCTGCGCACGTTGAGCGAAACCACGGCCGGCTCGACCTCGCTGTACGATGCGCCCCGGTCGCGCTGATGAATCGCCCGCAGCGTGTACTCGACCTTGTCAGCACTTGCGGCCAGATCGGGTGCGCCAAATGCAACAGCGACCTTGCGCATGCTCAGCGGTGCGACCGTACCAATCGACTGGTGGGAGACGACGCCGCCTTGTGCAACTTCGATGTCACCAGTCCACGACTGTTTCGTCGCATTCACGAGCACTACGCCGCCCATCAGCGACTGCCTCGCATCGCTGCGCAACACATCCGGCAGAGTCGCATCGCGCAGGTCCAAGAACACCTCCGCCTTGGGCTTGCTCAGGCTCGCCCGCATGCGCCCGCGCGAGCAGTAGAACAGCAGTTCGTTCTCGCCTGCGTGCAGCGACACCGGCAGCGAGAGGTTACCGTACTCGTACGGATCGCCCGTGCGCATCATGCCGTTGACATAGATGAGACTGTGCCCGCTGGCGTCGAGCATCATGATCGCGTCGGCGTCGAGGTGCACTTTCCACGAGATGTAGCCCTGGTGGATGATCCAGCCCGCGGCGTCCGCCTGCTGCTGGGCCCACGTTGCCTCGCCGCCATCGGGCTTGCGGATCTTGCCGCCCGCGCGCGGCGGCGTCCACGTGCCCTCTACGATCATCTTCTCGATCGCGTCGGTGTGGATGGGGCTGCGCTGCGCTACGCCGACCGGCTCGATGACCAGCGCTTCTTTCAACGCGATGGGCACGTCACCGGCCGGCTGGGCCATCGCCCGTCTGCCACAGAGCCATGCCCCCGCGAGCGTCAGGACGAAACCGGTGACCGAGTGCCTGCCCAAGTGAATCTGCTGCATGTGGCGCTGCTCCTGGTGCTCGAACGCGAATGGATCAGACACCGTAGCACGCACGGTCGCACGCGTCTGGGGCTATGATTGCCGGCACCTCACGGGGCGTAGCTCAGCTTGGTAGAGCGCCTGCTTTGGGAGCAGGAGGCCGCAGGTTCGAATCCTGTCGCCCCGATTGGCCGTCCTGTCCGATCTTCCGGAGCCTGCCATGAAGCACTTGGTGGCCATCCTGCTTGCCTGCTCGCTTGCCGGCTGCGCTGCCACACCATCCGCTCAATCGAACCAGTCCGCGGGAGAACCAAGCATGAGTCTGGGCAACTTTTCTGTCAGCCTCACCGTCAAGGACATCGCCGCATCGCGCGCGTTCTACGAGAAACTCGGCTTTGAGATCGTCGCCGGCGATCAGAGCCAGAACTGGCTCGTGCTCTCGAACGGCGACGCCCGCATCGGCCTCTTCCAGGGCATGTTCGACCGCAACATGCTCACTTTCAACCCCGGCTGGGACAGCGAGAAGAACACGCTCAAAGACTTCGACGACGTGCGCGAACTCCAGCGCCGCTTCAAGGAGCGCGGCCTGACACTGACCGCCGAAGCCGACGAGTCCACCACCGGCCCCGCCTACCTCATGCTCACCGACCCGGATGGCAATCCGATTCTGATCGATCAGCATGTGGATAGGCCGGGGGAGTGAGATGCTGCACTTGAGAGTTGGACCGAGTTTCCGTGAGTTCGCCATAGTGTGCCAATCCTCTACAACGCGCACTGGAGAGCGATCGATGGATCCGAGAAAACTTCATTCAGAGTACGGCCTTGACCAGCGACTGGCTGATGCGGGCTGCGCGTATTGCGGCTCAGCACCGGAAGGGGCTGACCACGTCCCGTCAAAGGCCCTTCTGGACGATCCACTTCCGGACGATCTGCCCGTCGTGCCTGCGTGCAAGCAATGCAACCAGGGAGTCTCGGCGGATGAGCAGTACCTCGCTTGTTTTCTTGAGTGCGTCGTTTCTGGGTCGACGGACCCGGAACGCATTGTCCGCCCGAAGGTCGCTCGCGCGCTACGTCGCAGTCCCGCACTCGCCGCGATGATTGCCAGCACTTGCACCGAATCAGCCGGGGGGCAGTTGATCTGGACCCCAGATATGGAGCGGGTGGAGCGTGTGGTTCTCAAACTCGCGCGCGGACATCATCTGTTTGAGCTGTCGTCGCCGCAGCTTGAGCAGCCGGCGAGCATCGACTGCGTTCCGCTTATCGCGATGTGTCCTGAGCGTCGGAAAGCATTCGAGTCACCGGCAGGTCTGCCCGGCTGGCCCGAAATCGGTAGCCGTGCGTTTCTCCGGGGGGCTGGCATAGAGCTGCCTCATTCCGCCGGCGCGTGGGTAGACGTGCAACGGAGTCGTTACCGCTATTCGGTCCGTGATGGAGGTTGGGTGCGAATCGTAATCAGAGAGTACTTGGCGTGCGAAGTCGTCTGGGGCTAACTTGGGCGACGCAGCCAAGCGCCGCCGAGAGATCGCGAATTCCGCAAGAGGTTGGCAGATCGCAAGAATCGGGATGCAATGTGAAATCTGTTCGTTGCTGCTAACCTGCTGATTCGATTTGGAGGGGCAATGACAAAGCCATCGAAACTCGGTCATATCACCGTTGAAGCCCGTCGGCAACATGATCGCAACCCTCAGATAGCAGGGATGCTACGCGCCCTCGCGAACTCGATTGGGGGTTTCAGAGCCGTAGCCGATTGCAGCGATGAGCAATTCTGTGAGACAGGTCGGTTTACCTTTCAGTTCGCGGACTCGCTGGCGCACCCCGGCCTCTTTGTCTTGTATGTTAACTATTATCTTTGGATTTGGGTGCGAGTGGTCGAGGACGACAGGGACACAGAGCACAAGAAGCCCTACCTCCGAAGTGTGCTATTCGGGTTTGATGATGAGGACAGCGCAGCGACCGAAATGGCGCGTATTCGTCTTGCCCTTGAATGCGGCCGAATCGTCGAGGATTATCGGATTGTGTCTTATGTAAGAGACTGATGGCAAAAGTTAGTGCGCACAACAGCATCGGGGTCAATGTCCAATGAATCGTCTCGTCGACTGCTGGTTCAACGATGCCCATGACTGCGACACGACTATGGCATCACGAGGTCGAAATGCCCGCCGACACTCGTCCACAACTCGGCATTCGTGCGGATCGCGCACGCAAGGCGATGGCAGTCCGCAGCCAACATCATGGGGGTTATCCGCGTTTCGGGAAAGAGCTCTTGTGCGATGTAGACTGATTCGTCTTCCGTCGGAATGATGATCTGCTGGGTGTTCAGAACTGCCTCTCGGTACCAGATGTGCCACTCGGCCTCACGGCGGAGATTGTCCAGACCGGCGCAGCAGCGGCGCGCTTGGCGAAAGTGCAACGTAGTTCGCTCAATCAGATGCTGGGGGTCCATGTTTGATGCTCGGCCAAGCGCCGAATCCGCGATGTGTGCGGCTGTCGCGGCGCACACGGCGTACCAGAGCAACAACTTGGTTTCAGTTCCCCACGTCGTGTCTGCCGATGCGATTCCGCAGTCCACTGTCCAGAGCCATGTGGCCATCAAAACCGCCATATGCTCGGCTGCGAAGCATTTTGCGGAACGCGCCGAGAATTCATCCAGCAGTGGCTCTGCGAAGATGTCGGCGAAGTTCCCGGCGATCTGGTCAGGTGTGCGCCTTCGACTTCGTAACCAACCGAACATTGCGACCTCTGAGATTCACGTGTTGGGTCAGGCAGCAAGTAGCCCGGAATCGTAGGGCGGGAAAGGTGCGGCTTTGGAGGCGTATCCACCTTAGTTGGGTGTGCCGTGGCGCGGGGGCGGTGGTTCCGATCGCGGGCGGCTGGGTGCGGATTCGCGTGTGATCCGGCGGCAGGGGTCCAGCCCGGTGGGATGCGCTCCCCCGAGCGTCGCTTATCGTCACCCCACGCCGGCTCGGCGTTTCTTTGATGTTTCCTGCGCGCAAACGTCGCGCTGGACGGGGGAAACGCACGATTGAAAGGGGCGTTCGCGCGGCGCCGCGGGTCAATCTCGTGGGTCCGGGGCGGATTCGTGGCGCTCGATGAGGCTACTGCGCGGCGGGGCGGGGGATTCGCTTGTCGGGCGGGGGCTGCGGCGCTTTCGGCGCGCAGGGATGGGTGTCCCGCGCCGGGACTCTTGAGAGTTAAGAAATCGCTCCCGGCTGGCCGCGATCGGCTCGCGGGCGGGACCGCATCAGAACTGGAGCGGGAGAATCGGCGACCGGAGCGGGCCAGGCGGCTCGCAGGGCTGCGGGGCGGACTCGCGCGGGCCGTGCGATCGCTCGCGGTGCGGGCGGGATGAATCGCAAGTCGCGGGGCCGATTTGGAGATCAGGCGTGAAGAACGGTGCGTTATTGGCCGATGGCGAAAATGGAACCGAGCCCCACGCGTAAGCACGGGTCTTCGGCGAGTGCGGCGAGTGGCGCGATGCTGGAACGCGAAGGCTGGTCAACGGCGAAGGCCCTCCCTGACAGTCGGGGCTCGGATTGTCTTCCATGCGCGGCTCGTTGATTCCTGATTCATCGACCATGAGAGGTCTCGACATGGCTGGAAAGTTCATTCCTGATTCGGACCGCGGCTTTGCCCGCATGGCGCGGGTCTTTTCGGATGCCATCGCGCTCGACCCCGCGCGGTATTTCCTCTCGGCGGAGGATGCGCGGGACATCGGCCACGCCGTGTCGGAGTTTCGTCATCATCTGGCCCTGGCGTCCTGGCCGAGCACGCGATCGACGCGGACCATCATGGAGAAGGATGCAGCGCGGCAGCGGGCGGAGCGAATCGTGCGCAAGTTCGGCGCGTTGATCCGTGCGAATCCGGAGATTTCGAGGTCGGCCAAGGTATGCGTGGGCGTGCGCGAGCGGCCGGGCCGCCTGCGTCGGCGGGAGTGCCCGAAGCATGCGCCGCACCTGCGCTACCTCGGTTCGGAGCGCGGCGTGCATCTGCTGGAGTTCCGGGAGGAGTGGGGCGCGCGCAGCCGGGCCAAGCCGCGCGGGGCGAGTCGGCTGGAGTTGTTTATTGAGATGGTCGAGCCGGGGCGGGCGATTCCGGGATCGCCGGGCGCGCGGCCGTGGTATTTGCGCTCGTTCACGAGCAGCCCGATGCGCGTGGAGTTTCCCGCGCCGGCCGGGCCGCGCATGATCGTGTACTGGGGCCGGTGGGCGGATGCGACCGGTGAGGTCGGGCCGTGGTCGCAGCGCGTGGTGGCGCGCGTGGAGGGGTGGGGCGTTGCGGATGGGGAGGTGGCGGGGTGTGCGGCGTGAGGACGTACACAGAACGGGGCATCACGCCGTCCCCCATCACCCGCCCGCGATCGCTCCGATGATCATCAGCGGCTCGCGGCCGGTGGTGACGCCTTCGGGCAGCGGCGCATCCGGGCCGTCGTTGGAGAGGTCCTTGCCGCAGGCGAAGAAGCGCACGAAATCGCGCCGTTTCCCGGTGACGTGGTCGCGGATAGTGCCCTTGAGCATCGGATACTGCGCCTCGAGCGCATCAAGGACATGCCGCAGCGTCGGCAATTCGCCCGGCACATCGAGTGCGATCTCGCCTTGCGCTCCTGAGAGCGTGCGAAGATGGAAGGGGATCGTGACCCGAATCATCGGACCTCCACAAGCCCGCAGCGCAAGCAAGGAACTCGGGGAGCGTCAGCGACAACACGCCATTCACTGGCCATGCAGCACATATTGAACCGCATTCTCAAGGTACTGCTCATTCTCAATTGTCTTGCACTTTCCGCCCTCGGTAAACCACCGGCGCCGACCGGCTCGCCGGGCTACGACGTCGTCCAGCCGCTCCGCATCCGACAAGCGGCGCGAGCACCACGACTTGAGTTGCTTCATCACGTCCCACGCCTCACGGTCGGTGCGTAGAACGACGTGCACATGATTGGAACGGACATTCACCGCGTAGGGGCTCCAGCCTCGCACGCGGCAGTGAGTTCGTATGGTCTGCTCGACGATACGCCGCTGCGGATCCGTGAGCTGGACCGGTTGTTGCGCCAGTCGCCGGCGCGCTGCGGCCTCTCGCTCCTCGTCGGGCGGCTGGACACCGCGTGTACCTTTGTGAACCCACCCTCGTTGATCGCCGGGAAGCCACGTGCCGTAGGTGGTCCAGACGATGTGGAAGGTGCGGGTGGGCATGGGACTTGTCGCTTGCTCCGGTGTCCTTGCTTGCGTTGCGGGCTTGGGCTGTCCTTGCTTGCGCTGCGGGCTTGGGGGCTTGTCCTTGCTTGCGCTGCAGTGTCCTTGCTTGCGCTGCGGGCTTGCGAGGGGGGTATTCACCCGATCGTTTGCACCTCCACGCTGAGCACGGCCGGGAGGTTGCCGGCAATCTCGATCCACGTGTCGCCGCCGTCGGGCGAGGCGTAGACCTGGCCGCCGGTGGTGCCGAAGTACACGCCGCACGGGTTCAGCTTGTCCACGCACATGGCATCGCGCAGCACGTTCACGTAGCAGTCCTGCTGCGGCAGGCCGTTGGTCAGCGCTTCCCACTGCTCTCCGCCGCTGCGGCTGCGGTAGACGCGCAGCTTGCCATCGGGCGGGTAGTGCAGCGAATCGCTCAGGATCGGCACGACGTAAATCGTCTCAGGCTCCTGCGAGTTGACGGCGATGGGGAAGCCGAAGTCGCTGGGCAGGTTGCCGCTCACTTCGCGCCAGTTGTCGCCCGCGTCGTCGCTGCGCATGACGTCCCAGTGCTTTTGCATGAAGAGCACGTCGGGGCGCGATGGATGCAGCGCCATGTTGTGCACGCAGTGGCCGAACTCGGCATCGGGATCGGGAATGTACTGGCTGCGCAGGCCGCGGTTGATCGGCTTCCATGTCTGGCCGCCGTCGTCGGTGCGGAACGCGCCGGCGGCGGAGATGGCGATGTAGATGCGATCCTTGTTGGTGGGATCGAGCAGGATCGTGTGCAGGCCGAGGCCGCCGGCGCCGGGCTGCCAGTGCTGGCCGGACGGGTGGCCGCGCAGGCCGGCGAGTTCGTGCCACGTCTTGCCGCCGTCGGTGGTGCGGAAGATGGCCGCGTCTTCGACGCCGGCGTAGACGGTGTCGACATCGTGCAGCGACGGCTCGAGGTGCCAGACCCGTTTGAACTCCCACGGGTGTTGCGTGCCATCGTACCACATGTGGGTCGTGAGCGGTTTGCCGGTCTCTTCCGAGGTGTCGTAGACGAACTTGTTGCTCTCGCCCTTGGGCATGCCGTCGGGCGTGGTGGTTGGCTCGCCGACGGGCGTGCCGGGCTGGTGCCAGGTCTTGCCGCCGTCATCGCTGCGCTGGATGATCTGGCCGAACCACCCGCTGCTCTGCGATGCGTAGAGGCGGTTCGGATCGAGCGGGGAGGCCTTCATGTGGTAGATTTCCCAGCCGGCGAAAAGCGGCTCAGAAATGCTCCACTTCTTCCGCGCCGCGTCGGAAGTGATGAGAAACGCGCCTTTTTTTGTGCCGACAAGAACTCGAACTGCGGTCATGTGCTTCTCCTTCTGGCCCCCGGGCGTGAATGCTACGCCTTGCCCTCGACGATGGTCTTGAATCCGCCGTAGACCATGCGACTGAGATCGCACGGAAGATTCGTCGGATCCTTCGCCATCATCTTTTTGAGGCGCGGGTCGCTGCACACCTTGGCGTTGACGCGGTCGCGATGCGACTTGGACTTGTAGACGATCCATGCGAAGACGACGGTTTCGCCGCGCTTCACGCCGGCGCATTTTGTGAAGGGCACGACGCCCTTGATGTCGAGATCATCGCCCGCGCATTCGCGGTACTCGAGGGCGCCGTATTCGAGCCAGACTTTGGAAGCGAGCCGCGCCATGCGGCGGTAATCAGCCAGCCGAGCCTTGGGCACCGGCAGCACGAATCCATCGACGTAGGCCATGGGCCACCTCCTTTGGGAGCAGCATTATGGCAGCTTGCGGCCCGTTCACCACATCCGCGGGAGTTGGCCGCGCAAGTCGAACGATGACCTCGGCCCGGATGCAGAATCGCGATAGAATGTGCGTGGAATGAACATCGCCGGGACGCCGTCTCAACTGGTGGAGCGTCCGGCGGTTAAAACAGCAAACTGCCGCCGCATTGCGTGGATGCGGGTGTGCCCAGCCTCACCCGTGTGCGGCGATGCCCCCTCCCCAACCGATGACGGCGGCTCCGGGGCCTCTTCGAGGAGTACGAGCATGATCAGTGTCTCAATGCGACGCACGATGACCTTCGCCGCGGTCCTGTCCGCACTCGCGGCCGCCCCATCCCCGGCGTCAGCCGGCGGGGAATCGGGCGCGGCGGCCGACAAAGTCCTGCGGCTGCCCATGACCACCGATGGGCCCAAGTCGCTCGATCCGATCGTCGGGTCGACGACCTACGAGAACCGCTGCTGCTCGCAGATCTTCGACACGCTGGTGCAGTACAAGTATCTCAAGCGGCCTTTCGAACTTGAACCTTCGCTGCTGGCCGAGATGCCGCAGATTTCCGAAGACGGCAAGGTCTGGCACTGCACGCTCAAGAAGGGCGTGCGGTTCCAGGACGATCCCTGCTTTCCCGACGGCAAGGGGCGCGAGATCGTGGCCTCGGATGTCTTCTACTCCTGGAAGCGCGCCGCCGACCCGAAGTATCAGTTCAAGTCGTACTGGCTGCTCGAAGACACCATCGTCGGGCTGGACGAGTTCAAGGAGGCGCAGCAGCAGTCGGGTTCGTTCAATTACGACGCGCCCGTCGAGGGCTTTCGTCTGATCAACGACCACGAGTTCGAACTCGTGTTCAAGCGACCGGTGCAGCAGTTCATGTGGAAGCTGGCGATGTTCCAGTTGTCCATCGTGCCGCGCGAGGCGGTGGAGAAGTACGGCGACCGCTTCAATCGCCATCCCGTCGGCAGCGGCCCGTTCATGCTCGAGAATGAGAGCGACTGGCAGATCGGCACGAGCCTGGTGCTCAAGCGAAACCCGAACTATCGCGACGAGTTCTATCCGAGCGAAGCGATGCCCGGGGACGCGGAGGCGGGCTTCACGAAGGCCGCCGGTCAGAAACTGCCGATCGTCGATCGCATCGAGATCACCTTCTTCGTGGAGAGCCAGCCGATGTGGCTCAAGTTCGAAGCGGGCGAACTCGATTACACCACGGTGCCGGAGACCGCGTACGAAGAGGCGTTTTCGCGCCGCTCGGGCAATCTCAAGAGGACCTACGAGCAGCGGGGGATCACGGCCCACAAGGTGCCGCTCATCGACTTCATCTTTCGCGGCTTCAACATGGAAGACCCGCTGCTGGGAGGCTACACGAAGGAGAAGCGGGCCCTGCGCAAGGCCATCTGCCTCGCCCTCGACTGGGACGAGCTGAACGAAGCCTACTACAACGGCACGGCTCTCATCTACGACGGCATGATCCCGCATGGCTTGGATGGCCATCCGGAAGACGGCCACCTGTCCAATGCGTGGCGCGGGCCGGACCTCGAACGGGCTCGCCAGTTCCTCGCCGAGGCGGGCTATCCGGATGGGAAGGATCTGCCCATCATCGACTACTACACCAGCAGCGGCGGGACATCGGAGCGCATGGCCGCTCTCACGGCGCGGCAACTGGCCAAGGTGAACATCAGGATCAACCCGCGCCTGGTGGACTTCTCCACGCTGATGGAGGCGGTGGACAACAAGAAGGCGCCGTTCTTCTCCTTCGCGTGGGGCAGCGACTATCCCGACGCGGAGAACAACCTCGCGCTTTTCTACGGCCCCAACGAAGCGCCCAAGCCGAATCACTTCAACTACAAGAACGCCGAGTACGACCGGCTCTACGAGAAGATTCGGACGATGCCGCCCGGCCCTGAGCGCACCGCCATCTACATCCAGATGCGCGACATGGTGCTCGAAGACTGCCCGTACGCGGGGTCGATGGCGCGCATTCGCCACTTCCTTGTCAACCCGTGGCTGCTGAACTTCAAGCCGACCGAAACCTTTTACACCTGGATGAAATACCTGGACGTGGATGACTCAAAGCGCCCGGGCGGCTCGTCCCGCTGATTCGCCTCGCCCCACCAGCGGAGACTGCCGGCCATGTGGTCGTTCATCCTTCGACGCCTGCTCTACAACATCCCGGTCTACCTCGGCATCATCCTGCTCGTCATGGTGCTGCTGCGCGTGCGCAATCCTGTGTATGCGTACCTGGGGAAGAATGCGGATGCGAAGCAGATCGAGGAGTTTGAGAAGTCGTTCGGCCTGAAGGATCCGTTCATCGTGCAGTACGGCCGCTTCCTCTGGAACGGCATTCAACTCGACTTTGGCGAGAGTTGGAAGTACAAGGGTACGACCGTGCGCGAAAAGCTGCTGGGCGCCATTCCACCGTCGCTGTCGATCACGGTGCCGGCGCTCGTGCTGACGAGCCTTCTCTCAATCACCGTGGGGCTGCTGTCGGCGTTCAACCGAGGGCGACTGCTCGACCGCCTGCTGGTCATCGCTGCGGTGCTGGGCATGAGCATCAGTTTCCTCGTGTACATCATCTTCGGGCAGTTCTTTGGAGCGGCTCTGCCCCGAAACGTCTTCGGAGAGGATTGGCCGCTGGCCATCGTGGGATACGGCGACTGGTACAGGCTGTCGAGCGTTGACATTTTCGGCCTGACGATCCCCGTGCCGGACGCGATGACGTGGGTGAAGTTCTGCCTGCTGCCCGTGCTCATCAGCGTCGTCGTCGCCATGGGTTACGACACGCGCTTCTACCGCGCCGTGATGGTCGAAGAGTGCAATCGCGACTACATCATCACGGCCAGAGCCAAAGGCGCCACGAAGAGCAAGATCATGTTCGTACACATGCTCAAGAACGCGATGATCCCCATCATCACGCGCATCATGACCACGCTGCCGTTCCTGATCACCGGCTCGATCCTGCTCGAAATGTACTTCAATATCCCGGGCATGGGGCGCACGCTGATCACCGCCATCACCGACATGGACTACCCGATGATCCAGGGGTTCACGGCCGTGATCGCGCTGCTCTACATTCTCTCGATCATCCTGACCGACGTGCTCTATGCGCTCGTCGATCCGAGAGTGAGGCTGTCGTAATGCGCCGGCTGCTCAAATCGCGCGGGGCCCGCAAGTTCACCCGCAATCGCCTGGCGATGGCGGCGCTGGGCATCATCGCGGTGTATTTTCTGACCGCGCTGTGGGTGCTCCTGGGCGGGATCAGCATGGAGGCCACGCGGCAGCGCGTCGCTCCCAAGCAGGTGCCGGGCTTTCTTGAGACGCGCACGCTCGAGGAGCGCGTGGCGTTCGCGATGCACTACATCGACGAGGTCGATCAGGCGGTGCGCCTTGCCTCGCGGCGGGATCAGGACGCGTACGAAATCCTCGCGGACAAGGCGCTGGCCGAGCGCCGCGCGGCCAAGATGTCCACGGACGAGTACAACGAACTTCTCGACGAAGCGTTCGCCGTGCTCGAAGATGAACTCGAAGGGGTTGAAGATCTCAGCCATCACCCCGAACTCGAGCCGCGCGTGGAGCGGCTCGAAGAGATCGCCGCGGCGCTCTACCCGGTGCCGCAGGGCTGGGAAGGCGTGAAGTACCGGCTGCGCACGTTCCTGGGCAGCGATGCGGCCGGGCAGTCGATCTCGGTTCGCGCGGTCTATTCCGTCAAAGTCGCCTTCCAGATCGGGCTGATCACCAGCGTGATCTCCGTGATCATCGGCAGCCTGCTCGGCGCGGCTGCGGCGTTCTTCGGCGGCTGGATCGACCACGTCATCACGTGGATCTTCTCCACGCTCTCGTCGATTCCGTATCTCGTGCTGCTGTCGGTGCTCATCGTCGTGTTTTTCGGCACAATTTTCGACAATCCCGAGCGGCCGTTTCTTTCGCTGGTGCCGGTGTACGTTGCATTCTGCTCGACGTTCTGGATCGGACCGTGCCGCGTGATCCGCGGCGAGACGATGAAGATCAAGGAACTCGAATACGTGCAGGCGGCGACGGCGATCGGATTCTCGCGGCTGTACATCCTGGTGCGCCACGTTATCCCCAACACCGCGCATCTCATGTTCATCAACTTCTCGCTGCTGTTCATCGGCGCCATCAAGTCCGAGGTCATCCTGAGTTTTCTCGGGCTGGGCGTCAAGGGGCAGCCAAGCTGGGGCATCATGATCCGCGACGCCAAGGACGAAGTCATCACCTATTTTTTCTGGCAGATCGGAGCGGCGACGGTGCTCATGTTCGTGCTGGTTCTCGCCTTCAACATACTCACCGACGCGCTCCAGGACGCGTTCGATCCCAGACACGTCGATTGACAGAGCCATGATCCAGGCCGGCCAACCACATTCCGAGCCCATCCTCTCCGTCAGGCATCTGACGACGCGCTTTCGCACCGATCTCGGGCTGGTGACGGCCGTCGATGACGTCTCGTTCGACATTCACGCCGGCGAGACCGTTGGAATCGTCGGTGAATCCGGCTGCGGCAAGACCGTCACCAGCAAATCGATCATGCGGCTGCTTCCTGAGCGCGTGTCGCGCATCGACCCGGCGAGCAAGATCATGTTCCGCGGCATGAACCTCGCCACGGCAAGCGAGAGTCGGATGCGGAGTGTGCGCGGCGACCAGATCGCCATGATCTTCCAGGAGCCGATGACGAGTCTCAATCCCGTCTTTCGCATCGGCTGGCAGATCGAGGAAGCCCTCAAGTATCACACGGACCTCAACCGGGCCCAGCGCCGGCAGCGCTCCATCGAGATGCTCCGCCTCGTCGAGATTCCCAACCCCGAGCGCCGCATCAGCGAGTACCCGCACCAACTCTCTGGCGGCATGCGCCAGCGCGTCATGATCGCCATCGCCCTGTGCTGCGAACCGGACATTCTGATTGCCGACGAGCCGACCACGGCATTGGATGTGACGATCCAGGCCCAGATCCTCAATCTGATGGAGGGTCTCAAGCGCAAACTGAACACCGCCATCATGCTCATCACGCACAACCTCGGTGTCGTGGCCCAGGTGTGCGACCGCGTGCTCGTCATGTATGCGGGGCGGGTAATTGAATCGGGCACCGTGCACGACATCTTCCACCGGCCCCAGCATCCGTACACACAGGCCCTGCTCGAGTCGATTCCCAAGCGCGGCCGGCGCGAGCATGGCAAGCGCCTGCCGACCATCCCGGGCATCGTGCCCAGCCTGCATCACCTGCCGGCCGGGTGCCGCTTTGCCGAGCGCTGCCGCTTCAGGCAGGACCAATGCGTGGACCACGAGCCGGAACTGCTCGAGACGAGCGATGGCCGTGCATACCGCTGTTTCTTCCCGATCACCCAGGCGCCGATGGCGCCGACGATAGGGGGGAGCGATGTCCCTGCTTGAAGTCCGCCATCTCGTCAAGCACTTTCCGGTGCGCGGCGGCGTGCTCAACCGTGTCGTCGGCCACGTTCACGCCGTCAATGACGTGTCGTTTGACGTGCGCAAAGGCGAGACGCTTGGCATCGTCGGCGAGTCCGGCTGCGGAAAGTCCACGCTGGGCAAGATGCTCATTCGCCTCATCGAGCCGACGTCCGGGACAATCACGTACGAGGGGCAGGACATCACCGCACTCTCGCACAGCCAGATGATGCCGCTGCGCCGCACGATGCAGATCATCTTCCAGGATCCATATTCGTCGCTCAACCCACGCCTGACCGTGCGCAGCCTGCTCAAGGAGGCAATCGCGTTCCATCGCATTGTCGCGCGAAACGAGATGGACGATTACATCACCGAACTTATCCGCCGCGTGGGTCTGCGGGCTGACGCTGCCGATAAGTTCCCGCACGAGTTTTCCGGCGGCCAGCGCCAGCGCATCGGCATCGCCCGCGCGCTTGCCACCAAGCCCGAGTTCATCGTCGCGGATGAGCCCGTCTCGGCCCTCGACGTCTCCATCCAGGCCCAGGTGCTCAACCTGCTCATGGATCTCAAGGATGAGTTCGGTCTCACGCTGGTGTTCATCTCGCACGATCTCAAGGTGATCCAGCACTTCTGCGATCGCGTGATGGTGATGTATCTTGGCCACGCTGTCGAAACGCTGCCGTGCCTCGAACTCGACGAGCAGGTCCGGCATCCGTATAGCAAAGCGCTGCTCGGCGCCAATCCGATCGACGATCCGGATCAGCGCCGCCCGTTGACGATTCTGCAGGGCGATGTGCCAAGCCCGTTCCACATGCCGGCCGGCTGCCCGTTCATCGGCCGCTGCCCGGATGTGATCGACCGCTGCCGCGCCGAGATGCCGCCGATTGTCGAGCGCGAGCCCGGCCATCGCGTCGCGTGCTGGGTGGCGAATGAAGACGTCGCCGAGCCCGCAGCGCCTGCCAAGTCCCTCGGATAACATCCGCACGGCTGTCTTACACCGCCGCGCCGGCGCTGGTCCTCTCGACCGGTTGCCCCGCCTGATCCCATGCGAGGAATCCGCCCGCGAGATTCGTGGGCTTGAACCCCTGCCGCTTGAGATAGGCGCACGCATATGACGACCGCACGCCGCTGCGGCAGTGCACAAGCAGTTCCGCGCCGCGAGTGAGTTCAGCCAGCCGCGCCATGAGCCGGGTGTGCGCGATGTTCTGGCTGCCGGCAATGTGCCCTTCATCGTGCTCGACCAGCCGCCGCACGTCGAGCACCGGCGTGTGGCCCGCGTTCACCTTCGCCGCCACGTCTGCGACTTCGACCTCGTCGATCGACTCGACCTGGCCTGCGGTGCGGTGGTACTCTTCGAACACTTCCGTTGAGATGAAGCCGACGACGTCATCGATGCCGATGCGCACGAGCAGCCGCACCGCCTCGTCGAGATGCCTTTCGTCGATGAGCAGGACGATGCGCTGCCCCGGCTCCACGTAGCAGCCGGGGATCGTGGGAAAAGATGAGTCAAACGGCGTGAACAGTGCACCGGGGAGATGCGCCTGGCGAAAAGCCCGCCACGGCCTCGTGTCGAGCACGACCGCATCCGTCAACCAGTCCTGAATGTCGCGCGGCGTGAGCACCTGCGGGCGCGGCAGGGCCGCCAGCACGGGCGCGCCATCTCGATTGAGCGTCTTCATCCTCGCAAAGTACATGGGCGGCTCGGGCTGGCCGCTGAGCACGTAGTCCAGAAACGCCGCATCGTCGCCGGCCAGTCGAATGGCTGGATTGAACCGCTTCTCATAACCCACCGTGGTCTGCGGCACGGCGCCCAGCGCCTTGCCGCACGCGCTGCCCGCGCCGTGCGCCGGCCACACCTGCAGGTACTCTGGCAGCGTCGTGAACTGTCTGGCGGAGATGAGCAATTGCTTCGCCGACGCCTCCTGAGCGCCGATCACTCTCACCGCGCTCTCGAGCAGGTCGGGCCGCCCCGTGTCGCCGACGAATACGAAGTCGCCCGAAAGCAGGCCCATCGGCTCGCCCGCGCCGCCGCCTCGATCCGTGACGAGAAACGAGATGTGTTCGGGCGTGTGGCCGGGGGTATGCAACACGCGAAACTCGATGCCGCCGATGCGGAAGGTGTCGCCGTGCCTGAGGCGCACCGCGTCGTACTTGCCGCCGTTGAGGCGCGACTCGAGCCAACCGTACTTCCAGTCCGCATCGCCGCAATCGGAGACGTAGAGCGTGACCTCGGTCATCTCCGCGAGTTGCCGGCTGCCGGCCAGGAAGTCGGCGTGGATGTGCGTCTCGGCGCTGGCGATCAGCCGCAGTCCATGCCTCCTGGCCTCGTTGATGTATCGATCGACGTCGCGTTCGGGGTCGATGATGATCGCTTCGCCGGTGCGCTGGCAGCCGATGAGATACGCCGCCTGCGCGAGCCGATCGTCGTAGATCTGTCGAAAGAGCATCACGATTCTCCGGGGCCTGGCTGCGGTGCTGAGCGATTATACTGCGGCCCCAGCGTGTCCTGAACGCGCCACACGCGGACATGGCGAAAACCACCCCGATCGGCTACGCTGACGGTCATGAACGATCTCAATCGACGCGCGTTTCTTGCAGCCGGCGCCGCAGCCGCGGCGCCGCTCGTCCTTCCCCTTACGGCTGCGGGCGCTTCAACGACCGCAGGCGTCAGGCGCGGGCGCGGCGGGCCGGTTGTCATCAGCAGTGGCAACGGCCTGCGCGCCGTGATCAAGGCCATGGAGGAAATCAAGGCCGGCGCCGATCCCGTCGATGCCGTCGTCGCCGGCGTGGCGATTGTCGAAGACGATCCAGATGACATGAGCGTCGGCTACGGCGGCCTTCCCAACGAAGACGGCGTGGTTCAACTCGACTCATCCGTCATGCACGGCCCGTCGCACAAGGCTGGCGCTGTCGCCGCGCTCGAGAACATCCGCAATCCGGCGCAGGTGGCGCTCAAGGTCCTTCGCCGCACCGATCACGTCCTGCTCGTGGGCGCAGGCGCGCTGAAGTTCGCCAAGGCGCACGGCTTCAAGGAAGAGAATCTCCTCACCGAGAAGGCCCGCGAGGCGTGGCTCAGGTGGAAAGAGAATCTCAATGCCGATGATGACTGGCTCAATGATGAGCAGCACGTTGATCGCGATGCCCGCGCCGAGCGTGCCGAGCAACTCGGTATCCCGTGGCACTACGGCACCATACACTGCGCCGCGCTCAACGCCGCCGGCGACGTCTCAGCCTGCACGACCACCAGCGGCCTGAGTTACAAGATCCCCGGGCGCGTGGGCGATTCACCCATCGTCGGCGCCGGCATGTTCGTGGACAATGAAGTGGGGGCGGCGGGCGCCACAGGCCGCGGCGAGGCGGTCATCCAGTCCTGCGGGGCGTTCCAGACGGTGCAGCACATGGCCGCCGGCCTCGAACCCGAGCAGGCCTGCCTCAAGACGCTCAAGTGGATCGCTGACCATACGAAGCGCCGCTCGCTGCTCGCGGCTTCGGGCCGGCCGAACTTCAACGTGACAATGTACGCGCTGCGCAAGGACGGGCTGTGGGGCAGCGCCTCGATGCTCAAGGGCGGCTCGTTCACCATCCACGACGGGACCGACGCTCGCCGCATGGCCAGCCCGGCGCTGTTTGAATGAGTGCCGCCATGTCAGAGCGAGTCCAATCGGCGCCATCCATGATCGTCGTCGAAGGCCTGAGCAAATCATTCGGTTCGCTCAAGGCCGTCGATGCGATCTCTTTTGAAGTCCACACCGGCGAGACCTTCGGCCTGCTGGGACCCAACGGCGCCGGCAAGTCCACCGCCATCAGCATCATCGTCGGCGCCTCGCTAGGCGACAGCGGCAGAGTGCTGATTGGAGGCCGCGACATCCGCGACGGCGCCGCGGTCCGGCGGCTCATCGGCATTGCGCCCCAGTCGCTGGCGCTCTACGAGGTGCTGTCAGCCGAGCGCAATCTGCGGTTCTTCGGCTCGCTCTACGGGCTGGCGGGCGATGAACTGGCCAGCCGCGTGGACTGGGCGCTTCGCTTTGCTCAACTCGAAGACCGCCGCCGCGATCTCGTGCGCACCTTTTCGGGCGGCATGAAGCGCCGCCTCAACATGGCCTGCGCCCTCGTGCACGGACCGGAGATCATCCTCTTCGACGAGCCCACCGTCGGCGTCGATCCGCAGTCGCGCAACCACATCTTCGAGTGCATCGAGCAACTCAAGGCGGACGGCCGCACCATCATCTACACCACGCATTACATGGAAGAAGCCCAGCGCCTGTGCGACCGCATCGCCATCATGGATCACGGCAGATTGCTCGCGCTGGACACCCTCGACGGGCTCCTCGGAGAGCACGGCGGCGCCGCGGTCGTCACAGCTGATCTCGTCCGGGCGCCGGCCGATGTGTCCCTCCTTCCTGCGTCGCTCGATGGATTGCATCTGCGCTTCGAATCGCGTCAGCCGCTCGAAGACGTCAGCCGGCTCGCGACCGGCGGCGTCGCGTTCGCCACACTCCACGTCGCGCGGCCGGATCTTGAATCCGTGTTTCTCTCGCTCACGGGAAGGAGCCTGCGGGACTGATGCGCACGATCTGGCTCATGGCTTTGAAAGATCTCAAAGTCGTCCGACACGACAAGGTCGGCCTGTTTTTCATCTTCGGCTTTCCCGTGCTCATGGGCGTGCTGTTCGGATTCATCAACGCCTCGTTCTCCGGCGGAAGCGAGAACGTCCAACTCGAGATCGCGGTCATCGATGCCGATCAGAGCGAGATGTCGCAGCGCTTCATCGACGCGCTTCGAGACTCGGGCAGCGTCACCTTGCGCCCACCCGCCGACGCCGCGGCCTCCGTCGAGGCCCAGCGCGAGCAGGCGATCAACGACATTCGCAAGGGAAGGCTGCTCGCGTTCATCGGTCTGCCCGCGGGCTTTGGCGAGACGGCCGGCATCATGTGGATGGAAGGGCCCGCCATCGAACTGGGCGTCGATCCTTCGCGTGCGGCAGAGTCAGGCATGCTCGAAGGCATCATCATGCAGGCGATGGGCGGGTTGATTGCCGACCGCTTTGCCGACCCTGCGTCCATGCGCCCCATGATCGAGCAATCGCGCCGGGAGATCCTCGAGAGTGATGACGTCAACCCGGCGACCAAGGCGATTCTCGGCGGTTTCATGGGCACGCTCGATACCTTCATGGGCTCGCTCGATGAACTCAATGCCGATCTGGATGAAGCCGGCGAGAGTGGCGGCCGACCATCGATGCAACTGGCCAACGTCCAGACCGTCGATGTCACAGCGCCCAATGAGCCGAATGATCTCACCTCGCGCATTGGCAGTCCGTGGGATGTGAGTTTCCCGTCCGCCATTCTCTGGGGGGTGCTCGGCTGCGCTGCGACGTTTGCCGTCACGATGGTGCGCGAGCGCTCGCAGGGGACTTTCTACCGCCTGCGCGTGGCGCCGATCACGCGGGCCCAGATCATCGCCGGTAAGGGTCTGGCCTGCTTCATCGCGGTCATCCTCGTCAATGCCGTGATGGTCGCGCTGGGATACGCGCTTGGCATGCGGCCCGACAATCCGGCGTTTCTCGGCCTGGCCATCGCCAGCCTGGCGTTCTGCGTCGTCGGCATCATGATGCTCATGAGCGTCATCGGCCGCAGCGAAGAAGCCGTCTCGGGCGCGGCATGGGGGGCGAACGTGCTCATGGCGATGTTCGGCGGGGGGATGATTCCGCTCGCGTTCATGCCGGCGTTCATGAAGACGCTCAGCCAGTTCAGCCCGATGAGCTGGGGTGTGCTGGCTCTCGAAGGCGCGATCTGGCGGGGCTTCTCACTGGCTGAAATGCTTCTGCCGTGTGCGATCCTCATCGCCGTCGGGGCCGCGGGGACCGCGGCCGGGGTGATGATCCTCAGCCGCGCTACCGATTGACGACGGGCTGCGCCCTCAAGCCGAGTCACGGGCTTGGCGTCGTTTCTGGTGATCGGGTCGCTCTCCCGCGCCGAGCCGCGCCGCATACACTCCGCCGCATGGACCACCTCAGCACCTTTGAGATCACCGCGATCCTCATCACCCTCGCCGCGGTCTTCGGTTACGTCAACCACCGATTTCTGCGGCTGCCGACCACCATCGGCCTGATGATCCTCGCGATGCTTCTCTCGGTCGGGCTGATCGGCGCGGGACACGTCTTTCCGTCAGTGCACGAAACGGCCGACCGCATTATGCAGTCGATCGAATTCGACAACACGCTGCTGCACGGCATGCTCGGATATCTTCTCTTCGCCGGCGCGCTGCACATCGATCTCAGCAACCTGCGCCGGCACACAACGGTGATTGCCGTCCTCGCCACCTTCGGCGTGGTGCTGTCCACGGCCATCGTCGGTGGCGCCGCGTGGCTCATCGCCCGGCTGCTTGGCCTGCCGCTCGAGTTCATCCACTGCCTGCTCTTTGGCGCGCTCATCTCACCAACGGATCCGATCGCCGTGCTCGCGATTCTCAAGAGCCTGCATGCGCCGGAAGATCTCAAGACGCAGATCGCCGGCGAGTCGCTCTTCAATGACGGAGTGGGTGTGGTCGTATTTCTCGCGCTGCTCGGCTTCTCTGGCGCCGGCCACGGGGAAGATGCCACCAGCGCCTCGACCATTGCCATGCTGTTCGTCAAGGAAGCGCTCGGCGGAGCCGTGTTCGGCCTCGGCGTGGGTTTGCTCGCTTACCGCATGCTCAAGGACATCGACAACTACCAGGTCGAGGTGCTCATCTCGCTCGCGCTCGTTACCGGCGGCTACGCACTCGCCGACGCTGTGCACATCTCCGGTCCCATTGCCATGGTCGTCGCGGGACTGCTCATCGGCAACCACGGCCGCGCGTTCGCGATGTCCGAAACCACGCGCCACCACCTCGACACCTTCTGGGAACTTATCGACGAAGTCCTCAATGCGGTTCTCTTTGTACTCATCGGCCTCGAGGTGCTCCTGCTGGCTATCGAGACACGCTACGTCGAGGCGGGCCTGCTCGCCGTTCCCGTTGTGCTGCTCGCGAGGTTCGTTTCCGTCGGCCTGCCGTTTGCGATCCTGCCGCTCAAGAGCAAGCGCGTGCCACATGCCGTGAAACTCATGACCTGGGGCGGGCTGCGCGGCGGCATCTCCGTCGCCCTGGCGCTCTCGCTTCGTCAAGAACTCGGCGAGCACGCCGAGCCCGGCGTCTCAGACGTCATTCTGGTCATGACCTATGTCGTCGTGGTGTTCTCGATTATCGTCCAGGGACTGACCATCGCCCGGCTGCTGCGCCGCTGGGTCGCACCGGCGGCCAGTCCCGCCGCTCCGCCTGGCTGAACGTCGCGCTGCCCGGCCGCGCAAGATCCACCCTGACAGGCTGCGAAACACGGTGAGATTCCTGATCTCCGCTGCGCGGGGTCTGGTATAGTGATGGCACTATGAACCACACCCCACGCTCCATCTCGCGCCGTCAGTTCCTGCAGACCTCCGCCGCCGCGACCGCCTGGGCGATGACCGCTTCGTCCTACGGCCGCGTGTTCGGCTCCAACGCTCGCCTCAACGTCGCCTTCATCGGCGTCGGCGGGATCGCGAGCAACCAGCACATTCCGCCGCTGGCCGACCTCGGCGCCGGCTGTCCCTGCTACACCGACGTGGATCAGACCCGCTGGGGCGCTGCCGCCGAGCGCTGGTCCAGCGCCGCGGCATTCACCGACTATCGCAAGATGTTCGACAAGCACCACAAGGACATCGACGCCGTGATGGTCGGTACGCCGGATCATCATCACTTCCCCGCGACGATGATCGCCATGAGCTTGGGCAAGCACGTCTACACCCAAAAGCCTCTCACTCACACGCCGTGGGAAGCGAGGCAACTCACGCTCGCGCAGAAGAAGTACAAACTCGCCACACAAATGGGGAATCAGGGTCATGCCAGCGATTCGCTCCGCGTGACCATCGACTACCTGCGCGGCGGCGCCATCGGCGATCTGCAGGAAGCGCACGTGTGGACCGATCGCCCGTGGTGGAGGCAGGGCATGCAGCGCCCCGATGGCGCCGAGGAGATTCCCGCCACGATGGATTGGGATTCGTGGATCGGACCCGCGCCCGAGCGGCCCTATCGCCACAACCCCGCCGACGGCTGGGGAGGCCTGTATCACCCGTTCAACTGGCGCGGCTGGTGGGACTTCGGCTGCGGCGCGCTGGGCGACATGGCGTGCCACGAAGTCGATCCCGTCTACTGGGCCATGAATCCCGGCTACCCGACGGCCATCGAACTCGTCGGCGGCGAACCCTTCGGCGACGCCGAGATGTACGGCAAGGCCAGCATCGTCCGATTCGACTTCCCGGCCAAAGGTGATCGGCCCGGATTCAAACTCTTCTGGTACGATGGCGGCAACCGGCCCGAGCGCCCGGAAGAGCTTGCGCCGGAGCACGAATGGACGAAGGAAGGCGCGCTTTACTTCGGCACCAAAGGTAAGATGGTCGCGCTGAACGACCCGCGCAACGCGCCCATGCTCCTGCCCGCCGAGCGCCACGCCGAGTACGGCACGCCAAAGCAGCAGATCGAGCGATCCGCCGAGGGCCATCACAAGGAGTGGTACCTCGCGTGCATCGAAGAGAAGCCGTATGACTTCCCCAAGAGCAACTTCGCCTACGCCGGCCCGTTCAGCGAACTGATCCTGCTCGGCTGCGTCGCGCAGCGTGTCGGCGGCCGGCTCGAATACAACCCCGAGTCGATGAAGTTCACCAACAACGACGCCGCCAACGCCTTCATCAGCAAGCCGTACCGCAAGGGCTGGGAGTACAGACTGGATTGAGGCTGTAAGGGAACCCATTCTCGCCGGAGCGAGCGAGGTAACCAAGTGGAGCCGAGGGGGCTCGAACCCCTAACCCCTGCCTTGCAAAGGCAGTGCTCTCCCAATTGAGCTACGGCCCCGATTTTTGAGTCCCGGGTCATTGCCCCGAAACTCGCCCACATCATAGCCGGCGGGCCCCGAAATCACCATTTGCGGCCCTGGGCGGCAAATTGGGCTAACACGCGGCCCGCTCGTGCGTCAAAACTTTTGTAGACCCGCCACCATCGACCTCAGGGAGGTTGTCATGAACCGCCGCGCCCGCCTCTGCATTGCCCTGGCCCTCACCGGCCTGCTCGTTGTGCTGTACCAGTCCGCCACCGCCCGGGCCTCGGGCATTCTCGTCGTCGAAGGCGCGCGGACCAACCCACTGCGCATCGAGGATCACCTCGTGCGCATCTCCATCACCGATCGCGTCGCGCTCACGACCGTCAATCAGACATTCCACAACACGAGCGAGCAGCGACTCGAGGCGACGTACATTTTCCCGATTCCCGAAGGCGCGGACCTTACCGATTTCCAGATGACCTTCAACGGCAAGATGGTGCAGGGCGAAGTCCTGCCGGCCGATAAGGCGCGCGAGATCTATGAGCGCATCGTGCGCGGCAACCGTGACCCGGGGCTCATCGAATTCATCGGGCGCCGGCTCATGAGGGCGCGGGTTTTTCCCATCGAGCCCAACTCGACCACCGAGATTCAACTCTCGTATCAGCAGGTGACCGACAGTGTTTCGGAAATGTGGCGCTACCAGTACCCGCTGCGCACACCCGGCGAGAACAGCACTGCATTCGGCACGGTGCGCTTTGACGTGTCCATCGCCTCGAAGACGCCGCTGCGCGGCGTGTGGTCGCCCACGCATGAAGTCGAAGTCGTGCGCGATGGAGACTACAAGGCGAGGGCCGTCTTCGAGCGCAGCAAGGTCAGCCTCGCAGATGACTTCGTGCTGCTCTATGATGCGCAGCAGCGCGATGTCGGCTTGTCCGTCGTCTCCTACCAGGAAGACGAGGCGCTGCCGGGGCATTTCCTGCTGCTGCTGGCGCCCAAGCCGATCTGGGATGACCAGGTGCAGGTGCCCCAGGACTACGTCTTTGTCGTCGATACGTCCGGCTCGATGGCCAGCGACGGCAAGATCGACCAGGCGAAGCAGGCTCTCAACTACTGCATCGAACGGCTCGAAGAGGGCGACCGTTTCTCCGTCGTGCGCTTTTCGACCGGCTTTGACACCATCTTCCCGAAACTGCAGGCGGTGGACAAAGCCAGCAAGGCCGAAGCGCGCCATCGTGTGGAGAAGTTCAAGCCCTCGGGCGGCACGAACATCAATGATGCGCTCAAGGCAGCGCTACAGATGCGCGATCCCGAGTCCACGGACCGCCCGTTCGTGCTCGTCTTCATCACCGATGGTAAGGGCGATCAGGCGCGGCAGATTGTCGAAGACATGTTCGCGCGCGAAACCAAGGACTTCCGCGAGAACATCCGTCTGTTCCCCTTCGGGGTCGGTCACGATGTGAACACCGAACTGCTTGATGCCCTCGCGACGGGTTACGGCGGCATCCCGACCTATGTGCAGCCCGGCGAGAATCTCGAACACAGCCTCGGCGACTTCTTCGCCGTGTTCAGCGAGCCCGTGCTGACCGATCTGCATCTCGATCTCCCCGATCTCGTGGTTACGGAGCAGTACCCGCCGACGATCGGCGATCTCTACAACGGACGGCAGATTCTGCTCGCGGGTCAGTTCGAGAAGGCCGTCAAGGGCCCGGTCACGCTCAAGGCCAAACGAGGCGACAAGGAACTCGTCTACACCTGGCCGCAGATCTCGTTCGAGCCGACTGAGGATGCGACCTATGTGCCGCGCATCTGGGCCGGGCGCAAGATTGCGTACCTGATCGACCGCATTCGGCTCGACGGCGAGTCGAGCGAGATGGTGCGAGAGATCATCGACCTGTCCACAAAGTACAGTCTGCAGACGCCCTACTCGAGTTGGCTGGTGGCGCCTGAACTGGAGGATCGGCCGATGGCGGTCAGCCGGTTCGGCCGCTTCGAGGGACGCGGAGGATTCGAGGGCTCTGCCCTCGACGCCCAACGCGATCTGGCGATACCTGCCGATCGCCTGAGGCGCTCGCTCGACGAATCCGAAGCGCTGGAGGAAGCGCGGAAGAGCGCCCCGGCAGGCGGTGGGTTCGAAAGCGGCGGGCAGGCATTCGAAGGCGGCGCCGCCCCCGGCCGCGGCAGAGCGATGCCGGCTGAAGCCGCCGGCGAGGATGCGTTCTACTTCGCCGCCGGCCAGGCCCGCGCCCGCGAAGCGACGGCACTCGAACTCCAGTCAGCCGACATGCGCGCCATGGCGGTTCGTCGCATCAACGGCCGCAACTACGTCTTCGTCTCCGGCTACTACGTCGATTCGGCGCTCACCGAAGAAACCAAACTGACTGAACTCGAGTTCGGTTCGGACGGCTACTTTGATCTCATCGCCCTGCGGCCCGATCTGCGCAAGGCGCTCGCCGCCGGTCGCTTCATGGTCGTCATGGTTGATCCGAACAATGCGATCGTCATCCGCCAGGAGAATGGGGTCAAGTCGCTGACCGATGAACTCAAGGCGATCATCGAAGCCGGCGCGCCCAGGAAGTAGCGGCGTCAGGCAACCGCCTTTCAGTCGGACGCCTCGCCGAGCGCCTTTCGCACCCGCACCCGGGCCGCCTCCAGGCTCTCTCGGTCGCGTTGCTCGGGAATGCTCGTCGCCGCCAGGTGGTCGATCATCTCGACTTGCCGGCGCAGCGCCTGCCGATGTTCATCGCGGCTCGTGCGATCGGCAATCGTTTCGAGCGCCTGCAGCAGCGCCAGCAGGATCGCGACGTTGCCCGCGGCGTTCTGCCTGATCTGGTCGAACGACTCAGCGGCGAGGCTTTGAAACGTCGGCGTGCTGGCGATGACTCGCAGCTGACCGTCTTTTACGCGATAGCGCGAAGGTACCTGCCGCTGGGCCAGGTGCACGAGAATGGCCGTCAGATGCTGCACGCACGTCACGGCGGTGGTCGTGTCGTTGACGCCCGGCGAGAGCGCTTTGAGCGCGACATCCACGATTTGCCGGACCCCGTAACCCGCATCCTGCACCATGGTGCGCCGCCGGCCGATGTCATATACCTCCGCGAACGCATTGATCCTCGCGTCATCGGGCGGAAGCGCGCTGCTCATCGAGGCGAGCGGACAGCCGCGCACGACAAAGTCGCCTACACACCGCTCCATGCGCACGATGGTGGCATTCGCCTCCGCGAATTCAAGCAGGGCGGCGTCGTCCACGCGCTGCAGGTATCCCGTGACGCGGGATGGAATCGCCTGCCAGGAGAGTTTGTCGGCGGGCAGGCGCATCGATGTCTGCGGCTCGTTGTTGTCAGCACACGGTTCCGGGAATTCGACGTCGATGGTTGCGATGGTCTCCTCCATCGCGGCGCGCACGATGCTCTCCGCCTGGATGAGCGAGGCGATGTGGTGGATGAAGACAATGAGACAGCCGATGCCCACGAATGCGAGCACCACGGCAAAGAGCACGGACGCGACGGGGACGAACTCGAATTCGTCCGTGCCGCGGATGGTGCGCAGCACGAGCAGGCAGTAGACGAAGATGCTTACGAACGACCCGAGCACGACTTGGTTCACCCGGTCGCGCATGAAGTTGCGCAGCACGCGCGAGGTGTACTGACTGGCGGCCAGCGTCAGCGCGACGATGGTGATCGAAAACGCGAGCGCGGCGAGGTTGATCATCGAACCGGCAATCGTGGCCAGCACGGCCCGCGCCCCCTCGGCGCCGGCGCCGAAGAGGCGCGGCCATCGATCCTGCATCGCCTGCGGATCGAGGCGGTGATCCACCTCGATAAGTATCTGCGCGAGAACGATCGAGCCGAGCACGAGCAGCCCCGGCACGAACCACAGGCTCGTGCGCAGCGCTTCCCAGAACACGCGAAGACGTCGCATCCAATAAGCCGTCCTGTCTGCAGCCTCGCCGGCTGAAACGCGCACGAATCGTCGCGCCGTCCGCTTCAGCCGCTTCGTGAAGATCTGATGTCCGTCGGCGCCGTCATTGCCTGCGCAGACAGGTGTCCGCGAGCCGCAGCAGGGCAGGCGCTGCGCCGCGAACGCAAGAGTTGGGCAACAGGCCCGAAAGGTGATGGTACCGGCGAGCCGGGCCCTCTACATGAGGCGTTTGCCGCACCAGCGCCGCGGTCTGGAGGCGGCGCCATCGCGGGTCTGCAAGGGAATGCCTTCAACTCCGAAGGAGTGAACGAGCGTAGCCGCGGGTGCAGCGCAGCCGCCCGCGGCGCAGCGGAACCCGTGGATGTCGTCAGGAAACGAATCAAGCCCCGACAGGGCGATAGAAGCCACCGGAGCGCGTCGCGCGCAGACGGTTCGGACGCCTCTGTCGCCCCTCCCGGGGCGGCGCCCAAACGCGCGCCCCATTCCACGGGTTCCGCGCGCTGCGCATCGCTCCACCCGTGGCTACGCTGTTGCGCCCCTCCGGGGCGTGTTGGGTGCGACGAACGACTTCGTCAGACCCCCAGCACCTTCCGCACCGCGGCGACCACGCGGTCATGCAGAATACCGTTGGTCACTACCACGCCGAGATTGTCGCGCAGGGTGCGGCCGATGGAGAAGTCCAGGTCGTGGCCGCGCACGTCCGTCGCGCGGCCGCCCGCCTCCTGAATCACAATGCAACCCGCCGCGTGATCCCAGATCTTTTCCTCGTAGCCCTTCTTCGTCGGCAGGCGGAGGTAGATTGACGCGTCGCCGCGCGAGACGGCCGCATACTTGCACTGGCTGTCGATGCGATAGGGGGGCACGCTGATGCCCAGCAGTTCCGCGACTTTCGCCGAGTCATCCTGCGCCGAGTGCGCCGACTCGACCGACTCGCAAAAACTCGCCTGGCTCGGATCGCTGATGTTCGTGACGTGAATCTTGTGTTCTGTCGGATCGTCCAGCGTCCGCATCCTTGCGCCCTGGCCCTGCACGGCGATGAACAGACAGCCGGCCGGCCCGTCGGGCTTCTTGCCATCATGCGGCAGACTCGGGCATCCCAGCACGCCGAGCACCACCTTGCCATCTTCGATCAGCGCCAGCGCCACGGCATACTGGTCATTGCGTAAAAAGCCCTTGGTGCCGTCGATGGGGTCGAGCGTCCAGTGTCGCCCCTTGGGCCCGCCTTCGTACATGCCGCGATCGATGGCGTCGAGAATCGCGCCCTCGGTCATCTGCCGCCGCACCTTCTGCACACTCGCGACCACCTTGCGGCGCAGCTCGGCTCCTTCGTCGCCGCGCAACGCGCCGGCGTCTTCTTCTCCCACCAGCGGATCGTTGGGGAACGCCCGGCGGAGGTGATCCACGACTACGGCCTGGGCGCCGAAGTCCGCCACCGTCACCGGCGACTTGTCCTTCTTGGCCATGGTTTCTTCGGAAATCAGGGTGGCCTGGACGGTTTTGCACAGGTGACAGGCGTCGAGGACGGCGTTCACGGCGGCCTGGCGTTCGGCAGCGTACTTCATGGGGGGTCTTTCGGGAGAGAAGCTCAGAAATGGAAAGCGATCCTTGACGGCCGGTCGTGCGGCTTCAAGGCTGGGATCCACCCGAAACGCAAGTTTCAACCGAACGCAAGCCGATAAGCCATCGGATGTTGACGCCGCGCCGCCTGATCATCTCCGACGGATCGCTGCCTGCACTGGCCGCTCTGGCCCTGCAGGATCGGCCCGACCAGGCGGTGCTATGGGTTCCCGCAATGGGCCAGGTCGCCGCGCCGCGCTGCCTGGCCGCGGTCGCTCGCCAGGCGGAACACTTCGGCATCGACCGGCCCGTGGGCCCCGGCACAGCGCGCGTGGCCGTCGAGGGCGGACCAGTCCGCTCGGCCTCGTCGGCTCTCGAGGACGCCGGACTGCTGCTGGCGGCGCTTTGCACCGCTCGCATCCTGCGCTGCAGCCGCCTCGTGTGGCCGTGCCAGGCGGGAATGGACCTCGACCGGATGGCGGTGCTGCACGAGGTCACGATGTGCGCTGCGCACTTGGCGGATCTCGACGCATCTCCTTCGCGGCCGGCGCCGGAAATCCGCACGCCGGTGCTCGACTGCACGGATGAACAGATTGTGGATCTCATCGCCGGCAGCGGCGTGCCGACCACGCTGGCATGGTGGTGCGATCACGACACCCAGCGGCCGTGTGGCGGGTGCGACAGTTGCCGTCGCTGGGAGAGTGCGCTGCGCGCCACCGCGCCGGCGTAAGCGTGAGTGAATCGAGAGTTCAGATGGGTCGCCGCGACGGCGGTTCGGCCATCGCGGGTTCGGGCTGAGGCCGCGCTGCCAAGAATGGATCAGGCGGATTGACGACCGGGCTCGTCGCAGGCTTTTTCAGTGTCGATTCGAGCGCGCCTCCGATGCGGCCCGCGCCCATCAGGCTGCCCGCCTTGCGATTGCTCGCTTCGGCCTCAATCGCCAGTTCTTCTGCGGTCGGCCCCGAGGACACGATGCCGGTTTCGATTCCTGAGGCGAAGCGCAGGCCAACGAGCGTCGTCGCGCACAGGGTCGCGACGGGCAGTAGAAAGAACCTGCCGTAGAAGAGCAGCCCGGGCATGGCGTCGGCGGCGCCTGCCCCGTATGCATCGCTCGCGGCGGCCATTACGTCGTAGGTGGTGAAGATGCCGCCGAATGGAAACTCGCTCGCCAGCCGCTGCCACGGCAGGCACAGGGCCAGAAGCGCCATCGACCACGCCTGCGCGGATACGACACGACGGATGCCGAACACCTGCGCGCCCGCGGACACGACCGTGCCCACGGCCAATTGCACACACAACGCCAGACATCCGGCAATGCCGGCTACGAGCGCCAACTGGTGTTGCAGGCGAAACCAGATGTTGAACCGACTGGCGGACTGGTTCACCTCCGGCGCCGGTTCATTCTTGGGAATCTCAGGTTCTTCGACGGGCTTGGGCTCGACGCCGGTCAGAGAGCGGATCTCGCCGCGGGGCTGACGGGTTTTCTTCACAACGGTCGGCTGGTACTCCGTCGCCGTCGGCTGGATATTGGCGACGCGCAGATCCGTGTAATTGACCAGCGCCCACGTGAGTACCTGCACGAACAGCGCGAGCCCGACGATCCACGCGCAGACCGTCACGCTCAGGCGGATGTGCCGCAGAGCGGGCGAGGCGTGCGGAGTCTGAATCTGGGGACGGCTTTCCATCAGGTGCTTCCCGGGCCGGCGCGATCGAAGATTCTCTCGGTCCTATCGGCCATTCGAGGCCGGGGCTGAGGCGCCGGGACGGGTTTCAATCCAGCCTCGGCCGCACGACTTGCAGAGCCAGCGGCCGGCGGGGGCGGATCGGGAGCAGACCGCGTTTTCGGACCCGCCGTCAACGGTCCAGCGGCCTGCGGCATATGCTCTGAAGCCGGTTGCCGCCGACCCCCGCGATGTTCGATACCCCGCCTACATCCCGCCTTGAAGACCCCGTCGAACTCGGCGCCGAAACGTGCGGGTTTGACCCTGGCTGGCTCGCGGCGCTGATCAACGGCGAAGTCCGGCTGGATCGCGACATGGCCATGCGGATCCTGGAGACGGTGCCGCTGTTCACGCTCGGCCGGTGGGCCGATGCGCGCTGCCGCGTGCTGCACGGCAACCGCGTTCGCACGTACGTCATCGACCGCAACATCAACTACACCAACATCTGCACGGCGCACTGCACTTTCTGCGCTTTTCGTCGCGACGGCGATGATGACGATGCGTACACGCTTTCGCGCGAGCAGATCAGCGCCAAGATCGCCGAACTCGAGGCGATCGGCGGCACGCAGATTCTCATGCAGGGCGGGATGAATCCGGAGTTGCCGCTCTCCTGGTATGAAGATCTGCTCAGCGGCATCAAAGCTGAGTTTCCACGCATCCACATCCACGCGTTCAGCCCGCCCGAGTTCATCGAATTCGTTCGGTTCTTCGATCCGCCCGGCGACGACCTCGAAGCCAAGCTCTTGTACGTCTTCGAGCGATTGCGCAAGGCCGGCCTCGATTCACTGCCCGGCGGCGGCGGCGAGATTTTTGCCCTGCCGGTGCGCCGCAAGATCGGCTTGGGCAAGTGCACGGCCCAGGAGTGGCTGACCGTGATGCGCGTCGCCCATCGCATGGGGATGTACACGAGCGCGACGATGATGTTCGGCCACATCGAAGGTCGAGCCGACCGCGTTCATCACATGGACCTCGTGCGCACGTGGCAGGATCGATCGATAGCCGATTTCGCGCGCAGCGGCGGCGGGCGCTACAAGGCGTTCATCTCGTGGCCGTTCCAGCGCGAGAACACGCCGCTGGGTCGCCTGCCGGAGTGGGAAGCGGCTGGCGGCGCCCCGTTCCCCGGCGATGTCGTCGCAGCGGGGGGGCACAGCGACCGCTTCGGCAAGGTCGTGCGCATGGCCGGGGCGAGCGAGTACCTGCGGACCCAGGCGCTGAGCCGGCTTTACCTCGACAATGTGTATTCGATCGGGGCCAGTTGGGTGACGATGGGGCCGCACATCGGCCAGGTCGCGCTGCATTTCGGGGCGAGCGACATGGGCAGTGTCATGATGGAAGAAAACGTCGTCTCCGCCGCCGGCACCACCTACTGCCTGACCGAGGCGCTGATCTGCCGGCTCATCCGCAACGCCGGCTTCCTGCCCGCGCAGCGCGACAACGTCTACAACCTGCTGCGCGTTCATGACAGCGATGAGTCGCCCGATACCCGCATTACTGACTGGTCGGAGCAGCGGGCCCGAAAACTGGCCGTCGAGAGCAAGCATGCGTCGAGCGCACCGGTGGAGGTCACAGTTTCGGCCGGTTCGCAAGAGGTCGTTGCGGACTGATTCAGTGGCTGCGCGATTCGAGCGGCTGCACCGAGACAGCCCAGACGCCCGTCTCATTTGAGCCGTGTTCGAGATCATTCAGTTCGCGGGGCCGATCGTCGAAGGCGACGCGGTCCTGGCTCACCATCGTGTCGATGTCCCATTCCTTGAGTTGGTCGAAGACATCGGCGACGAGTTCTTCAACCTGCCCAAGCGACGCGGCGGAGAGCCATATCTCGATGCGAGCGCTGTCGGTAGGGGGCTGCTGGTCGCGGCGGACCGCCAGCACGACGATGTGCCAGAGCGTGACGCCCAGATCGCGCCCGCTCTCGTCGGGGTTGCCGTCGGGATCGACGTTCAGTTCAAGGCGCCAGAGCCGCTGAAGGTGGACGATGACTTCATCGAGTGTCATCAGCCCGTCCTTTTCCAGCACCACGCTGCGGAACTCATCCATGCACTCATCGTCGTCGATCCAGTGGCTCGGCACTTCCTGCAACCCCTGACTCTGCAGTTCGGCTTCGAGCGCCTGGCTGTACTCGCTGGCGATGTTGATGATGATGAACTTGTTCGCCTCGAGGAAGACCTCGACGTAGGGCTCCTCGCTCATCGCGCCGGCGGCCAGGGCGCAGTCGTCGATCAGGAGGGGCTCAAACTCGGTCCACGTGGCCATGAACTCGGGCTTGGGAACCGGCTCGGGACTCATGAGCGTGTCAACCTGGCGGTAGGCGTCCGTCGAGATGATCTCGAGAATGGGGTAGACGAGTTCGGGAAGCATCGCAAAGAGCCGCGCCAGCAGGGGTTTAAGCCGCTCGTGGGAAACGGCGACCTGGAACTGGTGCGTGTCGGGCAGTTCGAGATCGGGATCGAGCCGCGAGATCGTGTAACCCTCGAACGGCCGCTGCCCGTCGCTTGGAGTCCAGCCCAGTGGAAACGCAAAGCCGTTGATGGTGAGCCGCTTCAGGGATGGATCGATGAGGTAGTTCAACTGCACTCGATCAGCCGTTGGTCCGCGAGATGATCGCGGAGAGATGTCCCTTCAGACCTTCCGACAAGGCGCCGGTATCGTATCCGCCCTCCAGCACCGTAACGATCCTTCCGCCGCAGTGACTTGCAGCCGCCTGCGCGAGCATTCCGGTGATCACCTCAAACGTTTGCGGCCTCCAGCGCAGAGCCGCCAGCGGATCGCGTTCGTCGGCGTCGAAGCCGGCGGAGAGCAGCAGCGCCTCGGGTCGAAACCGCTCCAGCGCGGCAATCACGATGGTTTCGTATGTCCGCAGCGCTTCGCCGTGCCCGCAACCCGGCCGCAGGGGGATGTTGATGGTGCAGCCTTCGCCCGGCGTGCCCCGCGCGCCTCGCTCCCATTCGTATCCGGTGCCAGGGTACAGCGTGGCCGGGTGCTGGTGGGTCGAGATGTACAGCACATCGCCGCGCGACTCGAAGAGATGCTGCGTCCCGTTGCCATGGTGCACGTCGAAATCGACGATCGCCACGCGCTGCAGCCCGTGATCGACCAGCAATCGCTCGGCCGCCAGCGCGATGTTATTGAAAAAGCAGAAGCCCATCGCACGGTCAGCCTCAGCGTGGTGGCCGGGCGGACGCATGGCCGAAAGCGCTGCGCGGTCCGGTCCGCGCATAACCGCGTCCGCCGCCGCCAGCGCGCAACCGGCCGCCGCGGTCGCCGCTGTGAACGAGTCCGGGCTGATTGCGCAGTCCACCACGTCCAGGTACGGTCGGCCGGTTTCGCAGGCGCGATGGAATCGCTGCACGTATGCCCGCTCGTGCAGCCGCTGCACAAAAGCGATCACTTCCTTCGAGTCCGCCCAGTCTGTGCCTTGCAGGCCGCGGGGCCGCAGGTCGAGTTCGAGCAGGGCCTGTGCGACGGCGTCCAGCCGCGCGGCTCGCTCCGGGTGGTGCAGGCCGGTGTCGTGTCGGGCCGCAATGGGTTCCTGAAAGACCAGCATCGGCTCGTTTCACTCCCACGGCGCCTCGGGCGACAGTGTGCCGCTGCCGTATCGTTGTCTCAATGGAAGATGAAGTCGTCCCCGTGGACTGGTCCCTGCCGGAAATTGCCGATGCGCTGCGGCGCGGCGTTCAGGCGCGCTCGGAGGCGGACCGGCAGGCCCAGGCCGTCCGCGGGCTCGACAGCCTGAGCGAACTGCAGTTCCACGCCGTCATCGACGCCATCCTCCGCGAATCGGGATACGCCGTGCACCGTGAGCAGCGCTACCCCATCGCTCGCGGCCGCCGGCGGCGCTCGGAGGGGGAGCGGTGCGACTTCGTGCTTTGCCCCGCCGATCGTCCGCTGGTTGAAGAGGAGTCGGTTTCGACGCTCTTTGCCGCCGACCGCTCGACGGAGCCCAGCCAGGCGCTGTGGCTCGAGGTGAAGGTCGTCAGTCAGTTCCTGGAGGAAGGGGCGAACGCGTCGTACGCCTCCGCCCTCCAGCAGCCCGTCCGCCGGGACGTGGCCAAACTGGCCCGTGCCGAAGAGATCAGCCACGCCGCGGTGCTGCTGGTTCTGTTTACCGCGGGCACGGAGACCGCCAGGCACGACATCGAGGTCTGGCAGAGCCGCTGCGCCGAGCGGGGTCTGCCGGTCCAGTCGCCCTACCTGCGGCACGTCGAGATGGTGGACCGCCTGGGTAATTCCTGCTGCACCATCGCTCTGTTTCGCATCAAGGGCTGGTAAAGGCCGTTGCCGGCCGTGATCGCGGCCTCAAGACGCCCCGGTCCTCCGCTCGATATGATTGATTCTGACGCCCATCCGCGCCCCCGGGAGATGATCGTGAAGATTCGCCACGCCCGTTTCTGCCGCCTCGCCGCTGCCCTGGTTGTTCTCGCCGGCGCCGCCGGCGGCTACGCCCAGGATCGCTCTGTCGAAGAGATAATGGGCGACATCAATCGTCTCGAAATGCCGGCGTACGACGTCAACCGCGATGCGCCGAACACGAACTACGTGCAGGAGTTGCTCGCGAAGCGCCGCGAAATCACCCTCCGACGCAGCGAACTCATCGGCGAACTCTATCGGGCCTATCCGCTCGACCCGGAGACGGCCAACTTGCTTCCCGAGCGCTGGGACACGATGTTCAGCCTGCAGAGCGACTACGAGGGCGTGCTGGCCGAAACGCAGTCGCTGCTCAAGACCCACCCCGACTACCCCTCCGAACGCTACGCGTGGCAATTCCGGGCCATGAGCGCCATGATGTGCTACAGCCGCGCCTCGAGTTACGACGCGCAGAAGATCATCGATCCCGTCGAAGAATACATCAAACGCTACCCCGACAGTTCGCAGGGGCCGTCAATGCTCTATGAGGCGGCGTCATTCCACTTGCGCGATCGGGAGCAGTCCACCACACTGTTTCGCCGCATTGTGAGCGAGTGGCCGCTGTCGGGCGCTGCCCGCGTGGCGAAGCGGAAACTCCGCCAGGTCGATGAAATCGGCAAGCCCTTCGAACTCCAGTTCACCGACGCCATCAGCGGCAGCGACGTTTCGATTGAGAGCCTGCGCGGCAAAGTCATCATCATCGACTTCTGGGCGAGTTGGTCGCCGCAGTGTGTCGAGCAGGTGTCGCATCTCAAGGATCTCTACGACCAGTACGCGCCGCAGGGCGTCGCCATCATCGGAGTGAACCTCGATCCATCACCCGATGAGCGCGGCCTCGACGCTCTCAAGGCCTTTGTGGAGCAGCACGAAATTGCCTGGCCGCAGTACTACCAGGGCCTGGGCTGGCAGAGTGAATTCTCCTCGTCTTGGGGAGTCGATCGCCTCCCATGCACTTTCGTCGTAGACCATCAGGGCAATCTGGCGGCGACCGCCGTGAGCGACGGCGATCTTGAAGAAGTGGTGAGCGATCTGATTCAGAAACGCGACGCGACAGGATCAGCCGCCGCCGACGGTTGAGCGAAGCAGCTGGGCCGTCCGCATCGCCCGCTAGAGCATCCGCTCGAGCACATCAACCGCTTCGCGATCGGGATGGTGCCCTTCGTATTTCGCTCTGATTTCAATGAACGCATCCCGCTGCGCTTCCTGCATCGATGCATCGGTGAGCACCCGCGCCAGCGCCTCGGCGATGGCTTCGTCCGAGCCGAAGTGAGGGATGAACTCCGGTACGACCCGCCGGGCCGCCACGATATTGGGCAACGCCCGCATCGGCGAGCGCACCACCCAGCGCCCGATGAGCATCCAGGGCAGCCAGGCGGTTCGGAACATCGAAACCAGCGGCACGCCATGCCGAACGACATTGAGCGTCGCCGTGCCCGAACAAACCAGCGCCGCGTCGGCCCAATCGAGCGTCTCGTGCAGTTGATCGACCACGATTGTGATGAATCGCGGAATCGAATGCATGCACTCGCGCGCCCGCGCCGCCGCCTTCTCGTCGGCGCTGATGATCCGCACGGCCATGTCGGGGTAGTCGCTCCGCCGAATGCCATCCACGATCGAGATCATCGATGGCAGGTTTCGGCGAATCTCCGAGGGGCGCGATCCCGGCAGCAGGGCGATGCGCGGCAGGGCGGAGTCGGCCCCGGTTTCGTCCTCCGCCGACTCTGACTGCTCCGGCAGTGGCTCGTTCATCACCGGGTGCCCGATGAACGTCGCCGGAACGCCGCGGCTTGCAAAATAATCCTCTTCGAACGGCAGCAGGCACAGCACGTGATCGGTCAGCCGCTTGAGCTTGCCGATCCGCCACGACCCCCAAGCCCAGATCTGCGGCGCCACGAGGTGCACGATCCGGCATCCCGCGGCGCGAGTCAGTTTGCAGATCGGAAAATTCGCCGCAGGCGAATCGACCGGCACGTGCACGCGCACCGGGTGGGAAACGAGCCACCGGCGGATGCGCCGGTTCAGCCGCCAGTGTTCGCTCACCTTGCGCAGCGAGCCGGCGCCCATTACGGCATCCGCTCCAGTCGGTTCGACGATGGTCGCTCCGGCGGCGTGCATCTTCGGCCCGCCCCAGGCAAAGACTTCCACATCCGGCCGGCGGCGGCGCAGTTCCGCGATCACCGGCGCGGCGTGCGCATCGCCGCTCGGCTCGAAGGCGGTGAACAGAACCGCAAGAGGCCTGGTGGGGGAGGTGTCGGACACGGGCATATCGCAGCCGTCCCGGCGGGCAAAGTCAACTCGCCCGGGTTCGCGCGCGTGCGATCAGGCTAGCATTCCCCGGCATGCGACCATCCGTCCTCGTTGCCAACGGCGTGATTGTCACCGCGGCTCTGGTGTGGCTGCTGGTGGTCCTCGTGTCGTTCCTCCAGCCCTTCCGCGCCGCTCCGATCCGCGAGGCCGAGCCGCGTCCGATGACGCCCGTCACCGAGTCTGAACTGGAGCGAGGCTGGTTCGGCTTCGTGCTTCGCGTGGACGGTTTGCATGACGTGGTGGAATTCACGAACGCGATCGACGAGATCGCAGCGATGAACGCCAACGCGCTGCTCATCGAAACGCCCATGCTCCAGGAGAACCCCGAGTCGGTGGAGGTTTCACTGCAGGGGGCCGAGTGTCCGCTGTTGACGGATCTGGTTTCGATCATCCACCACGCCACCGACCGCGGCCTGGGCGTGGCGCTCGTGCCGACGATTGTGTTCCAGGAGGTCAAGGCGAACCAGTCACGCGCGAGTTTCGCCCCGGCCGACTGGGATCGCTGGTGGCTCAGTTACGCCGATGCCATTCTCGAACTGGCGGCACTGGCCAAGAGCAGCGGCGTCGAAGTCTTTGCGCTGGGCAGCGAGTTGAGCGAGGCGGAGATCATGACCACGCAGTGGATGGATCTCGCCGCGCAGGCCCGCGAGCGATTCAGCGGTCTGCTCATGTACAACGCGCAATGGGATCGCGCGGCCCACATCACCTTCTGGGAGCACGTCGATCTCATCGGCGTCAGCGCCTGGTTTCCGCTGGCTCAGCCAGGAGCCGAGTCGCCCGATCTGCAACTGCAGTGGCGCGAAGCACTGCTGCACCTCAACGCGATCTCTGCCGACAACCAGCGACCTGTGCTCATCACGGCGGTCGGCTACCCGAGTCGGCAGACGGCGCTGGCTCAGCCGTGGGACGCCGCGCCGCTCGCTTCGGAAACGCCTGACCCGCAGATTCAGCAGCGCGCCCTGAACGCGTTTCTCGACGCCTACACCGGCATCGACCCGCGCTCGCCCGATCGTTACGCCGGTTTTTTCATCTACCGCTGGATCGCACGCGGCGACCCGCAGGCCGACGCCTTCTCGCACGCCATAGAAGACAAGCCCTCCGAATCCGACGCCCGCCGCGCGCTGGGCCGCCTGACGCGGTAAGGGCCATCATCATTCCTGGGGTCCCGAGCACTCGATGAACACCATGTACACGGCCCGGCAGTTGATCGGCGTGGCGACGGTGTGGAACGGGTCGAACGTCTCATGAGTCGGGATGGTGAACACGGCTTCGGTGAACAGTGTCGTGTCGACGCCAAAGTCCTCGTTGCCGAACCACGGCGAGAGTCCGCCGGCTTGGAGGTGGCCCGCCGATCCGGACGAGTGCGAATGCCACTCCACCTCTGCGCCGTCCGGCCGGCATTGATGGGCCGAGTAGAAGTTGTTGGAGTTTGAGGGATAGCGGGTCACCAGCAGCGAGTCGTTGTTGTCGTTGCGAGTGTAGAGTTTGATCGAGCTTGTATGGTCGAGCACCAGCGGAACGGCGCCGCGGACGGTGAACGCAGCGCCGTTGTCGAACACATCCACGGGCGTCCCGGTCTTCGTAACCTGCTGGTTCGAGTTCAGGCAGAAGTCATAGCCGCAGCCCCCGCCGGCGCTGACCCACGTAACGCAGAGGTTCGTATAGCCCGGCGGCGATCCTTCCTGGATGTCGAACATCAATCCAAGATCGAGATAGACATCCTCCTCTTCAACTCCGGCAGGGTTTTGCCACTGCCGCACCACGACGCCGAGAAGTTCCTCCTTCACCATGCGCATTCCCAAAGAGCGCTCCGGCGGATACCACAGGTCATAAGGCGTGAGTGAACTGCCGACGGCGATGGGCCAGATGCGATTGCCGCATGGATCGATCGGGACCAAGCTGCTCGCGCGGCCATCGAATCCCATGGCAAGGAAGTCAACCATCTGGCTGTAGGCCGGCTGATTACTGACATCCGTGAAGTTGCCCGGATCGCCCTTCTTGACCGCGACGGAGTTCACACGGAGGAACCAGACCCACGGCCCGATTTGATTCGAATCAAACAGGTCCTGCACTTCGAACTGCGCGCTCGGGTAGTCCTCCACGCCCTCCACCGGCCAGTTGGACAGTTGCGTCCAGGCGCCGTTGTTGTTCGGATCGAAGTGCCAGGCTTCGGCCGTCTGCGACCCGATCGGGGAGGTGAAGTCCATCTTGACGTAGACGTGCGCCACCTGGCGGTTCTGAGCGAAGCAGACGCGATCACCAAGACATGCCAATGCGCTCATGGCGACGAGGAAGAGAAGCAGAAGTTGACGGCGAGTGTTGAAGTGCATTGTGCTTTCTCCTTTTCAGCACAGACTTGGCGTTCGGTGCGAAGTGCGCCGACTGCTCGCATCAAGTCAATGCGATGGTTCTTGCGTGGCAAGCGCGGCAACCAGGAACAGGCAAAGCACCCTGAGCGAATAATTCATCCTCTACGTATACTTGTTCGAGTACCACCGCATTTACTCCATGGTTCTGTGTTGATAAGCAGTACTGCAAGTCCCTGTTCAGGAGAACGATAATGCTCAGGTCACAACTCGCCGCTTTGAGTATGGTCTGCGTCGCTTTTCCCATGATGGCGGGCTTCCCTTGCACTCGCCCCGCTTTCGCCCAGCGCTATGACATCACCTATCTGGAATTCCCGCCCGGCTTCAGCGGCATTGAGATTGGGGACATCAACAACCGCGGCGACGTGGTCGGCACCGGCTATCACCCTGGTTCGTTCAACCTGCCGTTCCTGTGGCGCGACGGCAAGTTGATCGCCCTGCCGATACTTGATTCCCAGCCGTACGGCTGGGCGACGCAACACGACAGGAACGGTGAGGCCTGGGGCATCAACGACCTGGGGCAGGTCGTCGGAATGTCCAATCAGTTCACGGGAAGATCGTGGAACAAGGCCGTTCTCTGGCCGGTCGAAGGCGGGGTCATCGACCTTCTCGGCCGGGATAGCTATGCGCTTGCGATTAGCGATGCCGGAGTCGTCGTTGGTGATTATTCCGTCGGGTTCCTTGACGTCAACGCGTTCCGCTGGGAAGACGGCAAGTGGATTTCCCTCTTTCCGCCGATGGAGATTGCCAAGAGCGTGAATAACTCGGGGCAGATCATCGGTGGGGACTATTTCAACTCATATCTGTGGCAGAATGGTCAATTCGAAACACTCCCAAGTCTCGGCGGCTTGAACAGGGCTCGCGCAATCAACGGCGCCGGCCAGATTGTCGGCTCGTCAGGCATTGAGGGCTTCCCGGTGATCTGGGAGAATGGGACAATCCGGCAACTGCCGCACTTCGGCATCGGCGCCTGGGGCCTTTCGATCAATGCGAGCGGCGACATGGGGGGGAAGTGCTTCATCGATCAGGAGAATACCCGCGCGTGCCTCTGGCGGCACAACCTGATGATGGACCTCAACGATCTGCTCACCGAGCCGCTCGAAGATGAGTGGTACGTCTGGGGAGACACACGCATCAACGACTCCGGACAGATCGGCACTCTCATCGGGCGGCACTCAGTCGGCGGCAAACCCGTGCGGCTCGAACCCGTGGACATCGGCCTCACGCTCTGGGGCATCGATCCTTCGCGCCCCGGCCGGCGCAACACCATTGAGATTCATCACGTCTCGCCCAATGGCCGGGTCATCCTGCTCTGGGGCACGACGCGCAGCGAGGGGCAACCCTTCGAGCAGTGCAGCGGCGCGATGATCGATCTCGCCGACCCGCACCTGGCCGCCGTCGGCATCGCGGACGCAAACGGCGTGGCGCGGATCAGTCTCAACGTGCCCGCCAACGTCGAAGGCAACTACATCTTCCAGGCCGTCGATCACACGAGCTGCGAAGTCAGCCCGCCCGCGTGGGCGCTGTTCAAGATGGTGAATTGACGCCGATCCCCCGCGGGACGGTTTCGACCATCGGCCCGTCCATCTCTTCGCCGGCGCTGGCGCCGCCGACGGAGACCGTCGCCTCGGCCTCCTTGAGCGCTTCCTTGGAAATGTGCCCGTCGGCGCCGACCTGGTCGAAGCGGACCGCGACGCGCTTGGACACGCCGCGCTCCTGCATCGTCACGCCGTACAACTGGTCGCCCGCCTGCATGGTGCGCTTGTTGTGGGTGATGATGACAAAGTGACTGCGATCGAGGAAGGTGTGCAGCACGCCGCAGAACCGTTCGACGTTGGCGTCGTCCAGCGCTGCATCCACTTCGTCGAGCAGGCAGAAGGGGCTGGGCTTGCTCTGGAAAATCGCCATCACCAGCGCCACGCTCGTCATCGTCTTCTCGCCGCCGCTGAGCAGTTTGATCGAGCGCGGCTCCTTGCCGGGCGGCTTGGCGACGATGTCGATGCCTGATTCGAGCCAGTCCACTTCGCCCGTCTCTTCGTTGGGGATGAGGTGCATGTCCGCCTTGCCCCCGCCGAACACGCGCCGGAACATGCCGTTGGTCCCCGCGAAGTTCTCGCGGATGGTTTCAAAGGTCTCCTTGAAGCGCTCGCGGCTGAGGTTGCTCAGTTCCTCGATGAGTTCGATGAGTTGACCGCGTGCCGCGTCGAGATCGCCGACCTGCCGCACGAGATCCTCGTTGCGATCGACGAGTTCCTTCTCTTCCTCGATCGCGTCGAGGTTGACATTGCCCAGCCGCTTGATGGCCCCGCGCAGCTCGTCGATCCGCGCCGTCGCCTGCTCGCGGTCCACGGCCAGCACATCGCCCGTCTGCATCATCAGCCGATACTCCGGGTACTCGCCCGGCAGGTCGAGCGCCAGATCATCAGCGCTGCTCTGCTCGAGATGCTCGCGCTTGACCTCGCTCTCGCGCTTGCTCAGTTCCACCGCGTGGTAGTTGCGTTCGACGATTGACAGCCGCTGCCTCGCGGCGTTGAGCGCATCGCCGAGTTCGACGACGTTGGCCTGGCAGGTCTCGCGCTGCGCGGACATCTGCTCCAGCAATCCCTCCGACTGGCCGAGGGTTTTCGTGCATTCTTCCGCTTCGAAGACGGCTTCATCGATGACCCGCTCGAACTCGATAATCCTGCCGCTTCGCTGCTTGAGCGCTGCTTCGAGCATGCCCCGCTGGCGCTGCTGCTCCTGCACGGCCGCTTCGAGTTGGCGGCGCTCGCGGTCCGACGCTGCCAGCCGTTCGCTTGCCTGGCTCGCCTCAACGCGGCGCGTCGTCAGCGACTCCGCTGCTTCTGCAGCGCCCTGTTCAGCCGAATCGAGTTGCTCACGCACGGCTTCCTGAGCCCCGGCCTCGTCTTCGCGCAGCCGCTGCAGCGAGTCGAGATGCTCCTGCTTCTGCGCCCGGCTGGCGGTCAGTTCATCGCGCCGCGACCGGGCGGCGTTGAGTTCTTCATCGAGCCGCTGGCCGTCGCGCTGGGCCCGCTGGCTCTCGGCTTCGAATCGTTCGGCGTCGTGCGAAGCTTTGCTCCGCGCGCTGCGGGCTTCAAAGAGGCGCTGGCCCAGTTCCGAGCGCCGCTGATCAAGTGCCGCGGCTTCGTTGTCGATCGCGGCCAGCTCGCATCGCAGCGCGTCGATTCGCGCCGTGCGCGCCTCGACCTGCTCGGCGAGGCTGTTCATTTCCACGCGGTGCACGATCAGGCCCGCGCCCGTGCCCTCGGCAGAGTTCGGCCCGGCGATGATGCGTCCGTCGGTCTCCAGCACCGTGCCGCTCGCCGTTACAAACCGACACTCGCGCATCGGTCCGGCGGCCAGCAGCAGCGCGCTGTCGAGCGTGTCTACCACAATCGTCCGCGCAAACAGGCGACTGGCAAGCCCCGACCACTCTTCGGACACCCGCACGACCGAGAGCAGCGGCCGCGCCCCGTCGATCAGAGGCACAGCGACCGCTCGCGCCGTCTCGTCGTCCCCGGGGACGCGCAGCGGCAGGAAGGTGATCCGCCCCGAGAGCGACTCGAGATCCTCCTGCGCATCGATTACTTCCGTCAAGCTTTCGACCACCATCGCCTGCAGCAGGCCGCCCAGCGCCGCCTCGACCGCGGCCGCGTGCTCAATGTCCGTCTCGATGCCATCGGCGAGCAGGCCGCGCACGAACTGGAAGCGCGAGCCCTCGTGCCGCTCGCGCAGCACACCGCGCACCGCTTCGCCGAGTTCGGTGCCGCTGTCGAGCATTTCCTTGAGCGTTCGCCGGCGGGCGTCCAGCCCGGCCCGATCCTGCTCCAGCGACCCGAGCGTTTCGCTCAGCGAGCGCTGCCTTCCGCTGAGGCTCTGGGCCTGCCGCTCGTGCTCGACCTGTTGAGACTCGAGCTGCTCGATCTCCGCATCAGCCGCCTCGGCGCGCCTGTCCGCTTCGGCTGCTTGCTCAGAAAGCGCCGCCAGGCGCGATTCGATTTCGCCTCGCCGGCCCTCGATCTGCTCCGCGTGCTGCTCGAGTTCCGTCAGCCGATGATCGATCGCTTCGATCGCGGCAGCCTGCGAGACGATCTCGCGCTCGATGCCCGACAGCGATCGCTGCCTCTCGTTGAGGCGCCGGTTCAATTCGTTCAGTGCTGCATCGCACTCGGCCCGCTTCGCCAGCGCCGCCTCGACGGCGCGCTCGGCTTCGCTGCGGGCCCTGGTCAGCGCTTCGTGCGATTGCTCGTGATCCATCACGCCCCGCCGCAACTGGTCGATCTTCGCATCCAGTTCGCCCAGCCGGCGCTGCTCGGCGCCGATTTCGGCCTGCGCCTCGTCGCGGGCCTTGAGGGTCAATGCCCGCCGCTGCTCGGCCTGGTCCCGCCGGGCCTGCAGTTGCAGCCGGTCCTGCTCGATCTCCGTGCAGCGCTTTTGCAGGCGGTCGCGCTCGATGTTGGCGTCCTGCCGCTGCTCTTCGAGTTCGTGCACGCGCTCCATCACGCTGCTGCGGTCCGCTTCGAGCCGGCTGAGTTCCGATGTCAACCCGTCGATCGTCTCATGCAGTTCGTGATACAGATCGAGCAGATGCGCTGCGCGCAGAGCCCGCAACTCGTCATCAAGACTCTTGAAGGTCCGCGCCTTGGCCGCCTGTCCTTTAACGATCCGCAGTCGGCGCTCGGCGTTGTCGAGCTGCTCTCTGCAGCGCGTCAGGTTGACCTCGGTTCGCTCCAGGCGGCGCATCGCCTCGATCCGCCGCACCTTGAACTTGGCCACGCCTGCGGCTTCTTCGAAGATGGTCCGGCGTTCGATCGGGTTGCTCGTGAGCATGGCATCGACCTTGCCCTGCTCGATGATCGAGTAGGCGTCGGCGCCGATGCCGGTGTCCAGGAAGAGGTCGCGCACATCCTTGAGCCGCGCCTTGGCGTTGTTGATGAGATACTCGCTGGTTCCATCGCGGTACAGCCGCCGGCCGACATCGACCAGCTCGCTGTCCACGGGCAGTTCGCGCTTGCCTTGCGCCGGGTCGGTGAGCGGGTTTTCGAAGGTGAGCACCACCTCGGCCATGTTCATGGCGGGCCGGCTGCTCGTGCCGGCGAAGATGACATCCAACATCTGCTCGCCGCGCAGGCTCTTGGCGGAGCGCTCGCCCAGGACCCACTTGATGGCATCCACGACGTTGCTCTTGCCGCAGCCGTTGGGCCCGACGATGCAGGTGATGGGATCGTCGAAGCGAAACTCAGTCGCGTCGGCGAATGACTTGAAGCCGTGGAGTTTGAGTCGGGCCAGTCGCATGATTCGGGCAAGACCTCCATGTCCAACCGTCGGGCGCTACAGGACTTACGGAGCAGGACGAACGCGGCAACTCCACCGCCGACCCACCCCGAGGCTGAGTGTACAGCCTTACAGGATATGGTATCGGCTCCAGCAGGGTCCACAACGCAAAAAGGGAGGGGGGAGGCACCGAGGGATCCAGGCACCGAGGCACCAAGGCATCGAGGCACCGAAGGCTTCGGGGCGCAGAGCGACAGACCCGTACCCAGCAGTGCGGGCAATACCTGCGAGCTTGCATTGATCGCCAGTTGGCGTAGTCGATGCGATCTTGCGGGCAACTCAGAAACACCTTTGCATGGCTTCAGTGCGATTCCTATGCTAGTCAGCGGGGTCTTGCGAGAACGATGGTAGTCATCGGGCGCAGTGTGCGGGAAATCAGTAAGTGGCGCGAATCAATAGAGCCATTGTCACGTTCGGAGTTTGCCTCGCAATCGCCAGTGCGTGTGAGCGCGAGAGGCCGACATCCGAGCAGGAGCAACCAACTAGTTCACGTCAGTCCGCGGATGACTTCTCCGTGGTTGAGCAGCCGACCCCAATGCACGAGGCCCAAGCCGAGACAGCCGATAGCAGCGAAGCGTCAGCTGATGATCACCCTCTCGCTGAGCAGCTCTCGGCAACTAGCCTAATTCTCGAGACGCTCACAGGTCTGCTGCTCGAGATCGATCAGCATCCTGACCAATACGTGCTCGGTAAGTGGGGAAACGCGCTGGGGTGGCGAAAGGCGCCACCAGAGGTTGCGTCGATCGGAAACGCTGCGGAGTGCTACGTGGTGGATCAAGACGGGCACAGATTGCTCGTCGCAAGTGACGGGACAAACTCCGTTCTCTCCATTGCGATTGGTGCAGGATTTGATCGGGCAGAGTTTATCGGTGCATGCTCCAAGGTATTCGCGCTCACAAAGACCGATGACACGACAGAATTCGGCCAACGAGTGGAAGTTTTTCGGCTGGCAACAACCACTCGCGTGATCGGTGTGCTTGTCGTCAGTACCGCAACGATCGAATCAGCCATTGGTACAGGCTCTGTGGCATACATGTCGGCGGAGCGATTCAGGTCGGAGACCGGGCACGATCCCTGACAGGTCAACGGACCACGGCTACAAGATACCGAGCAGCTTAAGTACGCCGAAGCCGATAACGACCGTAATCAGTAGCGACACGAGTTGGATGGCGCACCCGGCTGCGCCGGCGGCACCTGCGCCCAGAGCATCAGCCGCCTTCTCTCCGTTGAGAACAGAGATGATCAGGACGATGACTCCAAAGGCGGCAGCGACGCCAAGGATTCTTAGCAGCATTAGTGGTGACCTCCTGCGATAGCTCGGCTGTGAGATCATGAAACTCCTGGGAGCTTCATTCTCGTGTTCGCCCGTACGAACTTGGCAAGCTGACTGTACCTCGCTGCAAGCTCCTCATTCTTCATCCGCCGGAACCGCCCCTCCTCCCGTTCAGCGAACGCCACCGCGCCGTCGACGGCGGCATCGAAGGACTTTCCGCCGTCTTTCCGGAGATTCCGAACGTGACCTGCCACATGGTTCAGAACGGGCCTCTGGTCGAAGTCATCTTGAGTGATTACCGAGAGGCACTGTGCAGCTGCGTACTTCGCGATTTGCTTCTGGACGTCAGTTGGATCGATTGAAGCGATCGATTTAATAAAGTCCCACAGTCCGTCTCCGATGAGGACTCGTGGATACTTCGCTTCCTTGGATTCCATGCGGTAAACATCCGCAAGTACCGGTCCGTGAATCTCGCCTTCGAATACTTCGGCGCCTACTCCAAACTCGATCGCGCCGCGAACAGGAACTCCCGATGCCAACAGAGGACACATCAAGGTTCCGAGAGTATACAATAACCACTGAATTGAGATGGTGGCAAAACCGCGATCTTCCAGATGCGCCGGAAAGAAGACAACGACCGTGTCTCCAAAGCCCTGGAAGGTGAGGTGCAGATTCCGGAAATGCTTGACTTGCTCGGCTAGTCCGTTGGGTAGCTCTGGTCCTGCGGGAAGGACCACCTCTGCATCCCGAAAGCTCTCAAAAGCCGTTCGAAATAAGCGTCGGAAGCCGCGAACAGTGCCAATTGACCTCGCGACAGCATGCCTATATTCAGACACTTCGGCGGCAGTCTCTGGGAGAGTCCTGAGCGCGTTCAAGGAATCCGAATGGCCAAGGATGTCGAAGAATCCGACCACATAGTGGCGAAACGGGATTCGAGCGTCCTTGGCATCGTCAAACATTCAACCGCCCTCAACTTGCGATCTTGGCAATCGCATCTTCTCAGCATCAACTCGTCGAGTCAAGCGTACGCATCCTCGCGGCTTCGCAGCAGATCTCGGGGGGAGGGGCGATCGGCTTGGTGATTCGCCCAGTGCTTCGCGCGGTGCGGGGATCGGGTTAGGGAGACCGGGTTCGCGGCTTGCGTGACGGAAGTTGCGGCCCGAGAGACGGGCGGGCGGGAAGCCGGGACGGGTGGCCGGGCTGGTCAGACGCGCGCACAGTCTGCGCCGACCGACCCTGCGCCTGCGCGAACGGGTCATCCGTTCGCGCAAACGGGCGAGCGGTCTGGCTGATCCGATGGTTGCTTCGCTTGTCGAACTCAATTCGCCGCCTGAAATCGCCGATGGAGCGCTTTGCACGTCCGAGTTTCTTTCTCACGCAGAGGCGCAGAGGCCGCAGAGAAAGCCCCACAGTGCCGGTTTCGCTCTGCGATCTTTGCGGCTCTGCGTGAAGACTTGCCTTCGCTTCATGCGGCCTCATAGAGGATTAGATTATGGCGCCTCCGAGTCAGTCCGGGCCGTTCATTCCGAGAGCGGATAGTGCGTTTCGTGACTGGGGGTTGAACTTTGCGGGGATGATCCGCGCTGAGCCCAGTCGGTATGGGCTCGATGCGGCGGATGGCGAAGTGCTCTGGTCGCAGGCGATGAACTTCTCCCAGGCGTATGTAGCCGTGCAAGCGCCGGGCGAGCGGACCTCCAGTCTGGTGGCGCAGAAGGATGCGCTGCGGGCGGCTGCTGAGCAGACGTACCGGGCGTACGCGCGTCTGATCAAGTCGAACCTTGGGGTGAACAACGCGGACAAGATCGCGTTGGGGTTGCACGTGAACGATGCGACGCGCTCGCCGATCGGACCGCCGAGGTCGTGTCCGCTGATCATGCTGGTTTCGGCGGCGGCGGGTCGGCACCTTATCCGGTACGCCGATGAGAACACGCCGACCGCTTTGCGCAAGCCGTATGGCGTGGCGCAGCTGCAGTTGTTCGTGGCCATCACCGAGTATGGCCGGGCGAAGCCCAATGACCCATCCGTGGCGCGGTTGGCAGGGGCATACACGCGGCAGCCGATTCGTGTGCAGTTCGACACAGCCGATGCCGGCAAGACGGCGACGTATTTCGGGCGGTGGGTGACGGCGAGGGGTCTGGCGGGGCCGTTTTCGCTGCCGCGCTCGATGACGATCGTGGGCGCGGGGGGCGGAGAGTCGGTGTCGCGGGCGTCGGGTGAAAACCAGCGTCGGCTGGGAGTGCGCATGGCGGCGTGAATGTGGCCCGGTTCCGGCGAGCCTCGCAATTCATGTTCGCGTGGAAACCTCCGCGATCTCTGCGCCTCTGCGTGAGCCCGACCTTGGTTTCGTTGATTCCGAGGCTCACCCGACCGCCGGCGCGCGCGGCCGCAGGCGGGCGCACCAGTGGCTCAACTGGCCCAGGGAGGAAAGCGCGATTCGCGTTTCCTCTTCGGGTGACGATCGTACAGAAAAGCACCCTGATTGTGCCAGTGGGCAGTGCCTCTCCGTTGGCGCGGCGCATCGACACCGTACGATCAACCGAATGCGAGCCGTGTCGACATGGCCGGGTCGATCGCCCGGGCGTCGCTCAGTGAACTTGCATCCCAACCCGCCGCGATGGCGGTCCGTTTGCCGCCGGTCGCTCGGCGGCCACCTCAGGGGAGTTTCAGATGCTGACTCGAATGCGCACATCGCATCGCCGGTTTGTCGGAGTCCTGGCGAATCCCATTCTGTTCGCTTCACTGATGGCGGCCGCATCCCACGCCGCTCCGCCCTGCGGTTCGTGGGAACTTGTTCCCACGCCCGATGTCGGCAACAGCGTGACTCGTCTCACGGGAGTATGCGCGCTCTCGCCCGACGAAGCGTGGGCGGTTGGAATCTGGCGCAATGATCCGGTCGGCTACGGCCCTCTGGCCGTGCGCTGGAACGGTGCGACCTGGAGCCTGGTCGATCTGCCCGATACTTCTCATCTTGGAACATTCCCGCAGACCACCGGCGTCGATGCGGCTGCCAACGGTGATGTCTGGATCGTCGGGTATCTCAACACGCCCTATCCCACGAATAACCTCCCGCTCGTCCTGCGCTGGCGCGGCAATTCATGGAGTTACGTCGATACCGTGACACTGCGGCCGCAGACGGTGTATCCTTTCGGTGCGCGCGGCGGATTCCTGTACGAAGTGGACGCGGTGACCGCCGATGACATCTGGGCCGTGGGCCTGGCCGCCGGGTATGGCGATGCGAGCGCGACTTCCGTTCCCCTCGCAGCGCATTGGGACGGCTCGGACTGGACCGATGTCGAAGTTCCTCTCGTCGCTAACCGGCATCACGAACTGACTGACGTCGTCGCGATCGCATCTGACGATGTCTGGGCCATCGGTGACTACCGCAACGTGGCCGGGCCATTCCTCGGCGTGACCTACCACTGGGACGGGCAGAGCTGGTCGCACGTTGACAGCCCGGTCGAGCACATGGGCAGCAGCGGCCTGGATGACATCGCCGCTTCCGGCCCCAATGACGTCTGGGCCCTTGGCGGCGGAGATGGCGCGGTCGTGCTGATGCACTGGAACGGCTCGCAGTGGAGCCTGAGGCAGCCGCCGCCCAACTCCGGCGGCTCGATTGCCGCTGTCGGCCCCGATGACGTCTGGGTGTCGGGCTGGTATGGGTACTGGCACTGGGACGGAAGCACATGGACGGAAGTGCCCGCCGAGGTGCCGGGCGCGAGCTATGTCATTCGCAGCGGCGGAATGGAAGTCGTTGATCAGTGCGATCTGTGGTGCGTTGGATTCTGGACGCTTCCCGATGGGATCACGAGCTTCACGCTCGCGGAGCGCCTGCGCGGCTCGGGCGCGATGCGGCTGTCCTCATCGCGCTGGGTGGCGGGAGGCATGGCTGACATGGAAGTAGCCGGTGCATCACCCGGTGGAAGGGTTGCGTTCATCTACAGCCTGCGCGGCAGGGGCTCGACGTACCTCCCGCAACTGGATGTCATGATCGATCTGTCCAGCCCGGTGCTGGCCGGCGTCAGAACTGCGGATCAGGCCGGCCGTGCGCTGCTTCAAAAGCCCATCCCTTCGGGCGCGAGAGGCAGACGAGCCTGGCTCCAGGCTGCGGAATTCCAACGCACCAGTAATGTAATCGAGCAACTGATCGAGTGAACCTGTGACCGAGCGAGGCGCCAGCCGCGCGATCTTGCGAGGCATGATCGAGTACTTGATGGCGTGCCGGGCACGCTGCCCTCACGCCACCGCCGGCGCGCGCGGCCGCAGGTGAGCGTACCAGTGGCTCAGCTGGCCCAGAGCGAGCGCGCCGAGCATCAGTCCCGCATCGCGCAGGGCGATGTCGTAGTACGCCTGCATGCTCACGAGATTGATGATGATGCCCAGCAGCCACGCCGCCACGACGTAGGCGAAGAAGCGCGGGGCGAACGCCACGCCGATGCCGGCGATGATCTCGACCACGCCCACGGCGAGCATGATGTTGTGCGCATCGCCGCCGAAGAGATTGGCGACCCAGGGCGCGAGATAGACCTCCCAATCCGTCAGCACGTGCATGAACTTGTCCGCGCCGGCCACGATCGGCAGTAGGGCGAATCCGATGCGCAGAATCCAGTAGGCGTGTACCGCCGGGTCGCGAATGGTGCTGGTGGAGTCGATGCGAACGGAACGGGCGGGAATGGCGTGTGACATGGGGGCTCCGCGGCGAAGCGCCGAAAAAGTGGAGAGGAGGGTGAACAGGAGAGTGAACCGTCGATGCCTCGACGCCTCGAAGGCTCGATGCCTACTCCGCTCAACTCCAGTATCGCCTGAACATCTGAATGGCGATGGCGACGATGATCAGGACACCGATGATTTCGGCTGCAATGATCACGCCCGTTGCGATGCCGATCTTCGCACCGATCCACGCAGTGAGCGAAACGAACGCCGGCAGGGCGAACAGCAGCAGGATCCATCCTGTCAGCACGCGCGGCTGGATCGTCGGGCCGGATTTGTCGATCAACTCGTTTGCAGGCATCTCGACCGGCTCATCAATCTGATCTTCGGGTTGACTGTGCAGGCCGACAACGTGCGCATCGAGAATGCCCTGGCGGTGCGCTTCCTCGATGGCGTCGTTCTCGCTTCGCGCCTGGATGGGCACACTGGTGGTCACGCCGGCTTCTTCTTCGACGCCGTGAATCTCATACACAGGCATGGCTGCCTCCTTTGCATGGACTCAAGAACCGTAGGGTCAAGGCCTTGCGGCGCCGGCGCGGGAAGTGCCTACGCGGCCATCAGCCGCGTGCAGGGTGCGTTGCGTCAGTCATGCCGCTGCACGCGTCGCTTTCGCGCAGCTCATGGCGCAATCGTGCGGCGAGGCTGCCGGCAGAACGGGGTGAACGCCGGATGATCGCGCGGCTTTGTGGGCAGGGGCCTGTTCGCATATCATTCATGCCGCAAATCGACGTGAGGTGCCCCATTGCTCTGGCAACCCGCCCTGCCGCTCAAGTATCTGGACCTGTCCGACGATCAACTCGCCGAGGCGATTCGTGCGCGGCGGGCGGAACTGGGCGACCGGCTCATCATCCTCGGCCACCACTACCAGCAGGATGATGTCATTCAGCACGCGGATTTCACCGGCGATTCGTTCAAACTCTCGCAACTCGCCGCTGAAAAGGTGCAGGCGGCGGGGGCGAAGTACGTCGTCTTCTGCGGCGTGCACTTCATGGCCGAAAGCGCGGACATCCTGACGCCCGATGATGTCGTCGTCATCCTGCCCGATCTCTCGGCCGGCTGCTCCATGGCGGACATGGCCGACTACGACCAGACCGTCCAGGCGTGGACGGAGATCCACGAAGCGCTCGACGAGACGCGCGGCCCGGCGACGCGGGTCATCCCGATCACCTACATGAACAGCAGCGCCGCCATCAAGGCGTTCGTCGGCGAGCATGGCGGCGCGGTGTGCACGAGCAGCAACGCGGCGCGCGTGTTCGAGTGGGCCCTGGCCGGCGGCGACAAACCGCTGAAAAAGGGCGAAGTCGTCAAGATTCTTTTCCTGCCCGATCAGCATCTCGGCCGCAACACGGCCAAGGCCGCCGGATTTGTCACCGAAGTGGACGCCGCGGCCACCGGCAAGAAGGCGCGAACGGCCCGGTGGGACCCGAAACAGGAATCCGGCGGCCTGAGCGCGCAGGAGATTCGCGATGCGACGGTGCTGCTCTGGAAGGGCCACTGCAGCGTGCACAAGCTCTATCGCCCCGAGCACGTCGCGGAAATGCGCCGCAAGCACAAGGGCGTGACCGTGCTCGTGCACCCGGAAGTCTGCCAGGAAGTGGTCGATCTGGCGGACCTGTCAGGCTCGACGGAATACATCATCAAGACCATCGACGCGGCCGAGCCGGGCAGCACGTGGGCCGTGGCGACGGAGGTGCACCTCGTCAATCGCGTCGCCGAGGCGGCCAAAAAACGCGGCGTGCACGTCGAGATGCTCAGCGGCTGCCAGTGCCTGTGCACGACGATGTACCGCATCGATCAGCAGCACCTGCTGTGGGTGCTCGACAACCTCGCTGAAGGCAAGGTGGTCAATCAGATCAAGGTGCACTCCGAGGCGCGCAAGTGGGCGCTGGTGGCGCTCAATCGCATGCTCGATCTGCTCGGCAAGGGATCGGTGAAGGCCGAGCCGAAAGTGAAGAAGCCGGCGAAGCGAGGCGGCATCGAAGTGGCGACGCGGACGGATTGATGGGGGATTTCGCGATGGAAGGCCTGCCTTCAGATGTTGATCTGAGTTTCCTCACAGGCAGGGAGCTGCAAGGCGTATTGATCGGCCGTCATCACGGCCGCCTGCTCTTCGATGATGGCGTCTCGATCGAGATATCAGACGACATTGGCTACAGGTCAAGAGACGGTGAGATTGGAGCGGTGTACAAGACCATTGTTGCCGCCGCGCCGACGCTGATCACATTCCTGGATGAGACCATCACCGAAGTCTCGGTCGTCGATGCAAGCAGCTTGGTACTGCGATTCTCGCATGGCGAGGCGCTGGAGTTGTACGTGACGACCGCCGAGTACGAGTCATACGTGATTCACAGTAATGGGCGGTGCTTTGTTGCGTGAGACGGCTAGCGGCGCGCACGCAGCTTGATCGCTTCATGCTCCACTTGCGTGGCCCGCGCTCCAAGAGCCTCGCTTGACCACGGCACCCACGGAATGCGAGCCCGTGCCCGAACTGCCTGACATCCTCGTCTATCTCGACGCCCTGCGCCATCACGCGGTGGGCAGGCGGCTCGAGGATGTCATCGTCCGCGGTCCGTCGCTGCTGCGGTCGGTCGAGCCGCCCCTTGATGCGTTTGACGGCCGCGTGCTCACCGGCGTGTCGCGGCTGGGCAAGCGGATCGTGCTGCACTTTGATGACGCGGCGCTGGTCATTCACCTCATGATCGCCGGCCGGCTGATCTGGAAAGATGAGCGCGTGCGGCCCAAGGGGCGCGATGAACTTGCCGCATTCCATTTCGAGCACGGCACGCTCATCCTCACCGAAGCGGGCACGAGACACCGCGCCACGCTTACCGCCGTCGGCAGCGCCGATCAATTGGAACGCATCGATCGCGGCGGCCTCGACCTGCTCACCTGTTCGCGCGAAGATCTCGGCGAGCGTCTGCGCAGCGAAAACCGCACACTCAAGCGAGCGCTGACCGACCCGCGCCTCATCGACGGGGTGGGCAACGCCTACTCGGATGAGATTCTCCATGCGGCGCAGCTTTCACCCTTTGTGCGCACCGCTGAAATGACCGATCAACAGATCGCGGATCTGCACGAAGCCGCGCGGACCACGCTGGACCAGTGGAGCCGGCGGCTGAGCGACCAGTTCGACGCCGGCCGCGTGTTTCCGGGCCGGGGTCAGATCACGGCGTTTCGCAAGGGATTTGCGGTTCACGGCCGATTCAACCAGCCGTGCCCGCGCTGCGGCTCACCCGTGCAGCGCATCGTCTACGCCGAGAACGAGATGAACTACTGCGCCCGCTGCCAGACGGGCGGCAGAGTCCTCGCCGACCGCTCCCTCTCGCGCCTGCTCCGCGACGACTGGCCCAGGACGATTGAGGAACTTGAAGGGCCGGGGGCGTGACTATTGTGAGAACAGGGAATACGGGCCAGGCAACGGCGTCACCCCACGAAGTGGGAGCACGGAGATCGGCCGAAGGGAGAGCAGAAGATGGAAAGCCCTGTTGATCATTCAGCCACGCCGGCGGAAGTCCCACTGCTTGGCTGGAGCGTGATGTTGGCGGCGCTGCTTCTGATGACGGGTTGCTCATGGGAACCGGTTCAGATTGCACCCCAATGGATCCAATGGTCGCCTGCGGGCGATGCAGTCGCGATCGAGTCGCGAGAAACGCTCCTGCTTGCCGACCGGCAGGGAGAAGTGATTTGCAGTGTGCATTACCACGCGAGTTCCGAACGCATGAACGTGCGCGCGGGTCGACGTAGCGCTGCTCACTGGTACACCTCATTCTGGCCCGATGCTGAGTCATTGGCAATGTGCCGGTGGACGAGATCTTATGATCCAATTGCGGATTGGGTAGATATCCGGCGCATCGACGTTGCGACGGACGAGCTATCCGAGCCCTTGCAGTACGATGTCACCAGTTTGGAGGGTCGAATCCTCTCCATGTGGCAGCCCGATCCGAATGGCCACCTGAGCGTGCTCTCGGCTCGACAAGAGGCCGGCTCCAGCTACGAATACAGCATTGTGGACTTGCCGTCCGGAGAACAAGTTCAGACATTCAGATTCCATTGTGAAGGGGGTCTGCTGAGATTCGATCCGCCCACCGGCCGACTGTGGTGGCTCGCACCGGCGGAAGGCGACGATTGGACGAAGTCGATCGTGATGTCCGCCAGCATCTCGCTCGAACGCGGTGTGATCGAGGGCCCCTTCGCGTGTGGCGCACTTCCGGGCGGGCGACCTGAAACGTTTCTGCTTCCGCGGGCCGACGGTTCACTTCTGGTGCGACTCCTGTATCCGGAGGGTCGAACCGAATCCGGGGTACGGTGGAGACTTCTGGATATGGCGTGCGATTCGTCGGCTTCCGCACTTCGTGTGGTTGCAGAGCGATCCTTCGAAGGGCCGACGTACACCAACGACTTTGCGGTGAATCCTGCTGCAACACAGATCGCGTTCTTCCGCGACAAAGGCGAACTGGTCGTGCGTTCACTAGTGGATGGTGCCGAACGCACGGCGACGTTCAGCACGCCCTCGCGGGTTCGAGAGTACGACCGGTATCTGCCGATCGACGGTCGCGCGATGCAACCAGTCTGGCTCGACGACACGACTCTCTGCACCCTCTGGCCCAGTGAAGCCGTGCGGGACCGGCTCGAAATCGTGTTGTGGAACGTTGCGGCGGATGGACTCGTTCCATCCATCATCAGCGCGCACTGGCCGGAAGAAGTGCGACCGACCCTGCTTGAGGTCCGCTACCGATTCAATGCAACCCTCTGAAACGGTCCAATGGCAGCCCATTCGCCAAGTGTTGCCGCAGGGGGCGTTGTACACTGATTTACGATGCCTGCGTTCGCCATCACATTCCAGACCTTCAGAATCGGCTCGGAAATCCACTTCGCTGCGGTCTCGATTTGCGTGATTGCAGCGGTTGCTGCCAGCTGTATCGGCCGAAGGTGGTACAGGAAACGTCCAGAGGCCGAGCGGGCCCTGCGCATCGCCTGGGCCGTCTTTACCCTGCTCACCCAGGTAGTCGCGGCCATGTGGTACGCCTGGCCAACGCGCTTTGCGTGGCGCCTCAGTCTGCCGCTGAACATCTGCGATATCGTCGCCGTGCTCGCGGCCGTGTCGCTGCTGCGCGAAGTCCGGTGGGTGTGGTCGATTGTCTACTTCTGGGGCATCGGCCTGTGCATCCTCGGCTTCATCTGGCCCTCGCTCACGCACGGCCCGGATCGCATCGAGTTCTACCTCTTCTGGCTGACACACCTGCAGATCGTCGGCTCGGCGGTCTATCTCGTCGCCGTGCGCGGCTTCGTGCCGCGCGCCGGCGACTGGGCGGTCGCGCAGGTGCTGCTGGCGCTGTACTGCACTGTCATCGTTCCCATCGACTGGATGTTCGACCTCAACTACGGCTACATCGGCCCGGCCGATTCGCCCACGAGCATCATGGGCCCGTGGCCGGCGCGCGTATTCATTATGTTCGCCGTGCAGATGCTGGTTCTGGCGCTGCTCCTGGCGCCGCCGGTGCTGCTGAGCGGCAGCACTACTCAGGCGGAGAAAGCTCGCGGATGACGCTCGGATGCCGCTCGAGTTCGCTCGTGGACAGCCAGGCGAGATCGAGCGGTTGATCGGTGATGCGCGCCGGCAGGGGCCTCGAGGACATGGCGCTGCGCAGCGCGCCGAGGAATTCAGGCGGGGCAAAGAGCACGAGCGTGCCGTCCGTCGGGCGCAGACGCAATTCGTTCTGCAGCCATGCGATCAGGTCGGCGGCGAACTGATCGCGCATTACGTCGTGGTCACGATCCGGCTCGGCGTAAGGCGCCCGCTGTGGGCCCGTGGCGGGCGGTTTACCGCCGCGGTCGTGCGGCCTGAGTTTATTCGGATGGGCTGCGAGTTCCTCCAGGTGCAGCCGGCCATTGCGGCGGCCCGATGCGAAAAGCCGGCCGACCTGCTGGTCAGCGACGAGTACGCACGAAATCGGCCTGGTGGCCGTTGATGCGGCAGCCATGAGTTCTCCCCTTTGCTCGCTGGATCGAGTTGAAGTGAGACATATCGCTACCTGTATGGTAAGGAAGTCTCCCGGCGGTCCCGTTAGGCAAATCACCTTGATCGCGGCCGACAGAAAAAGCCCGGACCGCCACGTCGTGACGGTCCGAGGCAGGTGCGTCATGAGGTCGAACTCAGTCGTTGCAGCCGGCGCCGCTGAAGGCGGCCTTGGCGGCCTCATCCATTTCCTGCGGCGTCATGTCCTTGAGATGGGTGCAGAAGGCCCACGCATGGCCGAATGGATCGCTGATCGTGCCGTAGCGATCGCCCCAGAACATGTCCGCCGCCGGCATGGTGACGGTCGCCCCGGCCTTGGCGGCGCGGTCGATGGCGGCGTCGCAGTCGCGCACATACTGCGTGAGCGTGACGGGCGTGTTGCCCAGCGCCTGAGGATTGCGCGCTTTGCCGCCGCAGTATTCCGGGAAGTCATCGCAGAGAAAGAGAGTCGTCGAGCCGATCTTCACCTCGGCGTGCATGAGGCGGCCATCGGGCGCGGGCATGCGGCAGATCTCTTCAGCGCCGAACGCCTTCTTATAAAACTCGATCGCCTTGCCGCAGTCATTGACGACGAGGTGGGCGATGATGCCATCGAGCCCTTCAGGAATGGGATTGACATTGCTCATTCTCATGCTCCTTGCTCTGCTGTTGGGGATGCCGATCAAAGACGGCCTGATCCATCCCACCGCGGTCGGACGCAGCGCCATCTCAATGCCGGCCATGATACCAGCAGACCGGTCGCCCGGTGTGGCAGAAGTTCGGTTTTCTGCGAAGATTACAGGCGTGTGAACTTCACCACTCCGGCCCGCCGCTGTAGCGGCCGTAGACGTCCGCCATCGCCTGCACCATTTCCCCCAGCGTGCAGTTCGATTCGGCGCCGTCGATGAGGCTCGGCATCACGTTCTCATCGTTTCGGGCCGCCTCGCGGATGCGATCGAGTGCGCCTTTCACCTTCGCCGCGTCGCGCCGCTTCTTGAATTCGGCAAGCCGCGCGATCTGGTCCGTCTCCACCTTGTGGCTGATCTGCAAAATCTCGACGTCGCGCTGCTCGTTCTCATCGACGTACGCGTTGACGCCCACGATGAGGCGCTCGCCGCGCTCCATTTCCTGGCCGAATCGGTACGAAGCCTCGGCGATCGAGCGGCGGAAGTAGCCGCGCGTGATGCCGCCGATCACCCCGCCCATGTCGTCGATCTCGTGGATGATCTCCAACGCGTCCTTTTCCATCTGGTCGGTCAGGGCTTCGACGTAGTACGATCCGCCCAGCGGATCGGCCGTGCGCGTCACGCCCGTCTCGTGCGCCAGGATCTGCTGCGTGCGCAGCGCGATGGTGACGGCCTGCTCGGTGGGCAGGCCGAGCGTCTCATCCATCGAGTCGGTGTGCAGGCTCTGGCAGCCGCCCAGCACGCCGGCCATGGCCTGGTAGGCCACGCGGATGATGTTGTTGTAGGGCTGCTGCTCGGTGAGCGAGCAGCCGGCGGTCTGCACGTGCGTGCGCAGCAGCCATGAGCGCGGATTCTTCGCCTTGTAGCGATCGCGCATCATCTTCGCCCAGATGCGCCGAGCGGCGCGGAGCTTACAGATCTCTTCGAAGAACTCGTTGTGGCTGTTGAAGAAGAACGAGAGGCGCGGCGCGAACTCATCGACATCCATGCCGCGCTTCATCGCCCACTCGACATACTCCATGCCGTCGCGCAGCGTGAACGCCAGCTCCTGCGTCGCCGTCGAACCCGCTTCGCGGATGTGGTAGCCCGAGATGGAAACGCTGTTCCAGCGCGGCACGTGCTCCGACTGGAACTCGATCGTGTCGATGACGAGCTTGGTCGAAGCCTCGGGCGGATAGATGAACTCGTTCTGCGCGTGGAACTCCTTGAGGATGTCATTCTGCAGCGTCCCGCCGAGGCTGGTCCAGTCAAAGCCCCGCTGCCGGGCCATGGCGAGGTACATCGCCCAGATGATCGCCGCCGGCCCGTTGATGGTCTGGCTGACGGTGACGTGGTCGATGGGAATGTCGGCGTAGAGCCGGTGCATGTCTTCAATGGTGTCGATGGCCACGCCGCACCGGCCGACCTCGCCCGCCGAGAGCGGATCATCGCTGTCGCGCCCCATCAATGTGGGCAGATCGAACGCCGTCGAGAGCCCCGTGTTCGCCTTGGTGCCGTGCGCGGCTGCGAGCAGGTACTTGAAGCGCCGGTTCGTGTCGTCGGCATTGCCGAACCCGGCGAACTGACGCATCGTCCACAGGCGGTCGCGGTACATGCCCGGATGGATGCCGCGCGTATAGGGGAACTCCCCCGGTTCGCCGACGTCGCCGGCGTAGTCGCGGCCCTCGGCGCTGGCCGGCCCGTACACGCGATCAACGACGTAGCCGGAAAGGCTCACCGCATGGGGATCGACCGAAGGCTTGACTGCATCGGCAGCGGCGGTGGATTGCCTGGGAATGGTGCTCATGATCGATATGCCTTCCCCCTCCGGGGGCACACGGGGTGAATCGACTCGGTAAGGTGCTGTATTCTAGACGCTTGAAACGTCAAGCCTCGGCTGCCGACCTCCCCGCGGAGCAAGTCGCCGCGGCCACACTAGAATGAATCAACCGACATGAAACTCATCGTCTTCCATCAACTGCTCATCGCCTCGGCCATCATCTTCATGGTCGGCTACGGAGGCTGGGAACTGTACGACTACTGGTTTGGCGGCGGCGCAGCCGGCGGCAGCGCCGAAGCGGAGATCACCGGCGCCGTCGCCGCACAGGCCGGCCCGGCCGCGATGTACACCGGCCTGGCAATGCTCCTGGGCGCCGGCATTCTCTCGGTTTATCTGTACCGGTTGTATCGCCGCTACGCCAGCCAGATGTCCGGCTTTTGAGTCGCGCTGCGCCGGCGGGATCGCTTTCCATTCTGCCTGCACCGAACACCGCCGGCGACCTATGATGCCGCTGCATCAGACCTTGGGAAGCGCGACCGACCATGCCCTACACGATCAAGCCGATCGATCCCATCGAACTCGATGACGAGCGGGTGGACTACCTGAAGGAGCACGTGGACACCGGCGACCGGTGGGTGCTCAACTTCGGCCCGCAACATCCCGCCACGCACACCACCCTGCGCCTCGTCATGGAACTCGACGGCGAGCGGGTCGCCCGCGTCACGCCGCACATCGGCTACCTCCACTCGGGCTTCGAGAAGCTCGCCGAGCATCACGACTACAACCAGTACGTCTGCACCGTCAGCCGGATGAACTACGTCTCGCCGATTGCCAACGACATCGCCTGGCACGGCGCCGTCGAGACGCTCTTTGGCATCGACATCACGCCGCGTTGCAAGGTGCTCCGCACGATCATGGCTGAACTCGGCCGCATCCAGGACCACCTCCTGTGCGTCGGGGCTGCGGCTCTCGATCTCGGCGCGTTCACCGGGTTCCTTTACGGCTTCAACCAGCGCGAGCGCATCAACGACATCTGCGATTTCATCTGCGGCCAGCGCTTCCACCCGGATTGGACGCGCGTCGGCGGCCTCATGCAGGACCTGCCCGACGAGAAGACCTTCAAGACGCTCGTCAAGCGCTTCATCGACGAAGAACTGCCCCCGGCGCTCGACGACGTCGAAACACTGCTCAACCGCAATCGCATCTTCCTCGACCGCACCCAGGGCATCGGCGCCATCTCGGCCGAGGAGGCCATCGCCTGGAGCCTCACCGGCCCGGTCGCGCGGGCCGCAGGCGTGCGGCGCGATGTGCGCAAAGATGAGCCATACCTCTGCTACGCCGACAACTGGGACGGCCAGGGCGCGCCCGGCGTCAAGTTCAAGGTCGCGGTCATGGCCGAAGGCGACGTCTTCAGCCGCTACTTCGTCCGCCTGTTCGAGATGCGCCAGTCCGTCGAGATCATCCGACAGCTCATCGATGACATTCCCGGCGGCTCGGTCAACACCTTCGCCGACGCCAAGTTCACCAAGCCCTCCAAGAGCCAGGTCTACGGCTCGATCGAGGGGCTGATCCAGCACTTTGAGATCATCATGACCAATCGCGGCTGGAAGGCGCCCGTCGCCGAGGTCTACGACTGCCAGGAGACCGCAAACGGCGAACTGGGCTACTACATCGTTTCCGACGGCGGACCGCGCTCATGGCGGGCGCGGACGAGGCCGCCCTCGTTCATCAACTACCAGTCGTTTGCGAAGATGCTCGAGGGGCACCTGCTCTCCGATTCGGTCGCCATCCTGGGCAGCCTGAACATCATCGCGGCGGAACTCGATCGCTGAGGCGGGGCCATCCATGGCGTGGATCACCAAGAATTCGGCGACGATGACCATCGAGCGGCGCGAGCAGCCCTATCTCACTGAAGAGATCAGGGCCGACCTCACGCGCCGCATCCTGCCGCGCTACGAAACAAAAATGGCCGCGCTGCTGCCCGTGCTCCACGAGGTGCAGCACCACGCCGGCTACCTGCCGCACCAGGCGCTGCTCGAAGTCGCGGATTTCCTCGAACTCACGCCCGCGCAGGTGCTCGACACGGCGTCGTTCTACGAAGAGTTCTTCTTCACCCCCGTGGGCAAGTACATCATCGGCGTGTGCCAGTCAATCGCGTGCGAGGCCTGCGGCCACCAGCAGATCGTCGATTACCTGCGCGGCAAGCTCGGCATCGAGCCGCACGAGACCACGAGCGACGGGCTGTTCACCCTGCGCTGCATGGAATGCCTGGGCGCGTGCGACACGGCCCCGTGTGCGCTGGTCAACGAAGAGCGGCACGACCTCATCACCATCGAGCAGATGGACGCCATGATCGACGACATCCGGGCCCGCGAGAACGGGCGGGGCTGACATGCCCGGCGAGCCACGCAAGCCGCTCATGCGCTGTATCGGCGAATTCTTCGGCCACATCATCAGGGGCGTTCGTCAGGACGTGAGCAAGGACCGGCGCATCGTCGAGTCGGAGCATCGCGAGGAAAAGCGCGGCTCGACGATCATCCGCGAAACCCGTATCCGCGAGATCGAGGTGCGCGATGAGTAGCCACGCCCGCCTGAGTACGAAGCAGGTTCTTTCGCGCATTGCCGTGGCGGCCGCTCTGTGGTTCGGCGGCGGGTTCGCGGCGTCGCGCCTGCTGGGCATGTCGCTCGTCGATTCCGTCGCGTTTCTGCTCTGCCTGGGCGTGGTCTTCCTGCTCGGCTCGGTTTTCTTCGCCGCGGTGTATGGACCAAAGGGCGAATCGGAATAAGCAGTCATGATGTGGCCCGTGCTGATCATCTTCGGCCTGATCGTCCTGCTGCCGCTGCTCTACATCATCGTCACCTACAACCGCCTCGTCGGGCTGCGGCAGATGGTCATTGAGTCGTGGTCGGATGTCGACGTCGAACTCAAGCGCCGCTACGACCTCATCCCCAACCTCGTCAACACCGTCAAGGGTTACGCCGCCCACGAGAAGGAAACGCTCGAAAGAGTCATCGCCCTGCGCAACGCCGCCGCGGCCAACCACGGCAGCGCCGCGTCGCAGGCCGCTGACGAGACGAAACTCATGCTCGGCCTCAAGCAGTTGTTTGCCGTCGTCGAGCACTACCCGCAGTTGAAAGCCGATGCGCACTTCCTCGAACTCCAGCGCGAACTGGCCCTGACGGAAGACCGCATCGCCGCGGCCCGCCGCTTTTTCAACGCCAACACCCGCGAGATGCGGCAGTTGTGCCAGACCGTGCCGTCGAGCATGGTCGCCGGCATGTTCAACTTCCAGGGCGGCGACTACTTTGAGTTGAGCAGCGACGCCGAACGCGTCACGCCGCGGGTGGAGATGGGGTGACCACGTTCCAGGGTGACCATGTTCCCTCCCCCGGCTCTGCGGGGGAGGGTCAGGGTGGGGGCGCGTCTTTCGCTGCCGCCCTTCTTCCCCCAGCACGATTCACGCACGCCCCCTGTTGAAGGCAACAAGCGACATCGACACAAAGATCGCGCCAACACAGGCAATCGCCACAAACAGCAAGTATCTGGTTCGGCCGGTCCAAACCCACAGACCCAGTGGCGCCATGATCGAGAATATCACGATCACTGCTGCGATGCGGTGCGGCCACTCCGTGGCCGCTCGGCAGAGAAAGAATGGGCCGGCGAACATCGAGAGAGCGCTTCGTTGCTCGGCAAGACTGGTGAGGCTCCAGAGGCCCAGCGTCAGGACGGCGACGGCGGCGCGAACACAAACATCCCAGGCGACATGGACGACGAAAGGCTTGTCGGTGCGGTTGAACGAGTCGGAGTCGCGCGGATCAAACGCAGTCCCGCACTCCGGGCACCGGCCGCGGGGCAAGCCGCGAAGGTTGTACTTGCAGTTTCTGCAGTAGATACCGCGCATCCGCATCAAAGACCCGCAAAGTGGTTCGAATTCCTACGGCATGTTAGTACGCGTTGCACTTGCGGATCGAAGGCGGCGACTCTTGCAAACGCACCAGCACCGCCGCGATGCGTTGGCCCGCGCGGCCGTGGCCGTAGGGATGGCTTGTGCCGGGCTTGAGACGACGAGCCTCCTCAATCGCCTGCCCGACTGCGTTCGCACTGAGCGCGGGGACGTCGATCGCGTTGTCGCCGCGTTCTCTCCCGGCCTGTCTTGGTCCGATGTTGACCACCGGCAGTCCAAGCGCCGCGGCTTCGATCAGACCCGCCGATGAGTCGCCGACGAGCACCCTCGCCCGCCGGAGCAGGCCGATGAACCGCTGCCGGGGAAGATGAGGCAGTATTCGCCGCTGCCCGATCGCGCGCAGCACTGCCGCCCGTCCCGGATCATGGTTCGGTGCGCCGACGAGGATGTTGCCCTCGAACGCCGCATCCGTCGCCGCAAGGATCGCCGACATCGTTTCGAACTCGACCGCATCGTCGAGCCCTGTCGGGTGGTGCAGCACGACGGCGAAGTCGCGCGCGGGATCAATGCCGAGCTTGCGGAGTTGGTCGTCTGTCAACGGTTCGAACGATGCGAGATCGTCGATGGCGGGGGAGCCGACGACATGAATGGAATCTTCGCGCTCGCCCATTCTCCGGATGCGTTCAGCACTTTGCTCGGTGGCCGGAAAGTGAATGTGCGCGAGCTTGGTGATCGCGTGCCGCATCGCCTCATCGGCCACGCCCTCAGCCCGGTCGCCGCCGTGCACGTGCGCGACCAGGAATCCGGCCACACTCGCCGCCGACGCCGCGGCAAACGCTTCAATGCGATCGCCGAGCACGAGAACGACATCCGGCTTGAGATTCCCAACGGCCTCAGCCAGGCCCGTGACGCCGCGACCCAAAGCCACGGCGTCCGCTAGCCGCCCGCATTCACCGGGCCGCTGCATGGCCACCTCGGCGGCGATCTCGAACTCAGCCGCCACTTCATCGCGCGTGTTCGCATCCGCCAGCAGATGCGTGCCGGTGACGATCACCTGCAGATCAAGCGCCGGCGACGCCGCGATGGCGCGCATGACCGGTCGCAGCAGGCCATAGTCGGCCCGGCAGCCGGTCACGACCGCGATTCTCCAGGGCATCTGCGACCCAGCCATCACGCTCCCCCTTCGAGATCCGCGGCAGTGAGCGGCGTATCCGCAGCGACGTCGCGCGACAGCCGGCGGCCGGGCAGCGCGGCAAGCATGGCGGGGGGCAGACCGGAGCCGGGTCGCTTGACAGTGAGATCATCGCGAGTGAGCACCGCGCCGGTACGCAGGTCGCGCGTCGTGGTGATCGACTGCCGGCTGACGGTGCGCACATCCATTTCGATATCCTGAATAACGATGCCGCGCGGCCCGAGCATCGCGTGGGCCCGGCGGGCGAGTTGAACGTACTGCGCGAACTGACCGGGATCGAGAGACGCCGCGTGATCCGGCCCGCGCGCCGTGCGGCTCCACGTCAGGTGCTTCTCCAGCACGCACGCGCCGCACGCGACGGCGAGACCGCCGGTGTCGATCGAAGGCGTGTGATCGGAGTAGCCGATGGCGGCATCGCGTTGCGGGCACGCGGCGTCGGCGAGATCAGCAAGCGCGCCGATCCCCGCAAGTTGAGCACACTCATCGGGCGTGGGGTAGGCGCTGACGCAGTGCAGCGCCATGTGGCCGAACCGCGCAAGGGCAGTGCTGATCTCCTCCGCGTTCGCCGCCCCGGTGCTGACGATCAGCGGCTTTCCGGCGGCCGCCAGCGCTTCGAGCAGCGGAGTATTGACGATGTCCGGCGAAGCCGTCTTGATCGCATCCCAATCGATTTCGCTCGCCAGCGGCGCGTCTTCGAGACTGAAGATCGTGACAATTGCGTGCAGATCGAGCGAATGCGCATAGCGGACGATCTCGCTCATGGCTTCGCGATTGAGTTGCAGGCCGCGCAACATCTCAAGCGGATCGGTTTCGCCCGCGGCCTGCTGATACGCCGCCAGCCGGCACGCCCGGCTCATCAGACGCTCCGCCTCGAAGTACTGCACCTTCACCGCATCGGCGCCGGCGTGCTTGGCCGCCTCGACCAGTTGCAGGGCGCGCTGCGTCGATCCGTCGTGATTCACGCCGATCTCGGCGATGACGTACGGGGGCACATCGCGGCCGATCGAACGTTCACCGAAGCGCATGGCTGGCAGCCTCGGTGCGGCAATCGGCACTCTCGTTCAGGATGAGTTCGGCCAGCAGGAAGTCCATCCGATCATCGATGTCGATCACCGCGCCCGCGGCGGTCTCGATGCCGCGCCGGTCGCGGCCGAGAAACGAATGCGGCTGACCTTCGATGACCTCGTACAGACTCGCCCGTCGCACGGCGATCACGCCGCCATCAGGCACGAACAGCGGCGGCAGATCCTGGCGGCGGTAGACCGTGTTCTCCACATACGCCGACACGCGACCCGCCGCGTCGAGCTTCACTTCCCAGTAGGGGTGGTGCTTGCCGACGGGCGCATAACTCTGCACCGAATCCGCGCCGGTTTCGATGAGCAGCGACACGGCCCGGTCGATCAGCCCCGCCGGCCGAATCGGCACGTTTGCATAAAGAATCACCGCGATTGGCGCCTCGTCGTCGAGCAGGGCGTGACGAGCCGCCGCGTCCACCGTCGCCTGGTCGCCTGCGAGATCGGTGGGGCGGTCGATCAACTCCACGGCTTCGCTTCGCGCCGCCGCGGCAACCTGCGGGCAGTCCGTCGAGACGAGAATGCGGCCGACCATCGCCGCGCTTCGCGCATGCTTGATGGAATGCTGCACCATCGGCCGGCCGGCGAGCAGCATCGCGTTCTTGCCCGGCAAACCCTTGCTGCCGGCTCGGCCGAGGATGACGGCGGTGGCTGTTTCGCGCGGCAATCCCTTTGCAGCAGTCATCTCGGGGCCCGCTCCCATCACGCAGCGCCGAACTCGAGGATCAGTGCCGGCGCATCGGCTTCATCGTGGTCCGAATGCCAGCGCACGCGCGACTGGAGTTGCGACCATGCCGCGGCGAGTGATTGTCCCGTGAGATCGATGACGTCCTCGCCTGCAGGCCCGCGCCACGCGCTGGGTCCGGCGAAGGCCGTTGCATCCGCGCGCACCTGCAGAGTTCGCCGGTTGATTTCATCGAGGGCGGCCGATGGCGGATCGAGGGCGATCGCGTCGTCTTCGCCCGGCCATGGGTCGATCATCGCAGCGCCCGCGTAGTGCAGCCAGCGGTCGTAGAAGTTGCGCATCTCATCCAGCGTCGCGCGGCAGCGGGCCATGCGCGGCACGATCCACGGCAGGGCGAGCCGGTTCGGGCTTCCCGTGCGAGCGCTGCGCGCGTTGATCAGCGCATCCACGCGTCGGCGCAGATCATCAAAGCGATTGACGCCCATGACGGCTTCGTACGTCGCCGCAGTTTCCGCCTGCAGTTCGATGCTGAGGACTTCGACAGGCCAGTCGAGCAGTTGCAGCGCATCAAACGAATCAGGCAGATCCGTGCGGATATGAATCCCGCGGCAGCCCAGGTCGCGGCACAACTCGACGATCTCGCGGCACTGCGGATGCAGCAGCGGGTCGCCCCGGCCGCCGAAGGTCACGGCCAGATCGTCGCGCGCCGACGCCCCCCGCAAGACCCGTTCGACCATTTCGATCTCAGCGTCGATTGGCGCGGCGGCGTCAGCCATCCAGCGCGGCTGCGTCGGGCGCCGCGTTGTGAGTTCGATCTCGATCTGCTGAGGCCATGCATCGACCTCGCGCGGCGTCGCGGTGATCGCAGCGAGCAGATCCTCGCCGCAAGTCTGCGGGCCGATCGCACCGGCAAGTGCCGCGACCCGCTGCCCGCCGATGTACCGACCCGCATGGTTGCGGATCTCCGCCGGGAGTTTCACGCACGCATCTTTGCTCGTCGGGTCGAGTTGCGGCAGGCTGGGAATGTACGAGAGCATCGAGCCGAGCGTGAACTGCCGCACGCGCTGGGCCATCTCGCGCATGAGGGATGCTTCGATCAGTATGCCGCACAGACCCGGCGGCGCCTGCGTGAACACGATGCGATGACTCTCGGGATGTTCGAGGTAGCGCGCGATGAGTGCATCGCAGCCGGTCGATTCCGACCAGTCCAGCAGCGGCCAGTCCGGGCCGACGATGACAGCCGCGTCGAGTTGAAGTTCCGTCATCGCCGCCGCCATGTGCGTTGGCGTGATGATCTCATCGAAGATCGTCATCCCGCCGATGCCGCCGCGCCAGCACCAGTCGCTCCACTGCCGCGCCGCGGCTACGGCTGCATGTGCCTCATCGAAGATTGGTCCGTCGATCTCCCGCACGGCGACCGGGCGGTCGATCAGCTGTTCATCGATCAGCTCACCAACGGCCAAGCCGCGCGGCACGAGCAGCACGATCGACTCAATGCGCCGGCACCGGCCCAGCCGCTCGAGCGTGCGCTGGAGCAGCGAACAGCCGCCTCCCGCGTCGGCGAGCGAGCGCTCGCGGAGCAGGCCATCGCGCTCGGGGTCCACGGCGATCATCGCGGCAATGCGGCGCGGCCGGTGCGATTCCACATCTTCACCGCCGCGTTCCTCTCCTTCATAGCCCTGGCCGATGCGCGTGCTCACCGATTCGCCGCGCAGGACTCGAAGCGCATCATCGAGAATGTGCCGCGTCTCTGCGCACGCGTCGGCGAGCCAGCGCACATTGGTTTGATCGCGTTCGAGCTGGGCCTTCTGCCGTTCGAGAGGTTCGAGGCCCTCGGTCAGTTCGAGCCGGCGGTCGGCCCTGAGCCGCTTGAACACGCCGAGCTGGTTGAGGTTGTTGACGAGGTCGTGTGTGCGTTCGAGGCGATCCACCCGCCGCTGATTGTCGCGGACTTTCTCGAAGAGTCGTTTCATCGCCGCCGCATCGCGCTGCCGCTCGATCATCTTGCCAAGCACCTCGCCGGTGTCGCGGCTGATGCGCTCGAGCTGCTGCACGTCGCCGCGGACCGACTGGATCCGCCGGCTGATCTCGCCGAGGCGTCTGAGGTTCAGCGGCCGGCGCTCGGCGGCAAAGTCGGGCAGCGGGGTCGAGCCGGCCTCGGCAAGGACCTGCTCGAGCGGGCGCACGACGGTGTGCTGCTTGGCCGCGCCGCCGCCTTGCGCATCAATGATCGTCTGCGGGGCGTTGGAGAAGTCGCGCTCGAACTGCGTCAGGTACGTGCTCATCTGTTCGTCGATGAGCATCGACCCGCCCGACTGGCTCCGCGCCTGGCGCAGGTTGCGCTTCATGCGGGCCACGCGGGCCCATTCCATCATGTCGATCGTGTTGAATGCATTGAGTTCAGGCGCCCACTGGTCGTGGATGGCAGCGCCCGGGCCATAGTAGAGATTGTCGGTGAAGCCGAGGTCCTGGCCGACGAGTGCGATCGGATCGCAGCCGAGGTACTGAGCGAGGTAGAAGCTGAGATGAGCCACGGTTGAACCCGCCGGCACCGCGCCCATGTCGCGCGCCAGCGGGCCGAGCAGCCGATCGAGAAAGCCGTTGGCCACGCAGCGGATCGGCCCCGGATATGACTCGATCACGATCCGATTCACCTTCGGCTCGCACACCAGCGTGATGTCGCGCAGTTCGTGCGGATCGAGACCGTCGTAGAAGTGCCGGCTGATTTCGTGGTAGTCCAGCGCCGTCACGAAGTGCGGCCGGATGCCGCGCCGCAGCAGCGGTCTCAGGCACGTCTGCACCGCAATGATCACCACGCGCTCGCGCAGAGATGGATCGGCGAGCAACTCGTAGTGTCGCGACAGGCTCGGGCCCGCGGCGATGAGCAGCGCCGTACGTCCGGCGGCGATGCCCTGCAGAGGCGCGATCCCTTCGCCGGCGCCATAGTGGTCAAGATTCAGGCTCAGGTTGCGGCAGGTGGTGGATGAGTGCACCAGCGTCGTCAGCATCGTCGTGCGGATGTTTGAGACCAGATCGGCGAGCATCTTGCCGAAGCGGCCGGCGCCGTCGCCCAGGCGCGTGCGGCTGGGCAGGTGCGATTCGATCGTGGCGCCTTGCGCCACGATTCCTTCGGCGCCCGCGAGTTGCGACGCCAGCGAAGCGCGGTCTTCAGCCTCATCGGCGATGACCAGGTTCGTCGCGCTGATCCATGCCGAGTGGTCCACCCGCTCGAACACCGCGCGCAACATCGCCACGTCGGGCTCGTAGACAATGATCAGCCCCGTCTTGCGCAGCCGCTCGGCCAGGCGCTGCACGTGATACCCTGCTCCGAACCCCAGCACCACGACGGCCGCATGCTCCACGATGTCGATCGACGCCGCGAAGCGGCCGGCCTCATCGAGGGGCCGGTGGCGGCTGCACAATTGTGATCCGCCCAGCGAAAGGGCGGGAACATCCTGGGGCGTCGGTGCGAACGCGCAGTCCGGAGATGGCTGCGCGGCTCGGATCCGCTGCACGAGCCGTGGATTGTGGCCGGCGAGCGCGGCGAGATTGGCGTCGAGGATTGCGGTACTCAAAGCGCTCGCCACTCCGCGCGAAGGGTCGTTTGCTGGTTCGGCGTCGGTGCTGCCCGGGTATTATCGGAATCAGATTGCCGGAGACTTGAAATGGACCTGCCCGACCGTTCGGCCCTCGTCGTGCACACGCTGGAGAGCCCCTGGTTCCTCGCCGCGCTGTTGTTCCTCGCCGCAGGCATCGCCTGGTTCGCCCTGCGTTACCGCGCACCCGGGCCCGCGCGGTGGACCACATTGGGCCTGCTCGCCGCCGCCGTCGGTCTGATCGCCCTCGCCCGCTTCGTCGAGACCACCGGCGAGCGCCTGTCGCTCGAGACGCGGCTGCTGGTGGAGGCTGCCGTGAGCGGTGACCCCGTGGCCTTCGGCGAGCGGCTTGATGAGAAGCTCGTGCTCCGCATTGGCCCGGACCGCTCATCGCTCGACCACATCGATCTCGTCAACCGGGTCAAGACGATCAAATCGCTCGTGAAGTCCAACAACATCCGCGACGTGCTCGGCACGTCAACGGGCCAGGACACGGGAGAATCGGTGCTCGCACAAACCACGATCACGGCGATGGGAGAGGCGATCCCCAACCAGTGGCGCTTTCGATGGCGGCGCGACTCGTCCGGCCGGTGGAAGATCACGGAGATGATCTGGGAGCGCTGGATGCTCAACCAGGTGCCTACGGCCGGACTGCTGGGCGGGTGAGCTTCACTTCTCGGGAGGGACCGCGATCGGCGCTTCGCTCGGAGTCGCTCCCTCGGACGGCGGGTTGGACTCGAGCCCTTCGATGAAGATAAGGGCGTCTTCGGCGATGGCCCGCAGGGCCGGATCGTCGCTCCGCAGTGCTCCTTCGAGCACCACGTCGGTGGGTGAGTTCGCCCGGGAGGCGATCCACGACATCTGCACGAGTGGATCCGTCGAACGACGCGCGGCAGCCTCGAACTGGTCCAGCGACTCGATGCGGTTTCTGCTCGTCTCCGTCTGGAACGGCACTGTCAGCACCGCCCACGCCGCAGCCTCCCGGTCCAGTTCCGGCCAGATCTCCACGAGTCGCAGGATCCCTGCGTCCGCCGCGGCAAGCAAGTCAGCGTGCTCGCTCGGATTGATCATGCGCGTCAGGCGTGCATGCTGCGCGGCGGAAACACGAGTGATCGCTTCGATCGTGCTCTGCGGCGACTCGCCGGGCAGCGATCCGGCGAAGTCCGGCGGCGGTTCGTCGAGCACCCCCGGCCACGGCGAAACGTGAATCGGCGGCGACTGACGGACCAGGCTGTGCGGCGTTTCCTGAAACTTCCCGCTGGGTCCGACTTCGTAGTCCAGTTTCGCCTGAATCTCAACCGTCATCGGCCGCACCGCGAGGTTGGGAATGATCAGCCCGAAAAGCGTGTAGTCGATGGCGACGGGGACCGTCAACGATTGAGAAGGTCCGAGCATCAGCCGGTGCTGGAGATCGAGCGCCAGGGGAGGCGTGCCGGTCTGGACGGTCTTGCCCACGACCTGAAAGATGGGAAACAACGCCGCGCGGCTGGGCAAAATCGTCTCCGGGCCGATCGCGACCGGCCACGGAGAGTCGTTGCGCAAGACCAGGTCAAACGTCATCGGGTCGAGAGGGCTGACCTGGCTCTGACGCGGGTTGATCGACAGCGAAAAGTGCCGCTGAGGCCGAAGAAGCAGGTCGGCGAGCATCCGCGGGAAGCGATCGAGTTCTCTCTGCACCGCGCGCGCCTCGCGCGGCAGCGGCATGGGATTGTCGGTCAGGTCTTCATACGTCCACTTGCTCATCACCCCGATCAGCTTGCCGGGCTGGTTCTGGTAGATCTGCCCGAGCAGTCGCGTGGCGTCAGCGGTGCGGCCGAGTTGAAGCTGCGCCAGCGCCATGCCCAGATCGCTGAGCGGGTCCACCGAGGGCAATGACTCAAGGCCCGCGATCGCTGCAGCCGCATCGCCGCGGCGAAGGCTCAGCCACGCCCGCAGCCGCTGAAGCTCATTCTGGTCGTGCTTGCCGCTGCGGTCGAGCAGATCGATATCCGCCGCGGCCTCATCGACGCGCCTGTTGACCCAGAGCCGCGTCCAGGCGCGATCGGCGATGATGCGCCGCTCATCTGCCTCGAGCGCAGCGACCGCCGACGCAGGCAGACTCGACCGGTCGGTGCTGCGCAGTTCCTCAAGTTGCCCGGCCCACAACCGCTCGAGCGATTCCATGCCGCGATCGATCTCCTCCGCCGAATCCGCCGCGAGCGCCAGCAGCACCCGCGTGATCTGCAGATGAACGGAGAGTTCGACAGAGACGTCGTCGTACGACGGCAGTTCACCAGCCGGGGGCGCCGGAAGATGTGCTTCGGCCGCCTTCTGCGCTTCGGCCTGGCGCTCGCGAATCCATTGCAACTGAAGGCGCTGGCGCTCGAAGCGGTCGAATGACTCCTGCCGCCCCTGAATGAGGTCGAGTCCTTCCCTCGGGCCGCTGTCGGCCGCCCGCAGGTAGGCGTAGTCGGCGAAGAGGTCATCGGGAAGGCTCGCGCCGCTCCGCGCCGCCTGCGCGCTCATTGCTTCGATCAGATCGGCGGCGGCGCTGGCGCACCCGGCTTCCTGTACGGCGGCCACGAGATCGTTCAGCGCCGCTTCGTTGGTCGGGTCGGCCTTGACCAGCTGCACCATCGCGCGCACCAGCAGTTCCGGCTTGGCGGTCTGCCGGTCGATTTCCAGCGCGTTGAGCGCGGCCGCATCGAGATTCGCCGGATTGAGTTTCAACGCTTCTTCGAGGTATGACGCCGCAACGCTCGCCCGGCCCTGCTCCTGAGCCAGTGTTGCCGCGCGATACGCGATCTGGCTGAGCACCTCGGGAGCCAGCCGGCTGCCAGCTTGCGAACGCAGCAGCCGCTCGCAAAGCGCCAGCCGCTCACCCACGCTCTGCCGGGCGTCGATGCCGCGGTTGATCACGCGCAGCTGCGCGATGGCGTTGTCGGGATCGAGGCGAAGCAGATTCCGCTCGGCGTCAATGAGCGTTTCATCTTCCGATCCCAGGATCGACCCCGCCGCCTCCAGCCGCCGGTAGATCTCAACGTCGTCGGGCGAGAGTCTGGCGGCCCATTTCAACATTCCCACCGCGGCGCGGTATCCGGCGAGGGGGTCGGCCTCGGGTCCGGGGCGGGCAAAGCGGGCGGAGTGCTGCACGAGACGCCGAGCCAGCAGTTCATCGACCCTGCTGACGGGCGTTGGAGCGTCTTGCGCAGTCTCCGCTTCCTGCTGGCCGCGTGCGGGGGCCAGGGCGAGCAGGGCAACGGTGAGTGCAAGCAGCAGTCGAGTCATGGTGTTCATCAGATCGGACGCAGCAGGGCGGTTCCGTCAGCCGCCGCGCGCGCCGGGTCAACTCAGATCAGAACCGGCCGGCGGGCCGGCATGCTAGCAGCACGGTCTCGGCCGAATCCATGCACCTGAGAATTCGGGGTTTGACCGTCTCAGGGAGCAATCGTAGCGTAAGGTTCGGTGTCGCCAGCGATTGAGTCTGGCCCAGACGGGCGCGAGGCGCCCGCTTTTTCGCGGAGAACTTCAGAATGGATCTTTTCCGGCGACGTATGTCCGCCATCCTCGCTCTTCTGCTCGCCATGGCTGCTTCGGGCTCGGTCGCCCGGGCCCAACTGCCGCGCGAAATCTACACCACGCCGCGCCCGTTGACGGCTGAGCAATCGGCTGTTCTCAAGAATCACGTGCAGCAGAGCCTCGAGGGGATGAAGTCTCCCGACGGCAAAGTCCTCGCGGATGCTCGCCGGTCCCTGCTCGAACCGTTTCGGCAGGATACGTCGCGCACCTTCCGGCTGGCGTACAACGAAGCCCTGACTCCCGGCCTGGCCGCCATCGCGCGCGATGAAGCCGCGGAGATGGCCAACCGGCAGGCTGCGATCTGGATCCTCGGCTCGATTGCCAGCGACGAAGCCGACTCCGCCCTGCGCGACGTCATGAGCAGCGATGAACCCGCCCTGCGCTACGCCGCGGCCACGGGGCTGGAGCGCGCCATGCGTTCGATCCGCCAGGATCGCAACGCCTATTCCAACGCCATGCAGAGCGAGAAAAACGTCGCTCGCTATCTGCGCGAAGCCCTCGGCAGCGAGGGCGATCCGGAGGTGATGCGCGCGATGTTTGCCGCAGCCGCGGCGCTGCCCACCGTCGCTGACGCCATCGACACGATGAGTGAGGGGCTCACGTTGCAGGCCCGGCGACTCAAGGACGACGCTCCGGCCGCGGCGCTCCACTCGCTTCGCACCGGCGTCGAGCGCCTCCAGAAGCGCTATGTCGTAGACACCGTCGGCGGCCCGGCCATCGCGCCCCACGAGCACAACATGATCGAGGCGGCCGCGAGCATCCTGCTGCTGGCCGTCGAGCACGGCCGCAATGACCTGATCACCGATCAGAACCGCCAGGCGTACACCGACCTGACCCGCACAAGCGAGAATCTGATGAGCCTGCTCTGTCGCCAGACCACCGCGCAGACGAAGGTCACCAGCGCCATCTCGGCCGGCAGCATTGACGAGGCCGCGCAGGCGCTCGAGACCGGCTGGCTTGCCGAGGACGGCCCGATCTACTCGAACCGCACCTGGGAATTTGAGCCCGGCGCGATCGAGGAGGCTTTCCGCCGCTGATTCGGGTCCTTGGTGCAGGCGCGGCTGGCGGTGCCGATGGGCGATCCGGGGTGTCTGTCGCTCTTCGGCCGCGCCGGCGCCTCGTCGAATCGCACTGCGACAAATCACCTGCTCCTCGCCGAGCACCTCACGAGCGAGTACCGCGTGAAGACGCAAGGTCGCGGCCGGACCGTTGATGAGTGGAAACTCCGCGTGGATGGCCTGGACAACCACTGGCTCGATTGCCTCGTGGGTTGCGCCGTCGCCGCGTCGATGCAGGGAGCCGTGCTCTACGGCACGGATGTGCAGCCGGCGCCGCGCCGCCGCATCCGGCTCTCCGATCTCCAGGGAGGGCGGCGATGATCAACGAAACGAACCCAAAGCGCGAACCGGAGCCGCGCGGCATCCTGTGCCCAAAATGCGGTTGCGGGCACTTCGAGGTCGTCTACACCCGACGGATTCGTTTTGGTGCGATCCGCAGGCGGCGGGAGTGTCGGTACTGCGGGCGGCGGGTGACGACGACGGAGCGGATGGGGGGATGACACGCGACGACGGTTGCCCAGTGAATGACCGCTTGTTTGTTCCCCTATCGTGCATCGGGTACGCTGTATGCGAATGTCATTTGAGCATTCACGGGTGGTTCTGGAGGTCGACATGCGGCGCGACGAGCGTGAACAGAAGCGAACTGAAGCGCAAGAGTTGATGTGGAACGCAATGGACTGTCGCTATTCAGATTCGCGTAAAGCGATTGCCTTGTGCCAAAGGGCGCTGCGCGTTTATTCCGATTGTGTTGATGCATTGACCATGTTGGCTGAAATCGAGTCATCCTCATCAAGCGAGTTTCTGGCCCGATTGCGCCTGGCAGTCGAAGCTGGGCGACGAGACCTCGGACCGGCGTACTTCACCCACGCCCAAGGCGAGTTCTGGGTGAGGGTTGAAACGCGCCCGTTCATGCGCGCCATGTGCAGTCTGGCTTTTGCCTTGCTTGATCAGCAGACACCCGTGTCAACTGACGAAGCGGTGAGTGTTTTCAAAGAGATGCTTGAGTTGAATCCGAACGATAATCAGGGAGTGCGCGATTGGCTGGGCGCTTGCTACCTCGAACGCAAGCAGTATGTTGACGCGGAAAAACTGTTTGGTCAATACGGTGACGACGGTCTGGCAGCACCTATGTGGTCGAGGGTACTTCTCGCGCATGCTGTGGGGGAAGAACGGCTTGCTCAGGAACTCCTCGCTGAAGCGCGACGACGCAATGGGCTCGTGGAGAGACTGCTCCTGTCGAAGAAGCGACCACCTCGCTCAGACACCGGCGGGTACAGCCCTGGCGACGAGCGCGAAGCCGTGTACTGCCTCGATATGCTCAAGGGAGCCTGGGACGCGCACCCAGATGCGAAGGAATGGCTTCAAGCTCAGTGAGTCGCTTGCTGATTCGTTCGCGGCGAGAGTTCTGTACAGATTCGGTCGGCCTGATCCCCTCGTCGGAGAGCGCGAACAGAGTCTACCCGTGTAACGATTTCACCTCGCACCCTCCCCATCCGCAATCCCTGAGCGTTTCATGCGTCCGTACCTGACGGATGGACCATGTCCTTCCACCTCTGGTCGCCGCAGCGACTCGCCGCGCCTCGGAAAGGCCCCGTTGGGGTTGTTGCGCTCAGTCGTGGCGCCGACAATGTCGCAGATGGTGTCGTAGACATCGACATGGCTGATCTGGTGGTTGTCGAGGATTGGATCCTGCGTGTTTCCGGGAATCCCCTCTCCCATCACGAACAGCGGCACGCGCACTCCGCCCTCGTAGAGCGTGTTCTTGCCGCGATTATCGGTCAGACTCGCATCCGTCCCGTTGTCGCCGATGAAGAAGATGATCGTGTTGCTGCCTGGGATATACTGCGCGTCCTCATCGAGCACTCCGAGGCGGCCGTCGTCCTCGCGCAGCAAGTACTGAAGCAGCGCCGTGTCGAGCGCCTCGACGTTGCGCGCAAAGCGCCCCTCGTTGGTGTGCGGGTAGCCGTGCGTCTGCGGAACCAGATCCTGATCGTAGATGTCCCACCAGGACTTGCCCCCTTCATCGGCCATGCGCTTGTGTGGAGTGATGGTGTGGAAGAAGAGCGCGTACGGCGGCTTCGGCGTTCCCGGGCGGTCGTTCACCGCATCGCGCGCCGCCTCCATGGCGCGGAGCATGTGGAAGTCCGCGTAGTAGTACGGATCCTGCGATCCGTATCCATCGCAGATGTCATCCATCCAGTCCACGAAGACGTCGAAACCCCGTTCATCGGCGCGCTGGAGGCGCCTTTCAGCGGCGTTGTACTCGCTGTCTTCGTTGTAGCCGAGGTGCCACTTGTCGATGAGGATGGTGTAGTAGCCCATGTCCTGGAGGACTTCGGCGATCGTGCGCTCCTGGGTCTGCATCGCGAGCCGGTTGGTGACCTGCGCATATTGATCGACCAGAGGATTACTCTCGCATGGATTGCCATCCTCCGCCAGCGGGATGTAGCGGCCGATGACGCCGACCACCCCGCTGTCGAGGGCGCTGCGCCCGGTCATCAGGCACGCGCGCGTGGGCGAGCAGTTCGGATTGACGCGGCAATTGGTGAAACTCACGCCCTGTTCGGCGAGCGCAGCAAGAGTAGGGGTCGTGCAGCCCATTTCGTTCGACCAGTACGGGCCATCGATCGACTCCACTCCCATGTCGTCCATCAAGATGAAGATCAGATTCGGCCGCGATTGGGCGAACGCCGGGGCTGACAGGGTGAGACTTGCGATGACTGCGGCGCTGAGGCGCCTGTTGGACTGGAACATCTTTCGACTCCTTTCGAGACTGGCGGCGCCACCTGGCGTCGAACCGGGCTATCGGACCTCGCCCAACCTTTCAAGATCGACCGCTATCCGTTTCAGGGTGAAATCCCTCATCTGCTGCGTCGTGCCCAGAAGTAAGGAGCGCGCCGGAGGAACCTGGCAGCGGGAGCAAGGAGTGGTGGTATCATTGATAGAGTTCCTCCGGGCTGGAGATTCACATGCGCCGGCACATCATCCAGCGGTCCATCAGCATTGGCGTCGCGATCGCTGGTTCTGGGGCGACTGTGCTCGGCCAACCCAGAGGTGTTACCGGCTACGAAGCGATTTCGATCCCCCCGCTTGCTGGTGATGTGTCAACTTCTATGGTGGCGATCGACGAGTTTGGCAGAATGGTCGGAGAGTCGCGAGGTGTCTTCGTCGCGGGCTGTGTCTGGATCGATGGGCAACTCGTCCCCTTGCCGCTCCCGCCCGGGAGCGAGTCCGTGTATGTCAGCGGCATCAGTCCAACCAGCGGCGTGCTCGTCGGTTACTCGCGCGTTAACTCCGTTATCCGCGGCGTAGCGTGGGTGATTGGAACAGGGATCTTTGTGCTCGACAACCTGCCGGGCGGCTCGAGCGCATGCTCTGCGGCTACGGCGAATGACCTCGGCCAAATGGTGGGCTCCTGCTCATTCCCGAACCGATCATCACTCTGGCCGCGGCTCGATTCGCCGGTCGATCTCGGCACACTCGGCGGCCGAGGTCTCGAATACGCACTCGACATCAACGAACTCGGCGAGATCGTCGGTACTTCGGAGAACGGGTTCGGCGTTCCACGGCCCTACCTCTGGCGCGCCGGGCAGATGATCGACATCGGCGGCGAGCCGTATGACGTGACGGCCTACGGCTGGGGCATCAACAATCTTGGCGAAACCGTGGGCTACGCGGTCACCCGGCGCACCGCCTTCTACTGGTTCGACGGACGGGTCATCGATCTGCCCGACCCCTATCCCTGCGGCAGTGCCCTAAGCAAGGCTCGGGCGATCAATGATGGGGGACTGATCGTCGGGGAGGCACTGGGACAAGACTGTTTTCGGTTGGTACCTACGATCTGGGAGCGAGAGGCGGGCTTCCAGCCACACTTGCTCGGAGAGTACATGCCGCGTCAGCCTGAACTCGACCTGCAGCAGGCTCTGGACATCAACGACGCCGGCCAGATCGCGGCATTCGGTGAATTGCCGAACGGCGACGGTCGCGGCTATCTCGTCACGCCGTATCTCTTCGAGATGAGTGACCCGGTACCCGGGCGCGCGGGAACGATGAACACCATCACGATCACAGGCCTCCTGCCAAACCAGCGCGTCCTCCTCGCCTACGGCATGTGCGAGGGCGCCCAGAAGATCCGCCCGACCTGCCCCGGCGGCACGCTGCTCATCCGCGATCCGCGCACTTCGCCCATCGTTCTCGCCGACGCAAACGGCGTCGCCACTATCACCATCAACGTCCCGCCGTCCGCTCGAGGCCGCACCATCCGCTTGCAGGCCATCGCGCCGTTCGAGTGCCAGATCAGCCACACGGTGACGTGGACATTCGAGTAATTCGCCCAGCGCTTCTCGGATCGTCCGGCGTCAATGTCTACCCGTGTAACGACTTCGCACCCACCCCTCCCCATCCGCAATCCCTGAGCGTTTCATCCGTCCGTACCTGACGGATGGACCATGTACTTCCACCTCTGGTCGCCGCAGCGACTCGCCGCGTGCGAGATGACCCCGCGCGACTCGTGATCGAGTTGCGCTTTGTCCCTGCGCCTGATCTGGATGACGCGGTGCAGGAGGCGTGGCTGGCGCACCTTGAAGGTCGGCCCGTTTCCACCGCAGTGAACACTTACGCCCAGCGGCAGCGGCGGTATCGAAAGCGCATGGCAGTGATCATCGACCTTTACGAGGACAAGGGATGGCTGAGTCCGACATCGAGCAGGCGATCAAGCAAAGCGCCCAAGGCCCCGCCAAGGCGAGCGGCGACTCGGGCAGCGTCGAGCAGCACCGCCTCGCGGAGCAGATCGAGGCGGACCGCTACCTCGAAAGCAAGAAGGCGAGCCGGAGCAAAGGGCTCAAAGTGAAGTTCGTGCAACTGGAGCCGCCGTCTGCGGCGTGATGATGCTCAAGCGTCTGGTTTCATCGTGGTTTGGCAATAGCGGCAAGGCGCCGGCAGCTCCGGCGCGCCCGCCGGTGCGAATTGTCCGTTTGAATCGCTCGGGGGCGGCGGCGGCTCTACGCTTCGCTCATGCGTTCGGTCGCGCCCATTCTGATGCTTATCGCCCTGGTGGTGGGCGCGGTGCTGCTCGATCGGCCGCAACCGGTCGCCGATCTCACCTTCATCAATCGTGGCGAAGTGCACTCGCTCGACCCGCAGCGCATGAGCTGGCTGCAGGATTTCCGCATCGCCGATGCGATCTATGAGGGTCTCGTCGATTACGACAACGACACCTTCGAGATCGTGCCCGGCGTGGCCCAGACGTGGGAGGTCTCTCCAGACGGTCTGACGTACACCTTCCACCTCCGCGACACCGCGAAGTGGTCCAACGGCGATCCGGTTACGGCGGAGGACTTCGCGTACTCCTGGCGCCGGGCCCTGTTTCCCGACACCGTCGCGGGTTATGCCGATCTGTTCTTCAAGATCAAGGGCGGCCGCGCATTCTTCGATTGGCGCACAGCGCAGCTCGAAACATTCACTGCGCAGGCGGCGCCGCTGAGCGGACCCGAGCGGCTGAAGCTCGCTCAGGCCATGCTCGACGAGGCGCTGGCCCGCTACGAGCAAACCGTCGGCATCAAGGCGCTCGATGCCCACACGCTGGCGGTCACCCTTGAGGTGCCCACGCCGTACATGCTCGATCTGCTGGCCTTCGGCCCGTTCAAGCCGGTGCACCGGCCCACCGTCGAGCCTTATGTGAAGCTCGACGCGGCGACGGGCGCGCTGCGCCAGCACCACGGCTGGACCAAGCCGCCTCATCTGGTGAGCAACGGGCCGTACATCCTCGCCGTGTGGCGCTACATGCGCGACCTTCGCATGGAGCGCAATCCGTATTACTGGAACGCGCGGGCGGTCAAATCCGACTCCGTCCTGTGCATTGCCGTCGAAGACGCCAACACCGCCGTGCTGGCGTACGAAACCGGAACCATCGACTGGCTCAGTGACGTCGGCGTCGATTACCGAGCCGATATGCTTGCGCAGAAGCAGAAGTACATGGACCGCAACGCCGCTCGCTACGACGAACTGCGAGCGCAAGGGCTTGGCTACAACGAGGCCATGGCGGTCCTTGCAGAGGAGTCGCCGCCGCAACCCGGCGAGCGCAACGACATCCATGCCTTTGCGGCATACGGCACGTACTTCTACAACTTCAACTGCCAGCCCACGCTCAACAGCGGCGCGTTCAATCCATTCAAGGATGCGCGCATCCGTCGCGCTTTCGCCCGGGCCGTCGATAAGAGCGCGATCGTCGAGCGCGTGACGCGCATGAATCAGCCGGTTGCGAACGTGCTCATCCCGCCCGGCTCGATCGCCGGCTTCGAAGGCGCCAAAGGCATCGGCTACGACCCGGCCAAGGCGCGCGAGGAACTCGCCGGGGCCGGCTGGGAAGACCGCAACGGCGATGGCTTCATCGAAGACGCGTCGGGGCAGCTGTTCCCGACGGTGGAGATCCTCTTTCCATCCGTCGCCGAACACAAGTCCATCGCGCAGGCCATCGCCCACATGTGGGAGCGGCAACTCGGAGTCAAGTGCCGCCTGCGCGAAGAAGAAACCAAGGTGCAGGCCACCCACCTCCAGGAGCACGACTTCATGGTCGCGCGGGGCAACTGGTACGGCGACTACGGCGACCCGACCACCTTCCTCGATCTCCACCGCACCGGCAACAGCAACAACGACCGCAACTACTCCAACCCGGCCTTCGACGAACTGATGGATCGCGCCGATCGGGAACTCGATCCCGAGAAGCGCATGCTGCTGCTTGAGCAGGCAGACGCGATGACCATCAATGAAGAACTGCCGCTGCTGCCGCTGTTCCACCAGGTCACGCTGTACATGTACGACCCCGCCGAATTGCGCAACGTCTCGACGCACCCGCGACTCACCCAGTTTCTCTGGGAGATGGAGGTAGTGAAGTGAGCAGGGGAGTGCCCGCATGACGGCGATGCTCGTTCGCAGGCTGCTGCAGGTGCCCCTGATCCTGCTGGTCATCTACACGGTGACCTTCACGCTCGCCTGGTGGCTGCCGGGCAACCCGCTCGACAAGCCTGAGGGCCGCCGGCCCGATCCCGCCGTGCAGGACGCCATGAAGGCGCAGTACAACCTCGACGATCCGCTCAAGTTCTACGTGTCCTATCTCGACCAGGCGTCGGGCGTCGCGTGGCTGCGCGGCGACTCGCGCAAGGTCTTCAACCTCGGGCCTTGCCTGCAGTACGAAGACTGGAGCGTGAACGAACTCATCGGCGGCGCGCTGCCTGTGAGCATCGTGCTGGGCATGGTGGCGCTCGTCTTCGCCCTGGCCATCGGCCTGGTCTCGGGGATCATCGGCGCCGTGCGCCCCGGCAGCTGGATGGACGTGGCGACGCTGCTCGTGGCGCTGGTGGGCATCAGCCTGCCGAGTTTCGTGATCGGCACGGCGCTGCTGATTGTCTTCGCCGTCTGGTTCGAGTTCGTTCACGTGGCGCACTGGGGTTCGCCGCGCGATCTCATCCTGCCCGCCCTGACGCTCAGCCTGCCTTTCGCCGCGTACATCGCGCGCCTGACGCGCCTGGGCATGATCGACGTGCTGCAGTCTGATTTCATCCGCACCGCACGGGCCAAGGGCGTCTCCGAGACGCGCATCGTGTTGCGCCACGCGCTCAAGGTGGCGTTTCTTCCCGTGCTCAGTTATCTCGGTCCGGCGGCGGCGTACGTCATGACCGGCTCGTTCGTCGTTGAAAAGGTCTTCAATGTGCCGGGCCTCGGGCAGCACTTCGTCAACTCGGTGCTCAACAAGGACCTGTTCGTCATCATGGGCATCGTGCTCACCTATTCAACCATGCTCGTGCTCTTCAATCTCGCCGTGGATGTGATGTACCGCTGGGTCGATCCGCGAATTCAACTCGCCTGAACGGGCAAATGCGCATGACAGAGCAACGCAAACCACCTTCGACCGGCCAGCCGCACGAGCACTGGGATCTCGAACACTCCGTGCCGTCGCTGCGCATCATGACCATGCCCAAGGACACGAACAATCTGGGCACGATCTTCGGCGGCGTGATTCTCAGTTACATCGACCAGGCGGGCTACATCGAAGCCCGCAAGCACGGACCGTTTCGCTGGGTGACCGTCGCCATGGAAAAGGTGATCTTCCACGCGCCCGTCCACGTCGGCGACATCGTCAACCTGCACACCCGGACCATCCGCACCGGCACGACGAGCCTGACCGTTCTCGTGCTTGTGCAGGTCGAGCGCTTCGCCAGCCGCGAGATCGTGGATGTGACAGAAGCTCAGATCACCTTCGTGGCGGTCGATGAATCCGGCCGGCCCACGCCCTTTATCAGGACGACCTGACGCCGCCGCTCTCGAGTTGATCAATCAGGTGGCGCGGCCATCTCTCGAGGTATTCCTGCAGCCACTGGATGTTCCGCTCGAACTGCGCCGGCTCCCAGCGGCGGCTGCCGTCCGTGAGCAGGATTCGCCCTCGCTCCATGTCCAGGCCGGGCGGGCGCGTGGCCAGGAGAAACTCCATCATGCGCGGGTCGATCAGGTCATACGCGAAGCGCTTGTCGGCCGATTTCACGAAGAAGCACTTGCTGAACTCCGCCGACTCAAAATCGATGTCGTCGAAACCGATCGCCGACTTGATCTTGTCGAAGAAGCCCTCGGGCCGGATGAGCACATCCGGCACGCCGACGTATGGCAGATGCGCGATGGCGAAACTGAAGTGATACGTCGTCGTTTGCGTCGTCTTGCCGTTGGACGTCGTGACTTTGTACTCGTAGTCTCCCAGCAGGATCGGCATCGCGCGCTGTCCGACGGCCAGGCTGCCGCTGAGCGTGTTGAAGGCGCACCGGCTGTGCCCCTGCCGAAAGACCTCGAAGTGGTGGTACCGGTTTTCGTGCGACTCGTCGCGCCGCGGGCTGAAGCGAAAGCCCAGTCGCCTGGCCAGCGCCGCAAGGTCGCTGGTCCGCTGCCGCTCGGCCTTCCAAGAGTAGTAGGCCAGCACGGCCACCACCGCGACCACGGCGATGATGATGAGGAAGTTAAGCCCTTCCATCGCGCCGCTCCGACGGCCGTGGCCTCGGCTCGTCCGCAGCCGCCGCCGCGGGTGCTGCGATGAGCGCCGACAGGCGCGCGATGCGATCCTGCAGCGGCGGGTGGGTGCGGAACACGCTGTTGAGTTCGTGGCCGCGCCCCTTGAGGGCCTGCTTCATCGGATTGACGATGTACAGGTGCGACGTCGCGCGGTTGGCGACCTCCAACGGCTCGCGGCAGGCTCCAAGTTTGTTCAGCGCCGAGATGAGCCCCTGCGGATAGCGCGTCAGTTCCACCGCGCCGGCATCCGCGAGGTATTCGCGCTCCCGGCTCACCGCCATGCGGATGAGCATCGCCAGTGTCGGCGCGATGATCATGAGAATGATCGCGATGACGAACACGACGAGCATGATGACCGCCGCGCCCTTGTTGTCCCCGCTGCGGCGCGAGCCGCGCCGACCGCCGCCGTGCCAGAAGTGCAGGCGCATCATCTGCAGCACGGCGTCGGACGCAAAGACGATCAACCCCACCATCGTGGCCATGAGCATGGCAAAGCGAATGTCGTAGAACCGGATGTGCGACATCTCGTGGGCCATGACCCCCGCCAGTTCGTCGCGGCTCAGCTGGCCCCGCAATCCCTTGGTGATCGCCACGGCTGCATGCTGCGGGTCGCGGCCCGTGGCGAAGGCGTTCAGAGCGGTGTCATCAATGAGATAGACCTTCGGCGGCGGCACGCCTGCGGCGATGGCAATCTCCTCGACCACGTTGTACAACTGCGGATCGTCCTTCTTGGCGATCTCTTTGGCCCCGGAAATGGCCAGGATGGCGTTCGAACCGCCGTAAAAGCTCCACACACCCGCGACCGTTGCGACCAGGACCGATGCCGCGGCGCCGAGGACCAGCGATTGGACCAGGTTCACTTCGTCGCGCGCGAACCCGGTGTACATTCCGATGATGACCGTGATCGCGACCCCCACGAGAACGACCAGCACGCCCATGCCGACCATGAGCAGCGCGCTGCGCCGCTTGTTGCGGCGGATCAGGTCGTGAAACGTCACGTTCGCGGGCAGGCCGCGTACGGCAGGGTTTTCGGCATGAATGGCCTCTGACATCGGCCGGGAGACTCCGTCGATGGGCGATCAGGTCAGGTGAACTGCACCTTGGGCGCCTCGCGCTGCGCCGGGTTTTCGATCTCGAAGTACTCCCGTTCTTTGAAGTTCATCAGCCCGGCGATGAGTACGCCCGGGAACACGCCGATGGCCTCGTTGTACTGCTGCGCGCTGCGGTTGTAGTGCTGGCGCGAGAAGCCGATCTTGTTTTCCGTGCTCGTGAGTTCTTCCTGCAGGGCGAGGAAGTTCTGGTTCGCCTTGAGGTCGGGATATGCCTCGCTGAGCACCATGAGCCGGCCGAGCACCTGGCTCAGTTCGCCTTCGGCCTGGCCGCGCGCTGCCACGCCCGTCGCGTTGACTGCCTTGGCCCGGGCTGAAATCACTGCATCGAGCGTCTGCTTTTCATGCGTGGCGTAACCCTTGACGGTCTCGACCAGGTTGGGGATGAGATCGTGCCGGCGCTTGAGTTGCACGTCGATATCCGACCACGCGGCCTCGGCGGCGATCTCCTTGCGCTTGATCGCATTGAATATGCCGATCGCCCAGAGCAGGAAGAGAACGAACGCGCCGACGAAGACCAGAAACACGATGGCGGCTGTGCCCACGGTGTGCTCCTTTCGACAATGAGGCCGATGGCCAGTGAAGTAGCATCATCGACTTAGAGGGAAAAGGCAAGCCGGGATGCATGACGCGTCCGGGGCGGCGGCGGCCGGGACACGTCAGCCCACTTGCCCGTTTCCACCGCCAAGGTAGCATGACGCCATGAACGAACCGCACCGGAGCGTCGTGGTCGACCAGGTGAACTGGAGCGGCATCCTGCTCATCAGCCGCATCCCGCGGGCACTCGCCCTGTCGTTTCAGCCCAGTCGGGTCGTGATGGGTTTCGTCATCGTGGTCCTGCTCATGGCCACGGGGTCGATCTGGGACGGCCTGTTTGGTAAGCCCGTCGGCGCCGCGGGCCTTGGCTCGCTTCGCCCACCTCGTGAAGTGCTGCTCGACCAGGTCAGGCCGATCCTCGACAACCCGACGCTGGTTCGCACCGACCGCGCCGAAGCGATCGCCGCCGCCGATCCGCTCCGCGTTGTGGACGTCCGCGATGCGGTGCTCGACACCTGGCGCGACAAACCTGAGGAAGATCAGGATCGCGATCGCGCCGAGGTGCAGGCGGCGCTGGCGCAACTCGCCACCATGGCGCCCATGGGCGTCTTCGAGGCCACTGCCGAAGCGGTCGTCTCTCACTGCTACGGCGTTCTGGCCGCGGCACTGCACTTCGATTTCGCCGGCATCATCGCGCAGTTCGCCGACGCAGCGCGGCTGATCGGCCTGCTCGTTCGCGAACACCTGCTCTTCGCCGTCGTGTTCGGCGCATGGACCCTGGCGGTGACGATGATCGGCTTGACGGCTATCTCGCGGACGGCCGCCTGCCAGTTCGCCGCTGAGCAGTACATCGCATGGACCACGGCCCTGGCCTTCGCCCTCAAGCGTTGGATCCCGACGCTCGGATCGGTCGGCCTGCCGCTGCTGGCCATCGGCTTGGGGGCGCTGGTGCTGGCTGTTGGCGGTTTGCTGCTGGCCGTGCCGGTGCTCAACATCATCGGCGGCCTCATCTACGGCCTGGCGCTCCTCGGCGGGCTCATCGCGGCCTGTCTCATTCTGCTCACCCTCGTCGCGTGCGGCCTCTTCGTCCCCGCCGTCGCCGTCGAATCAGCCGACGCACCCGATGCGCTCGCGCGCGGCTTCTCATTCGTGCGCAACCGCCCGCTGCACTGGATCGTCTATGTCCTCGCCGCGTTCATCCAGGGGCTCTTCGGCTTCGTCATCGTCTCGCTCATCGCCGCGCTGACGATCAACTTCACCGCGTGGGGCGCCGGCCTGTTCGTCGAAGCGCCTGCGGTCGCCGCGGTGGCCGGCGAGGCCGACATCGCGCACCTGCTGCCCGCCGAACAGGGCTGGCCGCTCGAAGGCACGCACCGCGTCACCGGTGGTCTGCTCGTGCTCTGGCGCACCGTCATCGGCGGCATGGTCGCGGGCTGGGTTCTGTCCTATCTCGCATCGGCCATGACGGTGCTCTACTTCCTCATGCGCAAAGCCACGGATGACCAGGATCTCGAAGAGATCTGGCAGCCGGGATTGATCGAAAGCACCATGGCGCCCGGGCGCGCCTCGGTCGAAGAGGTCGGCGACATCCCCTGATCATCGTCGCAGCGTTGCTGCGGCCGGCCGGCGAACTTGGTCGATACCATCAGGCCATGCCAGAGTCGCCCGCTTCAGCCGGTCCCTTCACACTCGCTCACGTCACGCACGAAGCCATCGAAAAGATGGGCGGCATCGGCACGGTGCTCGAAGGCATGATGACCAGCGCCGTCTACCAGCAAGCCGTGCGCCGTTCCATCCTCATCGGGCCCATGGGCGGCAGCCATCTCGAGAGTCCGCTCAAGCGCCTCGGCCCGCACGTGAACATCCGCTACAGCAGCGTCGATCATATCGATTTCGACGGCCTGGGCCGCAAGTTCCACCCGATCCAGTGGGCGTTCGGCGTGCATATCGCCTACGGCATCCGCACCTACGAAAAGAACCATCACAATCGCGAAGGCAGCGCCGAGGTGTTGCTTATCGACGTTTCCAGGCCCGACCGCGAGCAACTGGCGATTTTCAAGATGCGCCTGTGGGAGCAATTCGGTCTCGATGCGCGCCGCTATGAACACGACTGGGGCTTTGAGGAGTACTGCCGCCTCGCCGAGCCGGCGTTCTACGCGCTGTCGGCTCTCGTGCCGGCCAGCGAACTGCCTTGCATCATCTTCAGCCACGAGTTCATGGGGCTGTGCACGGCGCTCAAGGCCGTGATGGATGGCGGCGACGCGTTCCGCACCGTCTTCCACGCCCACGAGTGCGCCACCGCGCGCCGCCTCACCGAGCACCACCCCGGGCACGACACCGCTTTCTACAACCTCATGCGCCAAGGCGCGGCCAAGGGCATGTTTGTCGAAGATGTCTTTGGCGACCAATCCGGTTTCATGCGCCACGCGCTGGTCAGCCGCGCTCACCGGCTCGACGCGATCGTGGCCGTGGGCGATCCGACCGCCGAGGAAATGCGCTTCCTCAACGCTGAAACGAACAGCGACAAAGTACGGCTCGTCTACAACGGTCTGCCGGCCTTCTACAGCGACTTTGACGAGGAGACGCGCAGCCGGCAACTCGTCAACGAATGGGCCCAGCGTGTCATCGGCTACGCGCCCGATGTGCTCATGACCCACGTCGCCCGGCCTGTGATCAGCAAGGGATTCTGGCGCGATCTGAAGGTGATCTCCCACCTCGACGCGGCGCTGGGCGGTGAAGGCCGCACAGGGCTGCTCGTCATCCTCTCCTGCGGCGCGCCGCCTCGCAGCATGGCCGAAGTGAACCGCATGGCCGGCGAGTATGGCTGGCCGTGGCATCATCGCGAGGGCTATCCCGACCTCGCCGGGCCTGAACTGGAGATCTTTCAACTCATCAGGCAGTTCAACGCCGGCCACACGAATGTCAAGGTCATGCTGGTGAACCAGTTCGGCTGGAGCCGCGCTGCGCTGGGCGATGCGGCCCATGAGGACATGACCTTCGCCACGTTGCGCCAGGCGGCCGATGTCGAGTTCGGTCAGTCCATCTACGAGCCGTTCGGCATCGCTCAGTTGGAGCCGCTCGGCAGCGGCGCCATCTGCGTCGCCAGCTCCGTGTGCGGCTGCGTGACATCTTATCAGCACGTCGTAAACCGCCTTGGCGATCGCGCACGGAGTTATCCGAACGTCATCGTCGCCGACTACACCCGCCTCGACCGGCCGATGAACCTCGATGAACTGCGCGCCATGACCCAGCAGCAGCGAGACCGCATCGAAGAGCGGGTCGCGCGCCAGGTCGCCGCCGAACTCCACCGCCGCCTGCCGCGCGATGAAGACCAGCGCCGCCGCCTGCTGCAGACCGGCCGCGAACTGGCGGATGGCATGAGTTGGGACACCGTCATGGCCGAAGGCATGATCCCACTGCTGAGCGAGATCGCAGCGCGCAGTCCGAAGCAGCCCGCCGAATCCGCCGCCACCCAGCCGGCGCTATGATTCCGCCGAACGGCTGGATGGCAGCGCCTTGCTGCGTTTGGAGTTGGAATCATGCCCATGACCGGGCCGGTGCTCACCCGGCGCATCCCCACGTTTCCCTACGGCGACCCGTCGGATCGCCGCACCGTCTGGTACGATGAGTACGTCAAGTCCGGCGGCTACGAGGCGCTGCGAAAAGCCCTCGGCGAAGAGCCTGCTGCCATCGTGGACCAGGTCAAGGACTCCGGCCTGCGCGGGCGCGGCGGCGCGGGCTTTCCGTGCGGCCTCAAGTGGACCTTTCTGCCTAGGGACTACGAGGGACAGCGCTACCTCGCCGTCAACGCCGACGAATCCGAGCCCGGCACCTTCAAGGACCGGCTCATTCTCGACTACGACCCGCACATGCTCCTCGAGGGCATCGCCATCTCCTGCTACGCCTGCCGGATTCAAACCGCGTACATCTACATCCGCGGCGAGTACCACCACCAGGCCCACATCCTCGAGAAGGCCATCGCCGAGGCGTACGACAAGGACATCTTCGGCGGCACGGGGTTGCTCGGCGGTGCGAGCCCGTTCAAGGTCGACTGCTACCTGCACCGCGGCGCGGGCGCCTACATCTGCGGCGAAGAAACCGGACTGCTCGAATCGCTCGAAGGCAAGCGCGGCTGGCCGCGCATCAAGCCGCCGTTTCCAGCCGTCAAGGGCCTCTTCGGCAAACCGACCATCATCAACAACGTCGAGACGCTCTGCTGCGTGCCCTTCATCGTCGAGCAGGGCGTGGCGTGGTTCAAGTCGCTCGGCTGCGAATCGTCAATCAAGGGCCCGCCGAGTTTCGGCACCAAACTCATGGGCGTCTCCGGGCACGTGAACCGGCCCGGCGTCTATGAGTGCGATCTGGGCATTCCCCTGCGCAAACTCGTCGACAACTACTGCGGCGGTATGCGCGACGGCAAAAAGTACAAAGCGGCGATTGCCGGCGGCATTTCCATGGGCGTGCTCGGCACCGACCAGTTCGACGCCGAGATGGATTTCGACATCGGCCGCAAGTACGAAGTCCTCGGCCTGGGCACCGCGTGCCCGACGATCTTCGATGAAGACACCGACATGGTCATGGTCGCCCGGAATATCACGCGGTTCTTCAAGAACGAATCGTGCGGCCAGTGCACGCCCTGCCGCGAAGGTTCGGGCTGGATGTACAAGCTCATGTGCCGCATCGAGGCCGGCGAAGCGAAAAGCAAGGACCTTGACCTGCTGCTCGAACTGGCCGGCTCGATGGGCGCCATGCCGGGCACGACCATCTGCGGCCTGGCCGACGGCAACAACTGGGCCGTGCGCACCATCGTCAACAAGTTCCGCGGCGAATTCGAGGCGCGCGTCAAGCCGTCGTTTGTGCCCGTGACCGTCGGCGTCGGCTGAATCGCGCAGCGCGCCGCGACCCGGCGCGGAAGGAGCAAGCCATGCGCCCCATCGCATGCCGCAATCCAACACTCGCGCTGGCGCTCGCCGCTCTGGCGCTTGCCCTGCCAAGCGCCCGCGCCGCGCGCGATGGAACCGAGCCGCTCGAGACGCCCGGCCGCATCTTCTCCGTCACGGTGCACCAGGACTGGGCGAGCATCACGCGCGTGGCGACGTTTGATCTCGCCGCGGGCCAGCATGAAGTGCGCTTCACTGACCTCCCTTCCACCATCGAGCCCGCGTCCATCCGCGCCGATGCGGGGGGGCGGGCCGACGTGACGCGATTGGCGTTTGAAGTGAGCGAAGACGTGGAGGCCTACAACACGGGTCTGGCCGATCTGGCCACGCGCCTGGCCGAAGCGCGCAAATCTTTCGCCATCCTCGATGAAAGATTGCAGGTCATCGCCAAGGAAGAGGGCCTGCTCGACGCCATCGCCGAGCGCACCGCCCAGCAGTCCGGCGAGCAGGTCGGCTCGGGCAAGATCGATCTCGAGGAAATCACTCGCGTCTCCAAGTATCTCGCCGAGCAGAATGCCGCGCTGCTCGAGCGGCGGCGCGGCGTCATCGAAGAGCAGCGCCTCGTGCAAAGCGAAGTCGACCGCCTCTCCTCCGAAAAGACCGAGTACGAAGCCGCCGGCCCGCCGCTGAAGCGCTCCGCGCTGCTGGGCATTTCCCTGGCGGAAGGCGACCCCTCCGCCGTGCAGGTGCAGCTCAACTACCTCGCCTCGGGCGTGCGCACCCACGTTCAGTACAACGTGCGCACGGATGCGAACCTCACGCACACGACGGTCGAACTGGAACTCGAACTCGAGCAGCAGACCGGCGAGTTATGGAAGGATGTCAACTTCGCCTACTCCACGCAGCCGGTGATCGATCCAACCGCGCCGCCGGCGCTTTCGCCGGGGCTGGTCGAGCCCAGGGGGAGCGCGTCGTCGTCGATGAGTATCCGCCAGCCGCGCGAGACCGGGCCGCTGCTTTCCGGCCGCGCCACGCTGGCACAGATCGTCGGCCAGGGCGGAACGGTCACCTCGCCGGGCTCGCTCGGCTCGCCGCCGTTTGCCGTCTTCCGCCTGCCTCAGCCCGCCACCATCCAGAGCGGGCAAGAGCACGCGCAGCGGCTGCGCCTGGGCACCTTTCGGGAGCGACCCGAGTTCCGCTACGTGGCTGTTCCGGTCATCTCCGACAGCGCGTTCCTTCGCGGCACCATGCAGAACACCAGCCGCATCCACTGGCTGCCCGGCCCGGCGTCGCTCTTTCTCGGCAGCGAGTACGTCGGCGAAACCACCATTCCCTACGTCGCGCCCGGCTCGCGCCTCGAACTCTTCTTCGGCACCGACCACCGCGTGCGGGCCCAGCGCATCAAGCAGTCCGCCCGCACCCGCTCGACCGGCCTGCTCGGCGACGGCCGCGAGACCCTCGTCGAGTACGTCATCAAGGCGAGCAACTCGACCGGCCAGACCGTCGCCGTCGAGGTGTGGGACCGCTCGCCGATGACGCGCGACGAGCGCATCTCCGTTTCGACGAGTTCGATCTCGCCCTCTGTCAGCCGCGATGAGCACTACCGCCTGCGGCAGCGCTCTTCGGGCCTGCTCCGCTGGGACGTTGAGCTGCCCGCAAGCGGCAAGGACGCCACCATCGAATACACCCTCGTCGTCAGCCACAAATCAGATGTCGATGTGCCCGACATTCCCGATTGAACGGCCCGGCGCCGCCGCGGCGGCCGTTTGACTTGGGCAGGCAGGCTCCACAACATACGATGGCGCCGATTCCGGCCCCACCAGATATTGCATGGAGCCGATCGGTGATCTGTCCAGCCTGTGCCGCCAATGATGACCGCGTGATCGACAGCCGCGCCAGTGAGGGCGGCAAGGCCATCCGCCGTCGCCGCGTCTGCAACCGCTGCGGCAAGCGTTTCACGACCTACGAGCGCGTCGAAACCGCGGGCCGGCTCATGGTTGTCAAGCGCGATGGCAGCCGCCAGGCCTTCGACCCGCAGAAGATCCTCGCCGGAATCGAAGCCGCGTGCGGCAAGCTGCCCATCGCCGCGCAGGCCAAGACGCAGATCGTCGAAGAGATCGACGAAGAACTCCACCGCGAATTCGAGCGCGAAGTGCCGGCACTGACCATCGGCGAGCGCGTCGCCCAGCGCCTGCGCAAACTCAACCAGGTCGCCTACGTGCGCTTCGTCAGCGTCTACAAGGAGTTTCACGGCCTCGATCAGCTCATCGACGAAGCACAGGACGTGCGCGAGCGCGCCAGCACCGAAGTCCCGGGCCAGGGCAACCTGTTTCCATCGGGGGAGTGATCGCGTGCTCAGCGTCGTTTAGCCGCGACTCGAAGTCTCTCTGCAGCGGAGCACGTCAATTCGACATGACCCACGCCCGCCCAACCTCTCCCGACTGGTACGCCGACGGCCTGCGCTTCGAGTGCACGCAGTGCGGTAACTGCTGCACCGGGCCGACGGGCTTTGTGTGGGTGAGCGACGAAGAACTCAGCGCCATCGCCGCGGCGCTGGGCCTGAGTGTGAGCGAGACCGAATCGCGCTACATGCGGCAACTGCACGGCCGGCGCTCGCTCACCGAAACCCCGGGCGAGCACGGCTACGACTGCGTGTTTCTCGATCGCACGAGCGTGCCCGGCAAAGCGGTGTGCGGCATCTACCGGGCCCGGCCGATGCAGTGCCGCACCTGGCCCTTCTGGCCGGAGAATCTCCGCCACCCGCGCGACTGGCAGCGCGCCGCGCGCACCTGCCCGGGCATCAACACCGGCCCGCTGATTCCCGTCGAATCCATCCGCATCCAGCGCGAGACCACGCCGGGGTGAAGCTGCGAGATGCCGTTGAGCTGGCGTGAAGCATCGCGAACAAACGGTTGAACAACAGTCCTGATCCATCGCCGTCCCGGCTCCCTTCGTATACTTTCGGATGGGTCGACCAAGCGATGGGTTTGAACGGAGGACCGCATGACAACCAAGGAACTCGCCAAGCGGGTCATCGAATCGCTGCCGGATGACTCGACGCTCGATGACATCATCCATGCTCTCTATCTGAAGGCGAAGTTCGAGCATGGCGAGGCGGAGATTCGCCGGGGAGAGGGCATCTCTGATGAGCAGGCTCGCAAGAGGCTGGGCAAGTGGGCCGGGTGATCTGGTCGCCCACGGCGCTGGCCGATGCAGAATCGATCGCCGCTTACATATCGCGCGATTCCGAAGATCGTGCTGCGCTCTTCGTTGATAGACTCTTCGATGCTGCTGAGCGACTGGCAACAAGTCCCGAACTCGGCCGGGTCATTCCAGAATTCGACATCCCACACCGACGCGAGGTGTTTGTTGGCGTCTATCGCCTTATGTACCTCGTTGAAGGATCCGATGTTTGGGTGACGGCCATTGTGCACGGCGCGCGCGACTGGTCACCGCCTTCGACGTGATTTCCGGAGCTGTTGCTACGATAGTTGCCAGATGCCGTGAGTGCAGGAGCAAAGTGATGACTCGCGCGTAGGTCGGGACCGCTGCTCTGAGCGAGGCCCGGCAGTTGGAGTTGCTTCGATGGAGAGGGACGCTACTCCCGATTCGGCTTTCCAATCGCCGGGCCTGCGCAGAGCCTTGTCCCGATCTACCAAAACCCACTTCGTCACGCCACGTGGGCGCAGCGCGAAATCAGTCAATCAAACAGGTAACTCAGCATGACATCGCGTACGGCGGTGCAGCGGAGTTCATCTTCACCGGATTGGCCATGCTGCGTGATCAGCACCGGCTGATGCTCGGCCGTCTGATCAACCCGGCCGTGTGAGCCGCGCACGAGGCGCGTGTCGAGCGGAATCACGTCGAACAGCGTGCGCTGGCCGAGCTTCTTGCGGAGCAGTTTCCACGCGAGGCGCACCTTCGGCAGCGCGATCGCCGGGTCGATGAACAGTTCGAGCGGGTCGTAGCCCGGCTTGCGGTGAATGTCCACGGTGCGGGCAAAGTCCGGCGCCCGGCGGTCATCGAGCCAGTAGTCGTAACTGAACCACCGCCGCGCTTCGCTCACGAGCACGAGTTCACCGGCTCGCGCGTGGTCGATGCCCGCGTTGCGCTGCGCGGCCCGGTCGAGAACCTCGGCCACACCCGGCGACTTCTCGCACGCAGCGCGCACCTGGCTGTGCAGGGCCTCGTCATTCACATACACGTGCGCCACCTGGTGGTCGGCCACGGCAAACGCCCGGCTCGCGCCGGCGTCGAGCAGCTCGCGGCCGTTCTCTTCACGCACTTCCAGCCAGCCGGCTTCGCGCAGCACACGGTTGATGTGGACCGCGTCATCGACCGGCTCGATGCCGTATTCGCTCAGCAGCATCACGCGCACATCGCGCTGGGCAAAGAAATCGAGCAGTTCGCCGACCACGGCATCAATCGCGCGCAACTCGCTCGGAATCGTCGCATGCTCCGGGCCGACCTTCTGCAGCGCGTAGTCGAGGTGGGGGAGATACACCAGCGTGAGCGTCGGCCGGTGCTTCTGCCACGCCAGTTGGGTGGCGCGGGCGATCCACCGGCTCGACTCGATCGACGCGCCTGGCCCCCAGAACGAAAACAGGGGAAACGGGCCGAGTTCCCGCTGCAACGCGTCGCGCAGATCGGCCGGCCGGCTGTAGCAGTCGGGGATCTTGCGCCCGTCAGCGCGGTACTGCGGCCGCGGCGTGACGGACCAGTCCGCCGACGAGTACATGTTGTACCACCAGAACATGTTCAGGCACGTCACGGCCGAATCGCGCTGGCGCGCCGTCTCCCACACCTTCTCGCCCTGCACAAGCCGATTCGACTGCTTCCAGAACTGCACCTCGCACTGCGTGCGGTGGTACCAGCCGTTGCCGACGATGCCGTGTTCGCGCGGCGGCAGGCCGGTGAGCATGCTCGACTGCACGCTGCACGTCACCGCCGGCAGCACGGGCACCAGCCGCTGCAGGCGCCCCGCCCTCGCGAAGGCAGTGATGCGCGGCGTGTGCTCGCCGATCAGCGATCCAGAGAGTCCGACGATGTTGATCACGACCGTCGCGTGCGCCATCTCAGCTCCCTGCGATCCACTTCTGCCCGATCAGCGTGAGCAGAAAGCATGCCCCGGCCGCCAGCGCCGCCTCAGGCTGGTCCAGCCGCGTGAGATGATACAGGTCGAGCAGCGCGATGCCGGCGATCCACCCCGCCACGGCGCGGCCGAGGTTCCGCTGCGGCTGCTGCACGTACGTCGCCACGCCCAGCGTCCAGATGAGAAACGCAGCGCGGCCCAGGATTGTCAGCCACGCCGGGGCGCCGCTCGAGACGAACTCGCCGAAGATGACCGCACCCATCGGCAGCAGCACGACAATCGACTCGAACTTCACGCGCTCGCTTGCTGCTTCACTGCGCGCCACCACAGAAAAGAGCAGCACATAGCTCATCAACGCTGCGGGCAGCAGCAGCGATTCGCTCCACTGCGGCGACCATCCCGCCGCCATCGCTGCCGTCACGTAGACCAGGGCGCGGCACAGGCCCATAAGCGCCACCGACGCCGCCGTGCGCGCGTGAACGATGTTGTAGAGGACGATCGCAACCATGAGCACAAAGCCCCATGCGAGCGCCATCAGGTTCTGAGTCGCAAGAGCGGCCAGTGCCGCTGTGAAGCAAGCCAGCACGAACACCGCCGCGGCGCTGCGCGTGATCCGGCCCGAAGGGATCGGCCGGCCGGGCCGCTGCCGCCGGTCGATCTCGACATCCATCACGTCGTTGAGCGCCATGCCGCCGACGTAGAGCAGCAGCATCGCCAGCGCCGTCAGCGCCGCGCGGGACCAAGCGCCGTCGCCGCCGGCCGAAAGCCCGATCGCCCAGCCGACGAGCACGTTGCTGACGATCGTCGGCGCGTTGGAAAGGCGCATCAGTTCCAGCCAGGCTCGGATGTTCATGCCCCGGCCTCGCACGGGATGCCCAGGCGACCAAGCTCGTGCAGCAGCCACTTCATCTCGCCGGAAATGCCGTCGGCGATGCTGCCAGGACGCTCGTGCTGGGGCAGCACACCCCACGTGTACGTTTCGATTTCGAGGTCGCGCACCGGCGCCTCGGCGAGAATTCGAAGGCATTCGGTAATCGCGGCCTGTGTCGTGCCCAGCGGTCCCAGGCGCTCAGCGCTGATCGGCACGTGATAGTGGATGCGCCATCGCTCGGACGTGCCCGAAGGCGCCTGCGCCAGTGCCGCGGGAAGATCTTCGTAGAAGACTCGGAGGCCGTCACGCCGGATGCTTGTCTGGTGGAGGTATCGATCTTCGGCGAACGGTTGCAGAGCTTCGAGCAGCGCTTCGCTCGCGCTGATGTCGGCCGGCAAACCCGCCTCAATCGCGCTGGAAATCTGCACCTTGCCAATCTCGATGCCGTCGGCCGCGTAGCGGTCGAGCGCTTCCCGCTGGGGCTCGAACATCACTGCCGCGTGACAGACATCGTGGCACACGCGGATGTGGCGGCGGATGATCCGCTCCTCCGCCTCGCATACGCCCCCAAGCAGCTGTTCACGATAGAACGCGCACAGGTTACTGCTCGTCGAAAGAATACAGCCGGGCTCAGGCTCGATATCGAGGTGAAGCAGCCGCCCCGTCTCCGCGGCAATGCGATTCAATTCGGCGGCGGCGGTCCGCAACTGCCCAACCGCCGAGCCGGTATCGACGGCCGCGCACGGCGCCCCCGGCCAACCGAGCGGCAGCGTTGAGATGCCCGCGTGCTCACCCTCATCGACGAGCGCCGCGAGGAGGCGCGCCAGCGCGAGCGTGTAATCGAGCCGGTGCGGATCGCTCCACGACGGTTCATAGACGCGATGCTTGACGACCGCGCCATGGAAGTCGCCATACGGAAAGCCATTGAGTGTGAACACGCGCAGTCGGCGCGCATCGAGCCACGCTTTGAAGGAATCAACGGCGGCAGGCGAGTCCAGCTCGGAGACGGCGGCGGCTGAAAGCCACAGCCCGACATTCAACGCGCCGCGGGGTGCAACTTGCTCGCGGACCGCCGCCGCGTGGCGATCCAGTTGATCGCGAGTCTCAGCAAGCGTCCGCCCGGGATGCACGTTCGTGCAGTACCCGATTCGTTTCGCTGGCAGTGGATCAGCGCTCATTGACCTTGAACTTCGGCGATTGACTCAGAAACGTCTGAGGATTCTGCAGCGAGACGCGGCGAACCAGGTCCTCCGTGTGACCGCGCCGGCGCAGCTCCACCTGGCACTTGGGCACCGCCAGCGGGTCGCTGATACCCCAGTCGCCCGCCGAATTGATCCAGATCCGCTCCGTGCCGTACATTTCGAAGATGTCCGCCGCGCGCTGCGGCGTGCACTTGGTGTCAGGGTAAAGCGTCATGCCCGCCCAGAAGCCCGCGTCGAGCACCATCTGCACCGTGTGCTCCTCCACGTGGTCAATCAGCACCCGGCCCGGGTCGATGCGCCCGTTGCGCTTGATGGCATCCATGATCAGCCGCGTGCCCTTACGCTTGTCTTCGAGGTGCGGCGTGTGGACGAGGATCAACTGGTTCCGCTGCGCCGCCAGTTCCACGTGCGCTTCGAAGATCTCCAGTTCGTTGCGGCTGTTCTTGTTCAGCCCGATCTCGCCGATGCCCAGCACGTTGGGCCGATCGAGAAAATCGGGAATGAGCGCCATCACTTCGCGCGCAAAGCCGGGGTCTTCGGCCTCCTTCGGGTTGATGCACAGCCAGGTGAAGTGTCGGATGCCGAACTGCGCCGCCCGGTTCGGCTCGCTCTCGGTCAGTTGGCGGAAGTAGTCGTAGAAGCCCTTCGGGCTCGAGCGATCGAAACCGGCCCAGAAAGCCGGCTCGGTGATGGCCAGGCACCCCGCCTGCGCCATGCGCTGGTAATCGTCGGTCGTCCGCGAGACCATGTGAATGTGCGGGTCGATGTAGGTCACTTCGCGCCTCGCTTCACGCCGGGGTACACGCCGAAAGCGCCCTTCATTCCCGCGGCCGATTCGAGCGGCCGGTCAGTTGGATCGCTGAAGTGATCGAGCACGCGCCTGGCCCGTTCGCCCTCGCCGTCGAGCACGATGCGCATGGCTTCTTTGAGCGCGGCGACTCGAAAATCCTCATGACCCAGATCATCGGGCGCGCGATCGAGTCGATCGAGAAACGCCGCGAGATCGAGCACCTTGGCGCGATGCTCCATGAAGTAGAGTTCGATCACCTTCGAGCGCGGCGCCGGGCAGGATGGCGTTGCCGTGGCCATGCGATCCCTCCTTCAAGTCGGGAGTTGCGTTCCAGATGTACTCTACGAGCGCTGCGCTTCGCCTGCTTCGTCCGCCAGGCGCTCGATGGCGCCGGCCAGGATGGACCGGTCCATCGCGTGCACGTCGAAGGCGCTGCCGATGCCGCGCAGCATGGCCAGCGTGAGCCGCCCGCCGAGGTGCTCGCGGAACTCCTCAAGCCCATCGAGCAGTTCGCCACGTCCAAGCAGGGGATGGAATCGCGGCAGCCCGAGGCTGCCAAGCAGGTCCATGATGCGCCGCCGGTCGGCTTCGCTCAGCCAGCCCTGCAGCGTCGAGTACGTCGAATCGAGTGCGAGCCCGATGCTGACGGCTTCGCCGTGGCGGATCTCAAAATCGGACATCTGCTCGAGTTTGTGCGCCGCCCAGTGGCCGAAATCCAGCGGCCGGGCCGCGCAGAGTTCGAACGGATCGCCGCCGGTGGCGATGTGCGCCAGGTGCAGTTCCGCCGAGCGCCGGATCATTTGCGCCGCCGCCAGGCCATCGCGCGCCGCAAGCCGAGGCGCCGCTTCGCTCAATTCCTCAAAGAAAGCCGCGTCCTTGACGAGCGCCACTTTCACGCACTCGCTGAAGCCCGCGCGCCAGTCGCGATCGCTCAGCGTGGTCAGGAGGGTGAAGTCGTTGACCACCGCCCAGGGCGGCGCGAACGTTCCCATGAAATTCTTCTTGCCGAACGCGTTCACGCCGTTCTTGACGCCCACGCCCGAATCATCTTGCGCGAGCACGGTGCTGGGCATTCGCACGATTCGCACGCCGCGATGCGCCACCGCCGCGGCGAAGCCGACCACATCCAGCACCGCGCCGCCGCCGATGACGAGCACATACGAACGGCGGCACAGACCCGCGTCGTGGATCGCCGCGAGTGCACGATCGAAAATCGCCCGGTCGTTCTTGGCGCGCTCGCCGCCGGAGATCAGCACCGGCCGTCCGATGAGTTCGAGATGATCGGCATGCGCATCGACATACGCGGCCAGGCGATCGACAATTGCAGGCGCGACGTTCGCAAGGCCTTCATCAACGAACGCCAGCACCCGCGCGCGCGGCCTCGAGGTCTCAGTGTCGAACACGCCCGCGAGCGTCCGATTGGACGGCGCCAGGGCGTCCGAGGTAAAGCGCAGCCGGACGCGCCAGTCGGTCGAGAAGTGCGCATCGACGCCGCAGTCGAAGCGATCAAACGCGGCAGCGGCGGCGTGGTCCGGACGGTCGGACAATGTCGAAAAATCCTCATGCGGCGAGGTGATGCGAGCGTTTGGTACGATCATGAAACGATAGGCCCCGGCCCTGTGCGCCCCGCAGGTGTGTCTGATCGCGGCCCCCGGGCAGATGTCGATGCCGCCGTGCGTTCTTGCACGCACCGCTGCCTTTCGGCTGTGGCAGACTGCCGCCACCTGCGCTCCGCCTCCGGCGCAGGGCAATGCCCCCCGAAGGACTCGAACCTTCGACCCGCTGATTAAGAGTCAGCGGAGCGGTTTTGGAAGTGCTGAAACGGCCGGGACTTGCGGAGCATCGGCGGCTGGTGGTAGTCATTCTGGTAGTAACGCGGCCCCGATCGACGATGACCGGCTCGCGACCATCATCGACGCGTGGGATTCCCTGCCCGAAGCGATCCGCGCCGGTATGGTTGCGATGGCCCAGGCGGCCAGACGGGAGGCGCGATGATCCGATGGAACTGCCGACAGTGTGGTGAAGGGCTGGAGGCTCCGCAGAGCATGGCGGGCCAGATGCTCGCCTGCGCGGCGTGCAAGGCCACGGTGCGGATTCCGGCCGCGACGGTGGAGCGACCCGCGCCGACATCATCCACGCGGCGCACGGCCGTGCTCATCGCGGCCCCGGTGGTCGCGCTCGTGCTCGGATACTTCGCCGGGCGAGAGCACTTGAAATACGAACTCCGAAGCGCGCTTGAGGGCGTCGGCCGGGCGCTGTCGGACGGCCCCGGGGCGAGTGAATCGACGGTCGAACAGACCGGGGGATGGCAGCGAAGGTAGAATCATTCCAAGCGCGGCGCCGGGATTGATCCCCCGGTGATCCGGTTCCGGCTGGTACGTTGACGCGCCTCGTCCGACGTGCTGGCCGGAGCCGGTCCGCAGAAAGACGAGGCGAACATGCCAGCGAAGACGAAGGCGGGCAAGCGCACGCCAACTCCGAAGCGGACGCCGACGAAGCGCCCAGGCGGCAAGACGCGGGCGGTTGACGTTGAGGCCGCAAAAGCACTGGCGGGAGAGTGGCGCCGGTTCGGTGAGACGATGACCGTGTCGGCGCGATGGATCGAATGGCGGGGAGCATCCGCCGATGCGCCCGAACCCGCGCCGGTGACCCCGCTCGTCGGCGTGGTGAAGATTGTTACCGGTTCTGGCGTCTCGCGCGATGACGTTGAGCCGAGGCGGTGGGAATGTCGCCTGAATGGACCTGTCCGCGACGAAACGGAGCGGTTGTCCGTGGGCGCGAAGCTCGCCGTCCTGGCGCACCGCTCGTGCACAGCACTTGGCTTGCCGGTCGGACCGTCTCACCCTGCGGTACTCCGAATGGGCCCTTGGATCCAACACGTCTCTACGACCGACGCGGCGGAGTGGTGGACATGGAGCGGCAATGAACTCTCTGGACCGATCGCGGCACGCATGAGTGTTGGGCGACGGGTCGCGTTCATCGCGGATCTGGCGGCCGCGTCGGCGGATGAACTGGAGCGGCTGGCGCGCGGCCCTGCTGAGCAGACCGCCTCGGCGCCCGGAACGAAGGATGCATTCCGACCACTCGCCTGGTTCGCTAGCACTTTCGGGGGGAAGTATCCCGCGTGGTACGGGTTTGTGAAAGCGCACCCCGAAATCCCATCACGCGAACCTGAGGGTACGGGCAAGAGCAAGAGGGAATACTCGCTGCTCGCTATGGGAAGGGCCAGGCCGGGAGACGAATGCAGTATTCTCGCCGAACTTGATCGCATCAATCGGACCGGCCAGACTTAAGTTTGACCACACTTTCGATTGAGTTTCCCGAAGTGGCCCGCGGCGCGCTGGCCTATGCATCATTGCGGGGTACGTTACCGCATGATGACACGCGAACGAGCATTCATCACAGTAACAGAACTCGCAAAGCGGACCGGGCTCTCGGCGCGATGGCTTCGCGCTGAGGCGCGCGCTGGACGACTCCCAAAGATTGAGGCTCGCCCCGGTGAACTGCTGTTCCCGGCCGATGCTGTCGTGCGCTCATTGGAGGAGCGAGCAATATCGGAAATGAAGGGGGCCGTCGATGCGAACTGACTCTCGCAACGGCGTTCTACTCGATTCGGCCCCGAAGGCGCCGGGCGATGAGCGCGATGACCTGTTCCGCATGGAGCCGCTTGCACTGCGGCCCGCGGCGGCGGCCAAGGCGATCGGAGTCTCGAGGCGCGTGCTGTGCAGCATGACCGCCGACAGGTCGCTCGGCCTGCCGCACGTGCGCATCGGCGGCAAGTTGATTCTGTACCCGGTCCGCGAACTTCGCGAGTGGCTTGCGGCCCGCCTGGAGCGGCCGCGGTGAAACGCACGGATGAAACCGCCCGCGTGCTCAGACTTGGGAGAGGAGCAGGCGGGCAGTGCAGGAGGCATAGTGGTGGATGAAGTTTGTCGGACAGAGTGTAGGCGGTTGAGCCGCACCGATGCCAGCGCAGAGGCGCAGCGCTTCGCGCGGCGGGTGGAGTCGATCAGGCGGCGCCGGCGCGTGGCGGCGATCGTCCGCGGCCTGGTGCGAGCGATCGTCCGGCGGGGTTCTGAGGCGGGAGGCCAGGTGTGAGACCGAAGCGCCTCAAAGTGCCGCGGGCCAGCATCGGCGTGACAATCGCGGATGATTCGGAATACATCGCGCTGATGCAGACTCCTTCCGGTCGCGAAGCGTTCGCGCTCTTCACGGCGCTCATTGTGCAAGCCAAGGTCCAGCGAAACGGCGGCCGCTTTGAAGAGCCCGAGGCCGTCGTTTCGTTCATGGTCCGATGGCCTCTGGATGCGTTCAAGTCAGCGCTGCAGGCGCTCGTCGACGCTCCGGGGCGCTGGGTTCTGCGCGAGGGCCAGGCGATCATCATTCGGAGCTTTGTGAAGTGGAACGACACCCGCGGCGGTCAGCGACCTGGAGCCGGCCGGAAGCCTGCCGCAGAATCAAAGTTGAATCAATCGGAAATCAAACGGGATTCAAACGGGGTTATCCCTGTCTCTGTTTCTGTTTCTGGATCTCCTGTCGGAGATCCGAGCGCAGGCGAAGCGCCTGCTTGTGCTCCGAGCCGCGCCGCAAGGCCGGCACGCTCGAAGCCGGCAGACCTGATCCGCTGGAGTGTGGAGCATGGCTGGCAGGGCATCACCGATGCTGATCGCGAGGCGTGGCGCAGCGCCTATCCCGCCGTGCGCGACCTCGATGCCCAACTTGCCCGCATAGCCGAGTGGCTGAAATCGAATCCGAGCCGCGCAAAGAAGACGCGCTGGCGGAAGTTTCTGACCGATTGGCTCGCACGCGAGCAGGACCGCGGCGGCGACCTGCGGATATCGCCGCGGGCGACCCGCGCCCTAGGCTCCGGCGACAACGGCCGCGCCGACTCGTGGGACCATCTCGCTCCGGGGGTGCGCTCATGACCACGGCATCATCCGCCGCGTCCGACCGCTACGCCGAGCGGATGCTTCCGCGCGATGTTGACGCCGAGCGTTCGCTGCTCGGCGCGATGCTGCTCAGCGGCGAGTCGATGGTTGAGGCGGCCGCAGTCGTGCCGGCCGAGGCGTTCAGCGCGCCGCGCCATGCTGTAATATGGGAGGCGTTCCTGCGCACAACACAGGCCGGCTCTCCGGCCGACGTGGCGCTCGTGCAGAGCGCACTCATCGCGATGGGCGAACTTGAGAGCATCGGCGGCATGGGCACACTCATCGAACTCGCTGAGATTGTGCCTGCCGCTGTCAACTGGCGGTGGTACGCCAGGTGCGTGCTGCTCGCGCACCGGCGGCGCCTGCTGATCGAGGCCGCGGACAACGCGAAGCGCACGGCCTACGACGGCGGCGACGTGGACGCGGCGATCGACACGCTCAGCGCTGAACTCGGCGCGCTCCAGTCGATCGAGCGCCGCCGGCCCGAGCCGGTGGGCAAGGTGTTGCCGCGCGTGCTCGATGAGATTTTCAGCGAAGAGCCGACGGGCATTGCCACGGGCCTGCGCGAACTCGACGCGACTATGCAGCCGATGCGCCCGGGGCAGCAGATCATCATCGGCGCGACCACCGGCATGGGCAAGTCTAGTCTGGCGATGACAATCGCACTGCGTATCGCCGACAGTGGCGGGGCAGCGCTGTTTGTCTCGTGCGAGATGCGCACAGAGGAACTCACGCGGCGGCTGATCGCGGCGCGCACCGGGCTGTCGACATCGCGCCTTGAGCGGCCATCCAGTGCCGACGCCAAGGCGATCGCGGCGGCAAGCGGCAGCATCGACGCGCTGCCTCTGAGTCTGCACTATGCACCTGGGATCGCGCTGACGCAACTTGCCGGCGACGTCAAGACATGGGCCGGCAAGCATCCGGGTGGGCTGGTGGTCGTGGATTACCTGCAACTCGTGCGCGATCCGGGGCATCGGTCGCGCGAGACGGAAGTCGCCGCGGTGTCGCGCGGTCTCAAAGCGCTCGCCGGTGAGGCCGGCGTGATTATGCTCGCCTGCTCTCAACTCAACCGCGAAGTTAATCATCGGGCATCGGCGCTCCCGACGCTCTCCGATCTGCGCGACTCCGGCGCCATCGAGCAGGATGCCGACGTGGTGCTCCTGCTCCACCGTGAGGATGCTTTGCGCTGGAAGGATCCGGATTACGTCTGCAACGGCCAGGCGAAGGTGCTCGTAGCCAAGCAACGCAACGGCGCCACGGGGCTCGCGCTGCTTCGATGGGATGCGTGTCGGATGTTGTTCCTGTCGGGCGGTAGCGCTCGTCCAACCGCCGCGCCGAAGCAAGTCGAACTCGGGGAGATTCCAGTATGACCGCCGCGACCGATTCACCCCTGGCTGACGTCTTCCGGCTCGCCGACGCCGAGGCTGTGAGTCTCTGGCGCGAAGGCGGTTCGATCCGCTTCCGCGCAGCCGGTCCGCTGTCTGACGAACTCGCCGCGGGCCTGCACGAGCATCGCAGCGAAATCCTCGAGGCGCTGACCGGATGCCCCGGCGGACGGCGCGAGCCGGGGTTGAGCGAATCGACGTGGACCGCGCTTGCCGAGAGCGTCCTGGCCGAACTGCCGCAACCGCTTCGGGACCACGAGCGCGATCGCTGGCTTGCGGATCTGGCGTCGCTGTGGTCGAAGGGCATGAGCGGCAGGGACAGCGCTCGTGCGGCGTACGAAGCGCTCGAGCAGCGCATCGCCGGGCATCGGCGCGCGAGTGAAGTGCCGGCGGCGGCGGCGGGAGTCGAAGCATGAACGACACGCCTCTGTTCAACACCGACTGGCCGGAGCGTTGCCCGAAGTGCAACGAGTTTTTCCCGACCATCATCGTCGGCGGCGTGGCCGGTTGCATCCGCTGTGATGATCTGTATCCAACTGTCCATCCACCAGTGGCCGAGGCGCGCTCCATCGCGCCCGGCCGCATTTCACCAGCGGGGGCGAGCGGCGCCGAGACCCCAGGCGAGCGGCAAGTCTCGTGCGCCCGCCCCGCTGTAACCTCGACGGGATCAACACCATGATGCGGCTCCTGCTCATCATCGCGCGGTGGCTCGGCCTGCGCTGCCCGTGTCTGAACGAAACAACGTCCATCCACCACGTCGGCGGGATGCAGCCTCCCGCGCCCGCCGACGCCGCTTATCCCGCCGACGCCGCTTGTGGCGGCTCGGCTGACGCCTGCCGGGCGCGGGAATTTCGCGATTCATCCGCGCCCGGCGTTTCCGACTCCACCGCGGGCGATCGCGATCGGAACGACGCCGCGCGACCTATGTAACATCGAACACCGGCACGGCCGGAGACAGGATCGACAATGAGCGACGAGATTCATCCGAACATCCGTAGCCTCGTGCGGAACCTCCAGGCGGAAATCGACGAGAGCGCGCGCACAGCCGACCATACCAACGAGATCGAGCACGGGCGCCGGCAAGTGGAACTCCGGGCTATCAAGGCGCGCGCTGAAGCGCTCAGTGCCGCCGGGCTGCAGAATGAGCCTCTGCGCGTCGCGCTGCGTTCGCTGGCGGACGAGGCGGGTATCCGCTGGCAGCCTGTTGTAACGAACTGACACCGGCGCCTGCCGGGGAAGGACGCATCATGCCGAGACTTAACACACGACTGGCCGATTGCATCGGCGAACTCGCGCGGACCTCGACGAGCAGCGCGCGGCGGACCGAACTCCGCTCGCCCCTGGCTCAGGTCGATTCGTTGTTGAGTGATGATGAGACGCGGGCCATGCTGCTCCGCGCTGTGGAGCGGGGCGTCGGCCTGCCATTGGCGCAGCCGCCTCGTGGCCGATCCGTCTTCGCGATTCGATGAACGAACAACGGCCGGCGGCGGGCGAGGGAATCAGGCCCCCCGCTCGCTGCCCGGCCGACAACACCGCGGCACGGCCGCAGAAAGTGAAAGTAACCCATGACCACGCTCACGCTCGCCAATATCCCGCCCGCACTTCTCCAACAGGCACAGGCGCAACTGCAGGCCGAACACGCGGCGCGACGCGCTGAGATCGTCGGCACCATCACGGCGATTGAGACTGAACGCGACAAAGCGCTCGGCAAGGCACGGCCGAGGGTGAGGGCCGCCGAAGCGAAACGAGACGCCGCACGTGCCGCGCTTGAGGCGGCCGAGGCGGACTATCGAAAGGCCGACTTCGACGCACGTGAGATCGCGGACCATGCCCAACGGCGAATCGCAAGATTCACCGCCGAACTGCGCGAGACGGCGCCGCCGGCAATCCGGCAACTCATCGACGCGATCGACGATTTGATTGAGCACGCGACGCGCGAGAGCCTGGCTGCCCCGGTCAGTTACAACCCGGGCCTGGGCCGGAACGTGGTCGATCCGGAGAAGCAGGCGCGCAACGACGCGGCGATGGCGCACCTCAACGGGCTCCGTGTTGCACGGCAGGCGGCGGACCGGCTGACGCTGGCGCCGATGACTTCCGAGCAGATCGAGGCCGAGTGTCGGCGGCTCGCCAAGGAAGCGGGCATCGAATGGCCGCAGGCTCGCAAGTCGGCTTGAACGCGACATCACACGTGGACGTAAGGAAGCAATCATGGCAGATATAACACCCGATCGACTGTTGGAACTCATCACCTGGCACGAGGCCGGGCACACCGTCGCCGCATTACATCACGATGCGACGGTCGATTACGTCAAGATCCAGACGTTCGACAACGGCCGGCACGCGCGAGGCGGCGCGGTGATCGACGCCTGGCCGAGCCTCAACCCCGCTGCTCAGTGGACGATCGTTGCAGCTGGCGTTGAAGCGGAGAACGTGGCGCGGCGAGCGCTCAAGATGATTTCGGCGACGTTTGAAGGATCGGACGCTGAGCGCCTTTCTCCGCTGCTGCGGCCGAGCGACTTCGATAAGCGCTTCCACGCGGGCGCGATTGCGTCGATGCTCGCGGCTGTGCGTGGCGAGGCGCGTGAGATCATCGAGGCCGATGTTGAACTCGTGGGCGCCATCGCATCGCGGCTGTCCGACGATTCCAACGCGCTCGACGATCCTGAGCACGATCCGCCGCGGGTGATTCGGTTCGCGACCGGCCGTGAGATATTGAACCTCTGCGCGCAGCATCGGGCGAGCATCAAGTCTGATTTCATTCGCGAGCGCGCGGAAGCGCACTACCGCGAACTGCTGGGCGCGGCTCGCGAGCGACAGGAGACGGTACTATGAGCGCGACCACCCCCCGGGGGGGCAAAAGTACAGGATTGCCGGTTTATGGACCGTCCGCCCATCCCCAAAAAACCGCGCGGTCAGGGATCACCCCGCCGGCCCGGGCGCTGGCCCGATTGCCGCTGCGGACGCGGCCGGTCAGTGAAGCGGCCCTGCTCCGACGGGTCAACAGGCGTTTGAGAGACCGCTACGGCGCGGCGGTCAGGCGCAGCCTGGCCCGCGACCGGAAGCGGCTGGGCGTGTTTCATGGCGTCGATCTGACGAGCGGCAAGGTGCTGGAGCGACACATCGACCTCGAGGCGCTGGGCCGCGAACTGCACGTTTTGTCGGTGCGCGAGCGGGTGGTCGAACAGGGCGCGACGGATTCGATCTGACACTACAACCGGCGGTATTCTCCGCATGGAGGTTTATCATGGCGACAGTCGGCCGACTCAACGCGATTCTGAGCCTGAGCACGGCGCGGTTTGAAACCGGCGTCAAGCGGGCCAAGCAACTGCTGGGCAGTCTCGGCGGCGGCATCATGTCGGTGCTGAAGCGCATCTTCAGTCTCGGCGGCGCGCTGGTTGGCGTGGCTGGCGTGGGCGGGCTGGGCCTGCTCTACAAGCGCACGGCCGACAACATCGACGCGACGGCGAAACTGGCGGTGTCGCTCGGGCTGACGACCGAGGCGCTAGTCGGGCTCCAGTATGCGGCGAACATCAGCGGCGTGTCGGCGGCCGAACTGGAGACGGCGTTCCGGCGCATGGAGAAAACCATCGGCGACGCGAAGGTAGGTCTGTCCACGGCCGTGCGGGCGCTGGAGGCGCTGGGCCTGACGGCAAAGGAACTTGACGCGCTCGCGCCTGACGAGCAGTTCCGGCTGATCGCCGAACGGCTCAAGGGCGTGGCGACGCAATCAGAGAAGGCGCGCATCGCGCAGGATCTGTTCGGACGTTCGGGGATGACGCTCATTCCGCTGCTCAACGAGGGCGCCGATGGCATGGCCGCGCTGGCGGAAGTCGCCAAGCGCATGGGGCTCGTGTTCGACGCGGAAGCGGCGGCGAAGGTGGAGATGGCGAACGACGCGATGACGAATCTTAACAAGACGATCACCGGCGGCGTGCAACAGGCGGTGATTCAACTCGCGCCGTACGTCGAAGTGCTCGTCAAGAAAATCACCGAACTCGCGATGTCCGGCGATGGCGTTGCCGGGAAGATGCGCGGCGTGTTCGAATTCCTGGCGACGGGCTGGGGAATCATGATCGACATCGTGAATCTCGTCAAGGCCGCATACCTCACTGTGCTCGCGGGCGTGCAGAAGGTGATGCAGGGCGTTGCCTACGCGATGGACTTTGTGATCGACAGGATTCAGAACCTTGCCGAACTCGTCGGCATGTCGCTGCCCGAGAGCATTCGGAAGGCATCAGACGCGCTCAAGCATGATCTCGGCGAAGACGCGGCTAAGTCATTCGAGGCCGCGAACAAAGCGGCGGATGCATTTCTCGCCCGCAACATGTCGGCGCAGGTTGGCGCGTGGCTCAATTCGGTGGATGCTGCCGCCGACAAGCTCGCCAAGGAGATGGTCGCGAAAGCGATGATGGACAAGTCAACCACCACGATGGCCGAGGGTGATGACCCCGCGCGGAGTTTCCTGCAGATCACCAAGAGCCGGACGGCGTTCGGCCCGACGGGAATGATCCGCCGCACACCGATCACCGCCGACCCCGAGGAGCTGCAACTCCTGCGCGAAATCAAGGACGGCGTTCGTGGCGGAGCTTTTGCGAGGGCGAGTTGACGAGCGGGGAGCGGTTCATCCTCACGCTGCGCGCCGCCCCGGACGCGCTGCGATGCGAGCGGATCGAACCCGTTGCAACCGGCGCGGCGGAAACGAAACGGAGCGAATCCAATGGCGAGTGAGACAGCGAAGAAACTGATGACCATCGACGCCGAGCAGCGGGCCGGCTGGGTGCAGCGAAGCGCGAGCACGGTGCGCTGCAGCCGGACGCGCCGGCTCGTCTATTTCCAGCCGAGCGATGCCAGGCCGACTGTGCCATGCCCGCACTGCGGCGGCGAGCATCGCACGGCCCAGGCGGCGCGGCGGCGGGGCTCGCGGCGGCGGGCGCTGACCCGCGCTTCCCGCCCCGGCGGCGATAGTGTTGACCTGTCCCGAACCACGAGTGAGACACGCCAATGAGCAAGCGCCCGAGCCGTCGATCGAAGCCTGCCCCGCCCGATGCTGTGGCCCAACTCCGCGCGGCAATCGCCAGGGCCGAGGCGGGCGGGATGACGCGCTACGCCATTGCCAAGGCCGTGGGCGTAGATCATTCGCAGATTCGCCGCGTGGCCGAGGGCCTGACCGTGCCCCGGCTGGACACGGCCGAGCGCATCGCCGCGGCGATCGGTTGCCGCGTCTCGATCGAGCCGGCGGGGTGATTGACTACAGGTAAGAAAGCCGATATGGTCAAGTATGCCCGGCGGTGGAAACCGGGCGCATTGAAAACGCCGAGCGGAGCACTGGACCGCGACCCGCCCGGCGAATGCGAAGGCAGCCGATTCTATCGCGAGCGCGCTGCCGAGCCCCTGCGGTCCGAGAGGCAGGTGCATGATGGCGGCGACAGCGACGGCGAAACAAGGCGCGATGGAACCCAAGGCCGGGGTCGATGTCGGCCCCGTCTGCATCGGCGCCGATGATGAACTCACGCATGAAGAGGTGCTCGGAGTTT
>CAUJHZ010000024.1 GCA_963205185.1 Planctomycetota bacterium | reverse complement strand
CCATCGCCTGGCTGCACCAGTACCGCCGACTTCGCATTCGCTATGAACGCACCGGCGAAATCCATCAGGCCTTCCTCTCCATCGGCTGCAGCCTCATCTGCTTCAACAAACTCAAACCGCTATTGTGTTAGGGGCTCTTATTGTCGCGTGCGGAGGTTGCAGCGCCTCGGCTCTGGGCCAGCAGATTCCCACCCGGCCTCAACTTGACGCCATCCTCGGATCAAACCAGATCCTTGAAGACTTCGAGTCGTTCGTGATCGCGCCGAACTCCGCCGCCAATCTGAACGTCTCGTCGCTCGACAGCACCACGATCGCCAACACCCAGGGACCCGGCCTCGTCGAACCCTGCTGCAAGTACGTCGATCCCTCGGGCGTGCAGTTGCAGTGGAACGGCAACGGATTTCAGACGCTCAATACCAAGACGATCCTCGGCAACGGCAGCATCCCGATGATCGAGATCTACTACCCGTCACCCGGCGTGCACGCCATGGGCGTGGATGTGCTCGGATTCAATGGATTCGGCTACGCGGGCGCTGCCGCGTTCTGGGACACGAACGGCAACTTCCTCGGCAGTTTCCCCTTCACCGTCGCCGGCGGGCCCGTGCCGACTTTCGTCGGCTGGCAGAACCCCGGCCCGGTGGGCATCGGCATGGTGCAGATCCGCGGCAGCGCCGGCTGGAGTTGGAGCCCGATCATCGACAACCACGGCTACGGCCGCACCGGCGGGCAGCTGCGCATCACCGGCACCTGTCCGGGCCCGATCCAGATCAGCTGGGCAGGCGCGACGCCGACCCGGCCCATGGCGCTGCTGTTCTGCCCCACCACGGGCAACTGCACCGTGCCCTCCGGGCCATGCTCAGGAACGAAACTCGGCCTCGGGCCGTGCGGCGGCGTGATCAACGTCTTCAACGGCAACACCGGCGCGCTGGGCTCGGGCAATCTCAACGCCAACGTCGGACCGGGCGCGTGTCTGCGCTACTTGCAGATGATCGTGATCGAGCCGCCGGGCAACTGTCCATCGTGCTCGACGACCAACGTCGCTCAAATCCCCTGATCGAAGCGCGGGGAGGAGACGTGGCACGGTCAGCGCCTCTCCCAATGGGAGAGGCGCGATCGTTCTTCTACCGTCGCTTCTACCGCCGGCTCTGAGCGCCGGCCGCCGCACTCTTGGGCAGCGCCGCTTCGATCTGCGCGAGCACGACGCGCGAGAGCGGCTCGTCGCCGAGCGTGTCCACGCGAATGCGCACTTTCGTGATGACCGTCGTCTCCTTGCTCAGGCGGATGCGCACTTCGCGGCCGCCCTGCGTCTTGGCGATCATGCGACCCTCGAGATCGGTCAGATCTTCCTGCGTGACGATGAACGCGAGGCGGTCCATCGCCGTCTTGCACGCCTGCCACGTCTGGTCGAGCGACGCCTGCTCGTAGGCCTCGAGTTCGCCGGTGAGGCGCGTGAAGTCAGCCATGCGCGCAGCGGAATGATCGGCTTCGCAGCCGGGCATCACCAGCGCTGCCAGCAGCGCCAGAGTGAGAAGAAGTGCAGCCGGTCGGTGGCGGGCGTTTGTCATGGCGTAAATGTACGGCGCTCAGCCCGGCGAGCAAACCCTTCAGGCCGCACCTGCTGCGTCAAGGGCCCGAAGCAGTTGAGGCAACTGGTCCGCAAAGCGGCCCCGGGGCATGACTTGAGTCGCGCCCGCGCGGTGCGCCGCTTCAAACGCTTCAAGGTTGACGTGCGGACCGAACGCCAGGCTCCGCAGCGCCGGCTCGCCGCCAGCCGCCGCGGCAATGAGATCGAGCGCCACTTCGCCCGCATCAAGATCGACAATCAGAGCCCGCACGTGCGGCTCTTCCGTCAGCAATTCGCGCAGCCGCTCGACGGTGCGGGCCGGCCGGGCGGCCAGGCCGATTGCCTCGGCTGTGGAGCGGATGCGCGTGGCGAAGATGAGATCAGCCGTGCAGTAAAGAATCACACCGGATCGTACGCGCGAGCCGCCGGCCCGAGCGAACCGGGCCGCCCGTCATCGATCGCCTGCAGCGCGCCATGGAAAATCGCGCGGCGCCAACCGGTCGATTCCATGTAGCCAGCCCACGAGCCACTCGAACGCGTCGACGAGGCGCGGCCCCGGGCGGTTGAACAGCTGGCTGCCATCCACGAGCGCGACACGCCCATTCCGCACTGCCGGGAGTTCACGCCACCACGGCTGCGACTGCACGGCTGCGAGTTCGCGCTGGGTCCAGTTCAGATCGGCCCCGCACGGCGCGATGATGAGCACATCGGGCGCCGATGCAACCAGTTCATCAGGCGAGACCACGCGGCTCGGTCGGCCGGGTTGGTTGAGCGGATGCCGCGCCCCGGCCGATTCGATCAGTTGTGGCGTCCAGTGCCCGCCGACGAAGATCGGATCCAGCCACTCGATGAAGACGACACTCGGCCCCGGCTCATACGCGTTCACATGGTCGCGGGCTGCAAAGTACCGCTCGCGCAGCGCCACCACCGCCCGCTCCGCAGCCGACTCGCGCTGCACCGCCCGGCCGATGCGCAGCAGATCATCGAAAACGCCCTCGAGGCTCGTCGGGTTCAGACTGAGAACGGCCGGTCGCGGATGCACGGTGGCGGCGAGGCGCTCCACGCGGCGCAGGTCGATCGAGCACACTTCGCACAGGTCCTGCGTGAGGATCAGATCGGGCTTCAGCGCCTCCAGTTGCGGTTCGTCGAGCACGTACAGCCCGGCGCCCGAGGCCAGATGCTCGCGCACGGCCCGGTCGATTTCGGCGCTGCCCGCCGAGGGGTCGAGCCGCTGGGACGTAAGCGCCGGCAGCACCCGCACCTGCGGGGGCCAGTCGCATTCGTGGCTGCGGCCGACGAGCAGATCGAGCGCACCGATGGCGCCGAGCATTTCCGTCGCGGCTGGAAGCAGGCTGATGATGCGCATGAAGCCGATGGTAGGAGCTGCCGCGGCTTGCACCGGCGCGGCGGTGCGGCTACAACCACCGTGCGAATAATCCAACGGCCCAAGGGAGAAGCCATGCCCGCCCCGAACCACTCCGCCTCGACGGACATCACCTCGATCCTCAAGGAGAAGCGCTTCTTCGCCCCGCCGGCCGACTTCGCCGCCCGGTCGCACATCAAGTCGCTCGACGACTACCAGCGCCTCTACAAGCGGTCGATGGACGATCCGGAGGGCTTCTGGGCCGAGGCGGCGCGCGAACTCTACTGGTTCAGACCATTCACAAGCGTGCTCGACTGGCACATTCCCGACGCCCGCTGGTTCGACGGCGGACAACTCAACGCCTCGTTCAACTGCGTCGACCGGCAGATCGAAGCCGGGCACGGCGACGATGTGGCGATCATTTGGGAAGGCGAACCCATCGGCGAGGACGGCCAGCCGGAAGTCCGCCGCCTCACCTACAACGACCTGGAGTACGAAGTCGCCAAACTCGCCAACGTGCTCGACGATCTCGGTGTGAACAAGGGCGAGGTGGTCACCATCTACATGGGCATGGTGCCCGAACTGGCCATCGCCGTGCTCGCCTGCGCCCGCATCGGCGCGCCGCACTCGGTGATCTTCGGCGGCTTCAGCGCCACGGCCATTGCGGACCGCGTCTCAGACGCCAAGAGCAAGGTCGTCATCACGTGCGACGGCTCGTGGCGGCGCGGCAAGATCGTGCCCCTCAAGGACAATGTCGATGAAGCCATGCAACTGGCCAGCGGCGTGGTCACCCACACCATCGTGCTGCGCCGCTGCGGCAATCCGATCAAGATGATGCCCGGCCGCGATCACGAGTGGGAAGACCTGATGAGCAGGGCCGAACCCGATCGCGATCCCACGCCCATGGAGGCCGAGGACCTGCTGTTCATCCTCTACACCTCGGGCACCACCGGCAAGCCCAAGGGCATCATGCACACCACCGGCGGCTACAGCGTGTTCACCTACCTCACCGCCAAGTACGCCTTCGACCTGCGCCCGGATGAAGGCCAGGTGTACTGGTGCACCGCGGATGTCGGCTGGGTCACGGGGCACTCGTACATCATCTACGGCATCCTGCCCAACCGCGTGCCGAGTCTCATGTACGAAGGCGCGCCGAACTACCCCGAGCCGGACCGGTTCTGGGACATCATCGCGCGGCACAAGGTCACGACGTTCTACACCGCCCCCACCGCCATCCGCGCGTTCATGAAGTGGGGCGAAGCGCACCCGGGCAAACATGATCTCTCCTCGCTGCGCCTCCTGGGCACGGTCGGCGAGCCGATCAACCCGGAGGCGTGGATGTGGTACCACCGCGTCATCGGCGGCGGCCGGTGCCCGGTGGTGGATACCTTCTGGCAGACCGAGACCGGCGGGCACATGATCACGCCGCTGCCGGGCGCAACGCCGACCAAGCCCGGCTCCTGCACGCTGCCGTTCTTCGGCATCGACGCGGCCATCGTCGATGAGCAGGGCAACGAAAAGCCGGCAAACACCGGCGGCCTGCTCGCCATTCGCAAGCCGTGGCCTGGCATGCTGCGCGGGATCTATGGCGATCGCAAGCGATTCATCGAGACCTACTTCTCGCGCATCAAGGGGATGTACTTCCCCGCCGACGGCGCCCGGCGCGATGAAGACGGCTACTTCTGGATCATGGGGCGCGTCGATGACGTCATCAACGTCTCGGGCCACCGCCTGGGCACGATGGAGGTCGAGAGCGCGCTGGTCTCCCATCCCGCGGTTGCCGAGGCGGCCGTCGTCGCCATGCCCCACGAGATCAAAGGGCAGGGGATCGCGGCATTCGTCACGCTCAAAGGCGGCCAGCAGCCGACCGAGGACCTGCGCACGGAGCTGGTGAACCACGTCGGGCACGAGATCGGGCACATCGCCAAGCCGGATCAGATCCGCTTCACCGACGCGCTGCCCAAGACGCGCAGCGGCAAGATCATGCGCCGCCTGCTCCGCGAGATCGCCGAAGGCCACGAGCCGCGCGGCGACACGACCACGCTCGAAGACTTCTCCGTCCTCGCCAGGCTCCGCGAGAGCGAAGAAGGCTGAGCCGGCCGATTCGCAGCCGGGCCCATCGACTGCAGGTCGTGCGCTATATTCGTGGGCATACCGCGCAAGGCGCCGCCCTGAGGTCGTCGAGATTCGGGTTCGAGTGGAGGTCGATCGTTCGATGAAGTTCGTACTCGCGTTGCTGCTTGCATTGCTCACCGGCTGCCACGCCGGCGGCCCGCCGCTGCGCGTCATGTCCTTCAACATCCGCTACGACAACCCCGGTGATGGTCCCAACCGCTGGAGCGAGCGCCGCGACCTGCTCGCCGACGTCATCCACAGCGCCGCTCCCGACCTGCTCGGCACGCAGGAAGTGCTTGCCCACCAGGCCGAGTTCCTGCGCGAGCGGCTGCCCGGCTACGAGTTCTTCGGCGCTGGACGCGACGACGGCGAACTCAAGGGCGAAATGAGCGCCATCTTCTACCGCACCGACCGCTTCGAGCGCCTCGACGGCGGGCACTTCTGGCTCAGCGAAACGCCTGATGTGCCGGGCAGCAAGTCGTGGGACGCCGCCCTGCCGCGCATGGTCTCGTGGGTCAAGCTCCGGGATGTGCGCGATGCGACCGAACTCTTCTTCTTCAATACTCACTTCGATGATCGCGGCGAGCACGCCCGTTCGCTCTCGGCGATGCTGCTGCGCCGGCGGGCGCTCGAGCTGAGCAGCGGCGCCCCGCTCATCATCACCGGCGACTTCAACGCGTCCGGCAACGGGCTCATCTCCGCGCTGCTTCGCGTCGGCGAGACGGGCGGCCGGCCCCTGCTCGACACCTATCGCGCGCAGGAGCCCGAGCGCGAGCCCGGCGAGGGCACGTTCAATGGCTTCACCGGCGACACGTCCAGCGCTCGCATCGACTGGATCGTCGTGAGTGAAGAGTTTGATGTGCGCGAGGCGTCGATCAACCGCACCAGCCGCGATGGCCGCTGGCCTTCTGATCACTTCCCGGTTTCGGCTGTCGTGCGACGGCGATCGTCCGGTGACTGAATCAGCCGTGCGCGGCCAGGCGGCGCAACTGGGCCCGCTGGCACGCCGCGCTGATCTGCTGACAGCCCTTGACGAGCGTATTGCCGCTGCCGCGGTCTTCCATGCAGTGCAGGCCGTAGCGGTATCGCTCGCCGGGCAGTTCCTTGATGCTCTGGACGACGGCGCGGCCGCGGAACTCGGTGCCCTCGTGCCGCAGCACTGCCGCCACCACGTCGCTGATCTTGTACTTCGACTTGGCGACCATCGCAAAGCCGGTGGAACTCACATCCATGAGCGGGCAGTTCTTCTCGATGCCCAGATCGCCGGCGATGTTGGCCACCACCGTGCACACGCGGAACGACTCGCGCCCTTCCGCCGAAACCGGCTGGCCGACCAGATTGCAGCCGAACACCACTCCTGCGTTCTTGGATGCGTTGATCGTCAGGTTCTGCGTATCGCCCTGGCCGAGGCCCGTGCGGGGGTCGCTGACGGCCACGACCTCGGCGTTCTGCTTGTGGAACTTGCGATTGAGATCGAAGAAGACCAGCACGCGAGATCCCGCATCGACGGCCAGTTCGCTGCCGTGCAGTTGCACGGCGTACGTTTCGCCGCTGATGGACAGGACCCGTGCGGGGTGCAGGATGCGCTTGTCCGCATCGCGTCCGCAGGTGACAAAAACTTCAGCGCCTTTTGAGAGCATGGCCGCCATCCCCCTTGGTTCTTCCGGGAACGCAATCGATTTCGGACCAACACCCTATGTCGGCCCGATTCCGCTCGTTCTGAACCGCTTTTCGAAGTGCAGCGGGCCATTCACCCGCAACGGGGGGCATCCGCTTCAGCGTTCGCTGCGCAGCGCCAGGATCAGTTCCACCTTGCCCACCTGCTCGTCAAGATATCGGGCGATCTCGACGGGACTGCGGCCGCGATCGGCCAATTCGTAGACGTTGGCGTGGAGCGGATCGAGCGAGCCGACCACAGCCGACACCGCCCGCGTGTCCACTTCGACGCGTGGCTGCTCGGGCTCGTCAATCGGACCTTCGCCCTCTTCGCCGCGGCGCGAGCGGCCCGGCAGGGCAGTTCGCGTCGGGCTGATCGATGCCCCGACCCGGTCATCCAGGGCATCTTCGAGTTGCCGAATGCGCTCATCCGCCTGCCGCAGCAGCACTTCCAGCGACTTGCACCGCGTGTCGAGCGCGCCGATGAGTTGCCGGACCGATTCGTGCGCTTCAACCACGCGCGGATCATCGATCACGCCGCGGGTCGGCGCCCCGCTCCGCTGAGGCGCGTGCAGGTGCTCGCCGGGTTCGAATCCACCGGCGGTGCGAGCCGCCGGCCCGGAGGCAAAGGCGGGACTCACGTGGCGCGAGGCGGCGCGGCGTTGCAGTTTGAAGCGAAGATTCATGATCAGCAGAAACGACAGCAGCGAGACCCCGGCGGCCAGCAGCAGACCGGGCAGATGTTCGGTGAGCCCGAAGGTCGTTGAGGATGGCATGGCAACCTCCCTCGATCAGTGTCGCTCGCCAAAGCGTCGCGGCTCCGGCCCATCCGCCCGCCCTCATCATGCGTTATCGGTACTATTAAGGCGTGAACATCACTGAACCTAAGCCAACCCGACCCGGCCGAGGCCAACCGGACCGTCCGGCGGGCTTGCCCTCGACTCGCCACCGCTTCGTCTCGACCGTCGCCGCGGCTCTGAATCAGCGCTGTGGCGTGGGGGCCGGCGACCGGCTCGTGCTCGCCGTCAGCGGCGGAGCCGACTCGATGGCGCTGCTGCTGGCGATGGCGGCGCTGGCTCGCCGGTCCCATCGCCGCTACCAGCTCCTGGTCGCGCATGTGCACCATCACCTGCGCGAGGAGGCGGAGATCGAAGCGCAAAAAGTGCGCGAAACGGCCCAGCGCCTCGGCCTCGACTTCATCGTGCTCGATATTCATCCTCGTGCGGCGGCTGGCAACCTTGCCGAGGTCTGCCGCCGGTTGCGCTACGAAGCGCTGGCGGAGGTCGTGCGCGAGCGCGGCGCCGCGGGCCTCGTCACCGCGCACCACGGCACGGACCAGTTGGAAACGCTGCTCATGGCCCTGATGCGCGGCTCAGGGCTCGACGGCTTGGCCGGTCTCGCCTGGCGAGCCCCGCGCTGGGGCATTGACATCATCCGTCCTCTGCTCGACCACAGCCACCAGGACTGCGTCGACCTCTGCCGGCACTGCGGCTGGTCCTGGGCCGAAGATCGCTCCAACCTCGACGAGAGCAAGCGGCGCAACGCCGTCCGCGCCCGCCTGCTGCCTGTGCTGCTTGAACTGGCCCCCGATCTCGATCGCCGCATCCACCGCACGGCCGATCTCATGCGCCAGGCGTCGGCGCTCGTGCAGCGGCAGGTCGAATCAGCCTTCACGGCCAACGGCGCGGGCGCCTTCGATCGCGCGCGCCTGGCCGCAGCGGGCGAACTCATCATCGGCGCCGGTCTGCGCGATGCCGCGGCCGCCCTGGGCGCGCGGCGCGATGATCTCACCCTCGAAGTGGTCCGGCCGGCAGTCGATGCCATCATGCACACACAGGTGCGGCGGCCGCGCCGCTTCGACTGGCCCGGCGGCGTGGTCGTCGAAGTCCGTTCCAGGGAGGTGCTCGTTCACCTCACCGCGGAGAACCGCTGAGCGTTTCGCAGGTAACACCTCCGCACCCACGCACGCCGCACACACGGGGGATTCAAGTGGACGGCCACGTTCTGGCACTGGGAATTCGCGATCTCAAGTTCCGCTATGGGCCGTCCGGGCCGTGGATTGTCGATGTCCCGGCTCTCGACCTCGATCCCGGCGAACAGATGCTCCTGACGGGCGGCTCAGGACGCGGCAAGAGCACGCTGCTCAACCTCATTGCCGGGCTCATGGACCCCGTCGAAGGCCGCATCTTCGTCGGCGGCACCGACGTGCACTCCATGCACGGCGCTGCCCGCGACCTGCATCGCGGCCGCCACGTCGGCGTCATCTTCCAGACCTTCAATCTCCTGCACGGCTTCAGCGCGGTTGAGAACGTCATGACCGCCATGATGTTCTCAACCATCCCGAGGCGCGAGCATCGGCCGCGCGCCGAGCAACTCCTCGAACATCTCGGCATCGACCGGCCCAATGCCGACCCCGACCGGATGAGCCTCGGCCAGCAGCAGCGCGTGGCCGTGGCGAGGGCCGTCGCGTGCGATCCGGTGCTGGTCCTGGCCGACGAGCCGACCGCGAGCCTCGATCCGGAGAACGCCGTGGTGGCGATGGATCTCATCCAGGCCATCTGCGCCGAGAAGAACGCCGCGCTGCTGTGCGTCAGCCATGACCCGACGATGAAAGACCGCTTCGAGCGCCAGGCGTCGCTGAGCGAACTGGCCGCAGAGCCCGCCGCGGCGGAAGGCGGGTGCTGACGTGGCCATGACCGATTTCACCATCATCACGCGGAGCATGACGGCTCGCCTGTTTTCCACGATCACCACGATCATCACCGTGTCCGTCGCGGTCGGGCTGATGCTGCTGCTGCTGAGCCTGCGCAGCGCGGGGGAAGAAGCGTTCAGCCGCGGCGCGGGCAACATGCACCTGCTCATCAGCCGCGACAGCAGCCCGCTGGTCTCGGTGCTCAACGGCATCTTCTACGCCAAGGCCCCGCCGCGCTGGATTGAATGGAGCAAGTACGAGCAGATCGTGCAGACATATCCGCTCGACTGGGCGATCCCGACGCAACTGGGAGACAGTTACCGGGGCCACCCGGTGCTGGCCACGACGCCGGAGTTCTTCACGAAGTTCCAGCCCGACCCGGATGAGCCATGGCAGCTTCGGGAAGGACGCTACTTCACCGAGCCCTTCGAGGTCGTCGCCGGCGCCGCTGCGGCGAAGTCCACCGGCCTGCGCCCGGGCGATCACGTCGAACTCAAGCACGACGCCACGAACGAAGAGCATGCCCACTTCGAATACATCGTGGTCGGCATCCTCGAGCCCACCGGCACGAGCCACGACCGCGCCCTCTTCACCAGCCTCGAAGGCGCGTGGATCATCCACGCCCACGAGCGCCGCGAGGATGAGGATCACGAAGTCGAGCACACCGGCGCCGACGATCTGCTGCCCGCGGATCGCAAGATCACGGGGATCTATGTCGGCCTGCCCACGCGCGAAGGCTCCAAGGTCTCGGCGGCGTTGCAGCAGGTCTTCAGCATGTTGCGCGCCGATCCGTCCATCACCGTGGCCCAGCCCGGCGACGAGACCAAGAAGCTCTTTGAGATCATCGGCAACATGAATCTCCTGTTCATCGGAATGGCCGGCGTGGTCATGGTCTCGAGCGGCATTTCCATCATGCTCGCGCTCTACAACTCGATGGAGCAGCGCCGCCGCCAGATCGCCGTGCTGCGCGTGCTCGGCTGCAGCCGCGGCCGCATCTCCTCCCTGGTGCTCACCGAGTCGGCGATGATCGGCCTGCTCGGGGCTGCGGCGGGCATTGCAGTGTGGCTCATCGGTTCGCAGGTCGCCACCAGCATCCTCAAGGATGTGCTCGGCCTGGTCGTGCACCCCCGACTCGACGCCGCGACCACGCTGATCATCGTCATGGCCACCATCGCCCTGGCCGCCCTGGCCGGCGTGGTGCCCTCAATCATGGCCTACCGCACTCCCGTGTCCCGCCACCTCAAACCCATCGGGTAGACGACCTCTCATCGAGCCGACCCCGGCGGCCAGTTCGTCTACCATTCGATCGGTTCCGGGTGGGAGCCGCGGCGGTCGCCGGCGACGGGGCCGGGCGGCGGGAAGGTTGAATCATGAAGATCTTCTGGGGCTTCATCGGGCTGCTGGCGGTGCTCACGGCGGGCCTGCTGCTGAGCGGCCGCCCCGATGGCGAGACATCGAGCGATTCTGAGCCGGTCGCGCTGGCCGACCCGGCCGGGGAAGACGCACCGGGCGCCGCTGAGGCAACGACGGGCGCCGCAGAAGAGCCAGCCGTCGATCCAGAACCGGCCCCGCCGGAGGCTGACCTCGAGGCAACGCCGGCTGAGACCGACCGGCAGACCGACCGCAATCCCGCCAACGTCCAACCGCTGCCTGCTGAGACGCAGACTCCGGGCGGTGTGCTCGCGGGCGCGCAAGACGAATCGCCGGCGGCTGGGGAAGCCGATGATGGCACCCTCAAGCCCAACGCGCCGGCGGAAATCAGCAGACTCGAAGCGCAGATCGACGAGCACGAAGAGGCCGAACTCGAGGCGCTCGCCAACGAGTTGCAGCAGGCCGCGAACGCTGAGAGTGAAGAAGTGACAGCTCCGAGCGCCGGAAGGCCCGAACCCGCTGGCGATTCTCCGGAGGCATCCGCCGACACGTCTGAAGAGACTGCTCCAGCCCCGGTCGAAGTCGAGCAGGCCAGCGAGTCAGCAGAGGCCCGGGACGGTGCTGCTGGGACCGGCGCATCAAAGGCGGAGCCGGGCGAGGCGTCCCCGATCGGCGAGCAGGTCAAGCCCGCACCACAGGCCGATCCGACGAAACCCGAGATCGTCCCTTCCACGTTCGAGAAGCGCGAAGACGGCTCCATCCTCGCCGACAAGCGCTTCGTCATTCGCGGCCAGGGCACGAAAGAGAGCCCGTACGTCGTCACGTGGGACATGCTCGTTTCGGCCAACGAGTTGTACGACCCGCGCCGCGGCAAACTGAAACTGCCCGAGCGCATCAAGATGCTCGATGGCAATTACGTGAAGGTCGTCGGCTACGTCACGTTCCCGATCGTCGCCGAGGGGCCCAACGAGATGCTGGCGATGCTCAACGCATGGGACGGCTGCTGCATCGGCGTGCCGCCCACGCCATATGACGCCGTCGAAGTGCGGCTGGCGCAAGCAGCCAGCGCCGAACAGATGCTCATGAGTTGGGGCAGCGTGACGGGCAAGTTCAAAGTCGAGCCGTACCTCGCCGCCGACTGGCTTCTGGGCCTGTATCTGATGGAAGATGCCGTCCTCAAGGCCGAGAGTATGTGATGATGCGCCGAAGAGGTTGAATCGCGCGATTGCACTCCGAAGCGCTCCGCTGCGGTCGCCGCGGCGACCCTTCGCGTCGCGGCTAACTGCGTATCCTTGTTGCCTTGATGCCTTGATCCCTTAATGCCTTCTTCTTACGAAAGAACACGCTCCCATGGCTGAACGTCCATCGAACATGGACCGCGAACTGCAGGCCGAAATCGAAGCAGCGCTCGGCGACATGAGCCTCGAAGACCTCGTACAAGCCGACTCGCCGACTGCTGCGCCGCGCGCGGCGCAGGCCGAGTCGCGCCCGCGCCTCGAACCGGGCGCGCGCCTCACCGGCGTCATTGCCCGCGTCGGCCGCGATGATGTCTTCGTCGAACTCGGCCCCAAGATGCAGGGCGTCTGCCCGCTGCAGCAGTTCGAAGAGAATCCCCAAGCCGGCGCCTCGATCGAGTTCATCGTCAATCGCGTCGATCGGCGCGAAGGGCTCGTGCATCTCGGCCTCGCCGGCGCGGTGCAGAAAGGCGAATGGGACACGCTGCAAAAGGGCCAGACCATCGAAGCCCAGTGCACCGGCGTGAACAAGGGCGGCCTCGAATTGCAGGTCGGCTCGATGCGCGCCTTCATGCCCGCCGGCCAGGTCGATCGCCAGCACATCGACGACCTCTCGACCATGGTCGGCCAGTCGCTGGTCTGCGAAGTCATGGACATCAACCGCGAAAAGCGCAACCTCGTCCTCTCGCGCAAAGCGGTGCAGGAACGCGAAGCCGCGGCCCAGCGCGAGAAGACGCTCGAGACCCTGGGCGTGGGTCAGGAGATGGAAGGCGTGGTCCGCCGCATCATGCCCTTTGGCGCTTTCGTGGACATCGGCGGCGTGGATGGCCTCGTGCACGTCAGCGACCTCTCTTACGAACGCGTGCACAAGCCCGAAGACGTCGTGCACGAAGGGCAGACCGTCCGCGTCAAGGTGCTCAGGATCGAAGACGGCGGCAACAAGATCTCCCTGGGCATGAAGCAGTGCCAGGCCGACCCGTTCACCAGCGCCGGCGCCACGCTCGCGCCCGGCTCGGAAGTCGTCGGCAAGGTCGTGCGCATCGCCGACTTCGGCGCCTTCGTGCAGATCGCGCCCGGCGTCGATGGGCTCATCCACATCTCCGAACTGTCGCACGATCGCGTCAACCGTGTGCAGCAGGTCGTGAAGATGGATGAGATCGTGCGCGTCAAGGTGCTCGACGTCGATCCGGCGAGCCGGCGCATCAGTCTCTCGCTCAAGGCGATGCGGGCCAAGGAAGAAGAGGAGGCCGGCCGCTCAGACGACAACGCCATGGCGAAACTGCGCGCCAAGTGGGGCGGCGACAAACCGCTCAAGGGCGGCCTCTGAACCGCTCGCCCATTCGCGCCGCCTCGCTCCCCCACACTTTCGAGAATCCCCGACCCGTGAAACTCGCCGTCGTCAGTTGCAGTCTCGATCCCGACAGCCGCTCGCGCCTGCTCGCCAGCCGGGCGCACGAACTGCTCCGGGCGCAAGGCGCCGATGTGGACTGGGTGGACCTGGCCGACATCCCCCTGCCGCTGTGCGACGGCGGCGCGTGCTACGGCAACGAGAATGTGCGAGCCGTCAAGACGCGATTGCGCGAGGCGAGCGGCATCCTCATGGGCGTGCCCATCTACAACTTCGACATCAGCAGCGCCGCCAAGAACCTCATCGAACTCACCGGCCGCGACGTGTGGACCGGCAAGGTCGCCGGCTTCCTCTGCGCCGCCGGCGGGCGCGGCAGTTACATGTCCATCATGCAGATCGCCGCCAGCCTCATGCTCGACTTCCGCACCGTCATCATCCCGCGCTTCGTCTACGCGACCGGCCACGACTTCACCGACGGGCGCATCACCGGTGAAGACGTCCTCACGCGCATCGAAGGCCTGACGGCCGATCTCGTCCGCTTCACCAACGCGCTCTGCGCGTAGCGACTGTCTTTGAAGTCAAGTGTTTATTGAAGGATTCCATGGCTGGTTGTCTCGGATCATGACGTTGATGGTGGTGAGGAGTTTGCGGGTGACGGCGATGAGGGCGGCCTTCTTGGGCTTGCCCAGTGCGAGGA
>CAUJHZ010000023.1 GCA_963205185.1 Planctomycetota bacterium | reverse complement strand
TCCTCGCACTGGGCAAGCCCAAGAAGGCCGCCCTCATCGCCGTCACCCGCAAACTCCTCACCACCATCAACGTCATGATCCGAGACAACCAGCCATGGAATCCTTCAATAAACACTTGACTTCAAAGACAGTCGCTACGCGGGATTGCCGCATTCACAGATGCGCGCCGGGCGCCCAACACCGCGTGCTGACGCGTGCGGCTCGTTAATGCAATTCCTTGCTTGCGCTTCGGGCTCGGTTGACCGGCGTGTGGTGGTGTCGCATCCCGGAACTCGCTCGGCATGCTTCACGCAGAGCCGATGAAGCATGGCACCCGATGCGAGAGTTCGGCTACAGTCTCGCCATGGCCAAGGTCCGGCGATCGTTTGTGTGCAACCAGTGCGGCTCGGTGTCGCCCAAGTGGGCCGGCAAGTGCAGCGAATGCGGGGCGTGGGATTCGCTCGAGGAGTTCACGCCCAGCGCGGCCGGGGGGTCGGAGAAGAAGGACCCGCAGCGCGGCCTGGCCGAGGCGTGGGCGGCCGAGGGCGAGAGCGCGGCCGCGAACCCCGAGGCGGTGCGGCTGGATGAGATAGAGCCGCTCGATGTGCCGCGGCTGGCCACGGGCATTGGCGAGTTCGACCGGGTACTCGGCGGCGGGCTGGTGCCGGGCTCGACGGTCCTCATCGGCGGCGAGCCGGGCATCGGCAAATCGACGCTGCTGCTGCAGGCGGCGGCGCGGCTGGCCGCGACGGGACGAACCGTGCTCTACGTCACCAGCGAGGAGAGCAGCCAGCAGATCCAGATGCGGGCGCAGCGGGTGGAGGATAACGGGCGGGACGCCCGCTCCACCGGGGACGCCCGTTCCACCGGGGACGCCCGTTCCACCAGTCCCGCGGATCTGTACGTGCTGGCGGATACGAATCTCGCGCGCATCTTCGCCCAGGCAAGCAAGGTCAGGCCCGCGGTGCTCGTCATCGACTCGGTGCAGATGATTTACAACGCATCGCTGGACGCCTCGCCGGGCTCGATGACGCAACTGCGCCGCTGCTGCATGGAGCTGGTCTACCTGGCGAAATCGACGCAGATGGCGATCGTGCTCGTCGGCCACGTGACCAAGGACGGCCAGGTCGCCGGGCCGCGGCTGCTCGAACATCTCGTCGATGCGGTTCTGTACTTTGAAGGCGACCGCTACCACGCGCACCGCATCGTGCGCGGCGTGAAGAACCGCTTCGGGACGACCTTGGAGATTGGTTTGTTCGAGATGGGCGAGTTCGGCCTGGCCGAGGTGGTCGATCCATCGGGCGTGCTGAGCAGCGAGGCGGGCAGCGGCGCGGGCAAGCCGGGCTGCGTGATCGTGCCGGCGATGCAGGGCAGCCGGTGTTTCATGGTGGAGGTGCAGGCGCTGACAGCCAGCGGCATCCTCGGCGCGGCCAAGCGGCGCGTGTCGGGGCTGGATGCGAACCGCCTGAGCATGATCCTCGCCGTGCTCGAGCAGCACGCGGGGCTGCGATTGGCCGACCAGGATGTGTTTGCAAGCGTGGTGGGCGGGATGAAAGTGGCCGAGCCGGCGGCGGACCTGGGCCTGGCGCTGGCCATCGCCGGCAGCCACCTGCGCAAGGCGGGGGCGGCGGCGACGATCGCGCTGGGCGAGGTGGGCCTGAGCGGCGAGGTGAGGCGGGTGAGCCAGATCGAGCAGCGTTTGCGCGAGGCGGCGCGGCTGGGCTTCAGGCGAGCGCTGGTGCCGGCCGGGGCCGCGGCGGACAAGGGGCTGGCAAAGGGCAAGGGCGCGAGATCGATTGAAATCGTGCCGATCCGATCCGTAAGCAGCGCGTTGGAGTCCTGGCGTTAGAATGAGCCCGGAGCACCCAGCCGTGGCAATGATCGAGCAGGAATTCGGGGAGGCGTACCAGGCGGAACTGGCGGCGCTGATGCGGCGGCGGTTTCGGCTGCTGTGCGCCGTGTGGTCGGGGATCCTCATCATCCTGCTCATCGCCGACCTGGCGGACTGGTGGGGGCAGTGGTGGCGCTTCGGGGCCCAGATCGGGGCCCACGGGCTGCAACTGGTGGTGATCGGGGCGATGTGGCGGCGGCACGAGGCGCCGGCGGTGCGCCGCGATGAGTTGCTGCGCCTGTCGCTGTGGATGGTCGTGCTCAACGCGGCGATTGCGAGCGTGGTGTTTCACCTGGCCAGGGGCGAAGGCGGCGTGGGGCTGCTGCGCGTGGCCGTGGGCTATCTGCTGGCGTGCCTGATCCTGCCGTGGACGCCGCGACAGGCGCTGCTGCCGGGCGCGGCGGTGTGGCTGGTGTGGGTGCTGGCGCAACTGGGCCTGGCGCGGGTGGAGTTCGGCATCGGGCTGCTGGCAATGGATGTGCTGGCCGGAGCGATGGTCGTGCCGGCTGGCTTGCTGGAGTGCTGGATCCGGACGCGGGCGATCGGGCGGCGCGTCGAGTCGGACTCGCTGCGGCAGCATTATGAGGAGTTTCACCGCGAACTGTTCGATGCGCGCAAGATGCACGAGGCGATCTTCCCCCGGCCGCGCACGAGCGGGCCGATCCGATTTGCGTTTCGCGATGCGCCGCGGCTGGGCATCGGGGGCGATCTGCTGGCGGCGCACGAATCGCCGGATGGCTCGCTGAATCTGATTCTGCTCGACGTGGCGGGCGACGGGATCGCGGCGGCGCTGACGGTGCACCGGCTGCACGGCGAGATCGAACGGCTCTTTGCCGAGTCGGCGTACCTGCGGCCGCGCGAGGTCATCGCGGCGCTGGACCGCTACGCGCACCTGACGCTGGCGCCGCACGGCGTGTTCGCGACGGGCTTTGCCATGCGCTTTGAGACCAGCGGCGCGGTGCGCTGGTGCGGCGCGGGGCATGCGCCGGCGTTTATTCGGCATGGAAATGGCTCGGTGACGAAACTCATTTCGACGACCTGGCCGCTGGGCGCTTCTGATTGTCTGTGCGACGAATGCGAGGAGCGCATCGAGGCCATGGAGCGCGATGATGCGCTCATCGCCCACTCCGACGGCGCGTGCGAATGGCGCAACCGCAAGGGCCAGTGGCTGGGTTACGGCGGGGTCGAAGCGATCGTGCGCACCACGCGCGTGGAGGATGCGCTGCACTGGCCCGAGGCGTTTCTGCGGCAGCTCAACACCTTTCGCGGCTGGCACGGCGAGCCGGATGAGGATGTGCTGATTGTGGCGGTGAGCGTCGGCCCGGCTCCGGCGTCGCGCACGTCGCTGCGCACGAGCCGGTTCTTCTTTTCGCGCGAGGCGAGCGCATCGCGCGAAGCAAGTGCGGCAACCGTCGAGGCGGCGACATGAAAGCGATCGCGCCACCCGTCATGTCGGCATCGACCTTCGAAAGCGAGATTGCGCGGCTGCTGCGGCTGCGCTTCTCGTGGCTCGTGTCGCTGTGGCTTGGCCTGGTGGTGGTGCAGTATGGGATGGCGCTGGCGATCCAGACGTGGCTGCCCACGACGGGCGCGGAGCCGCCGGTGCGCTGGCTGGAGAGCCCGATTCTCGTGTCGCTGGCGGCCGCGCGGCTGGCGACGCTGGGCGTGGCGCTGGTGCTGGTGCGGTCGGTCATCACCTCCGGCGCCGGCGTGCTGCGCCTGGCGTACTGGGTGCTCGTGCTGACGGGGCTGTGCTCGATCGGCGCGGCGGTGGGCGAGCAGATCGCCATGGCCGACACGTCGATGAGCATGGGCGCGATGGCCTGGCCGATCGTGGGCATTGCGATCTCGCACTTTTTTGCGTGCGCGCTGCTGCCCTGGACTCCGGGGCAGGGCATCAAGCCGCTGCTCGTGCTCTATCCCGCGTGGATCATCATCACGGCGCTGGTCGAGCGGCTGTCGGTGCTGCACGTGGCGACGGGGGTGTTCATCTCGCCGTCGATCAACGCCGCCGGGCTCATGCTCTGCTGGTGGCGCATCAGCCGGCTGCGCCACGCCGTGGAGATCACGCAATTGCGCCGGCAGTTCAGGCGCTCGCGGCGCGATCTCATCGACGCAAGGAAGATTCACGAGGTGCGCTTCCCGCGGCCGGTGTGCGGCGGGCCGATCCAGTTCAACTATTCCTACGAACCCATGCGCCAGGTGGGCGGCGACTTTCTGCACGCGCACCTCGACGAGCGCGGCTGGCTGCACGCAGCGCTCATCGACGTAACCGGCCACGGCATCCCGGCGGCGCTGACGGTCAATCGCGTCGATGGCGAGGTGCAGCGGTATTACGGCGAGAATCCCAACGCCTCGCCGGGCGACGTGGCGCGGGCGCTGAACCGCTACTTTCATCTCGTCATGTTCCGCCACGGTATCTTCGCGACGGCGTTTGTCCTTCGCATCAGCCCCGAGGGCGCGATGGAGTGGGTCAACGCGGGCCACCCCCCTGCTTTCATCCGCCGGCGCGACGGCTCGCTCGAGGCGCTCGAGTCCACGACGTTCATGCTCGGCGCCGCACCCGACGAGGCGTTCGAGCCGGAGATGCAGACGGCGCGGATGGATGAGGATGAACTCGTGGTCATCTACACCGACGGCGCAACCGAGGCGGTGGATGAACGCGGCCGGCAGTTCGGCGTGACGGGCGTTCGGCAGGTTGTTGAAAGGTGGCGGCCGGACATGCATCTGGATCTGAGCGACCTGCTGCCGCAGGCCGTCGGCCGGTACCGCGACGGGGCGACGCGCGATGATGTGCTCATCACCACCGTGCGGCGGGCGCCGGCGGCGTACGGCGAGGGAAGCACTGCGGTCGCAGTCGGCGCGATGATGCCAGCATGACCGTTCCTACAATGGGCTGCGCACAGACGTTTCCGGTGTTCGAATCATGAAAGTGCACTGCCGGCTCATTCTCGTCCTGCTCGCGCTCTCGGTGTGCCGGGGGGCGTGGGGGCAGAGTCTTGATGAGCAACTCGACCAGGACCAGTTTCTCAAAGGGCTGGCGGAATACGGCCTGGACGACCTGCTTGACTACGTGCTCGAATCCAGCAGCGCCGGCGACGCGGCACTGCCCGAGCTGATCGAGATCGCGCACCTGCAGGCGGCGCTGGCGGATCCGGAGTTGAGCGGCGAGGCGCGGGGCGCGACCGTCGAGCGCCTCATCGACGCACGGCGGAAACTCATCGATGCGCACCCCAGCGATGCGCGGCTGCCGCTGTGGCAGGCGGATCTTGCGTTCAACCTGCTCTTTCTCAAGACCTCGCTCAGCGCGCTCGATCTCACCATCGAGTTCGGCATCGCCAGCGAGGCGCAGTGGGAGCAGATGCGCGCTGCGGCCGATGAGGCGCTGCGCCTTGTGGATGACGCCACGGTGGGACTTTCGGACGAGATTCTCGATCTCGAGGAGGACCCGGAGTTTGCAGGCAGCGCGGCGATGCAGCAGCGCCATCGGTATCTGCTGCAGGTCGAGCAGCGGCAGCGGCTGCCGTTTCTCAACGCCGCGGCGGCCTACTACAGCGCGCTGGCCAAAGCCGGCGCGGAGCAGGATCAGTGGCAACTCGTGGCTGATACCCTCACGCCGCTGCTGGGCGAACTCACCGAACCGTGGCTCAGTCGCGGCCGGTCGATGGCGGCCATGAGCCTCGCGCGGCTCGGTCGCTTCGACGAAGCGCGAATGCACTTTGACACGTTGCTGGGCGGCAGCGGCGCGGATGCAGTCGCGCTGCTGCGGGCACGATTGGGCATGGTCGAATTGCTGCGCCGCTCTGAGGGAACCGCAGCGGCAGCGGCGGCGCTGGACAAGCTCGCCGCGTCGGTTGAGATTCGGCGCGACCCGTTTACCTTTCTGCTCATCTGCGATCAGCGGTTTTTTGATGCGGTGCGGGGATTAACCGCCGACGCCGGGCGCATCGACCTGCACGACACCACGGGCGAGGCGGCGCGGCGGCAGGTGGATGAAGCCGTGCGCGTGTACCGCGCTTATCTGGACAATGACCTGCTGCCGCTCAACGCGGCGCAGCGGCAGGAAGTGGTCGCGGGCCGCTGGCGGTCGATTCTGCCTGACTCGATTCCGCTCTCGGAGCTGCCTCCCGAGATGGCGCTGGCGCAGGCCGAGCGCATGGCCGGTGATCCCCAGCGACAGAGCGAAGCGGTGGAGCTGCTCGAGTCGCTGCTCGCACGGCACGGCAATGATCCGCAGGTTGCCCCGCGCATCATGCTGGCGCTGGCCACCGCGCACGCGGCGCGCGGCGAGTCAAAGGAGGCGGCGCGGCTGCTCATGGACGCCGCCTCGCGCTTCCCGCTTAGTCCGCGGGCCCAGCAATCGGCCGAGCAGGCGGCGGCCCTGCTCTCCGCGGCGGTACTCGATCAGCCCGACTTGCCCGAACTGCAGGCGCTTTACGATGAAGCGCTGGCGCTGGTCGTCGAGCGCTTTCCGCAGGCGAGCCTGTTTGACCGATGGGCGTACGAGCGAGGCCTGCTGCTTTCGCGCCAGCAGCGCTACGACCGGGCGGGCCACAACTTCAGCCTTGTTGCGTCGGAGTCGGATCTGTACCTCGACGCCGCGTTCCAGGCCGTGCAGATGAAGTGGAACGAAGCCCAGGCAAGCGCCGGCGCCGAGCGCGCGGTCCTGCTGCGCGAGATGATCGCCGGCGCCGATCGCGTGGTGCGCCTGCTCGATTCGGCGCTGGCCGGAGCGGCTTTGAGCGAATCGCGGCGTCAGGACCTGCGCTATTACCGCATCGCCGCGGCGGTGCGCGCTGCGCAGGCCCAGCGCGATCTGGGCGAGCACGATGCGGCGCTCCAGCGCCTCGAAAGACTCGAAGAAGGTGAGGGCATCGATAACACGCTCGCAGCGGAAATCATTGACACGCGCATTTCGGTGCTCGAAGCGCTGCAGCGGCCCGAACAGATCGAAGAAGACCTGAAGGAACTGGCGCAGCGCTCACCCCAGCGGGCTCTGAGCATCATCACCCGCATCGGCAACCAGCGCCTGGCCGAGGCGCGGCGGCTGCTCGACGCGGGCGATGAACAGGCTGCAGCAATCATGGCTCGCGAGCGGATTGTGCCGATCTCCAGTCTCGGCTGGTCGATCGCCGGGCTGCTCGATCATGCAAGCGAGTCGTGGGCGGCGGCGGGCCTGTGCCAGGCCGAGGCGCTGCGGCTGGCGGGCGACTGCGAACAGGCGCTGGGCGTCTACGAGCAGGTGCTGGTCTGGCGTGAGCACTCGGCGGAAGCGATGCTCGGACGATCGGAGTGTCTCTTTGCGCTCGATCGGCCGGCCGAGGCGCTGCCGGGCTTTCAGAGGATTGCGGCGGCGTCGGCGGAGCGGCGCGATGCGAACTTCTGGCTCGCCGAACTGCGCATTCTGCAGATCTTCGACCGGGCCGGGCGGAATCTCGAACGCATCTACCCGCGCATCCAGCGGCTGCGGCTCATCGACAGCCAGCTCGGCGGCTCGCGCTTCCGCAAGGAGTTTGCGGTGCTGGAAGACCGTCATGCGCCGTGAGAAGGTCAGAGCAATCCGCGACGGCGCCGAGGCTTTGTCGCGGCTTGTCGTCAGCGCGAGGACTTTCGCGCGAGTATGAGATTCACGTCGCGCGTGTAGCCGGTGATGTCGATCGGCTGCCAGTCAAAGTCGTATGCGGCAATACAATTCAGTTCGCTCTCTTCGAGAAGGTAGAGCCACTCCGCCAGGTTGTACGAGAGCAGGTCGTAATGGGACTCGTAAGTGGATCGTCCCGAAGGCGTGTCCACGATGAGGTGGTTGATGATGCGCTCCCGGCGGCGCCGGCGTTCGGGCGGGATGCTGAACATGACGTGGCGCACCTTGCACCGGCCCCGCCGCGCGACCCACACCTCTTCGCCCGGCTGCGGATCGTCGTAATCGACCAGATCGATGCCCAGAACGTACACGCCGCCGCGCTTGAGCGAGCGGGCGATGCAGTTCAGATGAGCAAGCGCCTCGAGCGGGTCGAGAAGATGCCGGAAGGTGTTGATGAGATTGAACGCGATGTCAAACGTGCGCGGCCGCACGAAGGTCGCCATGTCACCCGGGCACAACTGCGCGTTCAGTCCGCGGGCGCGCAGGCGCCGTCGGGCGTAGTCGAGCATGATCGGGCTGGCGTCGTAGCCGACGGCCTGGCAGCCGCGGTTTGCGAGGACGCGCAGAAAGCGGCCGGTGCCGCACGCCGGCTCGAGCCAGCGCCTCCCGCCGGTGCCGTACTTCTTGTTGATGCGCTGCAGCTGAGTGACTTCGGCGGCGGTGCCCGCCTCATGCACGATGTCGTACCACTGCGGGCAGTCGTAGAGCGACCGCGGCTGGCCGATCTCGGAGCGCACCTTGGCTGCGCGGGCGGCCTTACGAGCCATCCGTACTGCCGAACTCAACCTGCACAGATTCCGTAAAGGAAACCTTGGGCACGCGCACGCCGGTGTCAAAGAGCACCTCGCCGAGCTGGCCGGGCGCGATGTACGACAGCCGGCCCGAAACGACCAGGGCGTGCACGCCGGCAAGCGGCCCGCCGGCCGCGCTGGCGGGAATGACTACCGGCAGGACGATGCTCTGCGTGCCCAGACGGCGCAGCGTGGCTTGGGCCGCGCGGCGAGTCTCGATGATGCGCTGCCCGTCGAGGGAGGCCGAGTAATGGAATTCGACGAGCGGGACGGGGTCGGGATTGTCGTTGGTCAGTTCAAGCGTGAGTTCGACCAGCGACGCCTCAGGCCGCTGCTCGACGACGCGGGCGCCGACCAGATCGATGGTGGGCGCTTTGGTCGTGTCGCAGCCCGCGGCAAGCAGAGCCAGCAGCGCAAGAACAGACGCACCGGTGACGCGAAATGAATGGCCTGAAATCATGCACCGCTAGGGTAGCGGCGTGGAGACGACCCGTCGATTGTGGAACAGCAGCCACTGCTCGCTCTGCTGGGCCTCGCCGATGGTGACCGTGTTGTTGAAGGCACCCATTTCCCGGGTGTACGCGGCCCAGCGTACGGTGAGGATGATGAGGATGCTCGCGGCGATCCACGCGGCGACTTCACCCTGCCGGCGGTGCCGCACGACGAGGATTGTGGAGATGCAGGCCGAGATCGAGCCGACTTTGAAGAGGACCAGCGCGAAGGGATTCTGCTGGCGGATGATGAACGCGGCGAAGGGGTTGACTTCCTGCATGCCGAATGAATTGAGGAACGTCCAGGTGACGAGCAGGTCGCCCAGGCTGAGCACGGCGATGAGGATGACCAGCAGGCACACCCGCCGGCAGCGGGCCTGCGCGACCGGAGAGGTCACATCCAGCTTGAACCGCGATTCGATGTATCGCTCCAGCACTGATTCGCCCTCTCCGACATTGTCTGTCTGTCGGATCGACTCGACAAAACTTCATCCTGAAAGATGGAATTTCGCTGCCGCGTGACGCCCCGTTCCCCCCGATCGGTATAGTCTTTCACCGCCAGGAATCCGATGCTCAAGCCTACGTCCGATCACCGTCTTTGCAAACGAAAAACGCCCGGTTTCACCCTGATTCTTGCGATCATCGGCTTCTGCTGCTCCCTTGCCGCCGGCCAGGTGGTGGCGCCGACGCCCGTGTTCATCGATGACTCGCCCGAAGCGAGCCAGTGGTTCGATCAGGCCCAGGACCAGGTGCGGATCGGCAACACCGCCGAGGCCCTCCGTTTATACCAGCGCCTGCTGGACCAGTTCCCCTATCGCCTTCTCAAGGCCGCCGAGCAGGAAAACGCGTTCGTTTCGGTCCGTCAGGGGGTCCAGGAAGTGCTCCTTGGCCAGCCGGAGCTGCTCGCAGCGTACGTGGAGGTCAACGAGCCGGTCGCGCATCGATTGCTTGAAGAAGGCCGGGCGGATGAGGTTTTCATCAGCCGCTTCCTCACGCCGGCGGGGCTGACCGCCGCGCTGGACATCGCCGAGTCGATGATGGTGCGGGCGAGGTTCGACTTTGCCGCCGACGTGCTGACGGAGTGCCGCCAGCACCCTCGGCTTGCGGGCGAGGCACAAAGCCGGTGGGGCATGCTGTCGGTGCTTACGGGCGTCTACGGCGGCCGGCCGGGTCTGATTTCGCAGGCGATCGAGGCCATCGCGGATCGGACAGAATCCAAGCGCCTGCGTGATCTGGCCGACCAGATCGGGGGGACGTTCGAGCAGCCGCCGCCCAGCGACGCGGAGAGTTCGGCAGCGCTGGATCGCGCCACGCTGGCGCAGATGGGCAAGTCGCCGACCTGGCGCCATGACCTCGAGAACTTCCGCTCGAACCCGGTGCGCACGCGGCGCGGCGGCATTCCCGAGCCCGCGCAGCGCAGCGACGAGGAGACGGCGCGGCTGCTTTCCATCATCCCCACCGTCACCAGTGACTTTGTCTTCATTCACAACGGCGTCACGCTCACCGCGCTCGACCGCTTCGACGGACGCGAGCGCTGGGAGGCGGATTACGGTCTGACGGCATCGTCCGACGATGGTCGCTTCCCGAGCATGCTCGATTCCACCTCGATTCAGAACGATCCGACCATCGCGGCGGTGGACAAGGATCGCGTCGTGGCGATCGTGATGCGTCCGGCGAGCGACCCCGATCTGCAGACCCTGGTCGTCTGCCACGACGCCAACACCGGCGAGCGGTTGTGGACGACGACGCCCGGCGGCATCAGCGGCGAGTTGACCGGCGCTTCGTTCATCGGCATACCGATCGTGCACGACGGCCTCGTGATTGTGACTGTGCGCAAGCAGACGCTGCGACTGGCGTCGGATTATCTGGCGGCGGTGGAGCTGGCGACCGGACGGCGCGTGTGGCACCAGCACCTGGCGAGTTCCGCGATCTTCGGGTACTACGCCGTGCTGCCTTCGACGCGCCCCCTGCTCGCCGACGGCACCGTCTACTTCTCCACGCCGCTGGGCGCGATGACGGCGATCGACGCGCGAAGCGGGCTGGTGCGCTGGCTGCGCGTCCACGAACCATTCGGCGCGCGGATGCGCGGCGACCTCACGCCGCCGAGCACGTACGACACCATGCTCATGACGCCCATCGGCGTCGTCGGCTTTACGCCCAGCCGGCGCGGCATCGTCGTTCTCGATCCGCTCACCGGCGCGCAGCGATCGTTCCATGCCGCCACGTCCTGGGGCGATCCGCTCTACCTCGCTCAAGGCGACGATGCATTGCTGGCGATCGGCCCTCCGCTCCCCGGCCAGTCCATCATGCGCATCGCCCTGGACGGCCTCGATCACCCCGCGGGGAACTGGATCCCGCTGCGCCCGGATGAGTTCATCAACGGCCGGGTGACGACGGGGCCCGGCCGCGTGCTCGTGCCGACGAATCAGCGGCTGCGCATCTTCGATGGCGGCGGCAAAGAACTTGAGTCCGTCGAGATCAATCAACTCGCGGTGCCGGTGATGGTGGGCGGCGAGGTCCTGCTGGCGTCGGCTGAGCGACTCGAATCATTCATCCCGTACGAGATCGGCGAGCCACACCTGCGGGCGCGGCTCGAAGCCAACCCGCATGATCCGAACCCGGCGATCAGCCTGGCGCGGCTGGCGTTTCAGCATCGCCGGCTCGAGACGCTGATGACTTCGATCGACCGCGCCATCGACATCATCAACGCCGACCCGCTCAGTGAGATCAACAGCACGGCCCAGCAGCGCCTCTTCGCGGGTCTGCTCGACATGGCCCCGCACTCAGTGCTGCCAGATGAACTGTCCGACGCGATCTACTACCGGCTCGAGCTGCTGGCCGCGACGCCTCAGCAGCGCCTGGCGTTTCTGCTCAGCCACGCGGGGAGCCTGGCCCAGGCAGGGGACGCGGCCGCGGCGATCGATTCATATGAGGCAGTGCTGACGACTCCGGCGCTCATCGACGAGCCATGGACCGAGCAGGGCTCGACGCGCCGCGCCGGCGACGTGGCGCGATTCCGGTTGACGGCGGTCGTCGCCGACGGCCATCGCGACCTGTACCGGCCGTATGAGGACACGGCGCAGCGCGAGTTCCAGTCCGCCCAGTCGCAGGGCAGCGCCGATGAACTGCTCCGGGTGGCGCGGCGCTATCCGCTGGCCGACGTCGCCTCGAGCGCCTGCATCGCCGCTTCGCAGCAGTTGCGGCTGGAGGGGCGCACGGATGCGGCCGAGGCCGCGCTGCGTTTTGCGCTGAGTCTCCAGCCGATGCAGCCGGCGCTGGGCCGGGTCCGCTCCGAACTGCTGCAGATGTACGAAGCGACCGGCCAGTGGTTCGAGGGCATGCAACTGCTCCGCGCCGTGGAGCGCAGCGACGCGGCGGCGACCGTGCCGCTCGTCGAAGGCAGGCCGCTCTCGATCGACGAATGGCGGCAGCGATTTGAATCCCTGCGCAGCCCCGACGAGCGCCTCGCGGTGATCGGCCCCCTCGGACAACTCGCCGACATCAAGGAAGGCCAGACGCTGCTTACTCCGGCGGTCGGTTCGCCGTCATCGCAGTATGCGCTCGTGCGCGACAACCGGAATCTCATCGGTTACGACTCGACCAACCGCGCGCAGTTCATCGAGATTCTCGATTCGCCGACCAAGGAACTGCTCGCGGTGGATGGCCCCATCGCGCTGCTGGGCGTGCTCGCCAGCCGCGGCGATCGCGTCGTCGAAGCGTACGACATGGACCAGAAGCGCACGCTGTGGCGCTCGGGCGATTTTGACGGGTGGTTCGAGCGCACCGACGCATCACGCCCCAGCGGCAGGCTGTTTCCCGCCGTGACTGCCGATTCCCTCATCCTCGCCGAAGAGACCGGGCGCGTCGGATGCCTCGATCGGCGCACGGGCGAGGTTCGCTGGGCCATTACGGCGGGTATCGACGCGGTCAAGTCCGTGAGCGCCTCCGACTCGCTGCTGCTCGTGGCCGGGGCGACGCAGAGCGGCGGGCGGCGCGGCCGGCGCGAAGTCGATTCCAATCACGTCCTGCTGCTGCGGCCGCAGACGGGCGCGACGATCATCGACATCGAAACGGACCGCTTCGTGCCGCTCGACTTTGCCGTGCTCAGTCCGCGCGGCGAGGTGATCTATGCAACGCAGGGGCGGATCTTCTGCTTCGACTCGCTTCGGCGCCAGCAGCGCTGGGCCATCAGCGATGAATCGCTGGCCGATCCGAAGTGGGCGGGACTGACGGGCTCGAGCCTGCTTGTGTTCCGCGGCGACGGCCAGGCCGTGAGCATCGACCTCGAGACTGCTGCCATTACCGCCCAGCCGATGATCGCCCCGATCGAAAGCGGCGAATCCGATCCGCGCATCGTCCGCCACATGGACCGCTTCGTGCTCAAGACGCACAACGGCGTGTACGTGATCGAAAGCGATGGTTCAATCTCCGGCCTCATGGCCGGTTCGGGCCGCGTAAACGCCACGGTGCAAGGCGTCGCGTGCGCCACTGATCGCCTCATGGTCGTGGTCACGGTGGACAATGCCGCGCGCGGCCTGCCGCGCTCGGTCGAGATGCACACGCTCGATCTCACCGGCCGCCGTATCGATCAGCCGTACGAACTCGACGACCGAACGGAACTGCCCGGTCCCAACGGCATCCAGACGCTCGACGGGCTGGTCGTGGTGGATGCGGGGCGCGACATCGTGTTCATGCCCGCGCCGGTGGAGTCAATTCCCTAGCGCCGGCCGGATGCTCGCCACGCCAGTTGAAGATGGCCGGCGTCCGGCCGCCCGAGCGGACCACTTTGCGACTCTCCGGGCTACACTTGCCGCGACATGACGAACTACGAAACCACGAGCCTTCACGCGATCCGCATGTGGTGCGAAGCCAACGGATACTGGCCCGGACACGTGGCCGGAGACAAGACGCGCATCCGCATCGGCGGCGGCACTTTTGCCCCGCCAGAAGAACTCGATCTGATGGACTGGGAAGACTGGTACGAACAGTTCACCAAGCGGCAACTCAAGTTCGTCTACGACCCGATGCAGGGGTGGTATGACCTCCAATCGCGGAACGTAAAGGCGGATTGACGACTCGCATCGCCTCGGCTGCCGCGACGCGTTCCGATCCGCCGAGCGGTCGCGCCGCGGCGAACCGGGCCGCCCTATGATCCGCGCCATGTTCCCATGGGGCTCGGCTGACATTCCACTGCTGCTCATCCTGCCCATCGCGGCCGTGCTCAGCGCCGCGTTCAGCGGAACCGAGACGGCCCTGTTCGGGCTGCGGGCCCACGAGCGCCGCGACCTCGCGGAGCAGACCGACGCCGTCTCCCGCGCGGCTGCAGCCTTGCTGGCCAACCCGCGCATGCTGCTCATCACGCTGCTGCTGGGCAACATGACCGTCAACGTCATCTACTTCGTCGTCTCCTCGGTGCTGCTGCTGCGCATCGACGACACGACGGCAGGCCAGGCGGAGGCGGTGATCGCCTCGGTCGTCATGCTCGCGGCGATCATTCTCTTTGGCGAGGTGCTGCCCAAACTCCTCGCCGCCGCGCACAGCCGGCTGTGGGTCCGCTGGACGGCCGTGCCGTTGCTCGCCCTGCACGGGTTCCTGGCGCCCGTGCGCCTGCCGTTGAGCCGCTTCATCATCGAGCCGCTCGTCCGCCTCGGCGTCACTCCCGGCCGCCTCGCGGCCATCAGCCACGATGAACTCGACTCGCTGCTGGAGATCTCGCGCGATGCGCACGTCATCGACCGCGATGAGTACGAACTGCTCAGCGACATTGTGCGCCTCAGCCGGCAGACGACGCGCGACATCATGACGCCGCGCGTGCGCATGGGCGCGTTTCCGGTTGACGTGGACCGAACGCAACTGCTCGACGAGGTCCGCCAGTCGCGCCTGCCGCGCGTGCCGATCTTCGAAGGCAGCCTCGATACGATCGTCGGCGTGCTCAATCTGCGGCGATTTCTGCTGGATGAATCGCTCACGGTGCGCAGCGCCATGGAGCCGCCGACGTTCATTCCCGAACTGGCGACCCTCGACCGCCTGCTCGAGCACTTCCGCGCCACGCAGACGCGCCTGGCCCTGGTGGTCGATGAGTTCGGCCAGACGACGGGGATGGTGACGCTCGACGACGTGATGAGCGAGTTGTACGGCCGGGCCGCCGAGCATGCGTCTGACCAGCACCTGGTGATGCTCGTGGGCCTGGGCCGGTGGATCATCGACGGCGATCTGAACATTCACGATTTCGCCGACGCGTTCACGATCGACATCGAGTCGCCGCGCGTCTCCACCGTCGCCGGGCTCGTCTCGCAGGAACTGCAGCGGGTGCCCAAGGTGGGCGACTCGGCGGTGGTCGGCGCGTACCGGCTCATGGTGCGCGCCGTGCGCCGCTCGCGGGCCGTTTCGATCGAGGTGGAGCCAGTGCAATGAGCCTCGTTACGATCGCCTCGGCTCCCGCGGCCGCGCCGCCTCCCGAGTGGTGGTGGTGGCTCGCGCATGTGGCGCTGTTCGCGCTGGGCCTGCTCGGCTCGGCGTTATTCTCCGGCTTCGAGACCGCGATCTACTCCATGAGCCGGCTGCGCCTCATCGTCCGACAGAGCCGCGGCGAGCGGGCCGCGATCACGCTGCGCGGCGAAATCTCCGATGCGCAGCGCACGATCTCCACGCTGCTCATTTCCAATAACATCTGCAACTTCGTCGTCTCGTTCGCCATCACCGCCATCTTGACCGCCGGGCTGCGCTGGGGCGACGCGACGTCGATCATCGCGCAGGCGCTGCTGCTCACGCCGGTGCTGTTCATCTTCGGCGAGACGATTCCCAAGGAGATCGGCCGGGCCCGCGCCGACGTCGTGGCCTATCCGCTGGCGCCGGTGCTGCGGTTCGTTCGCCGCATCTACTCGTGGACGGGCATCCTGTGGTTTTTTCAGAGCACGGGCAAGTGGCTCTCGCATCTCGTGGGCGGCAGCATGACCGGGGCCGTGCTCAGCGCGCGGGCCCGCATCGCGGCCCTCATCGAAGAAGGGGTGGGACACGGCACGCTCTCGGCGCGGCAGACGGACATCGTGGACCGCGCCCTGTCGCTGCGGCAGATCACCGCCGGCAGCCGCATGGTGCCGTGGAAGCGCGTGCAGGTGCTCGGCGCCGAGGAGACAATTGCGAGTCTGCGTCGGCGGCACTCGACGCTGGGCTATGCGCGCTATCCGGTGGTCGATCGCGGCAAGGTGATCGGCGTGATCGACGTCATCGACCTGATCGCCGCCGGGGAGGGCGCGACCGCGGGCCAGGTGTGCCGGCCAGCGCCCTTTGTCGGCGAATCGATGGATGCGCGCGCGGCGATCGCGACGCTGCGCAAGATCGGAGCCGTGATGGGCGTGGTCGGCAGCCCCGAAGCGCCGCGCGGCATCATCACCCTGCGCGGCCTCGTCGAACCATTGATGGCCGAAGAGGAAGGCGAGTGACAGCCCCGGGCTGTCATGGGTCGCACCTTCAGTGCTGAACAATTGCGTCAGGCCCCCACGCCTACGCCGGCATCCACGGGCAGCGTCTCGAGGATGTTCTGCAGCACGGCGTCGGTGCTCAGGCCCTCGGCTTCGCCTTCGAAGTTGAGCAGGCAGCGGTGGCGCATGGCCGGCAGCGCGGCCCTCTTGATGTCATCCACCGCAACATTGGCGCGGCTGTCGAGCAGTGCGTACACCTTGCTCGCGAGGATCAGCGCCTGGGCGGCGCGCGGCGAAGCGCCGAAGCGCAGGAACTGGTTCACCATCGGCGTGGCGTACTGCTCGTTGGGGTGCGTCGAGAGCACCGCGCGCACCGCGTAGTCCTGCACGTGCGGCGCGACGATTACCTGCCGCACCAGCTGCTGGTAACCCGCGATCGACGGCCCGTCGAGCACGGCCTGGATCTCGGGCGACTCGCTGCGCGTCGTGCGGTTGAGAATCTCGGACAGTTCGTTGCGCTTCGAGTAGCCGACGTTGAGCTTGAAGAAGAAACGGTCGAGCTGCGCTTCGGGAAGCGGGTAGGTGCCTTCCTGCTCGATGGGGTTCTGGGTGGCCATGACGAAGAAGGGCTTGTCGAGCAGGTGCGTTTCGCCGCCGACGGTGACGCTCTTTTCCTGCATCGCTTCGAGCAGGGCCGACTGCGTCTTGGGCGTCGCGCGGTTGATTTCATCTGCGAGGACCATCTGCGCAAAGATCGGACCCTTCTGGAAGCGGAACTCGCGGCCGTGCTCGGTCTCGACGACGATGGTCGTGCCGGTCACGTCGGCGGGCATGAGATCGGGCGTGAACTGGATGCGCGAGAAGTCGAGTTGCAGCGCCTGGCTGAGCGAGCGAATGAGCAGCGTCTTGCCCAGGCCGGGCACGCCTTCGAGCAGGCAGTGGCCGCCGACGAACAGGCACACCAGCACGCCGTCGATGATGTCCTCGTGACCCACGATCATCTTCTGGACCTGGGTCTTGACCTTGTGATAGTCGTCGCGGAACTTTGCCGCCTGGGCTTCTACGGCTGCCGGATTGCCTGTGGCCATGCGAATCCTCCTCGTGTGGGCGATGATAGGCGGACAGCGGACCAGCCGGGGCCGCGCGGGCCTCATCAGTCGATGGCATACTCGAGCGTCACGACGGCCTTGGTGACTTTGCGCAGACTCTCCGTGTCGTTCATGCCTGTGGAACTCACCTCGGTCGAGTAGGCGGGCGTAATCTGGAACACCCCCTGGCTGGCGCCGCGCAGCGCGCCGACGCGATTGCTGCTGCCCGACACGAGGCGCTCGGCCCGATCGTGCCCGTTGGCGGTAGCCTCAGCGAGCAGTTCGAGTTTCAGCTCGTCGAGCTTCGTGTAGAGGTACTGCGGGGCGTTGGCCTGGAGTTCGACGCCTTGGCCGATGAGCGCGCTGGCATCGCGCGCCGCTTCCGCCACCGTCTCGACGCTGGACGATTCGATCGAGAGCCGCTGCGTCAGGACATACGACTCGATGGTGTTGGTCAGATTGCCTCGCTCGTCGCGCACATGGAGCGTGTCGATCTCGACCGGCGCCAGGGTGACGCCGGCGGCGCTGAAGCCTTTCGATTCGAGGTAGGCGATGAGTCTCGCCCGGTCCCGCTCGAGTCGCGCGTAGGCCGCGGCGAGATCCGGCTCGCGGCTGACCAGGCGCGCCGACCACGTGGCGAGGTCGGAGGTGATGTCGCGCTCGGCGTATCCCTTGACGGTGATCGTCTGCCCGCGGATTCGCACGCGCTCGAAACTCCGCCGCGCGAGTTGAGTGGAGATGACGACGCTGACGGGCAGCGTGAGGCCGAAGATAATGAGCCAGAACAGGTTGAGGCGCGACGATGACATGGCCGGCTCCTGCGTGCGGCGTGAAGGGAAGAGATGAGATGGGGAAACATGCATCTATCGACGCAAAGCGCGTGGAAGCCGCAATTGATAACCGCGGACGTGGGAGATGGCTAGAACCAGGCGCGCTTATTGTGGATGTAGGTGGCCACGAACTCCTCGTCGGACTTGACGAGATAGAGGATGCCTTCAATGAGCCCGATGATGCTCATGATGGCCCCGCCGATGCCGCAGGTCAGCACCGTGACCAGCAGCATGATGATGCCCTCGGTGGTGTAGCCGAGGATGAACTTGTGGATCCCCAGCGCGCCCAGAAGGATGCCCAGAATGCCCGCGATGATCTTCTTGTCCGCACCCGGAACGGTTGACATGCGTCGGCTCCCGATGGCAATGGAGGAACCGCGCAGTATATCCCCGCCGAGCACGGCTCTGGCGCGGGGCGGCGACGCCGGACGCTTTCTCACCCGTCTGTCCCGCAGGGCGATCAGGCGTACGCGTGCAGCCCGGGCAGGAGCAGGTTCACGCCGAAGTAGGTCCAGAGCATGATGAAGAAGCCGACGATGCTCAGCCACGCCGTGGTCAGGCCGCGGTTGGGCGCGACGAAGCGCACGTGGATGACGATGAGATAGACAATCCACGTGATGAGGGCCCAGGTTTCCTTGGGGTCGAAGGCCCACCAGCGGCCCCAGCTGTGATCGGCCCACCACGCGCCGAGCAGGATGCCCACGCCGAGGATCCAGAACGCGAGCTGAAGAATGACCATCTGGGCGTGGTCGAGATCGCTGAGCAGCCGCTGGCGGCCGACGTTGGCGCCCGGCCCGCCGCCGCCGGCGCTGACGGTGACCGTGCCGACCCCGGCTGCGGCGAGTTGCACGGTGGCGGCGCTGCGGCCGGCCAAGTAGTGCACGAGCAGATAGACGATGCTGACGATGAACCCCAGCGCGACCATGCCGTAACTGAACAGCACGATGTTCACGTGGTAGAAGAGGATGTAACTCGTGTTGAGAATCGCCGCCTCGCGGCCGATGTCGGCCCCGGGGATGCCCTTGAGCGTTGCGGCCATGAGCGCGAGGAAGCCGACGCCGGCCGCGGCGACGCCGAAGATCGGCTGCTTGCGCACGAACATGGTGATCGTCGCGAAGAGACACGCGCCCAGGCTCAGGCCCCACATGGACTCGAACTGATTCTGGATGGGAATGCGCTCGGCCAGCACCCAGCGGATGACAAATCCGGTGAGGTGAATGGCCAGGCCGGCCAGCAGCAGCCCCACGCCGATCCGCTGAATGGTGATGCGGCCGGTGCCGAAGGCGATGAGCAGCGCGACCAGCGCGAGGAAGTAGAACGTGTAACCGAAGATAAAGTTGTCCCCGCCGTTGTAGAGGCGCTCGAGCTGGCCGCGCCAGGCGGGCGGATAGTGCCCGGCGTTGATGGCCGGTACGGCCGCGGCAATGTCGCGCACGATGGTGTTGACCTTCTGCGCATCGCGAGCCCGCCAGGCATTGCCGAGTTGGACGAACTTCGCATTCAGTTCGGCGTTGCGCGAAACGTGCATCCAGTCGCCGCCTTCCCTGGCCGGGGCGATGAGCAGGAGCGTCGCGTGCGGGTCGCGGAAGCGGCTGAACGAGGTGAGCAGCTGCGACATGCCGCGTGCGAAGGTCAGATCGGCGCGGAAGGGGCCGTTGATGAGTTCGGCCTGGTCGATGATGATCTTGGGCGAAAGGCGCGTGGCCTTCATCCACCGCTCCTGCGTGCCGGGATCCCTGGGAAACTGGGCTTCGACGATGCCGCGGCGCATCGGCAGGTATTCGACGCTGATGATCGCCTTGTCGAGGTAATACGGCTGGTCGGCCATCAGATCGAGATAGGTGAACAGCGCATCGTACTTGAGTTTGCGCGGCGAGGAGTCACCGCTGCTCTGAACGACGTCGTGATAATAACTGTGGCCGGTGATTTCCTGAACCGTGTCGCGGGCGACGGTGTCGAGAATCGCCACGCGACTGTTGTGCATCACCGCCAGGCCCGCCAGGGGCGCGAGGTCAAGGCTGCGCGCAAAGTCGTACTTCTGCGCCGGGCTGGCGTCGGACTCGAAGCGCTGCGGCGACGCGGCGAGCGGGTTGCTCAGCGCGGCGTTGAACATCTCGGTCGGGTGCGCGTTGCCCGCCGGGCCGCGCTGCGGCGCTGCCGCGGCGCCTTGCTCCTGGCTGCTCAGCCCCGCGTGCGGGTCGGGAGCCGCGTCATCTTGTGCGACCGCGCTCGCGGACGCGAAGAGCAGCGAGGCTGCGGCTGCGAAGGCGGCGACGATCCGGGCCGGGGTAGAGGTGATGGTCATGCGTTGGCTCCCACCAGTTCTTCAGAAGGCTGTGCGGCGCTTGGGCGCGCGGGTCGGGCGTATTGCCCCTTGTCGAGCTGCTCTTGGATGATTCTCTTGCGCCGGCGGTTCAGCGCGGGTTTGATGTAGAACGCCCAGGGGATGCCCACGCCGATGAGAATGGCCCCCAGCGCGATCACGTAAATGCCCGGGTTGTTGCCCACGCCGAGCACGGTGAAGCGCAGGTTCACCGGGTCCCAGCCCGCCTGGCTGAATTTATACTGCTCGGGCACCACGAGATTGCCCACCCACGCCAGGCTGTTGGCGGCGAAGTTGCGCTCGTCATTCCATTCGAACGGCCGGCGGTAAATGTACGGGTGATTCAGCTTGGTGATGTGCTCTGCGCCCTGCCGGTCGTCGGGCCCGGAGTAGACCTGCACCGTTGAGATGTAATCGCGCGGCGTTTCGGTGCCGGGGTAGGGCACCATCGCAAAGTCCTTGAGCGCCAGGGCAAAGCCCGGCAGCGCGCGGCGAAGCCGGCCGAACGCGAGATTCACCAGCCCCACTTCCGGCACGTCCACGCGCTCGATGCGCAGGAACTCGTAGTCCGAATCGAGGTACTGGTTGAACGGCAGCCAGCGCTGCATCGTCGTCTTGGTGCCGTCGGCGCGGCGCACCGAAATCTCGACATCAAGAAAGGCATGGAAGTACGTGCCGCGCGCACTGCGGTCCTGCTCCTCGGCGGGCACGGAGATGACGTCGAGGCGCTGCGTCGTGCCGGCCCAGAAGTCGTCGAACCTGAATCGCATCTTCGTGCCTTCGAGTTCGCCGACGATCGAATCGCCGTCAGACACCGCAAACTCCTGCACCTGCCCGCCGGGCACGCGCTCGATGACGCGATAGTCCGGCTTGGCAGGGTCCGCCTGCGCGACCCAGAGATAGGTCTGGCTCGCATCGAGATAGACCAGTTCGATGGCGGGATCGGGCGGCACGCGCCTGGGCTGCTGGCCCGCGGCGCCGGGCAGGAAGTCCTGCGAGAGTTCGGGATACTGATGCAGCACGCTGCGGGTAAACGTGCGGCCGTCGGGGGCGGTGAGCAGGACATTGAGCCGCGCCGACGAAGCGCCGCGGTACCCTGCCGAGACCAGCGCGAGCCCCTCGTTGGGCGCCTGCATCTGCTGAATGTCGATCTTCCAGCCCGTGTCGCCGACGTCGATGTGCTGGCCCGGGCGGATGACGTAGGCCTGCTCGAACTCAGAGGCCGGCAATCGCACGATGATCGCGTGGTCGCCCTCGCCGGGGAAAGGCGTGGCGAGATCGGCCAGTCGCTTGGCGGACGGCTCAACGAGATGCTCGATGGTGAGCCCGGGCAGGTGGGCCGCGCCCGCGGCGCGGCTCTGCGGCATGCCGCCGATGAGGCGCTGGTTCCAGTTGAAGTTTCGGCCGTCATTGCCCTCGAGTTCGAGGTGCACGTCGAGCGACGGGTTGATGGCGCCGCCGCCGTTCACCCAGGTCGGATGCTGCACACCGTACGGAATCACGCCGACGACATTGATCTCCAGCGAGGGCGGGAAGAGTTCGCCGAAGTGCTCCTGCGCGTGCATGGCGACGTCGGGCGCGTATTCTGATCCTGCCGGGGCGTCGTTGTAGCGGGCCAGGCCCTTGAGGGGGTGCACGAAGAGCCGCGCATCACCCTGCCTCCACGCGTACACGGCCGGGACGATCGCGTCATAGAAGACGCTCTTGGGCGGGCTGTTGCGCACGAGCCGGATGTCGCCCTCGACCTTGCCGCGCTCGTAGAAGATGCTGCCCAGGGCGATGAGCACGATACCCGTGTGCACGGTGAGCACGCCGATGTTGAGGAACGTGAACTCGATGCGGCGGATGGTCGCAATCACCATGTTGAGAACAAAGGTGATGAGCACGAGTTTGAACGGCCACCACGCGTAGAACTCGATCTCGCTCATCTCCCAGGAGGGCAACTGGCGGAGCATTGTGCCGCGGTACTTCTCGACGAAGTCGGCAAAGAAGCGCACGCCGCTGGCCGCATGGCCGGTGGCCGCGACGGCGGGCTCGTAGCGGATGAGCGGCCACAGAGTGACGTACCAGAGTTCGAACGCCGCCAGCGCCACGCCCAGGCCGATGACGAAGCGCAGAGCAAACTTCCACTCGCGGCTCAGGCCGGGCCCGATGAGCAGGCCGAGGCACCACTGCGTGCCGCCGACGGCGATGACGACGAACAGCAGCAGCGTGAAGAGTTCGAAGAGTTTGGTGGGGATCATCGCCCACAGGCCGATGGGGATGCTCGCCAGCGAGCCGTAGAGCGCGATGCACACGAGCAGGATGACCGCGAGGGTGATGGAACTGAAGGCGGTGAGAATCCACCGCACGGGGGTCAGCGCGCCGGTGAGGTGCTGCTGGTCCCATGATTTGACTCGCCGCCACTTTGCGCTCATTGAACTGGATCCACCGGAGGTTTCGCCGCGGTTGGGCGACGGGTTCAGGACTATAGTGCGCGCCCGGGGACATCAGGGCGCAAAAAGACCGTGATTGGGGCTCCACCCCAGCCAGTCATCACGCCCGCGCCACCCACTCGATCGGCCCGGGATCGTGGAGCACCTGTACGAGCGCATCGGCCGGGTCGTTCGGGTCGAACTCGACACCGATGAGCCCCGCGCACGGCCCCGCATCGAGCGTGACGAGCCGATGGTCGAGCCCCAGGGCGCGGGCGCCGCCGACCGTCGCGATTTCGAGCAGCACGTTCGGGCCAAGTCGATCGCGGCAATGCAGCAGCGCCATCTCATCGAGGATCGATATTCGGTCGGCTCGATCGAGGTTGATGATGGAGTCGGTCCCCAGCGCGAAGGGCATGCGATTGGCAAGCGCTTCCTGATAGTGGTGCGGTTCGTGGCCGAAATACGCCGTGGCGCGCGGGCAATGCGCAACAGTCGAGCCGGTCAGCGCCAGTCGGGCCATCTGCACGTTGTCGGCGTAGTTGACGTGCGCGACGAGCCAGTGAGCCGGCTCCTTGAAGATCTGCCACAGCGCTTCGATGGGATGAGCGCCGAGGGGCTCGATTGAGCCATCCCACTTGCCGATCCGTCTAAGGAATTCGGCAAACGGACCCGTGGCGCGGCGGGCAAACTCGATTTCGGCTTGCGTTTCGGCCAGGTGTGTAGCCGGCGCCACGCCGCGCGCCGCGCACAGCCGCGCCGCGGCCCGGTAGACCTCCGGCCCCGCGCTGTAGGGCGCGTGGGGCTGGAGGCTGAGTTGGACCCGCTCGTCAGAATCGAAGGGATGTGCGGCGCAAAGTCGCTCCATGGCTTCGATCGCCTGCTGCTGGCGGCTGCCGAGGCCGAAGAACTCGACGAAACTCACGCCGAGGAGCCGGCCGTCGGCGCGGAGCATCTCCACAGGCACGGTCGAACCTACGCCGGCAATGTCGCCGATGATCGCCGTCCCCCCGGCGAGACTCCTCTCGATTCCAAGCCGCACCGATGCCTCAATCGCCTCGCGTCCGCTCGGCCGCCTTTGCATGACCATCTCGATCCACTCGATGAAGTCGCCCTCGTACGGGATCGGACCGATGCTGGTGAGATCCAGATGAGCGTGCGCATTGACCAGGCCAGGCAGGATCAGGTGGCTGGGCCGCTCGATGACGATTGCCCCGCCCGGGCACGGGACCGCCTCGGGAGAGCCGGAGGCGATGATCTGCCCCCTGCGCCAGTGGATGGCGCCGGGGCGGGCCGGCGGGCCGGTGGCGTCCTGAATGGCTCCGGCGAGGATGTAGAGGTCGTTTTTGACGCTGGACATGCGATTTGGCCGATGCAGGGCGGCGCGGGAGAGTTTCTCGCCAGACCCCCGTACGATACACTCCATCGCGGTCGCGGCGACGCATTCGCTGCCGCTGATGCCCCTCACGAGGAAGGATGGACCAGCATGAGGTTTCTCACTGCGACGCTGAGCCTGGCTGCATTGATCGGCGCTTCGAGCCTGACCGGCTGCACCCAGGGCACCGTGGATGACCTGCGCAACGCCAACCGCGTGCAGGCGGCGCGGATTGCCGAACTCGAGCAGAACGTCCAGTCGCTCGATTCGACGACGCAGGCGCTGCGCCAGCAGGTCAAGCAGGCCGACGCCAGCGCCCTCGAGGCCGAACGCCGCCGGGCGGAAGCCGCGTCGCAACTGCAGTCGGCCATGGCGATGTACTCCGACCTCGAAGAGCGGCTCAACAGCATCGACCCGGTCATGCTGCCGCCCGAACTTGATGAGGCCCTGCGCCAACTCGCGGCGGCTCATCCGGAACTCATGATCTACGACCCCAAGCGAGGCATGGTGCAGCTGACCAGCGATCTCACCTTTGATCTGGGCAGCGCCGATCTCAAGGGCGAAGCGCAGAGTTCGCTGCGGCAACTGGCTGATGTGCTCAAGGGCGCCTCCGCCTCGTCTTACGAAGTCCGCATCGTCGGGCACACCGACAACGTACCCATCCGCAACGTGGGCACGCGCGCCAAGCACCCGACCAACGTGCACCTGTCGGTCCACCGCGCCATCAGCGTGCGCGATGCGATCGTCGGCGCCGGCGTCGCGGCGGGCCGCTGCAGCGTCGCGGGCTGGGGCGAGTTCCGCCCGGTGGTGGCCAATCCGGCGGCAGGCGGCGCACGGGCGAACCGGCGCGTCGAGATCTTCCTCGTGCCCTCGACCTACACGGGCGCCGGAAGCGAAGGCACGCCTGAAGCAGCACCGACTTCCGAGCCGACCTCAAGCGAGCCCGAGCCGCTGAAGTAAGCCAGCCGTATTCAGTAGTCCGATCTCTTACGGCCCATCCCCGCGAAATGGTCTAGAGTTGCCATTGAAACGTGGCAAGTTTGACCAAACCGACAGGGGAAAGCAATGCGCAGGCAGCAACTCTTCGTACTGACGACGGCGATCGCACTCGGTGCTTCAGCGGGACTGACCGGGTGCTCGTACGACGATCATGAGATGGAGCAGAGCCGCGCGTGGATGGGCATCCACCGCGCCACCGCGGCAGTGCAGCCGACGGAAGGCAGCAAGGTCGCAGGCACGGTGACTTTTGAGGACGTCAGCGGCGGCGTGCGCGTGCACGCCGAGATCACCGGCCTGACGCCCAACTCCAGGCACGGCTTCCATATCCACCAGTACGGCTATTGCGGCTCGAGCGATGCACTGTGCACCGGCGGGCACTTCGACCCCGCGAATACGAACCACCACGCCCTGCCCGGCGCGGGCGAGCGGCATCACGCCGGCGACATGGGCAATCTCGAAGCCGACGCCAACGGCAAGGCCACCTACGACGCGGTGATCAAAGGCCTCTCGGTCGCAGGCGAGCACGGCGTGCTCGGCCGGGCGGTGATCATCCACGCCAACCCCGACGACGGCGGCCAACCGACGGGCAACGCCGGCGGCCGCATCGGCGTCGCGACCATCGGCATCGCCCAGCCGGACAAGTGAGTTGAGCGCGGCAGTCTGCCCCGGCTCGGAGAGCCGGGGCTTTGCGCCCGGCGAAGGCGCCATGCTTCACTCCGCCGGCTGCACTTCGAACTTTGAAACCTTCTGCTGGCGGGCGAACTCACCGGTAATCTTCACTTCGCCTGACTCAGGTTCGCGGCCGTGGGCGCTGAGCCAGCGCTGGCCCTCGGCGAACATGACGCCGAAGTCCTCGCCCGACATCTCGGCGGCGGCGTAGTCCGCCCGCGCAATCGGGATGAGCCGAAACAGCGGCTCGCCCTCATCGATCACCACGCGGTCGATCGGCGAATCTTCGATGCGCGGCAGCTCGATCACGCCGTGCCACGGATGGGCCGGGTAGTACCAGTCGCACTCGATGATCGCCTCGATGACCGACCACGCGCGCGGCGGCGAGATGGCGTGCGTCGCAGGCGCCGCTTTGATGAGCAGCATCTCATCGGCCTCGGTGCGCAGGTACAGGAACGTGCTGACCTTCACTTGGTGGCGGATCTGCGCGTACACCTCGTCGGTGATGACGTGCGGCCGCTGCTGGGAACGCTCCCAGAACCACGCGTTGAGCTGGGGATGCGGCGTGACGCCATCGTCGAATTCGACGTCGGATTCGACTTCGACGGCTTCTTCGATGTCCCAGTTGCCTTCCTTGTCGCGCAGAAAAGTCATGGTGAATGGGTTGATGACATCCCAGCCGAAGGCGTTGGCGGCGCGAATCGGCGGGCAGTGCTCCGGCCAGCCGCTGCCCTTGCCGCGCTTGACGTACGCGGGCTTGGCGGGACGCGGGTGCGGCAGATCGGCGTGGAAGCGGTAGTATTCGAGCATGCGGCGATTGTAGTGTGGCGGCGGCTCACGTTGCGCGCGTGAAGAGGCCCACGTTCATCGAACGTGGGCCTCTGTGGAACGCGAAAATGGCGACGCGATTCAGAGTTGAATCTTGTCGGTGCCGAGCGCGCCGTGGTCGTCCATGCCGCCGCGCATCGGGCCGCTTGGCTGCACGTGGTCGCGATGCTTGGGCTGGCCCGGCTCGGCCTGACCCGTGCTGTCGCCCCACTGGGCGCGCTTGAGCGACAAGCCGATCTTGCGGTCGTCGGTGTCCACGCGGAGGATCTTGACCTCGACCTCTTCACCCTGCTTGACGACGTCCTGCGGGTTCTCGACCTTCTGGTCCGAGAGTTCAGAGATGTGCAGCAAGCCTTCGAGGTCTTCTTCGAGTTCGACGAAGACGCCGAAGTTGGTGATCTTGGTGACCTTGCCCTTGACGACCATGCCGGGCTGGTACGCGCCGGGGATGGCAGTGATCCACGGATCTTCGGTCAGTTGCTTCATGCCCAGCGCGACGCGCTGCTTTTCCTGGTCCACTTCGAGGACGACGCACTTGACGGTGTCGCCCTTCTTGAAAATCTCGTTGGGGTGCGCGATCTTCTTGGTCCAGGAGATATCCGAGACGTGCAGCAGGCCGTCGATGCCGGGCTCGATCTCGATGAACGCGCCGTAGTTGGCGAGGTTGCGCACCTTGCCCTCGACAATCGTGCCCACCGGATACTTCTGGCTCATGATCTCCCAGGGGTTGACCTGGAGCTGCTTGATGCCCAGCGAGATCTCCTGCTTGTTCTTGTTGATGTTGAGAACGACCACGTCGATCTCTTCGCCGACCGAAAGCAGTTCGCTCGGGTGGTTGATGCGCTTGGTCCACGACATCTCGGAGATGTGAACGAGGCCTTCGATGCCGTCTTCGAGCTTGACAAACGCGCCGTAGGAGACGATGTTGACGACGGTGCCTTTGACCTTGCTGTTGATCGGGTAGCGATCCTCGATGTCATCCCAGGGCGAGGGCTGCATCTGCTTGAGGCCCAGGGCGATCTTCTCTTTTTCGCGGTCGATGGAGAGGACCTTCACCTCGAGCTGCTGGTCGATGGAGACGACCTCGCTGGGGTGGTTGATGCGGCCCCAGGACATGTCGGTGATGTGGAGCAGGCCGTCGATGCCGCCGAGGTCGATGAACACGCCGAAGTCAGCGATGTTCTTGACGATCCCCTTAACGACGTCGCCTTCGGTCAGGCCGGCGAGCAGGCGGTCGCGCGCCTCGCCACGCTCTTCTTCGATGAGTTTGCGGCGGCTGATGACGATGTTGCGCCGCTGCTCGTCGATCTTGAGCACCTTGGCGCGGATGGTCTTGCCGAGGAAGTCCTTGATGTCGTTGGGCCGGCGGACATCCACCTGCGACGCGGGCAGGAAGACCGGCACGCCGATATCCACCAGCAGGCCGCCCTTGATCTGGCGGAGCACCTTGCCCTCGACGATGTCGCCTTCGTTGCACTTCTCGAGGATCGTCTCCCAGCCGCGGATGCGGTCGGCCTTGCGCTTGGAAAGCATGACCAGGCCGTCTTCGCCCTCGATGGCTTCGAGCAGCACCTCGACCTGCTTGCCGACTTCGATTTCCGACGGGTCGTCAAACTCGGTCTTGGAGACGAGGCCTTCGGACTTGAGGCCGATTTCGACGACGACGTTGTCGCCGGCCATGCCCACGATGCGTCCCTTGAGGATGGAGCCCGGAGTGAGGTCCGAGAACTGCTCGGCGAGGAGCGAGTCCATGTCGAAGGTGTCAGCGCTCGTTCCGAAGGCGCGTTCGAGCAGGGCTTTGGCGTCGCTGTCCGAGACGGACAGATCGCCAATCAAGTTGTGATCTACCATGGAGTTACCACTTCTGCGATATGCAAAAACAACAGAGTTGCCCCGAACTGGAGCGGCCCGGCTTTCCAAAACCGGGTGAAACCGCATTCGAAGGGCATTCGAATAGGATAGCGCCGCCGGCCGAGTTCGTCCTCGATTCCGAGAGTCGGTTCGGGCGGCGGCGGCATGGGGGAGCGTTCGGGGGAGACGGGCCGGCCCGGTGCGACCGGGCGGCCGCATCAGGCCAAGCCCTCGCATTCGCTTCCGAATCGGGAATGAGGCGCAGATTTTGCTAAATCCGGCGAAACCCACTTTCATTTCGCCAATCTCGGGGCATAATGTTGCCGGAGGGGATTTTCTCGCGCTTCGGCGGTCCTCGTTTCTTACCGCCCGTTCGCATCTGCCAAGAGCCGATTCAGGCCAACGCACACATTCGCGAGCGACCGGGTGCACCGTAGCGCGGGTTCGGGAGAGATAGCCTTGTCAGGCTTTGGGTCGATTCAACTTTCCGCTGCGGTGGCGGCTGCCGCGTGTCTGCTCTGTCCGCTTGCCGGGCGCCTGATCATCAAGTGGCAGGCGCCGCGCGGCTGGCGCCGTCCGCTGCATCCTGCACTCATGTTCCTCGTGCTGTGCCTGCTCGGCGGGGCGATCATGGTCGTCGGCTGGGCGGACACGTTCACCCGCGCCGACGCGATCATGCTCGCCGTCATCAGCCTGGCCATCGGCTTCGGGCTCACGGGCGAGCGCTTCGTGGCCCGGCGGGCGGTGAAGGTCACGGTGCAGTTCGTGCTCGCGTCGATGATCGCCCTCGTCGGTGTGCACCTGCCTGTGACCGCGGGGGAGTATCCCGTCATCGACGGCCTGTGCACGGTGCTGCTTATCGTCGGGCTGCTCAACCTGCTGGTGGTGATCAACTTCCTCGACGGCCTGGCTTCGCTGGTCGTCTTTCTCCTCTCGTCGTGTGCTGCGATCATCCTCAACCTGAGCATGGGCACGGGCCTGCTTGGCGACCCGGCGGGCGTGGTGTTCGCCTTGTCTCTATGCGGTCTGAGCCTGTGGTTCTTCATCTATTCGCGACCCAGTTCCAAGGCCTACGTCGGCGACTACGGCACGATGATGCTCAATCTCGGGTTGAGCCTGCTGGTCATCCGCATCGCCGTCGTGCGCGATGAGGTGCTCTCGGGCGCGGTATTCAACAGCCCCGCCCTGCTTCTGCCGCTGCTGCTGACGATCCCCCTGCTGCTGGCCAGCGTGCACCGCGAGCAGAAGGCCTTCTTCCGCCGCTCGCGCCTGGCGTTGATCCTCATTCTGCTGGGCCACCTGCCCTATCTGCTGCCGCTGCTCACGGATTCGCCCAACCGCGTCATCATGACCGCCAGCCTGCTCATCGGCTCGGTCATCCTGTGGACCGGCGTGGTGACTCAGGGCCGCATGCTTCGCGGCTGGTCGATGCGGTGCATGTCCGAACCCATTGCCGACACGATCTGGATTGCCGTGCGCATGCTGCTCGTGAGCCTGCTGGTGGCGTGGCTGTTTGGAATCAGCGCGTGGGTGGTCTTCGGTTCGGTCGCGGCGACGAGCGCGCTGCTCATGCTCCAGGTCGCCTTCTGGCGCCGCAACATCGACGCGGAGGAACTGCCCGAAGTCGTCGTCTTCGGCCGGCATGAAGACTACCGCAAGGCTCAGTTCATCTTCCTCAATTGCGAAGATCTGTTCGGCCGGCGGCGGGCGCGGCGATCGCGCATCGGACTCAACTCCAAGCACCTGCGCAGCGAAGTCATGGCGGAACTCAAGGCGGGACACACCTGCCTGATCCTCGCCCGCACGGCGCGCACCTCGCTGCTGGGATTGCAGAGCTACGAAGATCTCATCTTCGCAGGCGACTGCCTCCTGCTGCGGCACCTCGACGAGACCATTCGACCGCGGCGGATCCCGCACATCGCTGACTTCCTGCAGGACGCCGTGCACCGCCTGGCCGCGCTGCTGGGCATCCTCTTCTTTGCACCGCTTTGCCTCGCCGTTGCGGCGGCGATCCGGCTCGAAGACCGCGGGCCGATTTTCTTCCGCCAGCGGCGCCTCGGCCAGAGCGGCCGGCGCTTCACGCTCTACAAGTTCCGCTCCATGCGCGTCGATGCGCCACGCTACGGCGAGAGCCCGACAACCAGCGCGGACGCCCGCGTCACCCGTGTCGGCCGCATCATCCGCAAATTGAGCATTGACGAGCTGCCTCAGCTCATCAACGTGCTGCGGGGCGACATGCGTCTGGTCGGCCCGCGGCCCGAAATGCCCTTCATCTGCTCGCGCTACACGCCCCACCAGCGCCAGCGCCTTCTCGTTCCCGCCGGCGTCACCGGTCTGTGGCAGATCAGCCCGCATCGCAACGCGCCGATCCATGACCACGTGGAATACGACCTCGCCTATGCGCAAGCGCGTGGGCCGGTTCTCGATGCAGCCGTGATCATCGCCACGCTGCTCAGCGCGCTCAAGAGCGGGTTCTGATTCACATTCCAGCCGCCTCCCACCTCGATCGCCGCCTGCCAGCGGTCGATGGCACACGCACCGTCGCCGGTGTACCGTTCCGCTTTGCCCGAACCTGCAAAGGAACCGAAATGACCAGCGCCGTCGATCGCTTCAGCGTGCTGCGCGAGCAGGCCTATGACTCGATCCTGGGCGTGATCGGCAACACGCCGATGATTCGCCTCAAACGGCTGTCGCCCGAGGGCGGCGCGTCGGTGTATCTCAAACTCGAGTTCCTCAACCCGCTGGCGAGCGTCAAAGACCGCATCGGCCTGGCGATGATCGAAGCCGGCGAGCGTGACGGGCGAATCAACGCCCAGACCCACATCATCGAGCCCACGAGCGGCAACACGGGCATCGCGCTGGCGTTCGTCTGCGCGGCGCGCGGCTACCAGCTGACGCTGACGATGCCCGAGTCGATGAGCCTCGAACGCCGCGCGATGCTGCGGCATCTGGGTGCGACGATCGTGCTCACGCCGGCGACCCAGGGCATGGGCGGGGCCATCGAGCGGGCCCGCGAACTTGTCGCCGCCGATTCCAATGCGTTCATGCCCCAGCAGTTCGACAATCCCGCCAACCCGGCGATCCACGAGGCGACGACCGGGCCGGAGATCTGGGAGGATTCGGGGCGCGACATCGACGCGATTGTCGCCGGCGTGGGAACGGGCGGCACGATCACCGGCGTGACGCGATTCATCCGCCGTCACCATGCTGATTTCAAGTCGATCGCCGTGGAGCCCGCGGACTCGCCGGTGATTTCGGGCGGCAAGCCGGGTCTGCACAAGATCCAGGGCATCGGGGCCGGATTCATCCCGCGCAACCTCGACACGACGCTGCTCAACGAGACGGTTACCGTGACCAATGACGAGGCGTTCGAGTGGAGCCGGCGGCTGGCGCGGCACGAGGGGATCCTGGGCGGCATCAGCACGGGGGCCAACGTTTGCGCGGCGCTGCGCGTCGCGGCGCGTCCGGAGTATCGCGGCAGGAAGATCGTCACGATTGCATGCAGTTTCGGCGAGCGCTATCTGAGCACGCCGCTGTTCGCCGGCGAAACCGATCAGCGGCCATAGCCGCGTCGAAAAACGAACGGCGCCCCGAACACTGTCGGGGCGCCGCGTGTGTCGATCCTCCAACAACCGGGCCCGCATGGACAGGCCGCGATCGCTGTGCATCAGTCGTACAGAGCGCTGACGGTCGGCATGGTGTCCGATTCGAGTTGGAGGGTCGTATCGATCCGGAAGTTGGACTCGGTGCGGTGACGTTCGGCGAAGAAGAAGTCCAGCGTGCAGAGCTGGCCGTCGGTCAGGTCGAGGCGGTCGAGTTCGACCACCTGGTTGACCTTGCCGTGCACGCCGCCGATGTCAATGACGAGTTCACCGTTGATGAACACCCACACGTCGTCGTCGCCGTAGAAGGAGAAGACCTGGCCGGCGCCTTCCTTGTAGGTGAACTTCGTGCGCAGCTCCATGGTGAAGTGGAAGTTGTGGTCCGGCGAGCCGCCCGAGTTGCCGTACAACTGGTGGTCGAGCGGGAAGAACGAGTTGTTCTGGTAGGTGTAGATGGGCATCTCTTCGGTGCCGCCCGACTTGGTCAGGGTGACGGTGATGGGCTGGCTGAGGTTGAGGCCCGGCACGTCGCGGTACCACTGCGCAAACGACTCGGCGGAGGTGATGCCGCCCTTGTCTACGGTCGAACTCAGACTGCCTGCGGTGTCGCCCATCGAGTGGTCGTAGAGCGCGGGCAGAATGGCCTGGCCCGCTGAGTTGCGCCACTGGCTGAGCACCTTGTGGCCGCCGCCGACGAAGACCGGCTTGCGCTCCTCGTCGAGCATGGACGAGATGTTGCCCATGTAGTGGCCGTAGCCGCCGGCGGGCACCGCTTCGAAGTCGGGGTGGCCGCCGTTCTTGGTGCGCTCAATAAAGTCGCGGACGACGCCCGACAGTTCGAGCGTGTCCGGAGGAGCCTCCTGAGCCAGCAGTGCGCCCGTTGGCGCGAGAAGGCCCATTCCCACGATCGCGAACAAGGCTTGGTTGCGTTTCATCATTGCTTCCTTCCATCAACAGATCAGACTGCAAGGCTTTGACAAGGCCTTCTCAATCCAACACCCTCCAATGTACAATTCATTGCCGGGCCTTGTCGGGAGTGAAGATCAGAAAGCCGGCGAATGACGTGAAGCCGTAACGCCTGTGCGGCCTGGCGAAAGTTTCCGCGATTCCTGCAGCCGGCGAGCCCGCACGGACGATGCAATGGCGGCCGGGCGCGATAGGATGTGCACAGCCAGGCGAAGTGAGCGGGGCGATTATGGATACCTTTGTCATCGAAGGCGGACGACGCCTCAAGGGGCGACTGACGGTCAGCGGGTCCAAGAACGCGGCCCTGCCGATCATGGCTGCGGCACTGCTCACTGATCAGCCGCTCACGCTGCGCGATGTGCCCGATCTGCGCGACCTGAGCAACATGCGGGGTTTGCTCGCCGAACTCGGCTGCGACGTCCAGCAGGACGGCAACCTCACCCGGCTGCACGTTATCGACGAGACCGCAAGCCACGCCCGATACGAGATCGTCCGCACCATGCGGGCGAGCATCTGCATTCTCGGACCGCTTCTGGCCCGGCGCAAGAAGGTCCGAGTCTCAATGCCGGGCGGCTGCGCCATCGGCGACCGGCCCGTCGATCTGCATCTGCGCGGCCTGCGAGCGCTCGGCGCCGAGATCCACCTCGAAGGCGGCGACATCGTCGCCACCGCCGACGAACTCACCGGCGCAACGATCTTCCTCGGCGGGCCGGCGGGCTCGACGGTTCTCGGAACCGCCAACGTCATGTCCGCCGCGACGCTGGCCAAAGGCACAACCATTATCGAGTGCGCCGCGTGCGAGCCGGAGATTGTCAACCTCGCGGACACGCTGCGCGCTATGGGCGCGCGCATCGAAGGCGCCGGCACGCCGCGCATCACGATCCACGGCGTCGATGAACTCGGACCTGCCGAGATGCGCATCATGCCCGACCGCATCGAAGCGGGAACCTACATGATCGCTTCGGCCATCACCAACGGCCAGGTGACGATCGACAACTGCCCGCTCGACTCGCTGCTCGCCGTCCTCGACCGACTCGAAGAGATCGGCGTGTCGGTGACGCGCCTGGACCCTGGCCAGCCGGCGAGCCGCTGCAGCGTCGTGGTCGAGACGAACCGGCGGCTGAACCCCGTGCAGGTGACCACTCAGCCTCATCCGGGCTTCCCGACCGATCTCCAGGCGCAGACGATGGCGCTGCTCTGCCTCGCCGACGGCAACAGCATCGTGACCGAGCGCATCTACGAGCAGCGCTTCCTGCATGTGGCAGAGTTGAGCCGCATGGGTGCGAGCCTGCACCGGCAGGGTTCGACCGTGGTGGTTTCAGGTGTGCCGCAGCTCATCGGGGCGCCGGTGATGGCGAGCGACCTGCGCGCTTCGGCGTCGCTGGTTCTTGCCGGCCTTGCCGCGCGCGGCCGCACGGTCATCTACCGCGTCTATCACCTCGATCGCGGCTACCAGCGCATGGAAGAACGTCTTCGGGCTCTTGGCGCGAGTATCGAGCGCGTTCCCGAAGACCAGGTGCCCAGCGACGCGGCCCACGCCACGGGCGCTGCGGGCTGAGTCAGATCTGCGGCCCATGCCGTGATACGCTTGCTCCATGGGTGTCGATGGAATGCTCTTCAACGCTCCGGCAACGGCGGAGCGCGTTGCCGGCCTGCTGGACCGACTCCAGATCCCCCAAGGCGGACGCGTGCTCGACATCGGGTGCGGGCGCGGAGAAATGCTCGCGATGCTGGCCGAGACGCACGCCGCGGTCGGCACGGGACTCGATCCCGACCCGGTGGAAATCGCCATCGCCCGCGCGCGGACGTCTTCTCGCGGTCAGCTTATCTGGCATGGCGCCAGATTCGAAGACGTCGCTCTTGAATCGGAATGCGATGCAGTGATTTGCGTCGGCGCTGCACACGCGTTTGGCCATCTGCCTGAGGCGCTGCCGGCCGCGTTCGGGCAGATGCGATCACTCATCCGCGAGCGCGGGCGCATTCTGATCGGTCTGGGCTACTGGCGGCATCCTCCGCCGCAGGCCTATCTGGACGCCACGGGGATCGAAGCGCGTGAGTTGCTCAGCCATGAGGAGAACATCGCCACGGGCCGCGCGGCCGGCCTCAAGTTCATTCACGCGGAGACCAGTTCCACGCAGGAGTGGGACGCGTTCGAAGGCGGGTTCTTGTGCGCCGCTGAGAGGCGGCTGGCCGAAGCGCCCGACGACGAGGCCGCGATCATCAGGGCGGCGCACTGGCGGAAGTGGAATGCGGCGTACCAGCGCTGGGGCCGCACGACGATGGGTTTTGGCTTTTACATATTCGAGCGGTGAGGAAGCAATCGCCGCGCGCCGGATCACTCTTCGTCAAAGCCCCGATCGACGAGTTCGATGAGCGCCTGCAGCGCCTGCTGGCAGTCTTCGCCGCTCACTTCGATGGTCAGCTCGGTGCCCTTGGTGGCGGCGAGCATCATCATCTGCATGATCGACTTGCCATCGACCTTCTGGGCGTCGCGGCGAACGCAGACGTCAGACTTGAAGTTGCTGGCGGTTTCGACAAAGGACATCGCCGGCCGGGCGTGGAGGCCGAGCCGGTTGCGGATGATCACTTTGGCCGTGGCGTTGGACAAGCGCCGAAACCTCCGCAGGACGTTGCTGGTCAGCCGGCGTGTGTGGGCCGGGCCGCTTGGGATGAAGTGCGATGCTCATGATCTGAAACGGCGACCGCTCAGCCCAGTTGCTGATTGTCCGCTTCGCGAATCAGGGTGATGATGTCGTCCACACTCGAGACCTGGCGCAGGAATCGGCGGAACGTATCCTGGCTGAGGTTCTGGAAGATGATCTCCATGGCCCGGAGGTGATCCTCGGGCTGATCGCTCGGGCTCAGCAGGAGCACCACGGAGTAGACTGGCTGGCGGTCGAGGGCGTTGAAATCGACGCCCTTGCTGCTCACGCCGATCGTGGCCGCCATGCGCTTGACCGACGCATGCTTCACGTGGGGGACGGCCACGCCCTTGCCGAATCCCGTCGAGCCGCGGCGTTCGCGCTCGAGGATGGCCTCGATGAGTTCGTCCCGGTGGCCTTTCTCAACGACGCCGGCGGCCAGCAGCGCATCCACCAACTCCGCCACCACCTCGTCGCGGGTGACCGCTGCGAGAGACGGCACCAGAGCCGACTCGACCATGATCTCGTGCAGTTTCATTGGCGATTGTACCCCGGTTCCCGGCCTGGCGCATCAGCCCGGATGCTTGCGGTTCCGCGTCATCTCCTTGTACTCCGCGAGTTGGCGGCTCAACTTATCGACGACGGAGTCCATGCAGGCATGATAGTCCGCGCCGTGCTCGCGTCCGATGAATGGATCATGCCGGTCCACGCGGGCGATGACTTCGATTTCGAACTCGCGGCCGGGCTTATCGATCACCACGTCCACCTGCTGGATGCGGTCGTAAAAGCGGGTGAGCCGGTCGCACTTTTTGGAGGCGTAGTCCTCCATGGCGGCGCTGACGTCGAGATGTTTTCCCGTCACTGTGATCTGCATGTCTGAATCCTTAGCACCGAATTGGCGGGTTTGTCAACACGGTTGAGTCTCTGCTTTCTGAGCCCGCTCATGGCCTGCTGCCCTGATCAGGCGTCTGGGCCCTTGCCTTGGCAGGCTTGGCTTCCGCCGGTGCGCCTGCTCCCTGCCCCGTCTGCGCCGCCGCGAGCGCCTGGCGGTCGGGGATGAGCACTCCGCCGCTGACGGTGAATCGCAGCGCTTCCTCCACCGTGATGTTCAGTTCGTACACCTCGCGGCGGGGAAGGGTGATTGTGTAGCCGGTGAACGGCGTGGGTGAACTGGGGATGAACACCGTCACGAGTTCGGTCGGCTCGGTCTGGGCCATCCGAGCCATGTCGGTCATCGCGGGCCCCGTCAGAAAGCCGAGCGACCAGATGCCTTTGCGCGGGTATTCGACGACGACGACCCGGTTGAACTCGACCTTCGTCTCGCCGAGCATGAAATCGACGAGTTGCTTGACGTAGGGGTAAACCTGCTTGAAGATGGGCACGCTGGCGACGATGCGCTCCAGCCGCGCGGCGATGCGCCGGCCGACAAAACCGCCGAAAATGCGGCCGGCGAGATAAAACAGCAGCACGGCGACGATCAGGCCGATGGCGTTGAGCCAGATGTGCTGGTCCCACCAGGTCTTGAGGTCGTTGCGGCGGATTTCGGCCTTGAGCGCATCACCCTCGATCCGGGGCAATTTCTGCACGTTGCGGCGGTCGATCTCCGCCTGGATCTCCTCCGGCGTGACGTTGTACCACTCGGGATAGTGCGCCGCCGCCCACTCCGCATCATCCGCCGGGCCGCGAATGATTAACGGCGTGGTCTTGATGACCGCCAGGCGCGTGACCGAGTTGATCGGCTCGGCGATGCGGGTGCTGACGAACTGATAGGCGTAGACGACGATCCAGATGGTGAGGACCGACGGGAGCAGGATCGCCAGCCCACGCAGGAAGAACACCTTGAAATCGCTGGTGAACGATCGTTTGGGCAACTTCATCGTCGTCAGCGAACTCCCTGGTCCGGCCGTCTCGCGGACCCCGAACCGGGACAAGTGTAGGAGAGCGGCTTTCGCCTTCAACGCAGCTGGCTACGACGATAATGCGTCATCGCAAAAGGCCAGGACCGTCGTGAAAAAGTCGCGCAACTGCGGAGAGGGCTCACCCCTTATTGGGAAAGGATTTGGGGTGTTGAACACGTGATCGCCGCCATCGATCAGCTCCAGCCGATGCTCGACTGCTTCATCCGCCATCGCCGCGATCTCCGAGGCATCGCGCGGCGGCACGGTGGGATCGGCCGTGCCATGGACGATCAGCACGGGGCATTCGATGGCCCGGACGTGGCGCGCGATGTCGTGCCCCGCCGGATCGGCCTCCTGCTCATCCAGGAACGCCCGGCCGACGCGCAGGTCCTGGCCGGTGCGGCCGCTCTTGACGGCCAGATAGCCGCGCTCGAGAATCTCTCGCTTCTGCGACTGGGCGAAGCGCCACGGCCGGCTCGGCGCCGAGGCGGAGATGACCGCCGCCGGCAGCGGCTGGCGGTGCTCAAGATAGCGCCGCCCGGCCGCGAGCAGCACGCCCACGCCGCCGCGGCTGTGGCCCATGAGGACAAGCGGCCGCCCGCCTCCCTCCAACTCGCCGCCGTGTACGGCGTCGATGACGGCGTCGATGTCAATGACGTTGTTGTTCCACGTGCCGAGTTCGAACAGGTCGGGCCGCTCGAATGTGGAAAAGTTATTCGTGATGCCCGAGGTCGTGAGATTGAAGCGGTGCGCGATGAATCCGGCCTGTGCGAACTGATCGGCGACGAAGGGGAACAGGCCGTAATCCTTATATCCCATGAAACCGTGCACGAGCAGCACCACGCCGCGGGCAAGGTCCACGTCGGGGATGTGCGTGTTGCCGTAGATCGGCAGGCCGCGCCAGCCGGGGATCGTCCAGTCGCTTATTGCGGGCATGTTGCAGGATAGGCGTGCGTCAGTGCATCACCACGCTGGCAATTCCCAAGGCGCCAAGGAGGCAACTGATCACGCCGTTGAGGGTGAAGAACGCCAGTTGGATGCGGCCCGTCGCTCCGCCCGCCGTAACGGCATGCTCGACCATGAGCAGCACGATGACCACGCCCACGCCAGTGGCGAAGAGCGCGCCGAAGCGGGCGTCGATGATGACGATCGAGATAAGCGAACCGGCGCTGATTGCGTGCAGCAGCCGGCTGATCCAGAGCGCCGGGCCGACGCCGAGGCGGCTGGGCATGCTGTGGAGCCGCTGCTGCCGATCGATCTGCACATCCTGCAGGGCGTAGACCACATCAAAGCCCGCCACCCAGCAGAGCACGTTGAGGCTGAGCAGCCACAGCGCCGGTTGCGCCGCGAGAGCGGACGGCTCAATGGCGAGCGCGGCAGCGAGCGGCGAAATCGCCAGCGATGAACCAAGAAACGCGTGGCACATCCACGTCCAGCGCTTGAGCCAGCCGTACGAGCCGATCCACGCGAGCACGGGGATTGACAGCACCGTCGGCCACCAGTTGTCGAAGACAAAGCCGAACGCGATGCAGCAGACGATGAAGATTCCCGCCGCCCAGAGCAGGGCCATGCGCGCGTGCCGCAGGGCGACGCGGCCGCTGGGCAGGGCCCGCCCGCTGGTGCGCGGGTTGAGCGCATCGATGTCGCGGTCGATGATGCGGTTGGCGAGCATGGCGAACGTGCGGGCGCTGACCATGCAGACGACAATCAGGGCCATCTGCCCGGCAAAGCGGGACCACGCGCCGTCACTGGGCCTGACCATGAAGGCGGCGAGAAGCGCGAAGGGCAGGGCAAAAAGACTATGGCTGAGTTTGATGTCTGCCGCCAGCGCCTTGAGCGACGCGGCCGGACCTGGGGAATCAGTGAGCGAGGTGGCTGGTGCCGCAGAAACCATCGGCGAATCGTAGCCCGCGAGCGCCGCGTCGCCGTTCACCTACCATCGGGTGTGAGCACGCTCGCGCCCAATCTGCGACAGCGACATCGCGAGCCGGAGTGGATGGACCAGCCGGGCCTCGATCCATCGCTGCACGAGCGGGCGCTCAAGGCGCTGGCGCGACTCAACCGCTGGTCCGGCAGCGCGCGGATCGTCTGGCCGGCGATCTGCGAGGTCGCAAGAAGCATGCCCGGGAAGACCTGCCGCGTACTCGACATCGCCACCGGCGCCGGCGATCTGCCGCTGGCGCTGACCGAGCGGGCCGCGAGCGTCGATCTCGACGTCCAGTTCACCGCTGTCGATGTCAACGCGCACGCGATCGCGCACGGCCGCAAGCGAGCCGACGCGGTCGGCGAGACCATCGACTTTCGCCGCTGCGATGTGTTTCGAGATCCGTGGCCGACGGGCGAGTTCGACGTCGTCATGTGCTCGCTTTTCCTGCATCACCTCGACGAGGCGCAGGCGATTCAACTGCTCGAGATGATGCACGCGGCGGCGCTGCGGCTGGTCGTCGTCAGCGATCTGCGACGATGCTCGCGCGGCCTGTGGCTCACGCAGATTGCTGCGCATGCGCTCACGCGCTCGCCGGTCGTGCACGCCGACGGGCCGCGCTCGGTGCGCGCGGCGTTCACCATAAACGAAGCGACCCAACTCGCCCGGCAGGCCGGGTGGAACCGCGCGCAGGTGCAGCGCGCCTGGCCGTTCCGCTTTCTGCTCACCTGCAACAAGGTCGTGGCGTGATGCCCGGCGCGCTCCACTGTACCATCGCGGCAGGCGACGCGGCCCGGTCGCCGTGGGATGCGATCGTCATCGGCGCCGGTCCCGCGGGGAGCGTGGCGGCGATACTGCTCGCCCGCGCGGGGTTTGAAGTGCTGCTCGTCGATCGGGCGGTGTTTCCCCGCGAGAAGACGTGCGGGTGCTGCGTAGCTGCATCCGCCATCGCCGCACTGGCCAGGCTCGATCTGGCGCACCTGCTGGATCACCATGGCGCCGCACCGATGGATCGCTTCGATCTCCGTTCGGCGGGGCAGGCGCTCGAAGTGCCTCTGCCGCCGGGGCGGGTGCTGTCGCGGCGGCGGTTTGACGCGGCTTTGGTCGAGGAGGCAATACTCGCGGGCGCGGCCTTCCTGCCGCGCTGTCTCGCAAGCGTCACCGCCCCGGATGACCTGTACCGCCATGTGCGGCTCAAAGCGGAGGGAAGCAATTTCCACGCGAAGGCGAGACTCGTGATCGCCGCGGGCGGACTTGGGTTTTCCTTCGACAGCGGCCCGGGCAGAGCGCGCCCCCTCGACCGCCCGTGGCGCCGCTCGCGGCTGGGTGCGGCGACCATTGTCGCGGGAACCGAAATCGATCTTCCAGCAGGCGCCGTGCGGATGATGGTGGGCGCGCACGGGTACGTGGGGCTGGCTCGCATCGAAGACGGGCGCATCGCGGTGGCCGGGGCGCTCGACCCGCCGCGCGTCCGCACGCTCGGATTGGGGGCAGCGGCTGCGGAAGTGTTCGAAGAATGCGCGCAGGCGCCTCCGGCTGATCTCGCCTCAGCACGATGGCTGGGCGCACCGGAATTGACCAGGCGGCCGCAGCGCATCGCCGGGCAGCGCGTGCTGGCGATCGGTGATGCGGCCGGGTTCGTCGAGCCATTCACCGGCGAGGGCATCGCGTGGGCGGTCGGGAGCGCGCGGGCTGCGGCCGCACTCGCTGTGGATTTTCTCAAGCGCGATGCCGTGCCGTGGTGTACGGCGATGGAGACGCAATGGACGCGATCGCACGCAGCGTTCATTGCCGCGCGGCAGCGGCGATGCCGGGTCATCGCCGAAGCCCTCCGTCACGGTCTGCTGCAGTCCGGCTGCATGAGACTCGGCCGCGCGTGGCCGCAACTGTCGCGATTCGTGGTCAACCTTGTGCACGGTCCGACTTCGGTCATCATGAGCGGCGCGGCGCCGGCGCGAGGCAGCGCATGACGCCGCGGGTGACCGGTATCGGGCTGGCTACGCCGCCGGGCGGCCTCGATCAGGCCGAAGCCCTGCGCCTGGCCGAACAGTGTTGCGCCGCGACGGCCGAAGAAGCAGATCGGCTGCGGCGTCTTTTCGAGCACAGCGGAGTGGACCGGCGCCAGTTCGTCGTAGCCGCAGACTCGGCCCCGGCGCCAAGCGTGCGTGGTGCCCGCAACGGCCGCGCTGCGATCCACACGGACGAGCCCGTCGTGCCCTTCTTTCCGCCGCGACTGCACGACGATGACCTCGGCCCGAGCACGGCTCAGCGCCTGGCGGTCTACAACCTCTGGGCAAGCCGCCTGGCGGCGCAGGCCGCGGACAACGCGCTGGCGCAGGCCGGGTGCGATGCATCGCGCATCACGCACCTGCTCACCGTCTCGTGCACCGGGATGCAGGCGCCCGGAGTGGACATTGCCCTGATCGATGAACTCGACCTGCCGCGCGGCGTCAAGCGCACGAACATCGGCTTCATGGGCTGCCACGCCGCGATCAACGCGCTGCGCCTGGCGGGCGATGCCTGCCGGGCCCAGGAGGATGCGGCCGCGCTGGTGGTGTGCGTCGAACTGTGCAGCGTGCACTTCCAGTATCGGGGCGATGGCGATCACCTGCTGGCCAACGCGCTCTTTGCCGACGGCGCCGCGGCGGCGGTGGTGTCCAACCACGCTTCACGCCCGACGTGGTCGCCGCTGGCGCTTGCCGACTTCGCCTCCGTCGTCGCGCCGGATTCGCGCGAATGCATGTCGTGGAGCATCGGCGATCACGGCTTTGAGATGCGCCTGTCGCTCGATGTGCCGGGGCGGATTCGCGAGTCCACCCGGCCGTGGATGGAGCAGTGGCTGGCGCGGCGGGGCCTGGCGATCGACGATGTGGGATCGTGGGCGGTGCACCCCGGCGGGCCGCGCATTCTCGACGCCTTCACGGCAGCGCTGGACCTGCCGCCCGCGGCGCTGCGGGCCTCGCGCGAGGTGCTGGCGCGATTCGGCAACATGTCCTCGCCGACGGTTCTGTTCATTCTCGATGAACTGTTGCGCCGCGAAGCGCCGCGGCCGATGGTCGCGATCGCGTTCGGACCTGGTCTGACGATTGAGGCGGCGCTGGTGGAGTAGGTGCCGGTCGCGCAGTAGCGCTTCCCTTCGCCGAGACTTCGGGGCGCGGCGAAACGGCGGTGGTTTGCTTCGCCAGGCGCGTTGAGAGCACATATCCTTTCGCATGAGCAGCACGCCGATCAGCGATTTCATCCGCACGCACTACCGCCACTTCAACGCCGCAGCGCTCGTCGATGCCGCCGAGGCGTACCGCAAGCACCTCGACGGCGGCGGCAAAATGTTCATCACGCTCGCGGGGGCGATGAGCACGGCGGAACTGGGCGTGTCGCTGGCGGAGATGATCCGCCAGGACAAGGTGCACGGCATCTGCTGCACGGGAGCGAATCTTGAGGAGGACATCTTCAACCTCGTCGCGCACGAGCACTACGTGCGCATCCCCCACTACCGGCAACTCACGCCCGCCGACGAGCAGCAACTTCTCGAGCGGCACCTCAATCGCGTGACCGACACGTGCATTCCGGAAGAGGAAGCGATCCGTCGCCTCGAAGGCGCGGTGCTCGACCACTGGCTCAAGTCAGACAAGGCCGGGCGGCGGATGTTCCCGCACGAATTCTTCTACGAAGTCCTGCTCAGCGGCGCACTCGAGCAGTACTACCAGATCGACCCGAAGGATTCATGGCTGCTGGCCGCCGCGAAGAAGAAACTGCCCGTGTTCGTGCCCGGCTGGGAAGACTCCACGCTGGGCAACATCTTCGCATCGCACGTCATCACCGGCGAGATCAGGAATTCGACGACGATGCGCGGCGGCATCGACTACATGATCGAACTGGCGAACTGGTACACCGAACTGACCGGCAAGCACTCGCTCGGGTTTTTCCAGATCGGCGGCGGCATCGCGGGCGATTTCCCCATCTGCGTCGTGCCGATGCTGCACCAGGACCTCGGGCGAACCGGCGTGCCGCTCTGGGGCTACTTCTGCCAGATCAGCGATTCGACCACGAGTTACGGCTCGTACAGCGGCGCCGTTCCCAACGAAAAAATCACCTGGGGCAAACTCGCCGAGAAAACGCCCAAGTTCGTCATCGAATCCGACGCGACCATCGTCGCGCCGCTCATCTTTGCGTACGTACTTGGGTGGTAAGCCGCTTGCGGCTTCGCATCAGGCAGCGCACCTCAGCGCACGATCGAAATTGCGCAGCAAATCGAGCGGCAGGCGCTGGCCGCGCTGGATGTCGCCGAGCATCTTGCGCAGCACGTGCGGCTTCCAGAGCAGCGCCTCGTGCACGAGCGGCAACTGGTCGAAGCGGAACCACCGGAGATCGCGGATCTCGCGGCCGTCGAAGCGCGGCCGCCCGCCGGCGATCGACGCGCTGAAACAGAAGCGGGCTCGCTGGCGCCCCGAATTGCCGAAGTACGAATAGACGCCGACGAAGCCGTCGATCCCGACATTGAGCCCCGTCTCTTCAAGCGTCTCCCGCGTCGCGGCTTCGGCAAGAGTCTCTCCTGCGTCCAGTCGACCGCCCGGCAGCGTCCATCGACCCGCCGAAGGCCCGCGCCCCTGCTGCACGAGCAGGATGTGGTCGTGGCGGACGATGGCAGCGCACGCGGTGATCTTGCGATCGCTGCGCAGCCGCGGATTGGATGGAGCGTCGATCTGGAGACTGGTCTGGGACATGTTCACTCCGAAGTCCGAGAATGATGCCGGGGCCGTGTTTCCTCGGCGCTTCGCAAGTGTGAGTTGAGTGCGAGTGTCGCGCCTGACGCGATGTTCAGGCGCAAGACGTGCGCGGCGTCAGCCGGCGATGATGAGTTTGAGCACCGCCATGCGGATCGCCACGCCGTGCGTCACCTGGCGCAGGATGATCGAGCGCGGGCCGTCGGCGACCTCGCTGTCGAGTTCGAGGCCGCGATTGATCGGGCCGGGGTGCATGACCACGGCGTGCTCGGGGAGCAGGCGCGTGCGGCGCTCGGTGAGGGCATAGCCGTCGCGGTATTCCTGGATGGAGGCGAACGCCTGGCCGGCGAGGCGCTCGAACTGCACGCGCAGCATCATCACCACGTCCACCTGCGGCAGCACGGCTTCGAAGTCGTGCGCCACCTCGACGCCCAGCGTGCCCAGCGACGCCGGCGCCAGCGCGGGCGGGCCCACGACGATCACTTTCGCGCCGAGCGTGCGCAGGCCGAAGATGTTGGACCGCACCACGCGCGAGTTGATGATGTCGCCGACGATGGCGATGCGCCTTCCGGAGAGGTCGGGCCCGAAGTGGCGCTGGAGGGTGAAGATGTCGAGCAGGCCCTGGGTGGGGTGTTCGTGTCGTCCGTCGCCGGCGTTAATCACGCCGCAGTCCACGTTGTCGGCAATATTCACAGGTACGCCCGCGCTCGAGTGGCGCACCACGATGGCATCGACGCCCATGGCTTCGATGTTGCGCGCGGTGTCGATCTCGGTCTCGCCTTTGCTGGTGCTCGAACCTTCGCCGCTGACCTGGATGACATCGGCCGAGAGCAGTTGAGCGGCGCGGGTGAAGCTGTTGCGCGTGCGGGTGGAGTCTTCGAAGAAGATATTGGCGACGCAGCGGTGGAGCAGGTCGTCGGACTTGCGGCCCGGCTCCATCACGAGCGGAAGGTAGCGTTCGGCGGTCGCGAAAACCTGCTGCATCTCCCCGGCCGCGACGCCTTCAAGCGACAGCAGGTGGCGGCGGGTCCAGGATATGGCCGGCGGGGCAGCGGGCGCAGTCGCCTGTTTCATGCCGGGAAGTGTAGGAAGGCTTGTGCCCTGACGGGTGAGATCCGGGGCGGCGCGGAGCCTTTGCCCCGGCTTGGGCGATATCATCCTGCATGTTCGAATGGAGCAAGTGTCCGGCGGTGGAGCGCGACCCGCAGCGGGTGAGCGGAGCATGGGTCTTCCGTGGAACGCGCGTGCCGGTCAAAGCGCTGTTTGAGAACCTCGAGGATGGCGCCAGCATCGACCAGTTCGTCGAGTGGTTTCCCGGCGTAACGCGCGATCAAGTCGCCCAGGTACTTGAGTACATGGAGCAGAGCCTCAGCGCGGCGTGATTCGCCTGTTCGAATCCACCTGCTAACCTGTGGCTGATGAAGATCCTCTTCGACCAGGGTACCCCGGCTCCGCTGCGCCACGAATTGGCTGGCCACGAAGTGTCGACGGCATCAGAGATGGGCTGGGGCACTTTGACGAATGGTGGTCTGTTGCGCGCCGCTTCCCATCGATTCGATGTGCTGCTCACCACCGATCAAAACATGCCGCATCAACAGAATCTGAAGAATGCCGACCTCGCCGTGGTCATTCTCCCCACCACAAGTTGGAGGAAGATCAGAATGCACACAGAGATCGTTCGAGACGCGCTTCGAGCGTCACGCGCAGGCGAGATGATGCAAATTGTGTTCCCAGATTGACCCAGAGCTTCACAACTTCTTCAGCGCCGCGATGAGTTTGTCGAGATGCTCGCGTTCGTGGGCGGCGGAGATCTGCACGCGCAGCCGCGCGTGCCCCTCCGGCACGACGGGATAGCCAAAACCGATGACGAACACGCCCAGTTCGAGCAGTCGCTTGCTCATGGCGATCGCCTTGGCGGTGTCGTGGACGATGATCGGGCAGATCGCCGTGGGGCTGTCGAGCACATCAAAGCCCACGGCCTTGATGCCCTTGCGCGCGTACTGCACGTTTTCGCGCAGTTTGGCAACCCGCTCGGGTTCGCGCGCGAGGATTTCGATGGCCTTGTTGGCGCTGCAGGCGACCGAGACGGGCAGGGCGTTGGAAAACAGCGTGGGCCGGCCGCGCTGCACGAGCAGTTCGATACCGCGTTTGGTCCCGGCCACGTAGCCGCCCGCCGCGCCGCCCAGCGCCTTGCCCAGCGTGCCGGTGTAGAAGTCGATCGCTTTGCCCGGCAGGCCCCAGTGCTCGTGCGTGCCGCGCCCGGTCTGGCCCATCACGCCGGTCCCGTGCGAATCATCCACAACGAGAATGGCGCCAAACTCATCGCAGGCCGTGCGCATCGCGGCGAGGTCGGCGATGTCGCCTTCCATCGAAAACACGCCGTCGGTGACGACCCAGACAGCGCCGGTCACTTCCGGGTTCTTCTTCGCCGCCGCCAGCGTCTCGCGCAGGGCGTCGATGGTGTTGTGCTTGTAGACGGTTTTGAGCACGCCCTTCTTGATGACGCTGGTGAGGCGGATGGAGTCGATGATCGAGGCGTGGTTGAGTTCATCGGAGATGATCAGATCGCCGGGTTCGCACAGCGTGGGGAAGATGGCCTCGTTGGCGTTCCAGCAGGAGACGAAGGTGTAGGCCGCCTCGACGCCGAGGAAGCGCGCGATGGTCGTTTCGAGTGTCTCGTGAGGCGTGAAGCTGCCGCAGATGAAACGGACCGACGCCGTGCCGGCCCCCCACTTCTTGAGCCCCTCGACGCCGGCGGCGACGACCTCGGGATGGTTCGCCAGGCCGAGGTAGTTGTTCGAGCAGAATACGGCACACTCGCCGTAGCCCTTGATCTTCGTGACCGCGTCCATCGGGCCTTCCAGCATCTGAAGATGCTTGTATTGACCCGTGTCGCGCAGCATGGTGAGCACTTCGTCAGCGCGCTTGGTGAATCGATCCAGACTCGCGTTCATGGCATCCTCTCCCGATGGAGTTTGCGGCGCAGCGGCGCCCGCTCCTTTTTAGCAGCCTCGATCGCTGCAGTCATTCAGGAGTTCATCCGCAAAGCCGCGCGCGGCGTTCACTTCTTTCCCTGCCCGTTGTGGTCGGGGTCGTGGTCGCGGTAGAGATCGAGGTAGAAGTCGAGAATCCGCTCGCCGCGCACGGTGCGGGTGCGGTTCAACTGGAAACTGAATCGCTCAAAGAGGGCGATCGCCCGCTCGTGGGTGACGCGGGCGTCGAGCACTACTTTGAGGTAGTTCTTCTCGCGGCAGAAGGAGACGGCGTTCTCAATGAGGCGCGTGCCCACGCCCCGGCGCTGGTGGGCCGGCTCGACGCGCAGGCGGCGGATGACCGCGGTGTTCGCGTCCTCGCACTGCACGCCGACCATACCGATGATCAGCGCTTCGCCCCGCCGCGCCCGCTCCTGCAGCGCCAGTTCGGCGACCCAGAAGCACGAGCGGCCCTCGTCGTTGCAGTAGGCCTCGTGAAAGTTGTGCACATCAGCGCCGGTGTCATTGTCCATCCAGTCGCCACCGGCCAGGCCCGCCTCGAAGAGCGCCACAATCGACGGCAGGTCGCGCTCGACCTCGGCCGTGCGGACGCGCAGGCGCTGGCCATAGGCGTCGCGCGGCGATTGAGCGGCCCCGGGTGTCTCAGGTTCGTTGGACACGGCCAGCCTTTCATCCGTGGCGCGCGGCGTGGGCTTGCACGGGGATCACGTCAAGCCGGCCGGCGCAGGGCTCGAGCCTTACCACAGTATAACGCGGCGCGCGGAAAAGTGCGCCTGGATTGATCAGCCGCGTGGCGCCCACCCGCTCATCGCGGAAAACGTGCGTGTGGCCGTGGAGGAAGTAGTCATCGCCTGCCTCCATGGCGAGGCGCTCGTGGGCCGGCACGTCGCCGTGGGCGTAGGTGAGCGTTCGTTCACCCACCACGAGCCGGCCGCACGGGTGGTCGATGTGCAGTCCCAGCGAAGCGCCATACTCGCCCAGACGCCGCCAGTCCCAGTCGCAGTTTCCGAACACGACGTGGGCGGGCGTCCCGGCCAGGGCATCGAGCACGGTGTCGGCACACACATCGCCAAGGTGGATCAGCACGTCGGCGCCCGCATCGAGAAGGCAATCGACGGCGAGCCGGGTCGTGTCCGCCCGGCCGTGGCTGTCGGTCAGCAGACCCAGCACCGTCCCGGCGCCGTAGCGGTGCTCATTCATCGGCCGTCGCTTCGGACGGATGAGGTGATCGGGCTGCGACCCTGGAGCATCCGCTGGCGGGCGCCCGAGGCGACGATCATGCCGACAAACGAGCGGTACTCGCGGTCAGCGGCGGCGAGGTCGTCGTTGAAGTAGACGTCAAAGAGCGCCGTGCTGCCGTCTTCGCTCACGCCGTGCTCGCCCGCCCTGGCGCGCTTTCGCACGGTGGCGCTCACGCGCTGGCGGACCTGGCCACGGCTGGCGTCGAGCAGCATCGTCTGCAGCCGTTCGTTGTACTTGCCCTTCTCGCCTTCGTTGAGGAAATGCACGAGGGCCCAGACCTGCGAGTAATAGTTGAGCACGTCGGTGTTGCGGCCGCCGAGCATGTCCTCGGGCCGGGACTTGAGCAGTTCGCTCAGTGGGGTCAATTGATCGCGGTAGTACGCCCGGCGCAACTGGTCGAACCTCTCGGGATTCGACCATGGCAGGAATTCGGGCGTACGGCCGCGCCAGCGGTGCCCCTCCATGAACGTGCCCAGACCCTCCTCGAGCCAGACCGGCAGCGAGTCTTTAAAAGTGCGCTGGGTGTACTGGTGCCAGCCCTCGTGGGCGGCGATGGCCATGGTGTCGAACAGGCCGATGTCCCAGAACACCGCCCGCCCGCCCGTCGAGTAGCCGCCTCGGCGGATCTGCTCGTATTGCGAGGATCGATCGCCCATGAGTTGCTCGGTGAAGGCGATCCATTGCTGGCGATTTGCGAAAACGAATGAATCGAGCCGGCGTTCCGGGGCAGGAAGTTCGACGATGACGGTGCGGTAGTGCTGCAGCGCCGCTTCGACGAAGTCGGGAAATCGCAGCGCCATCTCGTTGCTCTCGGCGGTGGTGTGGATGCGGTAGTTGGGCGTGCGGGTGATTGTGCCCGGAATCCCGGCGAACTCCCATGTCTCCACGCCGGTGTCTTCTTCGCCGGCCGAGGCGAGGACCGTGGGCCGCGCCGCCTGGCCGCTCGTGCAGCCGCCGGCGACGGCAGCGCTCAGCAGCGCGACGCCCAGCGCGAGCCCTCGATACCGATTCCATTCCAATGCCATGCCCGATCCCCGATCAGGAGCCAAGCCGCTCCAGCGACTGGATGATACTGTCCAACTCGGCCTGCGCTTCAGACAATTGCTGCTTTGTCTCCTCGACGAGTTTTGGCGGGGCCTTTTCGATGTAGCCCTTATTGGCGAGCCGGCCCTGAAGCCCATTGATCTTTTTCTCAAGATCGGCCTTCTGCCGCGTCAGGCGGTCGCGCTCGGCGGAGATGTCGATGGCGTCGGTCAGGTCGGTCAGGTGATGCTCGACGTTGCCAAACAGGAACGTCACGCCCCCGCCGGCGCCTGCAGCGTCGCGACTGACCCTGCCCAGGCCCGCGAGGGCCTCGACGACGCCCTCCGCCTGTGCGATCAGGTCCATCGTCGCGTCATCGCTGACGTGCAGCGTGATCTGCCGGCGGTCGTGCACCTTCTGGACGCTGCGCACTTCGCGAATGATCGTGACCAGTTCCTGCACGCGCGCGAACCGGGCTTCCACAGAATCATCGACATAAAGCAACGGCACGCATGGCCACGGCGCCGTCGCCGCCAGATCGCTCGGCCGCAGTTCGACGTCGTTGAGCGGCTCGACGGGCAGGCTCTCGATCGACGCGTGCAGCGACTCAGTCACGAACGGCATGATGGGGTGGAACATGCGGTGCACCGCGCCCAGGGCCGACCGCAGCACGCACTGCTGGATCGCATCCTCGCGGACCGTGGGCTTGATCGCCTCGAGATACCAGTCGCACAGGTCGCGCCAGAACAGGTCGTACATCTGCTGGGCATAGACGCTGAAGTCGTAATCGTGGATCGACTTTTCAACTTCGCCAAGTGTGCGGGCCAGACGCGAGAGCATCCAGCGGTCAACGAGGCGGGTCGGCTCAGCAGATGAAGTGGAGGCATCGGCGGGTGAGCTGAGAATACCGATCGCGAAGCGCGTCGCATTCCAGATCTTGTTGGACAAACGCCGGCCGAGTTCGAACTTCGGGCTCGTGTTGGCGCCGATGGTCTCGTCGTACTCGACGGGCATGCGGACATCCTGCGTCTGCGTGGTCATCTGCACGAGGGTGAAGCGCATGGCGTCGGCGCCCTTACTGCGGATGATGTCGCGCGGATCGACGCCGTTGCCCAGCGACTTGCTCATCTTGCGGCCTTGCCCATCCTGGATCATCGCGTGGATGAACACATCGCGGAAGGGCAGGCGCTGCCCCTTGTCGGTGTCCTGCGTGAAGTAGAGATTGAACATGACCATGCGCGAGACCCAGAGGGTGATGATCTCGCGCGCCGTGCACAGGACGCTGGTGGGGTTGAAGTAATCGAGGAGGTTGGGCTGGCCGTCGTTGCTGCGCGTTTCCTCGTAACTCTCAGGGTCGGGCCAGCCCATGGTTGAAAGCGGCCAGAGCGCGGAGGAGAACCAGGTGTCGAGGACGTCGGGGTCGCGTTTAAGGCCCCAACGCTCGAGTTGTGCGACAACCTCTTCATCGGCTTCCGCATTACGCACACAAACAAAGTAATGGAGTGACCGATCGTTCAGCTCCGCTTCTCCATCACCATAAATCTCGGTGACATCAGCACGATGGACAGCGATGCGGCCCTCGCGTTCCCAACGCTCGATTAGCGCAAACTCGGCTGTCCGATCCTCTCCAGGCGCGTACTCACGAGCCACCGCACTCAATCCACAACCGCCCCAAACCGGGATCCGGTGCCCCCACCACAACTGCCTTGAGATGCACCAGTCGCGGATGTTCTCGTGCCAGTTCTCAAACGTCTTCGCGTAGCGGTCGGGATGGAAGTGAAGTTGGCCTTGCCAGGAAGGCGTCCGAAGCGAGCCCGAAGCGTGAGCGAGGACATCACTCGGGCTTCGCCCGAGCAGTCTTCCGCCCACTGCACCAGCGAGGTTATCACCTTGTTCATGCAACACGTACTGACACGCTGCCAGAATAGACGGTTCGCCTTTGACGTACCGCGTGCTTCCGTGCTCGGTCCAAGGCTTTGTGCCGCGAGCAATGATGTCAGCCTCGCAAAGGCGGCGCGTGCCGTACGCCTTGAACGAACTCATCACCTGTTCCGGCTTGTCATCGGCGATGACGACCGTGTGAATGTGGTTTGAACGCACGTTCACAGCCAGCAGCATCCAGCCACGATGCTCGCACACCTCTTCAATCGTGCGACACATGATCTGGCGTGCATCGTCGTTCATGTGAAATGCGTGATCCGTCAATCGCTCGGCGGCCTTTGCCTGGCGGTTTTCATCAGCGGGCACCAGCGGCGCGCCGGGCGTGTTGTGCGCATCATCGACGGAACCGCGCTCATCGCCGTGCAGCCACGTGCCTTTGCAGGTCCAGGTGATGAGGTAGGCGAGATCGGTGGGGAATCCTCGCTCAGGCTTCGGGCTCGTTGTGGATGTGTGCTCCTCGAATCCTCGCTCACGCTTCGGGCTCGCTTCGGATGATCGTTGTGATTTGGTCATCGCGCGCAGCGCGTCGCCGCGCATCCGGTCATCCGTCACCTTCACGTACCACTGGTCGCTCAGATACGGCTCGATGATCGCTTTGCTGCGATCCGAGTGCGACACGCTGTGGCGATACGGCTTGCGCTCGGCGAGCACGCCCGTCTCTTCGAATCGCCCGACGATCGCCTTTCTCGCTTCGAAGCGGTCGAGGCCGACAAGGAAGCCGGCGTCGCCGACGTCGTTCCAGCCGTGCTTGTCGGAGACCGAGGCATCGGGCGCGAAGATGTTGACGGCTTCGAGGTTGTGCCGCTGGCCGATTTCCCAGTCGTTGGGATCGTGCGCGGGAGTGACCTTGAGAAAGCCGGTGGCGAACTGTGCCTTGGGATCCTTCTCATCGCCGCCCATCGACACGGGCAGCACGACGTAGTCGTCGATGACGATGGGAATCTCGCGTCCCACGAGGGGAAGTCGGACGAATCTTCCTTTGAGTGCCGCAGCGCGCGGGTCTCGCGGGTTCACCGCCACGCCCGTGTCGCCGAGCATGGTTTCGGGGCGCGTGGTGGCGACGGTGATGAACGACTCGCCCGTCATGGCTTCGTACGTCTGCAAATGCCCGCTTGCTGACCGGCGCGGCTCGTCAATCGGGATCAGCGGATAGCGCAGGTAGTAAAACTGCCCCTCGATCTCCTCGTCGTAGCACTCATCATCGGCAACGGCGGTCTGCAGCACCGGGTCCCAGTTCACCAGCCGCTTGCCGCGATAGATCAGCCCATCCTTGAACAGGCGAAAGAACGCCTCACGCACGGCACGCGCGCACATCTCATCCATCGTGAATCGCGTGCGCTCCCAGTCGCACGAGCAGCCCATCATCTTGAGCTGCTGGATGATGGTGGCTTCGTACTCGTCCTTCCACGCCTGAGTGATGGCGACGAACTTCTCGCGCGCTTTATCGAGATCGGGATCGAGATCCTTGCGGCGCTTGCCCTGGTCTTCCCAGAGGCGCTTTTCGATGACGGCCTGGGTGGCGATGCCGGCGTGATCGGTGCCGGGCATCCACAGCGTCGGCCGGCCCTGGGCGCGGTGGTAGCGGATGAGCACGTCCTGGAGCGTGTTATTGAGCGCGTGGCCGAGGTGCAGCGCGGCCGTCACGTTGGGCGGCGGGATGAGGATGCAGTACGGCGGCGGGCCGTCGGCATCGGCCGCGGGCTCGGCGTGAGAGGGCTGCGCCGCATCCCACGCGGCGCGAACCTTGGGCTCTTCGACTGCAGGGTCATAGGATTTCGCCAGTTCGCCCGGGTTGCTCGTAGATTCGCCCATAAGAGCCGATTGTAGCCGAGCGGTCGAAAACGGCCGATGAATCAGAGGCTGGCATGAGTTCTGATCGACGCACCATCTTCACCCTCGCCGTCCTCGCCGTCGCGCTGCTCGTGGGCTCGGGTCTTGGCGTGTGGCTGCTCGGCCGGCCGGTGCTCAACGATCCTCAGCAGGCTGGAGCCAATACGACCCAGCGCCTCGCCGCGCTGCAGGCCGGGCTTGAAGCCGCGGCCCAGTACGTCAACACCGAGCACGACGAGCAAGCGGCGACGATCCTCGAAAAACTCGCGAAGGAGTTTCCCGATGAGCCGCAGGTCTGGCAGCAGCTGGCCGAGGTCCGCCTGCACCAGGGCCGCCAGGCGGATGCGTACGCCATCTACACGAAGGTCATCGACCTCGGCGTGGACAGCCGCGACATCCGCTTCAACGCGGGGCTGATCGCGGCGCGACTCGACCGGATCGACGAGGCGATCATCCATCTTCAGCAGGCGCGGCGGCTGGCGCCGACGGATGTGCAGGCGCCGCTCTATCTCGCCAGCCTCTATCGCAAGACGAACGAGATCGCCAAGGCGCAGGCGGAACTGCTGCACGTGATCGACATCGACAAGGACATCCACGAGGCGTGGGGCGGGCTGGCGCAGATCGCGTTCATCGAGAACAAACTCGAACTCGCCGAGCAGCACCTGGCCAAGGCGCGCACACTCGCGCCGCAGTTCACGACATGGCAGGTGCTCGAAGCGAAGATCCTCCGCCGCCGCGGCAAACCCGAAGCGGCGATCACGCTGCTCTCGGCTCTGCCCGAACAGGCGCGCTACCAGCAGGAAGTGGTCGATGAGATCGGCCAGTGCTGGGGCATGCTGCTCATGCCGCGCAAGGCGGCCGAGACGCACGTGGAGTATCTGAACCGCCGGCCTGAATCGCTGAGCAGCGCCGTCGCCGCGGCGAGGTTCTTCGAACTCGCGGGCGATCACGACGGTGCGCTTTCCTGGCTGGCGTTTGCCCAGCGGCTGGATGCAGCGGCGCCCGAAGTCGAAGCGCTGGCCAGGCAACTGGGCAGCCAACCGGCAGAGGCAGAGCCCGCCGGCGACCCGGCCGACGACGGGCCCTGAGGCCGCGCGCCGCAGCCTCAACGGCTATCATCCCGATCTGTACAACTCATGACCCAAGGCCGCCTCGATCGGGAGAAACCTGCGCCATGGCCAGCAAAGCCTACGAAAAACTCGTGAACCTCCAGCGGCAGACCGCCTTGCTTGGCAGCGTCGATGAACTCGTGCACTGGGACCAGGAAACGCTCATGCCCGGCGGCGGGGCCAAACTGCGCTCCGAACAGTGCGCCCTGCTCTCGGGCCTCATCCACGAGCGGGCCACGAGCAAGGAAGTCGGTGACCTGCTCGAGCAGTGCGCCGGCGAAGAGATCCCCAAAGACTCTGTCGAGTTCGCCAACGTGCGCGAGTGGAAACGCGACTTCGATCGCGCCCGCAAACTGCCCAAAGAGCACGTCGAGGAACTCAGCCGCTCGCGCTCGCTGGCGCAGCAGGCGTGGCAGAAGGCGCGCAAGGAGTCGGACTTTTCGATCTTCGCCTCGCACCTGGAGAAGATGATCGACCTGACGCGCAAGAGCGCCAAGTACTTCGGATGGCCCGAAGGCGGCGAGCCGTATGACGCGCTGCTCGAAGGCTACGAACCCGGCGCGACCGCCGCGCAGATCGAGAAGATCTTCGCGCCGCTGCGCACGCGCCTCACGGCGTTGATCCACGACATCGCCAACAGCAGCGTGCAGCCTGACCAGACCATCCACACCACCGATGTATCGCGCGCCCAGCAGGAGGCGTTCGTGCGCTTTGTCGCGGCGGGGATCGGGTTCCGTTTTGAAGACGGCCGGCTCGACGTGTCTGCTCATCCGTTCTGCTCGGGGCTCGGCCCCGGCGACTGCCGCATGACCACGCGCTTCCACGACAACAACGTGATGGATGCGCTCAGTTCGACGATGCACGAATCGGGCCACGGCATCTACGAGCAGAACCTGCCCAAGGAGGCGTTCGGCACGCCGTGCGGCAGCGCGGTGAGCCTGGGCATTCACGAGAGCCAGTCGCGCGGCTGGGAGAATCTCGTCGGCCGCAGCCGGGCGTTCTGGGAATGGTGCCTGCCCCACGCGAAGAACCTGATGCCCGAACTCATGGAAAACCAGACGGTGGATTCCATCTACGCGGCTCAGAACATCGTGCAGCCCAGTTACATCCGCGTCGAAGCGGATGAAGCAACCTACAACCTGCACATCATGCTGCGCTTCGAACTCGAACGGGCGCTGATCAAGGGCGAACTGAGCACCAGGGACGTGCCGCGCGAATGGAACAAGCGGTTCAAGGACTACCTCGGCATCGAAGTGGACAAGGACAGCAACGGCTGCCTGCAGGATGTGCACTGGTCGTTCGGCCTGATCGGCTACTTCCCGACCTACACGCTGGGCAACCTCTACGCGTGCCAGTTCTTCGAAGCCGCACGGCAACAACTCGGCGACCTCGACGCGATGTTCCGCGAAGGCGAATTCGAGCCGCTGCGGCAGTGGCTCACGGACAACATCCACCAGCACGGCCGGCGTTACTCGGCGAGCGAACTGTGCCAGCGCATCACCGGCAAGCCGCTCAGCGCCGACCCGCTCATGCGGCACCTCGAAGGCAAACTGCGCCCGCTCTACGGCCTGGCGTGATCGCGCGTAGCACGGCCTCGCCCTTCGTGTGGCTATGCCGAGGTTCCACCGGCGCCCCAACGCCGCCAGTCGCAGCCCGGCAACCGGCGGAGTATGATTGCGCGATGCAGACGGCGTGGATGAGTCTGATGCGAACGGGCGCGATGGGCCTGACGGCCCTTCTCGCCACCGGCTGCGTCGATCGCACCATCCGCATCACCTCCGATCCGCAAGGCGCGCTCGTGTACGTGAATGACCAAGAGGTCGGCCGCACACCCTGCGAGACGGCGTTTCTGCACTACGGCACGTATGACGTGCGGGTAATCAAAGACGGCTACGAGCCCTACCTGGGGCCGGCCGAGGCGTCGCCGCCCCTTTATGACCTGCCAGGCCCTGATCTGGTGGCCGACCTGCTGCCCGTGCGGCTGAGGAGCCAGATCGACTGGCACTTCACCCTGCTGCCGGTGAACGACGACGAGACGGCGATGATCGACCGGGCGCGGCAACTGCGTTCGCGCATGCACCAGGAGATGGGCCCGCCCGCCGAGGCGTCGCCGACCGGCCCCGACGCGGCTGAGCCAGCTCCCGAGGAGAGCGGCGGCTGAGGCCAACGTCCGCATTTGCGGCCAAAGCGCCGCCGGCCTGCAAAAAGCCGAATATCCACGCCATTTGACTCGTCTAGTCTTTGGAGAGCGGCCGGCCCGTCCACAAGGCCGGATGCGCCTTGAGCGAGAACGCGCACAGCCAGGAGCACGACCATGACGCTGCAGGGATTCAAGAGAATGCTGGTGCTGACGACCGCAGGGGCGCTGATCGCCGCGGCCATTGCCGGCGCGCAGGAGCCGACCGGCTCGCCGCCGCCCGTCGAGGTGACCGCCAAGCGGGCGATTGAAGAACTCATCGACATCAACGCCAAGCTCGCCGCGGAGAATCAGCGGCTCGTCGCCGAAAACCAGCGCCTCGCTGCCGAAGTCGCGCGCGTCAAACTCGACGCGGCCCGGATCGAAAAGCAGCGCGATGAACTTCAGAACTTCATTCACGATCATGAGGAGTACGGCCAGAACTACGAGCAGTACACCTTCTTCCGCGAAAAAGCCGAGCGCGAGGAGCGGGCCCGCCAGGCGGCCGAGGCCCAGGCCCGGCGCGAGGCGGAAAAACTCCGCCAGCAGCAGGAGCGCGAAGAGCGCCTGCGCCAGCGCAGCGGCGCGACCTCGGAAGAGGACACCGTGCTGGCCAAGCGCATCGACGTGCTCCGGCGGGCGGGCTACACGCGCGTGGGCGATCGGATTTTCGTCGGCGAGATGGGCTACTCGTACCGGACCGAAACGCGCGAAGAAATTCGCTACAGCCCGCTCATCGACTTCTGGTACGTCGATCGCGATGAAGAAATTCTCTACAACGAGATGACCGTCTCGGGCAGCGTCATCCACGCAGGAACCGAAGAACGCAACCTCTCCGTCGCGCTGGCCTTCTACGACGCAACCGGCGCGCAGATCGGCACGACGACCGTGCGCGTCGATGGCGCCAAGCCGGGCACGCCCTATCCGTTCACCTCGGTCGTGACCATGGCGGCCAATCGGCCGTTCAAGCGTTACTCGGCGTGGGTGCTCTATGACGACCCCACGTCGCCGCCGCCTGATGTGCCGCCCGCCGAAGCGCAGCCGATGCAGCCCAACACGCCGCCGCCCGCGGATGGCTGAGCCGGCGAGGCATTACTTGCGCGCAATCGCAATGATGTCGCGATAGATGCCCGTGATCTGTGCGCGGTTGACGATGCGCATAGCCGTGACCGCCTCGATCTGGCGTTCGAGTTCGGGCATGGTGTATTCCGTCACGTGATAGGTCGGATCGGAGCAGCCGCCGAACTGCCACGCGGGCGTTGAGACGATGAGGTGCCCGCCGGGCTGGATGAGGCGCGCCGCCTCGCGCAGCACGGCCGTGGGATTGGGCAGGTGCTCGATGACATCGAGCATGAACAGCGTCTGCGCCGCCGCATCAGTCAGCGGTAGCGGGCCGGCGCTGATCCGCTCGAAGCGCGGCCGAGCGCCGGGATACGTCTGCGCCGCCGTGGCCTGGCGCGCCTGCTCGATGGCGCTGGACTCGGGGTCCAGGCCGATGACTTCGACGCCCTGCTTGGCGAGCAGGTGCGCAGACAGCCCGTCGCCGCAACCGAGATCGATGGCCAGGCCGGCGGGGGTGAGGCTGCGGATGATCTTCACGAGGTGGTCCGCCCGCTGGCGGAAGGGTTCGACCTCGGCATAACTTTTCCAGTGCAGGGCCGGGCGCTGGTCGTACTTTTCAAACGGAAGCGCCGCCCCCCACCACCGCTGATTCCAGAGCAGGCCAGTGCCGGCGTAGCGCTGCCGGACGGTGTCCAGATCGGCGCTGCGGCGATCGAAGCCCCATCGCCTCTCGAACTCGACGTCGTATTCCGATTGAGTGGGCAGCGGGGTCGTATCAGTAACGATCACATCGGGCACACAGAGGCATCGCTTGCCGAGTTGGCGGACGCGCAGTGAGAGGTCGACGAGCGCCAGTTCGCCGAGCGACTCATCGAGTCCGCCGATTTCATCCCAGGTCTTGCGATCGATGGCGACTACGCCGCCTGCGATGGCATCGACCTCTTCCGGAAATCGGAAGGCATCGGCAGACAAGCCCTGCCCGAGGCTGTGACAACCCTTGGGATGAATGATGAACTCGCCCATCGACACGAGCCGGCGATCAGCGCTGATGCGCTTGGCGCCAACGAGGCCGATGTTGGGCAGGTCGCGGAGGTACGTCGGGAATCGATCGCGCCAGTCGGCTGGGTTGATCCTGGACTCGTCGAAGCTGGCGCGGCTCACGATGACCGCGCTGCAAGCGGAATCATCGTCAATTCGCCAGCACCGGAAAGCAGGATCGAAGGCGCGAACGGCTGCGAGCGAAGCAGTGGACATAGCACCGGTATCGGCTGCACATCGCGAGACTCATGAACCGCGCCTCGTTCGCCGCAGCGCATACCAACGCAGTTGGGTCAGAGCCGGTGACATAACCCTCGAAAAGACACGCTATGCGGCCTTGTTGAACACGAACGACCGCCCCTGATAATCGATTTCGACCTGGTCGCCGGCGCCGAATTCGCCGGCGAGCAGGCGCGACGCCAGGGCGTTTTCGATCTGCTGCTGGATCACGCGCTTGAGCGGGCGGGCGCCGTACACCGGGTCGTAGCCGAGATCGGCAATCGCGTCGATCGCCGCGTCCGTCAGGTCAATGTGGATCTCGCGCTCGGCAAGCCGCCTGCGGAGCAGGTTGACCTGGATGTGCACGATCTCTCTGATCTCTTCCCTGGTGAGCTGATGGAAGACGATCGTCTCGTCGATGCGGTTGAGCAGTTCCGGCCGCAGCGTCCGCTTGAGTTCATCCTTGACGGCGGCCTCGATCTCCCATTCGGGGGCCTGGCGCGAGGCGAGTTCCTGCAGGTGCTGGCTGCCGATGTTGCTCGTCATCACGACGATGGTGTTCTTGAAGTCCACGGTGCGGCCGTGGCCGTCGGTCAGCCGGCCGTCGTCGAGCACCTGCAGCAGCACGTTGTACACGTCGGGGTGCGCCTTCTCGATCTCGTCGAGCAGGATGACGCAATAGGGCCGGCGGCGCACGGCCTCGGTGAGGCGGCCGCCCTCTTCGTAGCCGACGTACCCGGGCGGCGCGCCGATCAGCCGGGCCACGGAGTGCTTCTCCATGAACTCGCTCATGTCGATGCGCACCATCGCATCTTCGGTGTCGAAGAGATACTCGGCGAGGACCTTGCACAGTTCAGTCTTGCCCACGCCGGTGGGGCCGAGGAAGAGGAACGAGCCGATGGGCCGGCGCGGATCGCCAAGGCCAGCGCGGCTGCGGCGCACGGCGTCGCTCACGGCGCGAACGGCTTCGTCCTGGCCAACCATGCGGCGGCCAAGGTATTCCTCCATGTGAACGAGTTTTTCCTTCTCGCCCTGCACGAGTTTGGAGACCGGAATGCCGGTCCACTTGCTCACGATCTCGGCGATGTGTTCGGGCGTGACTTCTTCGCTCACCATCATCGCGCCCGACGCCTGGCGCTTGCGCAACTCGGCTTCGGCGGCCTCGACGTTCTTCTCGAGGTCGCGCAGTTCGCCGTACTGGATGCGGGCCGCTCGCTCAAGATCGCCCAGGCGCTGGGCCTGCTCGAGTTCGGTGTGCTTGGCCTCGATTTTCTCTTTCATCGCCTTGACGGTGTCGAGTTCCTTCTTCTGCGCCTCCCACTGGGCGAAGAGCGATGAACTCTTCTCGCTGAGTTCGGCCAGTTCCTTCTGCACCGCGTCCAGTTGCTTGCGCGAGGCTTCGTCGGACTCCTGCTTGAGGGCTTCGCGCTCGATTTCGAGCCGCATGATCTCGCGGCGGAGTTCATCGAGTTCGCTGGGCATCGAGTCGTTCTCGATGCGCAGGCGGGCTGAAGCTTCGTCAAGCAGGTCGATGGCCTTGTCGGGCAGGAAGCGGTCGGCGATATAGCGGTGGCTGAGCGTGGCGGTGGAGATGAGGGCGGGATCGGTGATGCGCACGCCGTGATGCGCTTCGTAGCGCGACTTGAGGCCGCGCAGGATGGCGATGGTGTCTTCGAGACTGGGCTCGCCGACGAACACGGGCTGGAAGCGGCGCTCGAAGGCGGCGTCCTTCTCGATGTACTTGCGGTACTCGTCGAGGGTCGTCGCGCCGATACAGCGGAGTTCGCCGCGCGCCAGGGCGGGCTTGAGCATGTTGCCGGCTGAGACGGCGCCTTCGGCAGCGCCGGCGCCGACGATGGTGTGCAGTTCGTCGATGAACAGGATGATCTGGCCGTTGCTCGCCGCGACTTCGCGCAGGACCGCCTTGAGCCGCTCTTCAAACTCGCCGCGGTACTTGGCGCCGGCGAGAAGCGCGCCGACGTCGAGCGCGACGATGCGCGACTGCTTGAGCGACGCCGGGCAGTCACCGTTGACGATGCGCTGGGCGAGGCCTTCGGCGATGGCCGTCTTGCCCACGCCCGGCTCGCCGATGAGGACGGGGTTGTTCTTTGTTCGCCGGCTGAGCACCTGCATGCAGCGGCGGATCTCCTCGTCGCGCCCGATGACGGGGTCGAGTTTACCTTCCTGGGCTTTCTCGTTGAGGTCGATGGCGTACTTCTTGAGCGCTTCGTACTGGCTCTCGGCGCCCGGGTCGTGAACGTTGGACACCCCGGAGGCCTGCCGCATCGCCTTGATGGCCTTGAGCAAGACGTCGCGCTTCACGGCGTTCACGGAAAGCACTTCCTTGGCGTCGGACTTGACGTCGGCCAGCGCCAGCAGCAGGTGCTCGGTGGAGACGTAGGAATCCCCCAGCGCCTTGGCTTCGGCGTCGGCCTTGTTGAGCACGGCGATGGTGTCCGAGGCGGCGGAGGGCTGGGCGCCCGAGACGGTCGGCAGGCGCCGCAACTCGCCGCGCGCGATTTCCCCGATCCGGTCGGGGTCGGCCGCGGTGCGTTCGACAATCGAGTGGGCGATGGACTGGCCGCTCTGGCCGTCGGTCTCGAGCATCGCCGCCAGCAGGTGCAGCGGGCGGAGTTCCGCATGCTGCATGCTCGACGCCAGTTGCTGGGCATCGGCAAGGACCTGCTGGGCCAGCACGGTAAATCGATCCATCCTCATTATCCGACTCCCTGATGCGCGTTGGGCAACGTCGCCCCAAGGATTGAAGCAAGTCCCGGGCCGGGTGGAAGTCGGGTAAAGGCCGCTTTTCGGCGAGCCAACGGGGTTCTCCCGTCCGCCGGCTGCGGATTGGACGCAGCAGCCGGATAAGTCTGTCGAACTGGCAGGCTGGCGAAACAGGCAGAGTCGGGCAACTGGGCGACCCGGCCGGCAAGAATTAACGCAGAAAGAGACATAGAAAATGAAAACTTCGCCGCTCGAACGCCGGTCTCGCGTATTCTGTATCCTGCCGCTTGGGAGAGTCTGTAAGCGGCCAGCGGATCGTGGTGAAGCATTGAAAGGACGGACTTGATGAAGAGGGGTCTGACATCGCTTTTTTCCCGCTTCGAGGCCGCGGTTGCGGCGTCGCTGTTGCTTACGACAGGCGCTGCACTGGCCGACCCGCCCAATATCATCTTCATCCTGGTTGATGATGTGGGGACCGAAGCGATCGAGGGCGCGCATTGGGACAACGCCCTCAACTGCCACACTCCCAACCTCGCCCAGTGGGCGGCCAATGGGCGGTCATTCACCAACGCCCGCTCCTACCCCAACTGCTCCCCGACCCGGGCAGCGCTGATGAGTGGCCGCGAGGCGTTCCGCACGGGCATTGTCGGCGTGATCTGGCCGGACACCACGCCACCCGTTCGCCAGGCGCTCTCGTTACGGCCGCAGGAAAGGACGATTGCCGAAGTCCTCCGGGCGGAGGATTACCACACCATCCTGATTGATAAGTGGCACTTGGGCTGGGACGACGGCGTCGGCATTCAGCCGGAAGAGCAGGGTTTCGACGTTTTCTATGACTATGAGGACACCCTCCTGCTCGACGACCCGCTCGAAGTCGGAGACGAGCACATCAGCCTCTCGGTAGATCAGGCGGTGGATGCGGTGCGGAATCGGCCGCACCAACAAGATCCATACGCCCTGTTCTTCTGGTCGATCGACGCGCACCAGCGCGAGGACGCCTCGGGGCGCGAGCCGAGGGACTGGTGGAGGACCGATGAGCGGCTGCTGCCCAGCGGTGAACGCTACTACGAGGACGATACCGACCGCAATCGCTACCGCGCCGTGGTGGAAGCGCTCGACACGGAACTGCTGCGGCTGCTTCAGGAGCTTGAGGTCGTGGACAGCCGCGGCCGCTATCGCGAGAGCAGCAACACGGTTGTTTTCTTCATGGGGGACAACGGCACGCCGCCTCAGGTGTCTGTGCACGGCCACCGGGCCAAGGGCAGCCTGTATGAGCCGGGCACGCGCGTGCCGCTCTTCGTGTTCGGTGAAGATGTTTCGCACGACGGCCGCGCCGAGGATCGCCCCGTCAGCGCCGCGGACCTCTTTGAAACGATTGCCGACGTCGCCGACGCTTCACTGGGCAACCGCGGCGACGAGCCGCGCGACAGCCGGAGTTTCGCCGATCGGATCGGCTATTCGCGCACCGGGGCGGCCCGTACGATGAGCGTCGCGTTTGACGGCCACCCGGATGACCCATCGCAGTCTCGCGTCGCACTGACCGACGGCGAGTACAAACTCATCGCGCGCGGCGGCGGACCCGCGCTGGCGCCGCTTTCGACGGATGAGTTCTACGATCTCGATTCCGACCCCGGCGAATTGGACAACCTCGTCCGCTCCGGCATGAATTCGAGTGAGCGAGAGCAGTATCTCGCCATGCGAGATGAACTCGTGGACTACTGGCCGTGCGCCATGAGCACGCGGTCGGAACTGCAGATCGACGTGCCCGTCGCCGACGTGATGTGGATTGACGAGGATGACAACACCGGCACCACCACTCTTGCGCTGGGCACGTTTCACCCGCAGCGGAGTGATGAGCGCGAATGCCGCGTGCTCGTCAAGTTCGACATCGGTCGGCTCGAATCGCTCCTGCCTCAGGGCAAGTCCGTGGATGACATCGTCGCGGCGCAGATCGCCTTCGGGTTTTCGCGCGAATCGACGGAGCCCGACGAGACCGACATCGGCGTCATCCGCGTCTATGAGATGACCGAGTCGTGGTCGTCGTCGGGCAACACCCGGTGGCGAGATATCAACGACGAACACGACAGCGGGACGTCTCTGGGAGCAGTCGATCTGCCGCCGCACATCATTTCCAACCCTCCAGGACCGAAGCAGTTCGGCGTGCCGCTGACGCTCGGTACGCCACTGAGCTTCGGCCACGATGAAGACCTCCTGGATCTGGTGCTGGAGTGGCACGATCGGCCGTGGTCGAACGACGGCGTGGTGCTCATCGCGGATGTTCTGCCCGGACTCGAGGGAGATCAACGGGTATTTCTCATGAACATCGCGGGTCTGCGGCTGACGCTCGATTGAACGCCGCACGCAGTGCGCGTGATGATCTTCACGGCGCCGACTCGCTCGGCGCCGGCGGGGCCTACTGTTGTCATTCCGGTGGCTGATCCGGCCGATGCTGTTGCGGGCCGTTTCGTTAGGGCCGCCGGCGTCATCAGTTTCGGAGCACTACCGTGTCGATCTCGAAAATGAAACGCGTTCTCGTCACCGGCGGCGCCGGGTTTCTGGGCTCGCACCTGTGCGACCGGCTCGTCGCGCAGGGACACGACGTCATTTGCCTCGACAATTTCTTCACCAGCCAGAAGATCAACATCTCCCACCTGCTGGGCAAGCCCAACTTCGAACTCATCCGCCACGACGTCACTCACCCCATCTGGCTCGAGGTCGATGAAATCTACAACATGGCCTGTCCGGCCAGCCCGATCCACTACCAGTGGAACCCGATCAAGACGATGAAGACCAGCGTCATCGGGATCATCAACGTGCTGGGCATGGCCAAGCGGACGCGCGCCAAGGTGCTGCACGCCTCGACGAGCGAGGTCTACGGCGACCCGGAGGTGCACCCGCAACCCGAGTCGTATCGCGGCAACGTCAATCCCATCGGGCCGCGCGCCTGTTACGACGAAGGCAAGCGGGCCGCGGAGACGCTGTGCTTCGACTATCACCGGTCCAACGGCCTGAACATCCGCGTCATTCGCATCTTCAATACCTACGGGCCGCGCATGCATCCGTATGACGGGCGCGTCGTGTCCAACTTCATCCGCCAGGCGCTCACCGGCGAGGACATCACCATCTACGGCGACGGAAGCCAGACGCGCTCGTTCTGCTACGTCGATGATCTCGTCGAGGGCATCATCCGCATGATGAACGGGCCGGATGCGTTCATCGGTCCGGTCAACCTCGGAAACCCGAATGAGTTCACCATCAAACAACTCGCCGAGATGGTCGTCGAGATGACGGGGACGAAGTCGAAGATCATCTACGAGGACCTGCCCGCAGACGATCCGACGCAGCGGCAGCCGGTGATCGACCTGGCGAAGGACAAGCTTGGCTGGGAGCCGAAGATCCAGCTGCGCGAAGGACTCGGCAAGACGATCGAGTACTTCAAGGGCGTGGACCTGGCGCAGTTCCGTGTGCCGACGCCGAACGGGTGAGGGCGAGCCGGCAGCGAAGGCCGGGGGCCACTGCGCAGGCCGCCGCACGATGCATCGTTCAACGCGCCGAAGGCAGGCGCAGCACCGCGCCAGCGCCCGCAGCGGCTTCATCGACGTGCCCTGCAACCGTCCGCCCGTCAATGTCGACAACGGCGTGCATGTGCACGGCTGTGCCGTGGTGCGTCATGACGCCGGCTGCGTCGGGCGCGTAGAAGCCGACGATGACCGCCCGCCCCGGCGCCGGACTCGACCAGACCCACGGCTGGGCGTCCATGGTCGCGGGATCAACCGCGCTGGGGCAGTAGCCGTTGATGACGTGCAGATCGACGCGGATGGCGTCGCCTTCGATCACAAATGGGAATGGCTTGCTCGTGTCGATTCCCATGTCGCGCGCCGCGGCTTTGATGTACGACTCAAGCGCGGCTCCTTCGATGGTCGTTGTCAGTGGAACCGACTCCCAGCGGGCAATATGGGCCAGCGTCAGAAGCGTGGCCTGATCCTGTGCGGCCGGCGCCGGTCCGCTCATATCCACGCCTGCATGCGCCACCCGGGCGACCCAGACCGATCCATCCACGATCGTGACTTCGCCCGTCAGGCCTTCCAGCGCGCCCACGCCGTAGGCATGCGGCACGGCGACGGCATCCGTCAGGCGGATGCGAGGCTCAGTCTGCCCTTCGCGCATGACCTGCCGCATGGCGCCGTATTGCGCCACGCTGGTGGCGCCGGTCGTGCAGCCGCCAGGCACGGCCGCGGCGGCGAGGGTGCAGGCAGCACTGCAAAGCCGGATGAGCCAAAGTGAAGGCGAGAGATTGCTGGAGTCGAGATTGTTCATGCGTGTCATACTCCGCTGAAGCCGTTCACGTTGCACGATCGCGCGAAGATCCTGCTGCGCGCCCCGCCTACACCAGCTCCGGCCGGGGATGCGGGTGCATCCAGCGCTGCCAGAACATCTTCAGCGCGGGGTCACCCGGCCCATGGAAAACTCGCGTGCAGTGCCCGTCGGGACCGATCAATTCGGCGACCGCACCTTTTCCCACTCCAGCCCGGGATGGATAGAGATAGACTGTCGAATCCTGAACCGTCCAGCGGCGCCCCTTGTCGTCTGAGTAGACGCCCATGCCCATCACCGGGGCATTCGCCTGCGTGAGATGAACGCCGAAAGTCTTGAGCAGCTCCATTCCAAGTGTCACCATACCTAGCAGAAACAGCCCCGCCATGACCCACTTGCCTTGGAGTGCGGCGTTGGTGAGCAGCCATGTGAAGTAGACGGCCAATACCGCCTGAAACCAAAACGCACCGGATCGGCGCGACATCGCGCCCAGCACTCGCTCAGGCTCGACGAATGTTGCATCGAGCGGGATGTCGTCCAACGCCGCCATTACATCAGGCTGCACGATGACAAGAGCGCGAGGCAGCCCGGCCTCCTGAAGAGCGCTCTGGAAACGTCCGACACTGCCGGGTCTCGCCCGGCCGGTCAGCCAGTCCAGGCCGCACAGTCCCCCGTTCTCGAGCAGGGTGCTCTTGACGACCCACTTTGGATCACTCGTGTTCGCCGTTGCCGCGTCAGCGCGATGCGCCGCCCGATCCGCCTTCCAGTCTCCCAGACGCGCATAGACCATGGAAGCACTCACGAGCGAGAAAATCGCGAGGTAGACGGTGAGTCCGATCCACAGCGGCATGGACAGACTGCGCCCCTCCAGAAGGCTGAGTCCCACGACCGCTGTAAGCACGCCCACTGGGCCGCCAATCGAGACGCGAGCGCCGCCGACAACGTCGAGCTCATACGCGTACGACTTTGAACGCGGCGAGTCGAGCACGACCACAGGCGGCGGGCTGATCGTCGCCTGCATCGGCTGAAGACTGGCTGCATCAACCGGAGAAACTGTCATGCAGCCTGCATTGTACGCGACGGCGGCGCGACTCAGCCGATCGTTGCTGCGTTGCTCGTCGTGCAGGTGCGACGTCTGGCAACTGGAACGCGTCGTAGTACACTAATGCAAAGCTACACCAGCTCCGGCCGGGGATGCGGATGCATCCAGCGCTGCCAGAGTTCGCGAAAGCCGGCATCTGCTGCGTTCTGATATTCGATCCGCAGGTATCCGGCCGGGCCGATGAACTCGGCAAGCAATCGGCGGCCGTTGGTTCGCACCAGCATGCACGAGTCATTGACGGTCCAGTGTCGCTCCTCGCCTGCGCTCACGACTCCCATATTGGCCACCGGGGCATAGCCCGCGCCGATTCCGAATGCGCGCACCCAGATGACGGGCCCCATCAGTTGCCAGAACATCAGAACGCCGGCGGCGATGAGCACTGGATTCGTCCACGACGTCATGCCATTGAATACCGTGGCGATGCCTGCGAGAAACATGAGACCGAAGAGCACCGCGAGCGTGGTGTCGATTCGCGGGCGGCTGTCGATCGTCTCCGGCTCCATGAACCGATCAACGAGATCGATCGAATCGATCAATCGGCGGTAGCGCGAGTCAACGATCGTGATCGTGTCGGGATGTTCGAGCGAGCGCAACGACTCCTGGAACCATTTCGAATCGTACCCTCGGACTGACTTCCAGAAGGGCCTGGGCACAAGCCCACCGGCCGTGTGCAGGAGCGCTTCGACGTCTGCACTGATAGCGCGCGGCTCGCCGCGCCTGCTCAGCTCGACGCGCGCTTTGCTTCTGTCTCTCAGCCACGACAACAAGACTGCTGCCGGCCACAACAGAACGAAGATCAGCACGATACCGGCAGCCAGCATTGCGACTTCAGCACGCGAAATGGACAGCGCGGAAAGGTCGCCAAACACCAGTCCGAAGATGGCGAGTATGACGAGCGCGACCACGCTCTTCGCCGCCGAACGAAGGTCTCCCCACGGATCCCGCAGGTCCTTCAGATTCGCCAGAACCACCCGCTGCGGGTGTGCAGCGCATTGAGGCATTTCCGATTGATCTGCGGGCGACGCGTTCTCAGGCATGTGAGGCGCATTGTATCTGCAAGCGCCAGAATCTACACCAGATCCGGCCGGGGATGCGGGTGCATCCAGCGCTGCCAGAACATCTTCAGGGCGGGGTCGTCGAGGCCCTGAAAGGGCACAACCGTATGGCCCTGCGGGCCGACGAGTTCGGCAGCGAACAAGTCATTGAGACCCACGCGCATCGAGTAGATGTAGACGGTGGAATCGAGAATGCTCCAGCGCCGACCCTTCCAGTCGGAGTAGACGCCCATGCCCAGCACGGGCGCCCGGGCTTCGGACACGTGCACGCCATGCGCGCGGAGAAGCTGGACGCCGAACGCCGCCACGCCGACCGCGAGACAGGCCGTGACGATCAAGTCGCCGCGCATGGCGCTGCTGATCATCAGCCACAGAAAGAACAAGAGGAACACGATCTGGAACCAGTACTGCCGGGATCGGCGCGACATGCCGCCGAGCATCCGCTCGGGCTCGACGAAGGCGTCATCCAGGTGGATCGCCTGGACCGGGTTGCTCACCTCGTGTTGAAGGATGACCAGCGCGGGCGGGAGGCCAGCGCTTCGCAGCAGTTCCTGGAACCGATGCCGCCAGCGCGTATCGGCGCGGCCGGTGAGCCAGTGCTGCCGGGCCAAACCGCCGACTTCGAGCAGCGCCCCGCGCACCACGGCTGAGCGATCATCAGGGTCGAGCGGCTTCTCGTTGTGAATGCGCGAATCCTCGCGCCATTGGCGGCTGCGGCGGATCATGCCGGGAACGACGAGGAGTGCAAAGACCGCGGACTGTCCGACGACGATCGCAATGACACTCAGCGTCATGCCCGAGCCGCGCAGCCAGTTGAGCAGCATCACACCTCCGGTCATGCCGACGAGCACGTAGAGCGCCATCCGGATGCCGCCGACGAGGTTGTTGGCATAAGCAAGCGTCGTGGCGCCGGACTGGGATTTGACGACGACGACGGGAGGCGGAGCCACAGGCGTCGCGTCGGCTGCATCGTGAACGGCTCGGCCAAGCACTTCGCTCATCGTGAGCGATTGTACCGTCGCCGCAGTTCACCGGATCGTTGCTACGTTGCTTGTCGTGCAGTTGGCGGCGTCGAGCAATTGCAGGAATTTGCCGCAGGCGACCGGGCCGACGTTCGCGTTAATCGTCCGCGTGCCGCGCGGGCCGGCAGCGCCGCGATAGGCCACGCGCAGTTGCGCTGCGCCCAGTCCCAGCGCCGTGCCGGCGCACGGGCTGCCGGGACGGATGACGTATGAACCCAGTTCCGCGGCGAAGGTCAGCCCAACTTGCGCGTTGGGCGTGGCGCCGAACCAGGTAATCGTCATCGCGCCGCCCTCGGGGCAACTTGCATCCACCGCCAGCGCCAGCTGCGGCACCTGCAGCAGCACCGAGATCGAGGGCGTGTCGCCGAAGTTGCGGCAGGTGATGAGCAGGTCGTCGAAGCCATCTTCATTCAGATCCGCCGCGACGACTCCGGTCGGCTGCGTGCCGGCGGCGAACTCGACGCGCGGCATGAGTGTGCCGCTGCTGTCGCCGGTGTTGAGAAACACCTCGGCTCCGGTGCTGTCGCCAGTGGCGGCGCAGACATCGACCTGGCCGTCGCGGTTGAGATCGGTCGTCGCGACCCCCGACACCGTGCCGCCGGTGGCGTATGGGGTGTTGCTGGAAAAACCGTTCACGCCGTTGCTGATGCAGACGATGATGCGGTTGTTGTACTGCTCGGCCGTGATCACGTCATCGATCCCGTCGCCGTTGATGTCTCCGGCTGCGACGGCGTGCTTGAGCGCCGAGCCGCCGGTGCTCGCGTAGAGCGTGAACTGGCCGGCGCCGTCGCCCTCCAGCACCGTCACGCCGGAGTAGTGCGAGATGGCCAGGTCCGCCTTGCCGTCGCGGTTGAAGTCTCCCTTGCACATGTCAGTGGCGAGCAGGCCGGCCGCGGCGGGAATGTGCGCCGCGGGCTCGAAGGTGCCGTCGCCGTGGCCGAGAAACACCGTGGCGCCGTGCGTGACGTTGTTGGCAATGGCGAGGTCGTCCATGCCATCGCCGTTCCAGTCTCCGGCAACGGCGGCGACGGGAAAACGGCCGGCGCTGAGGCTGGCCATCAGCGCGAATGCGCCGCCGCCGCTCCCGCGGTAGACGTGCACCGCTGTTTGCGCGTTGCCACCGACGGTGCCGACGATGTCGCGGTGCTGATCGCGATTGAAATCGCCCGAGGCCACCCCCCACCAGTGGAGCGTGTTGCCGAAGTCGGTGTTATCGACCAGCGCGCCCGATCCATCGCCGTAGAGCACGGTGATAAGCCCCGGGCTGCTGTCGGTGCCCCACATCGACACGACGGCGTCGAGATGTCCATCGCGATTGAAGTCATCGCTCAGGATGCGGCGCGGCTCGCTGTTGGAGGCTTCAAAAGAGACCATCGGCTCGAACGAAATGTGCGGCGTCTGTCCCAGCACCGGTGCGGCAATCAGCAGCAGGCCGGCAACGACATGCACGAGCGCCGGCCTAATTGGGGCGAATCGAATCGGTTTACGGATCATGGCGTTCACTCCACAGCAGCCGGCGCGCAACGAAGCGCCATCTGTCGGAATGTTAACGCCCGGCCCGCCGCGGCGTTGCATGGTCGGACGCCGGTGCCCCTCAATCTGCGCGCAATGCGGCCGTGCGGCGCCGAAACGGGGCGGTTTCCCTGATCAGTTCGAGCAGCAATCAGCCTTTGAGCGCCTCAGGGTTCAACCCCTTGAGATCGTCCACCACGAACAGGCCGTCTTTGCGGATCACTTCGCCGTCGAAGGCGATCGTGCCGCCGCCGTAATCGGGCCGCTGGATCATCACCATGTCCCAGTGGATTTCCGACGAGTTGCCGTTGCTCGCCTCGTCGTAACACCGGCCGGGCGTGAGGTGGATCGAGCCGGCGATCTTCTCGTCGAAGAGGATGTCCTTCATCGGGTGCATGATGTAAGGATTGAAGCCGATGGCGAATTCGCCGACGTAGCGGGCGCCGTCGTCGGTGTCGAGAATCGAATTCAGTTTGGCCGTCTTGTCGCCGGCCTTGGCGTCCACGACCCTGCCTTTCTCAAAGGTGAGGCGGATGTTGTCGAACGTCAGTCCGTTGTAGAGCGTGGCGCAGTTGTACTGGATGACGCCGTTGATGCTGTCGCGCACCGGAGCCGTGAAGCACTCGCCGTCCGGGATGTTGCGCCGGCCGCAGCAGGGGATTGCCGGGATGTTCTTGATGGAGAACGTGAGGTCGGTGTCGCCGGGCCCCTTGAGATGGACCTTGTCGGTGCGATTCATGCGGTCGCGCAGTTTCAGGCAGGCGGACTCCATGCGCGAGTAGTCGAGGGTGCACACGTCGAAGTAGAAGTCTTCGAACTGCTCGGTGCTCATCTGGGCGAGTTGGGCCATGCTCGGCGTGGGCCAGCGCAGCACGCACCAGCGCGTGTGGTTGACGCGCTGCTCAAAGTGCACGGGCTTGGCGTAGAGTCTGCCGACTTTCTTCATCTGATCGTCATCGATGTCGGAAGCTTCGCTGACATTTTGCGAGCCGCGCAGGCCGAGGTAGGCCGCCATCTTCTCCATGCGGTTGCGGTCGTAAGCGGCCCATGTCGTCAGTTGATCGTCGCCGGCAGCGCGGTTGAGTTCGCGCATGACGCGGCCGTTGCGGATGGCCGCGTGCGGATGCCCGCCGCGCCGCCGGGCAGCGCGGATGCAGGCGATGATCATCTCTTCGGGCAGGTCAAAGGCCTCGATGAGGATGTGCTCGCCCTTTTGCAGGTCGGTCGAGAAGTTGATGAGCAGGTCGGCGAGTTTCGAGTAGCGCGGATCGGCGAGCATGGCTTTTCTCCCTTGATGAGCGGCAGGCGCGGTGAAGGCGGTGCAAGGGTCAGGATATGCGCGATGTCCAGCCGCGACCGCGAACAGCGGATCGGAGGCGACCGGACTCACCGGGCCTAGGATTATCCATGGCCGATCTGCCCGCAGCATTTCCGCGAATCGTTTCGGATCCCGCCGTGCTTCGCGGCAAACCATGCATTCGCGGGACCCGCCTGAGCGTCGAGTTCATTCTCGAGCTAATCGCCAGCGGCGCCAGTCGAGAGGATGTGGTTCGCGCGTATCCCCAGCTCACCGTGGATGACGTGAGCGAAGCGGTTCTCTATGCGGCCCGCTTTCTGGAGCATGAAGTCGTGACGCAGTCCGCCGCCAAGGCGTCGTGATGCTGCAGCGATTCAGATTGCTCGCCGACGAGAACATCCATCCCGAAGTAGTGGCATTCCTGCGCGACGCCGCCTTAGATGTCGTGACAGTCACCGATGACAAAGCGCTCAAGAGCGCCAGCGACGAAGCCATCCTTCAGCGCGCGTTTGAAGAGAGCCGTGTCGTGCTCACGCATGACGCTGATTTCGGAACGATCGCCGTAGCAGGATTCCGGCCGGTCGTGGGCATCGTGTTCCTGCGGCCGGGCCACATCGATCCAAAGGGTACGATCGAAACGCTGCGGTTCATACTCGCCGATGACCTGGAGCTGCATCCGCCGTTCGTTCTCGTTGCGGTTCGCCAGGCGGAAAATGTTCGCGTTCGAGTGAGACGGCTCGACTGAGCCCGCAGCCGCATCCGGCTTCATACCGCCGAGGCGATGAGCAGGTGGCGGGCGGCGAGGCGTTGCCATTCGGCGCGCAGGCCGGCGGCGCCGACGGGGACGTTGCCCAGTTGCCGCGACTCGATCGACGCCGCAAGGCTCCCGAGATAGCCGGCCTGCACCAGTTCAGCCCCGGCCGTCAGGGCCAGCGTGGCGGTTGAGAGCATGGCGTCGCCGCAACCCAGCGGATCGATGCCGATCGGCCCGAGCCCGGGAATGTGATCGCTCTTGAGGCGCGCGGGGAGATCCGCCAGGCGCGGCTGGCCGGCAGTGCGACGGGAGAACGCGATCACGCCTTCAGCACCCATCGTCACGAGGGCCGACTGCACGCTCGTTCGCTCAAGCCAGCGCCAGACCACCGCGCCAAGGCCTTCGGCAAAGTCGCTCATCGCTTCGCGCAGTTCATCTTCCGTTGGGCAGACCAGGTCCATCTGCTGCAGGCGCAGCAGGCTGGCGCGCTTGCCGGAAACGTCGCCGGCCATGATGCGCACGCGCGGCCGCAACTGCTGGATCAGCCGGTCAAGCGTCGCGGGCGTGAGCAGTCCCTGACCGAAGTCGGCGAAGATGACGCCGTCGGCGCCGCCGTCCTGCGTCGCCGCTTCGAGCGCAAGCCGGACGAACTGCGCCCGGCCGCGCTCGTCGATGGTCATGGGCCGGCCGAGGTCCACTTTCATGACCTTCTGCGCACCGACGAGGTAGCGCTGCTTTTCGGTGATGCTCTGGTCGCTCTCGATGCTGCGCACCGCAATGCCCTGCGCCCGCAAGCGCTCGACGAAGAGCACCGCGGCGTCATCACGATGCGGCAGAGCGGTGACGAGTTCCGCCTGTCCGCCGAGAGAGACGATGTGGCGGCAGATGATGGCCGCCCCGCCGTCAAACGTCTGGCTCTGCAGCGGCCGCAGCGTCATGACGGGGCTCTCTGACGCCACTTCGGGACGCTCGCAGTGCACGTAGCGGTCGATGATCGGCTCGCCGATGACGACGATGCGCCTGCCGGCGAACTGGTCCACAATGCCTTCGAGTGTGGATGGCCGCAGGTCGTTGACTTCACTGAGCTGCTCGAGTGCTCGATCGATCGGGTCGTGGTTGTCCGTCAATGCCGCGATGAGCGCGCTGGAACTGAAGACGATGTCGCCGCTCGAAAACACCACGCGCCCGCCATGGCTCTCGACGGCCTCGCGCTCGGCGAGGAAGCGCGGGTCGCGGTTGCTCTCGTACTCGCGTCCCTTGAGGTAGACATCCGGCTTGACCTGGTTGATGACCTCCAGCGCGGTGGGGTGTGGATCGATGTAGACCCAGTCCACGCAGTTGAGGGCCGCGAGGTTCTCGGCGCGGAGAGCTTCGGGAATGAGCGGCCGGCCGGTTCCCTTGTCGATCATCCCGTCGCCGGAGATGGTGACGAGGAGGATGTCGCCGAGGCGCGCGGCGAACTCGAGGTGCCGCACGTGTCCGGGATGGACCAGGTCGAAGCATCCGTGGCAGTGGACGATCTGCCGGCCCTGCTCGCGCGCCTCGCGGCAGCGGGCCAGCAGCGTGGGCAGGCTGACGATCTTGCTCTGAGTCGAGGCGGACGGGGCCATTGCCGTCTGTTATCGGCCCGCGGCGGGCAACGGATTCAGTTTCGCAGACCCGCCGCTTGCGCTTCGCGCCGCCGATGCCTGAGAACCGCTCGACAGAATTCGCATGTCCGCCCTGGCAATAGCCGATAACACCGCACGGGCGGACGACGGTATTCCGCCCGCACATACCAGCCTTTCCTGCAGATTTGGGGCCTCACATGGCGCGCATCCTCGTCACCGGAGCCGGCGGCTTCATCGGCCACTACCTCGTCACCTTCCTGCGCGCAAGAGGGCACTGGGTGCGCGGGGCGGATCTGAAGTATCCAGAATTCAGCCGCACCGACGCGGATGACTTTCAGATCTGCGATCTTCGCCGGTGGGACGACTGCCTGAAGGCGACGCGCGGCGTTGATGAGGTCTACGCGCTCGCGGCGGATATGGGCGGCATGGGCTTTATCTCCTGCCACCATGCCGAGATCCTCAGCAACAACCTGCTCATCAACCTGCACACCATCGAGGCGGCGCGGGCCAACGGCGTGTCGCGCTACTTCTACACCTCCTCGGCGTGCGTATATCCGGAGTACCGCCAGACGGAAACGAACGTCACGCCCCTGGCTGAACAGCACGCGTACCCCGCGCAACCGCAGGACGCCTACGGCTGGGAGAAGTTGACTACGGAAAAACTCTGCGAGCACTACACCGGCGACTACGGCCTGCCGACGCGCGTGGCCCGCTTCCACAACATTTACGGCCCCTTGGGCACGTGGGAAGGCGGCCGCGAGAAGGCGCCGGCCGCGCTCAGCCGCAAGATTGCGATCGCCAAACTCACCGGCACCCACGAGATCGAACTCTGGGGCGACGGCGAGCAGACGCGCTCGTTCTGCTACATCGACGACTGCGTTGAGGGCATCTATCGGATCATGCAGTCGGATTGCGGCGAGCCGCTCAATCTCGGCTCCGACCGGCTCATCTCGATCAATGACCTCGCGCTGCTCATCGCGTCAATCGCCGGCATTGACATCCGCATCAGGCACATCGACGGGCCAATGGGCGTGCGCGGCCGCAACTCGGACAACTCGAAGCTGCGCCGCGTGCTGCACTGGGAGCCGACGATCGATCTCGAGGAAGGCCTCGCCAAGACTTACGAGTGGATCGAAGGCGAAGTGGCCAAGTCGATGAAACTCGCCGGAGTCCGCACGGCAGCAGCCTAGAACTACGCCCCGGCGCCAGGCCTGCTACGCCACCTGCAGTGATGCGGCATTGACTTTGACATCGAGCACGACGCCCGCTTCGCGCGGCCCGATGCCGATGGCGATGTAATCGCCGCTTTCGCGCAGGGCGGCGTCCTCGATGCAGCGCCAGCAGTCGATGACCTTCCGACGCCGCCCGGAACCGGCGAGCATGGCGCTTGTGATCTGCGTGTACTGCGGCCAGGGCGTGGTAATGACCAGCACGTCGGCCGCGGCAAGACATTCTTCGAGCGTTTGCGCAAAGCGGATGTCATCTCCCATGACGGCCCGCGCGTGAGCCAGCGCTGCGGGGTCGTGCGCGATCACGGGCAGGCCGTCTCCGGCCAGCGCTTGCGTGAGCAGCAACCCCTGCGACTGCTCGATGACTTCGGTGTGCGGCTTGTAAGACAGGCCGAGCACGCCGACGGTATGCTGCGAGTCGGTCAGGTGCGTGCGGACGAGGTCGGCCAGCCGGCGCACCTCGGCCCGGTTCGTCGTATCGACGCTCCGCGCCAGGTCCGCGCCCGCGGCGGCCAGTTCGGCAGCGCGCGCCAGCGCCACATTGTCGCGCGGGAAGCACGGCCCGCCGTAGCCGACCGCGCCCTTGAGATACTTGCGGCCGATGCGGCTGTCGCAGCCCAGCGCGCCGGTGACGACATCCACATCCGCGCCGGGCAGGTTCTGGCAGATGCCGGCGATCATGTTCGCAAAGGTGATCTTGGTCGTGATGTACGAGTTCACCGCGATCTTGGTCAGTTCGGCATTGACGAAACTCATCCGCTGCACGACCGGCTCATTGCGGCAGACGGTGCGGTAGAGGCGCTCGAGCGCAGCGCCGGCGCGCGGATCAGACTCGCCGATGAGCACCATGTCGGGGTTGAGGTAGTCGCGGATCACGCTGCCCAGGGCGATGAACTCCGGGCTGTAGCACAGGCCCAGCGTATCGCCGACGCGCTGGCCGGAGGTGAGTTCGAGCGCTTCGCGGATCTCGCCGCCCGTGGCGCCGGGCATCACGGTGGAGCAGACGCTCACGAGGTGGTAGCCGCGCCGGCTGCGCAGGGCCCGGCCCATCGAGCGGATCGCGCCGAGCACATACTTGAGCGAGAACCGACCGTCGGGATCGCTCGGCGTGGGCACCATGACCAGCGTCGCATCCGCCTGCCCAACGGCGCGGTCGATCTCCGTCGTGGCGGTGAGGCGCCCGCCGCTGCGGGCGATCATCTCTTCCAGGTCGGTCTCGCTAACCGGCGCGCGGCCGGCGTTGATCGCTTCGACCTTCGCCGGATCGGTATCCACGCCGATGACGGTATAGCCCCTGGCGGCGAGGCAGGCGGCAATCGGCGAGCCGAGTTTGCCCAGCCCGATGACGGCGATGCAATTGATGGTCGGTTCGTGCATGAGGGGTCCTTCCCGTTCCGGAGCTGCGCGCGATCCATGCGCGCAGCATCACCAAGGGGTGGTATCGTCGATTCAGTCCAATACGCTGCACAAACGGCTAATCAACCCACCGCGCGGCGGTACGACCAGATGCCGCCGCCGAGCGCGGCGTCGAACTGGCGACGCTCAAGACCCGTCGGCGTGAGGATGTGCGTGCTGTCCCAGATCGTGAGTGAAAGCTGCCGGCCGCCGGCGAGGCGAAAGTTCTCCTTCGCCTCGGGTCCGCTGCGGGCGCCCTTGGCGCCGCCCCGCGCGTGGTTGTAGTCGTGGTTCTGGTGCACGGCGGCGACGCAGGCGGTCGCGTCGATCACCGGCACCTGCAGTTGCCGGGCCCGGTGAATGAGCCAGTTGTCCCACGAGAAGCGGCCGATGGCAAAGGGGGGCACGCGCCCCCAGATATCGCGGTGGTAAAGGAAGTAGTCGATGCCCGTGGGGCGGTGGAGCACGCCGCGCTCGGCGACGGCGCGGCGCAGCGGCGTTTCCCAGTCGCCGATGAAGTCAATGCACTCGCGCTGGTCAAAGTCGGTGCGCTGGCCAACCATGAGCACGCGCTTCTTGGCCCGGATCGCCCGGCGCGCTGCCACCGCGAAGTCGGACATCAGAATGATGTCGGCGTTCACGTAGCAGAGATAAGTCGTATCCGCAACGTCACGCGCCTGCTCGAAGAGATTATCGAGCAGCGGCGTGCCATATTCGTTGCGCTTGACCTGCGGCACAATCTGAACGCTCAACTCGCGCGCCGTTTCGACCGTGCCATCATCATCTCCGAAGAGTATGACGCGGACATCTTTGCCCAGACATGTCCACGATCGAATCGCGTTGCGCTGAATCACGTCGATGTGATCGTGAAACGGCTTGGGGATGGTGAAGAGGGTGAGCATGAACTAAGCAGCGGTGAGAGACTTGAAACCTGAGGCATGAGGCTGCGCAGCGGCGCTGCCAGGCGAGCATTCGGGCAGACTCTCGCGGGCCAGCCCCCAGTCCTCTTCATTGAAAATGATCGGTTTACCCGTACGGCGCATTTCGATCGCCCACTTGTGAAACTCGGCGTGGCTGAGCTGAGGAATGCCGGCCTTGGCCAGTCGTGCATCGAGCGCGGCCTGGCCCTCTGGGGTGAAGCCCGAGCCGGTGCCATGCTCGATATGGAACATGCTCAGCGGATCGCGCCAGACATGTTCGCGGGCCCCGGCGAAGTGGGCCGCCGTGCACAGAACTGAATCGAGGTGCATCGAGTACATCTGCAGTTCGGCGTAGCCGCGCACATCAAACCAGCGCTGCCGGTGCATGAGCGTGAAGTCGCCGCAGGCGTTGAGATGCAGCCGCCTGCGCGTCACGGTCGGCACGATGCTCCAGTCCTGCAGCGCCTCGAGCAGGCGCACGCGCCACGTCGGCTCCCAGTAGATCCGGTGAAACTGCCCGGTCCGCAGATCGCTCGTTCCATCGCGCGCTTCCAGACGGATGCAGTGCGACCGGCACCACGCGAGGCGCTCATCAACACTCGCGCTCATGGGCACGTTCGGATCAACATCCCAGCGGTCGAGGCGGTACATGCGGTCGGGGCGCAACTGCTGCTGCGCGATGTGGGCGACGAGTTCGTTAGACAGGAGAATGTCGATGTTGGTCGCCAGCACGAACGAGCCGCGAGCCCGGCGGATGCCGACGTTCTTGCCGATCATCTGAAAGAGCGGCAGCTGCTCAGCATGTTGGTGCGTTCGATGCAGCGCCGGCGGCACTTCGATGATCCGCACGTCCGTGTGCGAACCCTGGTTCGACCAGTCGAGCGCCTCGACAAGGCGCGGCCGGTCGGCCGGCGGATTCCACTCGACCAGGACCACTTCGCTCGGCAGGCGGTAGCGCTCGCATTGCGCGAGCAGGCCATCGACGAACAGCTGCATGCGCCGCAGCAGGTCGCCGCCGTGGTTGTCGTTGCGCGCCGTGGCGACGATGCTGAGATACGGCGTTGCGCGATCCGCGCTCATCGAACGTCTCCAGGATCAAACACCCGATCGTTTCGCACCCCCAGCAGGATCCAGCTCGGCTCGATCCAGAACCAGTCGCTGCAGTGTCGCCTGATCGTCGCAGCGAGTCGATTGATCGCATCGACCACGCCGCGTATCGAGGCGCACGTTTCCTGAGCCAGCGGATCGGGACAGTAGTCGTGCCACAGCAGCAGGCCGCCGCTGCGCACGAGCCGCAGCGCGTTGAGCGTGTCGCTGGCGACGACATCTTCCGCGTGTCCGCCGTCGATGAGGGCACTGTCAAAGAATCCGTCGGGCAGATTCGCGCGATCCCACCGCCGGCTGTCGCAATAGATCTGGCACAGACGATGGCCCAGGCCGGCCTCGTGCACGAGGCGGCCGATCGCACCCAGCGCATCGGTCCGGACGACGGTGCGGCCGTTGCGCGCGGTGCGCGTCATGATGGCGGATGCGCTCGCGGGAGTGAAATCATCCAGCCACGCGTCGTAGGCCCAGCGGCCTTGGTCATCAGTCTCGCCGTCGCGCAGGTTGATGCTCCACACGGCGGCGTCGCACTCCTGCAGGCAGGCGAGCGCCCCGCGGCCTTCCCACGTGCCGAATTCGAGGTGCCGGCGCGGCCGCGCATGGCGGTAGAGATACCGCAGGATCGGCGCATCGTTCTCTTCCATGCGCCATTCGTGCAGGGCACGCGTTCGACTCTCAGATGGAGGGGCGAATGCGACGGGGAAGTGCAGACGTTCGTGCAGCCGATCGGCGGGATGCGATGGCGCGAGTGGTCTCGAATGGTCGTCGCACTTCGCGACGGAATTGGCTTTCGCGGTGTTCATCACTGCTGTTGCCCGGCTCACGCTCGGCGGACGAGATCGAACCAGTTGAAGTCGTCGTTGTGAAAGTCGAACGCCAGCGCGACGTCGAACTCGGCCGGCGCCAGGGCTGCACGCAACTTCTCCAGGTCATACCACTCGACCCAGGGCGTGCCTTCCCCGTCCGTTTTTTCGCCCCACTTTTCAAAGGGCAGGCGGCCCTCGCGCTCCCAGCGCTGCTTCGGATACGCCAGCTCAATCCAGCGGCCGCCGACGCGCAGATGCTCGAGCAGCGCCTGCGCTTCGGCGCGGATGAACTCGAACGGCGCATTGATGAGCGAGCCCTGACACCAGATCACGTCGAAGTCGCGCGGCAGGGCCTTGAGCGAATCAATATCTTCCATGAGGAACGACTGGCAATTCGACAGTCCGAGCAGGCGCGCGAGCCGCTTGGTGTTGGCCACGTTGGAGGGCACGATATCCAGCAGCATCATCTCCGCGCCATGCTGGGCGAAAGTCAGGCCGTCGATGCCCATGCCGGCGCCGACGTCGAGCACGCGCTTGCCGCGCAGGACATCCTTGTAGAGGTCGTGGTACCAGCCGCGAACTGAGTAATTCTCGCCGGTGGTGCTGACCAGCACCTGCTGCTGCCAGTAGCGAATGAGCTGGGCGTCTGTCATTGACGCAAGGTCGGCGGTGCTCACGCGGCCATCGGCTGCGGCGGGCACGGTCTGCCACTTGTTGCGCAGCGCCTCGAGCGACTCACGGTCGCGCGGGTTCCAGCGGTGCGGGGCGTCGCGATCCAGGAAGACGGCTGCATCGGCTCTGGTGATCATGAATCAGCCTCCATGCTGATCGGCTTATGCACTCTGTTTCAATTCGACCGGCGTCGTGCCATAGGTCGCCCGGCTGCGCGCGGCTTCGACGAGCGCCTCTGCGGACTGGCTGCCGCGCTCCTCCGGCTGGGGCGCTTCGCTCTGCGGCGGACTGATGCATCCCCACGCGGCGCGCGATGGCGAGCGGGCGATCTCCACGTATGCCAGCCGCTCCATCTGCTTGAACAGTTGCCGGAAGCGCTCTTCGGGCACATCGGCGTAGACGCGGCAGTTGTTCACCTCACCGATGCGCCGCCACTCCTGCGGGTCTTCAGTGTTGATCACGCCCTCGGCGCGCAGCTTGTCATAGTCCGGGCTGCCCGGCAGCGGCACGTACCAGTTCACACCGATGCTCGGCGGCTGGGTGCGCCGGAGAAACTCGAACGACGCCTCGATGTCTTCCTCGCGCTCGCCGGGGTAACCCAGCAGCATGCTCGCGTGATAGGGAAACTGCAGCCTGTTGTGCAACTCGGCCGCCTCGTAGTTCGCCTCGACCGGGCACTTCTTGACCATGAGATCGAGCACGCGCTGGCTGCCGGATTCGAAGCCGTAGAAAAGATAGCGGCAGCCGGCGGCCCACATGAGCTTGAGCGATTCTTCGCTCACCTGGTTGGGTCGGATGTTGGCGTACCACTCGACGCGTTTGTGCGTGCCGCGCTGCAGCATGAGTTCGCACATGGCGCGGATGAGCTTGCGGTTGTTGCCGATCGTCGAGTCGGTGAAGTACACGGCGGTGTTGCCGAACGCCTTGTGCATGTACTCCATCTGCTCGACGAGATACTCGGCGCTGTAGAAGCGCACCGCCGAAAGCGCGTTGTAGGCGCAGAAGGCGCACTTGTACACGCAGCCGCGCCCCATGATCATGTCCAGGCTGCTCGTCTTGCGGATGCTCATGCGCGCGTACGTCGGGTGCGCGTAGAACCTGTAATCGCACAGCGACCAGTCGGGGAACGGCAGATCGTCGAGCGGCTTGACCTCATCGCCGGCCGAGGGCATGAGCGACGTCTTGCCCACGACGCCGCGCACCGTGACCGGCGCCGCGCCGTCGGCGAGTTCGACGATGCCCAGATCCGCCTCGCCCTTGAACGAATAGTCGAAGCCAAGTTCGCTGATCGTCTTGTGCGGCTCGGTCGAAGCGTGAATGCCGCCGGCGATGAAGAGCGGCTTGAGGCCGATCTCCGCGCACGCCGCTCGCGCCGCCGTCACGGCCTTCTTCACTTCGAAGTAGTGAATCGAAAAGAACCCGAAGCCGATGATGTCGGGCTTGAATTCGTGGATCTGCGTCCGCAGATCATTCAGGCAGGCCTCGACCTGCCCACGGCGGACGACGAGGTCGCGGATCATGTCCACGATGCGCACCTCGTGGCCGTGCTTTCGCAGTTGCGTCGCGAGCAGCAGCAGCGAGTAGGGCCCATTGCGCCACTGCCGCGAGAGGTCGTGCTCGCGCACGCCTTCGTCGTGGTAGTTCCAGGGCTGAACGAGCATGACTCGGGTCATCGACGGCTCTCCGCGGTCCGGGCGCAGGATCGGCGCAGGCCAAAGTGGCCTCGCCGTGCTTTTATCGGATCACGCGGCGTCGGACCTGAACAAACCCGGCTGATCGGGGCCCGATTCGGCAGCCGGCTCAAGCAGCCGCGGCTGCCAGAGCGAGAGAACCGGCCCGTCGAAACGGGAGGCGAGTTCTTCAGCACGGCGCTGCACCTGCGCGGGGTTGATGTTGGCCAGCACCACGCCGTCGGCCTCGAGGGCCGCGGCGCGCGAGGTGTCCACGACGCGCAGGCCGCGGTAGGTGATGTCGGCGAAGGCCGGATGGTCGTCGGCAACCGCCAGGATGTTCAGCCCCGCCTCCCGGCAGCCGCGCCAGGTGGCCAGCAGGTTCTTGCCGCAATCGGCGATGACGACGCGGCGAACGCGGTGCCGCCGGGCCCACTCGGCGATGCGCTGTACCTGCTCATTGAAGCCGAAGATCGATTCGAACGCAGCCGGGCTCAGCGGCTGCCGGCCGTATGGCAGGTCGCGGACCGACTGCCACCTTGCCCCCGCCCGCCCAGTGATCGCGGCGAGCGAGCAGCCGGCGTGGCGAGCCAGCGCCGCGTAGCGCCGGGCCCAGTCCGCGCGGATCGCCCGCCGCCATGGCGCCGGGATGTAGCGATCGACCACCACGAGGTTGTTGCGCATGTCCAGGCGGTGGATGAGCGCCGAGGCGCGGTTGCCGGCGACTTTTTCGTGCCGGTAGATCAGGTCCTCGAACCGGTCGATGCGCCAGCCGGCGTTCCAGATGCGGAAACTCAGGTCGTACTCCTCGGCCTGTCGGAAGAAGTCCGTCGGAAAGCCGCCGACCTCGTCGATGACCGCTTTGCGCAGCACGACGGCGCCGTTGGCGATCACGGTCGGCAGGGCGCTGGCTTCGAGGCGCCCATCAGGCAGCACCACCCGCCCCACCACCGCGCCGACGCGCTGCTCGCGATCGAGATGGGCCATGCTCCGCGCCGCCGCGTCGCCGATCGGGTAACTGTCATCATCGATGAGCAGGATGTACTGCCCCTGCGCGATTGCAAAGGCGTGGTTGCGCGCCCAGACGCCTTCGTTGCGCAGCCGGGCGATGCACTTGACGTCGATATCATCGCGGCTCGCCTCTTGCCGCGTGCCGTCGGTCGAGCCGTTATCGACGACGATCACTTCCATCGAACCGTGCGGCAGCGACGCGTTCCGGGCCAACTGATCGAGCGTGTAGCGCAGGGCGGCGCGGCGGTTGCACGTGACGATGACGACGCTCAGGCGCACGGCGCGGCTTGCCTTTCCGGCTGGCAGTTTTCACTGCGCGCTTCTTCCTGCAGCAGTTCGTGGATGCGCCGCAGCACGCGGCTGAGACCCGCTGAATACGTCAGATGCTGCTCAACGTAGCGGCGCTGTCTCTGCGCAATCGCCCGTCGCGCGGGTTCATCGCGGCCGAACCTTTCGAGCAGTGCGTCGAGTTGCGCGCCGTCCGCGAAGCGAACCTGATCGAGATCGGCGGGCGATTCGTAGATGTAATCGCGTCCTTCGCGGCGATGGGCGCGGTAGAGCGCCACGGGATCCGTGCCGCGATGGTCGTCGTAGCGCCGGCGGCGCTCGATCAACTCGCGCCAGCGCTCCTTTGCCTCACCCTTCAGCGCCGCCTCGGCCTGCGTGGCCGTTTCGATCGACTCGTCGAAGTGCTCGTCAATGAAATCCGCAATCTCCGGCGCCAGCGTATCCATCGGATGTGCCCGCACCAGGAAGAATCCGCCCGCGGCGATGCCATCGAGCCACCGCTGGTGCAGGAACATGTAGGGCACGACCTGCAGGTTGATCGCCGCGCTGCGCGTGAGCGATTCGAGTTCGGCCCCGTACTGCACCGGTCCGCGCGCAAAGCGAGCCAGCGTCGGATGGTTGTCCCAGCCCGTGCCGTAGAGGCCGAGGCTCAGCCCCAGCCGGTCGCACGCCGCGGCCGCCCACTGAAGCGCCTGCTGGCGGTAGAGCGCGTTGTTGACCGAGGCGAACAGGCGCATGGCCAGCCGCGCCGGCCCGCTCCCGCCGGCCAGGTCGAGATTCAGTTCCGCTGCGCAGCCGCGAACGATGCCATCCACTTCGCCGATGGTGCACAGGCTCTGCCCGCGCGCGTAGCACGCCGCGATTGCGTCGCAGCACGCCCGCACGAGCCGGGCCAGTTCGGGTTGGCTGCTGCACTCGGCGACGAGTTCATCCGTCAACGAGCCGGCCGTCGCCGAGGCGTTGGAGACGTAGACGACATCGGGCGCTTCGCGCGTCGGAATGGCGTCGAGATCGGGCAGGCGCGTGGCCTTGGGCATGTAGATGCACTGTCGCGCCGGATAGCCGTAGTCATGCTCGTAGACGGCGGCGGTGGTGGTGAGGACAAAGTCGCGCGGGCCGATGGCCGCGCCGGCCTGCCGCTTCGTGAGGTTGGGCAGATCATCCTGGATCCAGCAGACAAAGGGCAGCTGGGGAGGGAAGACCCCGCGGTGTTCGTGCCGAAGATGATCGATCTGCACGACGAGATCAGGCTGGAAGTCCACGACGTGGCGCAGCAGATTGCGCTGCGAGTTGCGGTGATAGGCGCTGGGCTCGATGGGGATTCGCGTCGTCCATCCCAACTGCTCGAAAGCGGCGGCGAGATCACGCGTGGAATGCTGCAGGACTGTCGAGAAGCGAGTTGTCAGCAGCAGCACGCGCGGCTGACGCGGAGGCCGAGCGCCCACCATCGACGCGATCCGATCGCTGGGACCTCGTGCATAGCGGCGCCTGGCCCGGCCGAGAAGGCGCTGCTCGCCGCACTGAATCATCTCGATGATTTCACGCAAGGCCGCGACAGACTTCTCCGCCTCGACCCCCTGCTGAACCGGCCGCTCGGGCAACGGCAGATAGGCGTCCGCTTCGAGCGCCGCATGCAGCGCCGGAGCCCAGTCCGTCCCAACCCACCACTGGAAGCGTGGATCCTCGATCGGCCCCATTGAGCCGGTCCAGTCATGAATCATCAGTGCCGCGAGGAGCACTTCAGGGTGCGGCTCGATGATGTGGATGCACTGCTGCTGGCCGAGTACAAGTTGAGCCGGCTTTGCAGCGAGGCGAGTGAGTACGTACCCATCCCCCACGCCGCACAGCGCCAGGCACCGACCGCGCTTGATGTCATCAGCGAGGGCGTCGATGATCGCCGCCGCCGCGGCGCGCGGCTGGGCGCCGGGAGACAGGATGACCGGTTCGCACCCGTCAGCAGCATGAACAATTGTCGCCTCACCATCAGCAGCCAGCGCGGGCCGCGCGATCGCGCTCGCACCGGACACAGACGCGAGCAGCCGATGGAGCGCGGGGTGGCGATGTTGAAGCGCCGAGAGATTCCGCCTGAGCAGATCAGGCTGGAGGGCGAGCCCCCGGGATTGAACCGAATCTGAAATCACCGCCCCACATCCTCACCACTGCATCGATACGATGAGCGTTATCGGGCGAACCGCCTGATGTGAACCAGAAAAGAAAGAGGGCCCGCGCGCCGGCGCGGGCCTGCTCCGTCGCGTGAAGCGCGGCGGGTCTACGGGTGGATTCGGACCGAGACGTTGTCGCTCAGGCGCAAGCCCCCGCGTCCGGATTGTGACGGCCTGCCGGGGGGTGGAATCCCCGATTGTGTCGACCGAGATGCTTGAGCGAATGCCCATCCGGGCATGGATACCTGTCCTTACGAGCGCATAATTAGTCTCATCAGCGCCCGGGTCTGGGCCCGGGTCCAAGTGCCATCAACAAGAAGAGGGAGAAGAAACATGACCAGGCCGATCACCAAAGCGTTCATCATACCATTGCTTGCTGCAACCGCGACCTCGGGGACCGCGCTGGGGCAGACCAGCGAACTCTACCTGACCAGCTGGGATACGCCGCAAACGTTCGTGGTTCAGAACGGCGCCATCGTGCGCCAGTTCAACCGGTCGTCGGACTCCGATGGCCCCGGTCTCGTCGTCCAGAGCAGCATCAAGTGCATCGGGCAGGATGCTGGCTCCGTCGGTCGCGAGTACGACCTCAACGGCGCCCCGCTTTCGGGAACCTACACCAACCCATCGTACGCCAGCCTCTATGACGGCGCGACCGACGGCGTGAACAACTGGAGCATCGCGCACAACGACTTCGCCACCAACTTTGCCGTCGTACAGGGAGACGCCGACTGGCAGAACCTCCAGGTGCTCTTCGTCCCCGTCAACCGCAGCAGCGGTATCGCGTACGACTCCAGCCGAAACAGTCTCTGGATCAGCAACAACGTCGGCGGCAGCGACCGCGTGCAGCAGTTCGACCTCAACGGCAACGTGCTGTCGGAGTTCCCGGTGTCGCTTCAGAGCGGCGGCGGCTACGGCATCGCCTGGGACGCGGCGGACGACACGCTCTGGCTCACCGGCGCCTTCGGCACGGCGGGCAAGATCTACCAGTATTCCACCAGCGGCGCAGCGCTGCAGACCCTGACTATCCCCGGTATCGCGGCCAACATCCTCGGCGCCGAGTTCCAGGCGGGCGGCGGACAGCCACGCTACACGCTGCGCATCTCCGGCTCGTGCCCGGGAACCCTGACCGTCTCCTGGAGCAACGCCACGCCCAGCCGCCAGCAGGGAATCGTCTTCGGCAACAGCCAGGGCAGCACCATCATCCCCGGCGGCCCGTGCGCGGGAACCATGCTCGGCATTGCCGGCAACGTGCGGCTGGTCAACACCGTCGGCACCGGCAACGGCTCGGGCAGCGTTAACGGCCAGGCCGGCACATCCGCCTGCGGGCATTACCTGCAACTCGTCGAGTCAGGCTCGTGCAACACGAGCAACGTGGCGCAGATTCCGTAACACCGCCTGCAACGCGTTTGGTCCACTCAAAGCCCAGGCAGCCTTGCCTGGGCTTTTCCACAGGCTACAACAACCAACCGATGAGCCGCAGCCAGTCGCGCAACGCGTGGGCCTTTCTTGCCTTTCCGCTGGCGATCATCGCCCTCTTCGTCGCGCTGCCTTCGCTGGCCGGGATCGTGCTCTCGTTCTTCGAGTGGTCCGGCGGCGGCTCGCCGCGCTTCATCGGCATGGAGAACTACCGCGCTCTCGCCTCGTCGGGACCGTTCGCCCCGGCTTTGCGCAACACGCTGGTCTTCGCGCTGGTGACGGTGCCCATCACGACGGGCGGGGCGTTTCTCATTGCCGCGGCCCTCAACGCCGAGTGGTTTCGCGGGCGCACGACGCTGCGCACCGTGCTGTTCATTCCGACCATCGTCTCTATCGTGGCGATCGGTTTCATCTGGCGCTGGGTGCTCGACCCTTCGCCGGCCGGGCTGCTCAATCATGCGCTCGAGTGGTTTGGCCTGGAGCGCAGCGCACTGCCCGACTGGCTGGGCCACGGGCCGTGGGGGCTGGTGACGATCATGGGCGTTTCGATCTGGCGCGGCCTGGGCTTTGCCGTGGTGCTCTATCTTGCGGCGCTGGGCGGCGTGCCGCGCTCGATGTACGACGCCGCCGCCGTGGACGGCGCAACCTCGTGGCAGACGCTCTGGCACATCACGTGGCCCGGCGTGCGGCCGATGACGTTCTTCCTGCTCATCACGGGCATGATCGGCGCGCTGCAGGTCTTCGACATCGTGCTCGTCATGATCGGCACCAGCGCCACCGGCTGGACGGATGTGCTCAACCTCTATCTCTATCGCGAGTTCACGCTCAATCGGCTCGGCTACTCGTCGGCCATCGGCGTGATCATCCTGTTGCTGACCATCATCATCACCGCCATCCAGTGGCGCTCGCTGGGCGGCGCCGAGGCAGGCGCATGAGCGAGCGGCACGCCATCCTGCGGCCGAATCCGCTGAGCCGCTGGCTCATTCACGCGGCCGTCTACGCCATCGCGCTGACCATGCTCATTCCCTTCGCGTGGATGATCGCCACGTCGCTCAAGACGCGCGGCGAGGCGATCAGTTCAACGCCCACGCTGCTGCCGCCCGGCTGGCCGTGGCAGTGGCAATGGGACAACTACGCGCAGGCGTGGGAGACGGCCAACCTCGGGCGCTACTACATCAACAGCGCCGTGGTGGCGATCGTGGTCACCCTGCTGGCCGGCGTGCACAACGCGCTGGCTGGATTCGCGCTGGCCAAGATGCGCTTCGCCGGCAGAAGGGCCACGTTCACCATGCTGCTGCTGGTGATGATGCTGCCCGTGCAGGTGTCGTTCATCTTCGCGTACGTCATCTGCGGCTGGCTGGGCTACGTGGACAACTACCAGGCGCTCATCGTGCCTTTCCTCGCCAGTGCGTTCGGCATCTTCTACATGCGCCAGGCGATCGCGTCGGTGCCTGATGACCTGCTCGACGCGGGTCGCATCGACGGCTTTGGCGACTTTGAAATCTTCGCGTACATCATTGTGCCGTCGATCAAGCCGGCGGTGGCGGCGCTGGCGATCTTCACGTTCATCGCGTCGTGGAACTCGTTCTTCTGGCCGCTGATCGTGATCGACAGCAATGACATGGCGACGCTGCCGCTGGCCGTGGCTTCGCTGTCGAGCCAGTACTACACCGACTCGTGGCCGGTGCAGATGGCCGCGGCGACGATCATCACCGTGCCGCTGATTCTGGTGTTCCTGCTCTTCCAGCGCGCCTTCGTCGAGGGCATCACACTCACAGGCATCAAGGGTTGAGGCTTTGCAGTATCGGGCGCCCTGCATTCACCACGAAGGACACAAAGACACGAAGAGAGACACGAAGTAAGCGGATCAGACATCATCAACGCCAGAATCGCTACCATGCATCACAAGCCACCCTTTGTGCGCCCTTGGTGTTCTTTGTGTTCTTCGCGGTAGTCATTGGGGCCGCGGGTCTTCAACTGGATGAAAGTCTCCATCGCCCTCATCCTCGGGATCGTCCTCAGCACGCTGGCGGTGCTCATTCCGCCGGCGGCGGTGCCGGTGGAGAGTGACACGCTGACCATGGCGGTCTGGGGAATGCCCTTTGAAGACCGCCTGTTCCGCGATGGCTACGCGCGCGGCTTCGAAGACCTCAACCCCGGCTGGAGCATCAACTACCAGCGCCAGACGCAGATCGTCGAAAAGTACAATGCGTGGCACGTGCAGCAGCGCGGGGCCGATGTCATGCGCGTCGGCATCGACTCCTACCACGCCTTCGTTGACAAGGGCATGCTCACGCCGCTCAACCAGTTCATCCACGATCCAGAGGTCGGCCTGAGCGAGGCCGAGATCGCCGACTATTTTCCGCAGATCTGGCGGCAACTGCAACTCGGCGGGGAGATCTACGCCCTGCCCAGCGACAATGCCCAGTACGGCCTCTACTACAACCGAACCGTCTTCGACGCGTGGAACGCGGCGCATCCCGATGCGCCGATCGACTACCCCACCAGCGGGTGGACGTGGGATGATCTCGAGCGAGCCGCGAACTTGCTCACCACAAAGCACGAGCGCGGCCGCACGGTGCAGTACGGCATCATGTTCGACCTCTGGGCCTGGCCGTTCATGGCGTTTCTGCGCCAGGCGGGCGGCACGTGTTGGGACGAAGCGGGCACGACGACGCGGGTCAATTCGCCCGAGGGCGTCGAGGCGCTGACGTATCTCGTCTCCATCATTCCTGAAGATGCGCCGATCAAGGCGATCGGACTGGCGGACTCGGCGGCAAGCCCGGCACAACTCTTCAAGGTCGGCTCGCTCGCCATGCTGCTCGATGGCTCGTGGCGGGCGCCCAATCTCGAACTCGACAACCCCGATCTTGATTACGCCATCGCGCCGCTGCCGCACGGCAGGGAGCGGGCCGTCGTGAGCGGCAGCGTGCTCTGGGCCATCAGCAGTCACAGCGAAGAGCCGCGCAAGGCGTGGGAGATGATCAAGTGGATGACCAATCGAGAGCAGTCGCTGCGCTACTGGGATGCATTGCGCGTCGCGCCGCCGGCGCGGATCAGCGTGGTGCAGTCCGAGGCGTTTCGATCGACGCCGGGGCTCGTGACGGAAGATGGCGTGGTGCGCGTGCCGCCGATGCGCCGCGAGCAGTATCCGCTGCGCGCTGCGTGGCTGGAATACGCGATCACGCCCGATCCGCAGACGGGCCGGCGCCCCGGCTTTGTCGAAGCGTCGCGATACCAGATGGATCTGCAGAGTGCGATCACCAACGCACTGGTGGCGGCGGTGCGCGATGGCGTGGACCCGAAGGCGGCACTCGACAGGGTGGCCGCGGAGGTGCACGCGATCATTGATCGGGACCGCGCCGCGAAGGGGTTGCCGGCGATCCGGCGCGATTGATCGCGTTACGCCAAGGGGTGCCGTGGTCAAGCGAGGCTCTGCAAGCGCAGGCCACGCGGGGGCGCTAGTCGCGATCGAACCACGGTTCTCATCTGTCCGTGCAAAGACGTGGCCCTCCGCTCGCAAAGCCTCCCTTCGGACCACAGCACCCGACTTGCTGAACCGCGGGGGCTCCCATTCCGTCAAACGACGCATTTCTGCAGCACACTCGCACCAAGCGCCGTGCGACACTCGACATCACACGCACCGATCAACCGCTCCAGCACGTACCGCCCCGCCGGGTCGCTGTGGTCGAGACTGCTGACCGTGAACAATCCCTTGCCGACGCGCGTGTGGAAGAGCATGTCGAAGAGGCGCGGCCGGCGCTGATCGTGTGTGTACACACAGCGCACCAGCGGATCGACGCAGTCTACCAAGCCGAGGTCTTCGACCGGAATGAGCCGGGCATAGGTTCGCGTGAGGTCCATGCCGAGCAGATCGACGATCCACTCGCTGTCCCCGGCCTGCAACGGCGCCTCTTCGATGACCAGCGGACATTGGCCAAACAGCCATTCGTAGTTGGTGCCGAGTCCGCCTCGAGTCTTTGAAGCAAGAAGCACGACGCGGCCGCCCGAGCTGAGAAAATCAAGCAGTGGCGCCGTGAGTTTGTGCGTGAGAATTGCCGTGGCGTCGCGTGGGATCGGCTCATCATGCCGCCACGCCGGCAGCTCCGGCATGAGTCGCGCGGGATCAGGCAGGCGATTGACCCAGCGCGTGACGGGAAGTCCGAAGCCGCGCGAGTAGCCCCGCTCGAGTTCATCGGGTTCGCTGTCAGCCGCGTCAAATGGCAGACCATCAAGGCGGTACGCGCCCGCCGGTGCGGTAGATGCGGGTGGAACCACCCACACATCCCACGCATTGCGCCGCAGCCCTTCGGCCGTCGCTTCGATGCGCACGCGGCGAGGCCGATCCGTCGCCGCCGGCCACTGCACCTCAATCGGTGCTGCCGCCACTTCGCCCTCAGAGCAGCGCATATGGGCCGCACCGACTTCTCGACCATCGAACAGCAGCGTCACTTTGCCGTCAAACGCAGCACCACCGAAGTTCGACAACAGCACTTCGACCCGGTCGCGCGTGCCGCCGACGAACGAGCGCCGGTGGTCGGGTGTTCTCAGAATCAGCGGCGCATCGGCGAGCCAGCCGCGTGTCTGTGCAGGCGTGAATCGCCAGCGGTCGAGATCATCCTTGAAGCCGCAGGTGCACACCGCCACATCGCGCAAGTGGTTCATCACGATGCCGCCGTGGTTCGGATACTCGCGAAAGCGTTCGATCTGGAACTGCCGGCCGAGCAGGTGATGGCGGTCGCTCTGCCGGCGGAATCGATCGACCACTTCGCCGCCGTAGCGCTCGCGCAGCTGCCGCTCGTAGCGCCGGCCGGTCTCGAACATGCCCGGCAGCCACCACGGTCGCTCGCCGCCGATGCGCTGCGCGATCGCGTCGAAATCCGGCCACGATGAAAACGCGATCGTCTCGCCCATCACAAACGGCTTGACGGCCATGCCCGCCAGCGTGTCCTGCAGGTCCGCCAGGTAGTTCACCCAGCGGTTGTTGTTGTCGTAGGTGTGCTCATCATGCAGGTCGGTGCGTTCGTGGTCGGCCCACGCGAAACTGGCCGTCTGCACCTGCAGCAGGTTACCGGGCAGCATGGCCCGCGCCGTCTCCCACCACCACTTCGCCAGGTCCGGATGGAAGCACGGATGCTCGCACGTCGCGCTGACGATGATCACGCTGGGGTGATTGCGGTCGCGGCGCATGAACGCTTCATAGAGCCGCCGGTATTCGGGAAGATGCTGCTCATCCATCGGCGCATGCCAGTTGGGGTGCTCCTGCCAGATCAGCATGCCCATCTCATCCGCCAGGTCGAAATACCAGCGCGGCGGATACCACATGCACAGGCACACGCAGTTGAACCCCATCGCGCGGAGCGTCTCGAACTCCTCTCGCGCCTGTTCGATCGTCGGCGCCGGGGCCATGTGCTGTGGCTCGTGACCCCAGTGCAGCACGCCACGAATGTGCAGCGGCGAGCCGTTGAGGATGATGCGCGCGGCCTCGATCTGAAGATCACGAAAGCCGAAGGCAGCGCGATGCGATTCAACCTGGTCGCCGGCGTCGTGCAATTCGACGTGGAGTTCGTAGAGGTTCGACTCGGCCGGCGACCAGCGGCGCGGCGAAGGCACGCACAATGTGCCACAGGCGGTCATCGCGCCCGGGGCGATCGGAATCTCGATCGCCTGGCCATCGATGGAGGCGCGAGCGGCGCCCGCGCTCGCCGCCGGGCCGTCGAGTTCGATGGTGAAACGCACCTGCCCGGTCGCCGCGCCGGCGACCACGGCGACGCCATCCGGCCGCGCGTGCAGCGCGCCGCAGCCGATGATCCGCAGCGGCTGCCAGATACCGCCGTGGTGCAGGCTGAGCATGTCGTGAAAGCCCTTGGTGATGTGGCCGGGTCTTTCATCGACGCGGATGAGGATGTCGAGTTCGCCATCGGGGGCGGCGTGTGTCGTGAGATCAACTTCGAACGGCACGTAGTCGCCGCAGTGCGAGCCGACGCGCTGACCGTTCACCCAGACCGTGGCCTCAGTGGCAACTGCTTCGAACTGCAGGAGCGTGCGGCTCCAGTTCCAAGACGTTGGCAGCGCCACCTTGCGCCGATACCACGCGAAGGAGTGGAAGTGGACTCCCAGGTCGCGCTGCCACGCCGCCGGCACCTGCACGGGTCGCCACGGCGGCTGATTCAGCGGTTCACTCCGCCACTTCTCCGCGAGGCCGACGTTGCCGGGATCGGGCCGGATGAACCACGAGCCGCACAGGTCGATCTGCGGGGCGGAAGGTGGAGGGGAAGTTGCGTGCGCAGCGTTGAGCAAGGGCATGTTCCGGTTCCGCGAGGTCGCCAGAGCAAAGCGTAGTCACTTGATGCGGCTGAACCGAAATCGGCGGCGCTGGCCAAACTTTTCACCACCGCCGCGCCGAAGCCGGTCGCGGGGCCCAGTACCTGCCTTCCGACCCAACCGGGCAGCCGGCGTTTTTGATGGGGACTGGGCCGATGGACGCGGGAAGTTGCCCCGATCTGGATGAGTCTCCGGGCAATCACGGCGAACTCGGTATGGCCGTTGCATATGGCTTGAGGAAGCGTGCCGCGCGGCCCGCATCGATTAGTTCTGATTCAAGACAGAGGAACGCCCATGTCCGCAGGATTCACTTCCAGATTCTCGCTCTTCTGTGCCGCGTCTCTCCTGCTTGGTTCGACAGCCAGTAGCCGGGCCGATCTTCAGCCTGCATGGATCGCGCGACTGCCTATCGGTTTCTCGCTCAGCGCCGGACTCGGCGGCATGGTCGTCGATAGCGCCGGCGTCACTTACATGACCGGCACCGGCGGCTCATCGAGCAACGTTGACATCATCACCACCGCGTTCGGGCCGGACGGAGCGGAACTCTGGACGAGCACGTTCAACGGCACCTACAACTGGCACGACCAGGGGCGGGGCATCACCCTCGGCGCCGATGGCTCGCTCTGGGTCTGCGGCAACACGCCCGCAGCCGACAGCCGCGCCAAGGTTCTGGCGCTCAAGTACGATCGCACGACCGGCGCGTTGCTCCGGCGGATCGAGTACACGAGCGACCCGTTCTACGCTGAACATGCGCAGTCCATCGCGGTAGACGCGGCGGGCAACATCTACGTCGGCGGGGGCACAAACGGAGACGGCTCGGACGTCTACGTTCTCAGTTTCAACCCGGCCGGGAACCTGCGCTGGCGCAAGACCTGGGATGGCGCCGCCTTTGGCCCGTTCTCGCAGGACCACCTGCAGCAATTGGCGCTGGCGCCGGATGGCAATCTCGTGGCGATGATCGACGGCATGGCCGCGAACAACCACGCGGACTACGTGATCATCAAGCACAACCCGACTACCGGCGCGACGATTTGGGAGAGGCACTGGGGACTCGCCGGCGACGACTTCCCCAACGAGATGATCATCGACGCCGACGGCGACATCTACGTGTGCGGCATCGCCCTGGCCCTCGAAGGCAACAACCGCTACGGCACCATCCGCGTGCGCGGCGGCGACGGCGCCATCCTGTGGGAGAACTACGCGGGGCGCGATTACCACAACGCTCAGCGCGGCTTCTCCATCGACGGGCGCGGCGGCGTGTACGTCACCGGCAGCGTCGATCCGGACGGCGACCGCAGCAACGCCAACGACAACTTCTATTCCGTGAAACTCGACGCCAATACCGGCTCGCAGCTCTGGTCGCACGAGTACGGCGCGAACTGCCTGTACTGCTCGGACATTCCAGGCGACATCGTCGCCGACAGTGCAGGTCACGTGCTGCTCGCGGGCACGTCGCTCAGTGCGCCCTACTCGGGCCACATGCTGCTGTTCGTGCTCGATTCGATTACCGGCCTCGAAACCGACCGCGGCGTGCTCGCCCCCACACAGAATGAAGGCTACGGCATCGGGTCGCTCGTGCTTGACGCGCAGGAGAATCTGCTCATCGGCGGCGGCACGGTCAACGTCAATACCGGCGAGAAGAACTACCTGCTCATTAAATACGACTCTCTCGGCGGCAGCACGTACTCCCTGAGCGTACAGAACCTCGTGGGCGGCTCCGACGCCGAATTCACGATCGTCAACGCCACGCCGAATCGCAGCCAATACATCGTCTACAGCCTGCGCGGGTTCGGCTCGACGTTTGTCCGTCAGCTCAACGTCACGCTCGATCTCGCCCAGCCGGCGCTGCTCACCTCCGGCCGGGCCGACGCGCAGGGCTTGCTGAATAAGACCGTGCACGTCCCG
>CAUJHZ010000022.1 GCA_963205185.1 Planctomycetota bacterium | reverse complement strand
CGTGTACGCCGTCGCCTCGGCGTAAAGTTCCTGGGCGCGCTCGCGGCTGTAGCCCTGCTCCATCCAGTGCTCGACCTGGAGCGGGCGGACGACCATCTTTCCGGTGAATTCGCGGCGGCCCTCCTCCTCGGTCCAACGCTGGGCGTGGACCGGCAGTGCGGCTTCAACGAGCCACACGAGCAGCGCCAGGGCGATGAGGATCAGCGTTCGGGGGGGGGGGGAGGGGGGAAACGCGGTGGGTTGTGGCTTTGGCCATGATGGCCTCCTTCTGATTATGAGACTACCTCACAATCGTGGTGGCCGTCAATGAAAATCGACCCCGCGGTCTTTATATTCCCGCGTTCAAGGCGGTTTCCCCGAGGTGGATTTCGGGACGCGGTGGCGCAGCCGGTTCGGCCGCGACCACAACGCTTTCCACCGACACCCAGCGGGCCAACCGCCGGCGCATCTCGACAAACGGGTTGTGGCTCCTCCCGTAAGCGCGGCCTCTGTCGCCCCCGCTATACTGAAACAGCCGCTGATCGCGCGTGCGCCGCGGCGCCAGTCACTTGCTGCACTTTCGAGGAGAACGCCATGCCCGGCAAGCGAATGTCCGCACTGTGCCTCGCGCTCATAGCGGGCCTGTCCATCTCCCTCACCGGTTGCAAGACCGACGAGGCGGATGTGCTCGCCAGCGAAAACGCCCAGGCCGAACATCCGCAGGCCGAGCATCCTCAGGGCGAGCATCCCTCGAACAAGCACCCCTCGAGCGAACATCCCTCGCGAAACTGAGAACCCGCCGCCCGCGTCGGCGTAGGACCTCTATTGGAGTTCCAGCAGTTTCGGCCACGGGCCGACGCCCATGGAACGCATGCGCTTGAAGGGAGAACCGATCGTGCACTTCGCAGTCATTCCGCAGATGCTCGGCCTGCTGCTGTCCGCAGGCTGCAGTGCAAATCAGCAGCCGGTGCAGTCGGAGTCGGTCCTCAGCCCCGTGCCGCACGTCGTCACCGCGGACATCGCAGCGGGAATCGAAAACCACATCGCCGAACAGTCCAAACAACACGGCGGCTACTTCACCCTGCCCTACGAGGGCGGCGTGCTCAAACTCAAACTCGTCCGCGTCCATCTCGAATACCTCGCCAACCTCGGCCCCCGCCGGCACTTTGCCTGCGTCGATCTGGCGAGCACGCAGGGCGACGTCTACGACGTCGATTTCTTCCTCTCGGGCGATCCCGGCGACATGACCGTCACCGAAACCACGATCCACAAACTCAACGGACAGCCGTTCTACGTGTGGAAGCAGAAGGAAGACAAGACGTGGGTGCGCCAATCGGTGGACGAGGCCGATCGGACACTGCTGGGCGTCATCGAGGGGCGCGATTCGTTCGAGTTTCTCTACCAGGTGCAGTTGCCGCAACTGGATGGCGAGGCGCGGATGTGGATCCCCCTGCCGCAGAGTGACGCATTTCAGACCGTGACCGTGGACGAGATCAAAGCGCCCGGCGAGCGCCAGTTCTTGACCGATGCACGATTCGGCAACCGCGTGCTCTTTCTCGAACTGACGCCGGAAGATGGCGGCAAGGCGATCGAACTGCGCTTTGAAGTGCGGCGAACCGAGAAGTCGGCCTACGAAGACGAAAAGCAGAATCCGCAGGATTCACTGGCCGCCGAGCGGCTCGTGCCTGACAGCGATGAGTTCGAGCGCATCGCGCACGAAGTGCTCGGCGACCGGCAGGGCGACCTCGTCCGGGCCCGCCTGCTCTACGACCACACCATCGACCGCATGCGCTACATGCGCTACGGCGAAGGCTTCGGCCAGGGCGACGCGACATATGCGTGCGACAGCGCGACGGGCAACTGCACGGACTTTCATGCGTACTTCATCGCGCTGGCCCGGGCGGCGGACATCCCGGCGCGCTTCGCCATCGGCGCCGCCATCCCCTCGGAACGAAACGAAGGCGTCGTGGACGGCTACCACTGCTGGGCCGAGTTCTACGCCGAAGGCAAGTGGTGGCCGGTGGACATCAGTGAGGCAGACAAGTACGCGCCGCTGTCCACCTACTACTTCGGGCACAATCCGGCTAATCGCGTCGAGTTGAGTCGAGGCCGCGACCTCGTCGTCGATCCCGGACCAGTCAGCGGACCCATCAACTACCTGGTGTATCCCGTTCTCGAAGTGGAGGGCCGGCCGGTATCCATCAAGCCGGTGTTCTCGTTTTCGAGGAAAGGCTCGTAGAGGGGCAGCGACGCCGCCCGATCGCTACGCCCGCGGTGGACGGAGGGCAGCTCGGGCCCGCAGAGCGTTGAGATAGAAGTGCATCGCCAGCGAGGCGCCCACCGTCGATACCAGGCCCGTCATGAGGAGCGCGCCTCCGGTGGCCGCAGTGCCGATGGCGAGCTGTTCACCGGCGAGCCCGAGCGTCGGGCCGAGGATGTAGCCCACGCCGATGATCGCTTCATGCCGCCCGCCTGAATCCACGGCGGCGTGCTCGACCGCCATGCCGTAGTAGAGCGCAGCGTAGTAGATCATCCCCTGCCCGAAGCCCAGCAGCGCCAGGCCGAGCACGCCGGACCACACGGCGATCTCGAGCAGCGTCAGCACCGTTCCGCCGCACAGCAGCGTCGCGCCAACGCCGAGGATCCACCACTTGCCGTGCCAGCCGGGGAACCAGAACATGAGCGCAAACACGCCGACGCGCACGATGATCCACGTGCTGGCCAGCGTCGGCGCCAGCGCGGCATCGACGCCGAGGCGGTCCCAGATGCCCGGCAGCAGCGGGCCAAGCATGTAGATGAGCACGTACCCGCTCGGCAGCAGCACGCGCGAAGCGCGGAGCAGGTTCGGATAGGCCTCGCCCGTGTGCTGCCGCGCCGCGTCGGCATCGTGCGTACGGGGCTGGATCGGCCAGGCGCGCACGAGTACGAACGTGCCCGCGTGAATGATCGCCAGCACGATGAACGTCACCTGCGGCCGGCCGTGCGCCAGCGAGATGAGCCACAGGCCCGGCGCGATGGTCGCCGCCCAGGTGATGTTGAACAGCCCGATGGCGCGGCGCATGTCGCGCCCATGCCGGCCGCTGGCGATGTAACTCTCGACAATCGGCCACTGCATGCCGGCGAACGCGTTGTACATCGGCGCCAGCCACCACCACATCCACACCGGCGGCATCGTCGCCAGCGCTGCGCACGCGAGCGTCATGCCCAGCACCGTGAGCAGCAGCACGCGCTGCGCGCCCAGCCGCATGCATAGCGGCCCCGAGAGCAGCGCCGCGGGGATGTAGGGCAACTGCACGACGAGGCCCAGCAGCAGGTTGCGGCCGTCGCTGAAGCCCAACGCCTCGCGGGTGATGAAAAACACGCCGCTGAGCATCACGCCCGTGCCGACGCTGGCGATGCCCGCGTAGGCCAGGACAGACAGGAGCAGCGCATCGATGCGCGAAGGCATGTGGTCCTTGCCAGTCATCGGGGCGGATCGTATACTCGCCGGTTGAGGCGGCGAGCAAGTTGCATCCGCCGCACGCGTGTCCGCGTAGCGCAATTGGATAGAGCATCTGCCTCCGGAGCAGAAGGTTGCAGGTTCGAATCCTGCCGCGGACGCTTCTTCACCGTCTCACTTTGCGCTGGTTTCGATGCCGGCTACTGATCGAGCAGCGGCGACGTCGGGTCCACCCTCAGCTGGTGCAGCGTGTACTGCTCCTGGCCGGGCAGTTGCGTCGTCCAGCGCGCGTAGCCGTCGCTGGAGGTGTATGCCCGCGCACTGCCGTCCGGGCTGATTGCCAGGCGCGCGATGTCGCCGCCCACAACGATGCGGCTGGAACTCAAGTCGCCCGAAAGTTGCGTCAGCACCAGTGCGTTGTCTTCGCCGCCGGACCAGAGCGACTTGCCGTCCGGGCTGAACTCTGCCGCGAACACTCGGTCCTTGTGCGCCTGGACCGCGCTCTGGCGCGACCGGCCTGGCACATCCCAGAGCATCACCGTGGTGTCATAACTGGCCGACGCGAGCGTGCGCCCGTCGGGGCTGAAATCGACGTCGAGCACGTCATTGAGGTGGCCGGTGAAGGTGTGCAGCAGTTTGCCATCCGCCGCGTTCCAGAGCTTCACCGTGTCGTCGCGGCTGCCGGTCGCCAGCGTCTTGCCGTCGGGGCTGATGGCGATGCACGGGATCTGCTCGTCGTGCGCTTTCATGCGATAGATCGGCGAGCCGCGTTCGATGTCCCACGCGAAGAGCATCATGTCATCGCCGACCGAATAGAGCACGCGGTTGTCGGGCGAGAGCGCGATGCCGTGCACGTCGTCGCTGTGGCCTTCGAGAGTTCCGACCAGATCGAGCGTGCGCGCATTGCGGATGTTGATCACATCATCGCCGCCGCCGGTGATGAGGCGCGAGCCATCGGCAGACCACGCGATGCAGAAGGTCCAGAGCCGATGATCCTGGATGGACAACTCGCGCCCGTCAAGAGGCGACCAGACGATCAGGCGCCCGTCGCCGGTTCCGATGGCGACGGCGTCGCCTTTGGAGTTGAACTCGATGGCGAAGGGAACCTGCGTCGAAATCGGCCGGGCGGCCAGGCTGCTGGCGACTTTGTCATCTTCGCGCTGCGCCAGCGCTTCGGGGCCGGTCAGCATCGAGCAGGCAAACAACAGGCACACAAAAGCGGATCGTCTCACGGCGTACTCCTTTCATGCTCAGCCGCATCGACGCGGCTCGCCGGTGCCCCCGTCACATTCGCATCATAACGCCTCCGCACGCGCCTCCCTCGACGCCCCGCAAGTTGTTACACCCCCGTTGCGCCAGGCGGCGCGGACGCCGCGCTTGCAATCGCGCGCTCGGTGGATACTCTTGACCAAACCGATCCGGAGAGGTGCCAGAGCGGCTGAATGGGCCGGTCTCGAAAACCGGTGTGGCCTTCGGGCCACCGTGGGTTCGAATCCCACCCTCTCCGCTTTCAATGACAACGCCCCGCGAGTTGATCGCGGGGCGATCTGTTTGCGGATCACCGGAGCGGTCAGCCTCCCGTGTGCGGCTCGTCGAGCCCCTTGCCCGAGATGTAGACTCCGGTCGCGGTGATCTCGTAGACCGGCACCGGCTCGGTGATTGCCTCGATCTCGGCGCGGCTGCGGCCGGCGTCTTCGGCCATGTGCCGGGCCCACTCCACGTCAATGAGGGTCGGCTCGCCCCAGCCTCTGACCACCACCTGCCGGCCCGCGGCATTGCGCGGCACGAAGAAGGAGTAATCCTTGAACTTGACGCGCGCCGATCGATCACCATCCACGATGACCATCCAGCACCCCTTGGTCTTGCAGACCTCTTCGATCGTCCCGCGGACGACGACGGGACCGGCCTGGGTCTGATCGATGGCGCCGAGAGGCACGGGCGTATCAGCGTCGAGTTCCGCCGGACCGTAGTGGCTCCACGAAGCGACATCGCCGCCCGTCGAATGGCACCCGCCGGTCGCCGCGGCGGCGGCAAGCAACGCGGCAAAGAAAGCGTTCCTGAACATGGCTTTCACTCCTTGCGCCGATGGCGCGAATGGCAACGCCGGCGCCGAGTAGGCGCCGGTCGTTGGCGAATGCTCATTGAATGAAAGCCGCGATCGCGGATCAAGACTCGCGACGGCGCCGCCGCGCGAACCCGAAGGCGCCGATCGCCAGCATGGCCAGCGACGAGGGCGCGGGGATCAGCCCGTGGCGCGACCACTCCAGATCATCGAGTACGCCATAACGGGCGCGATAGCGGAACGAGTGAATGTCGTTGCTTTCGTGCTCGAAGCCGAGAAACTGGCCGTCGTTGACGCCGTTGGGCGTGCGGACGTCGAGCGTGAACGAATCGAACACGCGGCCGAACCGATCGAGCGCCTCGATGGTGGGAATCGGTCCCTGGCCGGTAACGGGTGCGTAGTTGACGAATGCGCCGACGCTGGCAACCGGAGCGTCAAACTCAAAGAGCATGGCGCTGTTGTCGATGTTCAGTCCGGCAAATCCGGCCCGCCCCGAGTCCCAGTACCCGTTGGTGCGCAGGCCGAAGGGCATGTCGCCGATCCAGCCTTCCGACGTGACCGACCAGGTCACGCCCTGCCCGAGATCCACCGGGCCGTTGGTCTGGATGCTCCGACCAATGAAGTCGGTGAAGTCGATCATTCCCGGCCGCGTGGAAGACACCGCGTGATAGGGCGCCTGGGCCCGGACGGCGGGAGTTGCGGTGACCAGAACCGCGGTAAGGGCGGCGCCGAGAAATGCCATTGAATTGAGCGTGCTTGAATTCGTTTCGCAAACGCGCATGCGTGGTCCTTTTGAAACGCGCCTCGTTGAGCAGTGGTGAGGCCAGGTTGCACCAATCCACAACACATCGGCGCGCCGGCGGCGATGGCCTCAACGGGAATGGGTTGTCTGAGTTGGGTTGAACCAACTCCCCTCACCTTCCGAGACAGTCGGCACACGACCGCCCCGCGAGTTGCCGCGAATCATAACGCCAATCGCTGCGGCGAATCAAGGGTAAAGCCCGATGGAAATCGGGAAGGATAGAATTAACCTGTTAGGTGCCAGAGACTATCCCTCGGATCGAAGCAAGTTCTCACCGAACAAGGAGACCGATATGTTGATGAAGCATGGCTGCAGGATTGGAATCACCGTAGTGCTTGGCGTCGCCTTGCTGGCCGGCTGCAAGAAGCAGGAAACGTCGTCGGGTAACGCCGCGCCTGCGAAACTCGCATTTAATGCCTCGTGCCCGGTGGACACCGGTCAGGCCGTCAGCCTGAAGTCGCCCACCGTCGAGTACAAGGGCGTGACCGTCGCCTTCTGCTGCGAAGACTGCATCAAAACCTGGAACGAGTGGCCCGAGAGCAAGAAGGATGAGTTCATCGCCGCCGCCAAGAAGAATCTCGAAGAAGGCGCTCCGGAAGAACACCCGGATCACTGATCCGCTCTTGCGCTTCGCGAGTTCGAGTTCAGGCGAGCCCGGCCGGTCGGCCGGGCTCGCTTTCAGTTCCGGACCCGCTGCGCTGACCGGTGACGTGCTTGAGCGCGTGATTGGCGATGGCGCCGATGATCGCGAGCATTGCGAACATGAGCGCGAAGCTGCCCAGCGCGTACCACCATCCGGCCTTTTCGTGGATGTACTCCTGGATGTCGCGGGCGCCGCTTGCCTGGGCCATCGCGCCGAACCACACCGCCACCGCAGTGCGCGGCGCCATGCCGATGCACGTCCCGACCGTGTACGGCGCCAGGCGGACGCCTGTGGTCGCCATCGCCAGATTCGTCAGGGCAAAAGGAGAGTTGGGCGGCACGCGGATGAGTGCGACAATTCCCAGTGTGCGCAGCCAGCCGCGGCCGACGAGTGCATCACGCACTGCGCGAGCCCGGTTATCCGACTCGACCAGCCGCTCGACGCGATGATGCGACGCTTGCTGGGCGATGAAATAGCCGATGACCGCTGCGGCGGTGAAGCCGAACATCGCCCCGGCCCAGCCATACCAGAATCCGAAGACCCAGCCACCGAGAAGCGACTGGGCATAGGTGGGCAGGATCCCCGAACCGGCGGCTGCCGCGAAGATGATCGCGTAAATGTAAACACCTTCGTGGCCCCACGAGCCGAACCAGTCGGACACGGGGCCGAACGACGCAAGCAGCGCAAAGCCGAGCAGCGCCGGCGCCGTGGCCCACAGAAGGCCCACCCAGCGCGTCGGCCCGAGACGGTGCCAGATTTCGCCCGCACTGGGCCGGGACACCGACGGCGCAGCGCCCGCGCCGGCCGGCGGCTCTGGCTCGCGGCGTGTCGTCTCAGAAGCCATGCTGCAGCGACCGCTTCGGCGTACCCGGACAGAGCAGCGCGGTTCCCGGCGGCGTCAATGCGAATGTCCCGTGCCCACGGCCGCTTTGTCAGGCGTGACCACATCCCACGCCAGACCCAGCAGCGCCATCACGCGGATCGTGAGGTACGTGAGATCGAACTCCCACCACCTCATCCCGTGCGCCGCGGAGCGCTGCAGCGCGTGGTGGTTGTTGTGCCAACCCTCGCCAAAGCCAAGGATTGACACCCACCAGGTGTTGCGAGAGTTGTCGGTGGTCTGGAAGTTGCGATAGCCCCACGTGTGGCTGGCGGAATTGACGAACCACGTCGAGTGGTAGACGAAGACGGTGCGGATGCACACCCCCCACACCACCCACGCCAGGCCGTGCTGCCAGGACCACCCGCCGCCCCAGTTCCACGCCCCGGCGGCAAAGAGCAGCCCCGCGAGAACGAACTGCGGTGCGAAGTAGTAGCGGTCGAGGAACGCCATGACCTTGTCGCGCTGCAGATCGCGCGCGGCTGATCGGGCGTGGTTGCCGTTGGGGTCTTTGACCATGCACCAGAGGATGTGAGCCCAGGTAAAGCCGTGCCGGGGCGAGTGTGGGTCGTGCTCTTCGTCGGAATGGTGGTGGTGCAGGCGGTGAATGCCGACCCAGTGGATCGGACTCCCCTGCCAGTTCAGATTGCCCAGGATCGTCAGAAAGTACTTCACCGGGGCAGGAGTCTTGAAACTCTTGTGCGTGAGAAGCCGGTGGTAGCACAGGCAGATGCCCAGCCCGCCGCAGATCCACCACAGCAGGAGCGCCAGCCCCAGCATTTCCCACTCAAACGGCAGCACGAACGCCGCCACACAGCCGACATGGAGCGCGAGAATGGCCAGGAAGACCGGCCAGTCGAGATACTTCCACGAAAACTTCTGCCCATCCACAACCAGGTCCGACATGAAGATCTCCGCGTAACGCCGCGACCGCGGCGCGGGGGGACTCAAGGGGGCGAAGCCCGGCGCCCCGGTGGCACGAGCAATCGCCCCGAATGATAGTCGGCTTGAGCGAACCAAACGCCGCAGACGAACGATGAACGTGCGATCGCAAAGATGCTTATGGCGCACCGGAAATCGGCGCCCGGCTGCGAATCGCGGCTGGTTCGTCTACACTGCCCATCATGACCAGACCCATGCGAACATCGCTCGCGCTGGCCCTCGCGGCCGCAGTTGGAGGAATGCTCGTGAACGGTTGCGCCACCCCTTCCAGATCACCCGAACCGACCGCCACTGCCGCCGGCGCCGGGGATTCGCAGGTACGGGCGATGCTTGCCGACGTCTCGCCGCAGCGGGCCAAGGCGGTGGTCGAATCTCTCGTCTCATTCGGCACGCGCCACACGCTCAGCGACACCGAGTCGGACACGCGCGGCATCGGCGCCGCCCGCCGCTGGATCCTCGCGGAGTTCGAGAAGATTTCGATGCTCAGCGGCCGCAGCGGCGCGGAAGCGATGAAGGTGTATTTCGACGAACACACCTACGGCCCCGACCGGCGTCGCGTACCCGTCGAAACGCAGATCGTCAACGTCGTGGCCGAACTTCCCGGCTCGATGCCTGCCGCGCGCGACCGGCGCTACTACGTCATCGGCCACTACGACTCGCGCGCCAGCGAAGCGCTGGATGCCCAATCCGACGCCCCCGGCGCCAACGACGACGCCTCCGGAGTCGCGGTCGTGATGGAACTGGCCCGCGTGATGTCACAGCGCCGCTACGACTCGACCATCGTCTTCATGGCCACCGCGGGTGAAGAGCAGGGTCTGCTGGGCGCGCGACTTCACGCCACGAAGGCGCGCGAGGCGGGCTCGGACATCCGCGCGGTCCTCAGCAACGACATCGTCGGCGACCCCAAAGGGCCGTCGGGCAACGTCTATGACCGGCAGATTCGCGTTTTCTCCGAGGCCCTGCCGCGCACCCTCGAAGCGACGCAACTGGCTCAGATCAGGCGTCTGGGGATGGAGAACGACTCGCCCTCGCGGCAACTGGCCCGCTACGTGGCCGAAACGGCCCGGCAATTCGGCCTGACCGTGCAGCCGATGCTCGTCAACCGAACCGACCGTTTCCTGCGCGGCGGGGACCACACGTCGTTCAACGAAGCGGGCTTCCCCGCCGTGCGCTTCACCATCGTCGAAGAGAACTACGACCGCCAGCACCAGGACGTGCGCGAGGAGCGCGGCGTGCGCTACGGCGACCTGCCCGAGTTCGTCGATGCGGAATACCTCGCCGGTGTCACTCGTGTGAATGGTGCGGCGCTTGCGTGCCTGGCCAACGCGCCCTCCGCTCCCGCAAATGCCCGCATCGTCACGGCCAATCTCGGCAACGACACGCTGCTGCGGTGGGATGCAGCACCCGAACCCGATGTGGCGGGCTACGAGGTTGTGTGGCGCCTGACGACCGAGCACGAGTGGACCCAGAGCCGCGATGCCGGCACCGCGACTGAAATGAACCTCAGTCTGAACAAGGACAACTACTTCTTTGGCGTGCTCGCCTACGACCACGAGGGCTACCGCAGCCCGGTGACGTTCTGCACCGATGCGCCGCAATAATCCCTTTCAATAGGGGCATGCCTCAGGTTGCCTGCGGAGGGCAGGCGGAAAGAATCGGCCCATGAGCCAACCACTCGTCGCCATCGTCATGGGTTCGAAGTCCGATTGGGAAACGATGTCCAACGCCGCCGCCGCGCTCGAGACGCTGGGCATCGCCTTCGAGGTGCGCGTGCTTTCCGCGCACCGCACACCGCATCAACTTGCCGAGTTCGCCTCGACGGCCCGCGAGCGCGGCATCCTGGCGATCATCGCGGGAGCCGGCGGCGCCGCGCATGCCGCTGGCGTCGCGGCCGCCCACACCACGCTGCCGGTCCTGGGCGTGCCCATGCAGACCAAGTCGCTCGGCGGCATGGATTCACTGCTCTCGACGGTGCAGATGCCGGCGGGCATCCCGGTGGGAACGCTGGCCATCGGCAACGCCGGCGCGACCAATGCCGGCCTGCTCGCTGCGGCCATCGTTTCCCACGCCCGGCCGGAGTACCTCCCGGCGCTCGAGGAGTACCGCCGACGGCAGACGGAGAAGGTTCTGGCCAATCCCGATCCGCGCGACGGCTGACCGATGCCCCGAAAGGGCGGTGGATGCGCTCGAACGCGCTCGCCATCCGTTCGTACGAATCTGATCCGTTTGTGACGGAATTGCGTTTTCTCCATTGACACGAAACGCGGATTGTGTTCCAATACGGCGTTCGCGGACCGTGTTTCGGGGGTGAGAAGCGGCCAAGGGGTTGGGCCGCTTTCTAGTTCGGGTCCTTTCGAGGGCCAAACCAGACTGCAAATCACCTCCCCGATGCGGCGCGACAGTCCCATTGTCGAGCGGGCGGTCGCACATGGTGTACGGCCGGTCGTTCGGTCACTCGAACCGGCGCGCCGCCAGACGGAGCACGCCGGCCCTCAAAGGAGGATTGAGACATGACCCAGCGTTTTGCACTTGTTTCCGCAGCGTCGATTCTGGCGCTGACTGGGGCTGCTTTCGCCCAGTATTCGACCGGCTTTGAAACCTCGGACGGCATCACCGCCTCGTCGGGCGGCACGATCCTCACCGGGCAGGATGCCTACTACATCCCGTCCGGAACCGTCAGCACTGACTACCTCGCCTTCACGTACGCCGGCAACACCTACGGCATCGCCGCCAACCCGCAGGGCGGCGACCAGTTCGCGGCCGTCGAAGGACCCGGCGGCGGCACCTACGGCCGGGCCCAGCGCGACATGAATTGGGGCAACACCGGCGGGGCCACCATGGAGTTCGACTTTGCCGCGCTGTATCGCGGCAATCCGCCAGCGTCGAACAACATCGGCTCGATCTCCGTCCAGCCGTACCCCGGCAGCGCCAGTTACATTCACCTCCTCAGTTTCGCCGACGTCAACAACCCGGTCTCGTTCCAGGCGGGCATCCTCGCCTACAACTCCAGCGGCGTGGCCGATTCCGTGCCTCGCTTCCCCGGCCCCGAGTGGCAGAACCTGTCGATGAACCACTGGTACCGCTGCAAGGACACGATCGATTTCGCGACCAATCAGATCGTCGAAGCCAGCATCACCGACCTCACGACCAACATCACCACGACGGTGCAGCTCACCGACTACTACCTCGAAGGCGGCTCGGCGGGCGGCCGGCCGCTGCCGACCGGTTTCCGTATGTTCTCGGGCGGCGGCACGATCGGCAACGTCGCTGCGTTTGACAACGTCAACATCAACCCGGTGACCGCAGGCTTTACCGCCCAGATCACCGGCACCTGCCCCGGCCAGGTGAACCTCTCCTGGAGCGGCGCCCCGGCCAACAAACCCATGGGCATCGTCTTCGCCCGCAACACGGGTAGCTTCACCATCAACAGCGGTCCGTGCGCCGGCACCCAGCTGGGTCTCGGCACGAACCAGCTCCAGCTGTACAACACCATCAACACCGGCAACGGCGCCGGCAGCGTCAACGCTCAGGCCAACCAGGGCGCCTGCGGCGGTTTCGTGCAACTCGTTGCTGTCGATTCGCCGTGCCAGGCGAGCACCGTCGCTCAGGTTCCGTAGTCCATCGGCAGCCTGATGATTCCATGACGTAATCCACCGGACTCCGTGCCTCGGCGCGGAGTCCGGCTTTTTCTCTCATGCGCCTGCTTCAGCGGCTCACCGACCAGCGAGCCAGCCGCGCACCGAGGCCGCCATCCACCAGCGCTTCGACCTCGGCCTCGGGATAGAAAACCTCGAGCATCCACGGCAGTTGCGGCCCGGCGCGATCGGCGAGCACCGCGGCCAGCGCCTCCCAGTCGATCGACCCCTCGCCGGGCATGCGGTGGTTGTCTTTCACGCTGTCGTTGTCGTGGGCGTGGAGGTACGCCACCACGTCGATGCACTGCCGCAGTTGCTCGGCCACCGAGCCATTGAATCCTGATTCGATGTGCGCGTGACCGGTGTCGAAGCACATCCGCACGTTGGGCGAAGCGAGATCGCGCACCCAGCCGGCGAGTTGCAGCGCATTGTGGCCGATGGAAAAAAAGCCGGGCAGGTTCTCCATGAGATAAGTCACGCCGAGGCGCTCGCCGATTCGCGCCAGTGTCTCCATCGAGGAGCGCAGCGCGGCCAGGCGGTCCGCCGCCGGCGGCCGGGAAATCGGCGAGCCCTCCGGGTTCATCCAGGACGGATGCACCACAACCATGGGCCCGCCCAGTTGCACGGCCAGTTCGCCCTCACGCTCGTACACATCAACGCTCGATCGGCGCTGGTGCTCATCAGGTGAAGATGGATCAAGCGACTCGCCAAACAATCCGTGGATCGAGTCGAACTCCAGTCCCGCGGAGCGAACGCATTCGAGCGCCGCCGCCGGCTCGAAAGGCGCCTTGTCGTTGCGGTAGAACTGCGCGTGGCTGCAGCCGGCCCGGCGGTAGGCGCGCAGGAACCGGGCGGTATCGAATTCAAAGTTGAACGGAGCGATGGTCGCCAACCGTGCCACTGGGTGCGATCTCCGCAAGGCGGCTGCGGACAGCAGCCAATCCAGTGTAGTGTCGACCGAGGGGGCGATGCAAGTGGTCAGGACAGGTGCTGCCGGATCAGCGTGGCGCGGGCTTCGGTGCGTTCCGCCTGGTGGAGCGACTCGCCCAGCGCTTTCTGCAGGTGGGCCGGCTGCACGAGAACGAGCAGCCTGTCGATCGTCTGCGGATCGACCCCGGTAATGCGCCCCAACTGCACGCCGAGACGCAGGTGGCTGAGCAGCCGCAGCGATTCGTCGAGCTTGAGCAGCCGGGCGTTCTGGAGGATGCCCATCGCGCGAAAACAGCGGTCGTCGAGCAGCGACTTGCGGCGCTCGACGAGCACCTGCCGCGCCCGTCGCTCGTACTCGACCACGCGCGGCATGACGCCTTCATCAAACTCGCGCATCAACTGCTCTTCCGTCTTGCCCAGCGTCGTCTGGTTTGATATCTGGAAGATGTCACCCAGCGCATCGGAGCCTTCGCCGTAGAACCCGCGAATGGCCAGTTGCATGTCCTGAGCGGCGCGGCGGACCCGCTCGATCTCCTTGGTGAGCATGAGCGCCGGAAGATGAAGCATGATGCTGAAGCGGATCCCCGTGCCCACGTTGGTCGGGCACGCCGTCAGATATCCGAACCGCTTGTGAAACGCGAATGGCAGGCGCTGGCCGAGGCGGTCGTCGATGCGGTTGACCTCGGCAAAGGCATCTCCCGTCTGCCGGCCGCTGCGGATCACCTGCATGCGCAAGTGGTCTTCTTCGTTGACCATGATCGAAAGCGACTCGTCCGGGTGCATGACTGCGGCGCGCGGCCGATCCCCTTTGGCCAGGTGCTTGGAGATGAGGTGGCGCTCCACGAGCAGCGTCGCTTCGAGCGGCTCGAGCGACGCGACATCGACCCAGAGCATGCCCGGCCGGTCGCAGGCGGGCACAACGTGTTCGCGAGCCAGGGCGAGGACCTGCTGGTGCTCGCTCAACTGCGCCCGGTTTGCGAAGTTGAACCCGGCGACGTTGCGGGCCAGGCGCACGCGCGTCGAGATGACGACATCCGAATCCGGCCCCGAGCCGCGCAGCCATTCGCCGGTGGATGAGAAGTCCAGGCCGATCATGCGCGCAGGCTCCCGGCCGACTCGCCGCCCTCGGCCGGCGGCTGCGTCTCCCCGGACCCGAGATCGAGAAGTTCATCGCGGATCTTGGCCGCCCGTTCGTACTGCTCGGCTGCGAGCGCCTCGGCAAGTTTTTTGCGCAGGTGCGTCAGCCGCTGGGCGAGATCGAGATTCTGATTGACCGGCGTCTTTCCGACGTGGTGGGTGGCGCCTTCGTGGATGCGCTCGAGCAGCGGGCCGAGCTGTTTCTCGAACGCCGTATAACAGTCGGGACAGCCCAGCAGGCTGTGCTCGCGGAACTCGCCCCACGAAAGCCCGCAAGAAGGGCAGGTCGCGCTGACGGGTGCTTTGCGCCTCCCGGCCTTGGCGAGGATCAGCTGCTGGAGCAATTCCTGCGATCCCTTCACCACTTTCCCTTCCATGCCCAGTTCCTGCGCGCACTTTTCGCACAGGTGCGTCTCGGAGAGCACTTTTCCCTTCGACGGGGTGTATTCGTGGATCGTGGCCTCTTCGCCACACCGATCGCACCTGTGTCCGTTCATGCCGGCAGATTATACAGAGCGCCGATTCGAACCGCCATCCTCGATGTACCGACGAATCGAATCAGCGGCGGCGGAGCCGGCAATAATGCGCCATGTCGCTTCCGCTGGTTCTCGCGCTTCTCGCGTTGGGCATCGCCATGAGTCAGGCGGCGTGCGCCCCGCGCGCCGTCACGCTGCAGTGGCTTCGCCTGGGTGATCTGGTCGCGCTGAGTCTGCTGGGCGTCGGCGGCGCGGCGATGCTCATCGACCCGCCGGACGAAAGTGCCCGCGCCCTCTACGTCATCGGAACGCTCATGGCCGTAACGGCCTTCGCGCACCTCATGCTCGTGCAGTCCGGTTGGCGCAACGCCCAGCGGCTCGTCGTGGCCGTCGGCTGCGCCGCAGTCGTCGTTGCGATGTGCCTCGGCTTCGTCGTCGCCCCGCTGGCCTGGATGCGGCCACTGGCTATCGACCCCGCCGCACGCGAGCAAGCGGTGAGCTGGCCGCTGTGGTTCATCGGGCCGGCGCTGGCGCTCACCGGCTGGCTCACGGGCGGCTCACTCATGACCATGCTCCTCGGACACGCGTATCTGACGTCCGGCAGTGAGATGACGCAACAGCCCTTCCTGCGCCTCGTGCGTCTGCTGCTCGTCGGCCTGGCGCTGCGCCTGGCGCTGGCGCTTCTTGCCTTGCCGCCGTGGTGGCAGATGCGCGGCGATGCCGACCCGCAGCGCGGGGCGCTGACCATGGCCGTGCTGCTGCTCTCGGCTCGGTTCCTCGTCGGGCTGGCCGTCCCGCTCATCATGACCTGGATGGCGCTGCAGTGCGTGCGCATCCGTTCGAACCAGTCGGCGACGGGGATTCTCTACGTATCGAGCACGATGATTCTCATCGGCGAATTCGTGGCCCTCTCGCTGGCGACGACGCACGGACTGCCCTTCTGACCTCCGCGCCCGCCGCACGATACCATCACCCACCATGCATCCGGCGCTGTGGGGACAACCGTGAGCCAGGCCGCCAACTGGAAAGCCCGTTCGCGCCGGGAGCGCGAACTGAATCTGGGCATCGACTGGGTGCTGCGCGGCGTTCTGGAAAGCGAAGCGGGAGTCGATCTCCTGCTCGCCTCCAAGGCCGAGCCGATTCCCGGATTGCTCGCTTCGTGGTCGCGCTTTGCCGCTGAACTCGATGAGTCCGGCGTGGCCGCCGAACTGGCCGAGAGCGACACGATCACAGCGGGCCTGATGCGCGCCGCCCTGCTGGCCCGGCGCCGCGTCATCGGGCTCTACGAGTTGCGGGGCTTCCGGCAGGCGGTCGATTCGCTCTTTGACGCCGCACAGCTTCGCGTGAGCCCGCGTTCGGGCGGCGTGCTGGTCGTCTGCCATTCGCGATGGAACTTCGGCGCCCCCACCGACACCGACGCCATCGGCGCGGGCTGGCAGACCGTGCGCCGGCCAATGCTCGCCGATCCGCGCGATCTGGCGGCCTATCTCGACGTACCCATCCTCGCGCCCTCGACGCCGTCCGAATGCACCCGTCTGCTCAATGAGGCGATGCGCCTGTCGCGGGCGGCGGGCACGATGGTGATGCTCTATCTCACGCCGCTGATCATGGGCGGCGGCGAAACGGAAGTGCACGTCGAAGACCCGGCCGTGCGCGGCGCGCCGTCGAGCGGCGATCCCCGCACGGAAGATCGCGGCACGCCGCTGCAATCGGAACTCCGCCGCCGCCGGCTCGACCAGGTGTTCAACGCGCCCCTGCCGGGCGAAGTCGTGCCCTTGGGTTTTGTCACCTTCGGCGCTGCGCACGCGTCATTGCGGCACGCCCTGGCTCTGCTCGGGCTGACCGGCCGGCTGCCGATCCTCCGCCTTGGCTGCATCAATCCGTTCGATCCCCGGTCCGTTGAGCAGATGCTCAGCCGCTGCGAGCGCCTCATCGTCGTCGAAAACGGCCGGCCGTTCATCGAGCAGTCGATCCGTCTGCTCGCCGACGGCCTGCGACGCTCGGGACACCGCGCTGGGGAAGTCTTCGGGAAAGTTCTTCCAGGGCAGGATTCGGCGCCGCCTCGCGTTTCGAGCGACGCAGAGCTGCACCCTTCTGACCTGGCCGAGGCGCTGGGCGAACTGCTCGCCGAGCGGCGCACGGCTACGGGACACGAGACGGTGGCGCAGCGTCTGGCGTCGCTGCCCGCCGCCCGCGCGCTGGGGGCGCGCATTTCGCTGGAGCGGCATCGGCGCGAGCCTCGCGAGCAGAGTCTCATTCGACCCCTCGTCGATGCCATGATCGATCAGTTGCGCGATGAACTGAGTCTGCCGGCGCCCGATCGGGCCGCGAGTGAATTGCGCGTCGAATCGCTCGAGACGGCCACGCTCGAGCGCCAGGAAGGTGAGCGGCAGATCATCGAGATGGAGCGGCGCCGGGTCCCGACGGTGGGCCGCTCCGCGATCACCCACGCCATCCTTCGCCGGCACGATACGACCTTTCTCGTTCTGCCTGACCCGCCGGACCGGCTCAGCGGCATCGAGCCCGCCGACGTCGATCGTCTGGCGCGGAGCATGGTCAGCGAGCGCGAGATCCGGCAACTTCGGATCATCCGCACCGACCCGACCGACCTGACGACCTTCGCGCACGATCTCCGCTCCGCCGTGCTCGGGCCGGGAGTAGCGGTCGTGATCATCGACGCGCGCAGCGAGCCGGAGCCCGAAAACGTCGCCGGCTCTCCTCGTGTATGGTCGGAGCGCGGCTTTGCGCCTGTCGAAGCGACGGTCGTCCCGTCTTCGCCGCTGGCTGCGATCGCATACGCCTGGCTGGTGCGGCGCGGCTGGACGCGGACGCCGATGCTCAACGGAGTGCATGGCCCACGCCTGCTCATGGCGCACCCAGCCGATCCGCTGACGACTCCGCTCGACGGCTGGCCGGGTTTCGAGGAGTATCGCCTGCAGCGGCGTTCGGCCCCTCGCCGCGCCGGCGCGGAGGTGAGCGCGCTGCCAGAGCCCCATCTCCGGCACCCGCACGTGCCGATCTGGAATGCCCATCTCTGCGGCCGCACCGAATCCGACGTCTTTCAGGCGCTGCGGCTGATCGACTCGGCCGGCCGGCGCATGGGCTACCGGGTTCAGGCGCTGCTCGGCCGGGCCGGCGCTTCGTGGATCGGACAAATCGCCTTCACGCACCCGCGGCCGACCGAGCCGGCGCAACCGATTACGCCGCGCATCCCCTACGGCGGCGCGCACGTCATCATCGCCATGGATCTCGAATCGCTCGTCGACTCGATTGACGCGGAGAGCCGCCTGGCGGTGGCTTCTCCTGAACAGACGTCGCTCGTGCTCGACCTTTCACCGGCGGTCGCATCGTCGTTCGAAGACCGTTCTTTCGAGCCGCGCTACATCGTGCCGGGCGAACTCAACTCGATCATCCCGCCGGTCGAGCGGCTGGTGCTGCGGGCCAGCGAGTTGAGCCAGCGTCAGCTCAAGTCGCGCCAGCACGTGGCGTCGGTGCTGGTGGGCGCGGCGTTTCAGCGCGGGTTGATTCCCGTGAGCGCCGCCTCGCTCGACGATGCCGCGACGGCGCTGGATGACCACGGCCTCGGCCGGCACCCGGACGCGGTCAGCTTCGGCCGCTCACTGGCCTCGAGCGCGCCCGACCAGATGCCGCTCGAAGAGCCCGCGCCGATGAGCCCCGAATCTCTCGTTCGCCTGCACGCGGCGGTGATGTCGCGACGGCGCTGGAGGCAAAAGCCCCAGGCCGCGCTCTTTCGCCAACTGGCGCTGGGGACGCTCGACGCCGTGACGGGGCTGCGCCGCGGCGACGCTTCGCGCCTGGCCGAACGCCGCTTCGTCGCGCGCCTCATCGACTGCGAGTACTGGGGCGGCCTCCCGCTGGCGCGCACCTACGCCGAACTCATCAGCCGCATCTATGCCGCAGAGCGCTCCCCGGCGAACTACCCGGTGACGCGCCTGGCAATCGACGAGGTCGCTCGCGGCCTGCTCATCGCCGACAGCCCGTTCGTGGCGCGCACGGCCCTGCGCGTCGATCGGCAACGGCGCTTCATGCGCGAACTCGGCGCCGACCGCGCCGGCGGCGACACGATGACCCTCCGCGTGCGCGGCCAGGTGCGCCAGGCGCCGCTGCGATCCATCATCGGCGGCTACTGGTCGCTGGGCGGGGCGGGGCTGCGGCTGCTCACGCTGTTGCGCCACGCGCGCGTCATCAGCACCTGGCACCGGCGAGACCGCGAATACCGCGCGTGGATCACCGACCTGGCGCGAAGCTGCGCCGATGACCTGCCCGAACGCTCCTCCCTCTGGCTCGAGATCTTCCGCCAGCTGACGCGCGTGCGCGGCTACGGCGTGCGGCGCGACGTGCGCATCCGCCGCGTGCGCACCGCGGTTCAGTCGATGCTCGAACTCGCGGGGCCGCGCACCGCCGCGACGCAGCCGAGCCCCGCCGCCTTCCTCCCGCCTTCCGACCAGGAGGAAGATGAAGCGGGCGTTCACACTTGACCGGCTCGGGGCGGCTATCATCCAGCGATCTGCTCTTCGAAAAGGGCAGAGTTCTGATCGCATCGGCTTGACGGATGACGCCCGCGACGGCGCCGAATCCGCAGATGACGATCGGCTTTCATGTCAAATCGGCAAGCGGTTTCATGACGACCCTGACGGGCATTCTTGAATGGCCCCAGCGAGGTGATGGAAGAATCCGTCAACTCAATGGGATGCTGGTGGAGCGGCCGGATGATCCGATCGTTCCCAACGTACTTGCGCAGCGGTTCCCATTGCGCGCAGCGCAGGAACTCACCGTGGAAGTCTCGCTGCGCCGGCCACGCCGCCGCCGCGGGCGCAACCGCGGACCCAATGCGCCGCCGCGCGAGGCCCGGCCGATTGTCGAGAACGTCCTCACCATCGACGGCCTCGAGCCGGAGACGTACGCCAAGCGCCTGCCGTTCGATCAGCTGACCTCGATCGACCCGCAGCCGCGCCTCACCCTCGAGTATCCCGGCTGCCCGCCGGCGAATCGGCTCATCGACCTGTTTTGCCCGATCGGCTATGGCACGCGCGGGCTGGTCGTGTCTCCGCCCAAGGCGGGCAAGACCACGCTGCTCCAGCAGATCTGCCACGGCATCAAGCGCAATCATCCCGAGGTTCACATCGTCGCGCTGCTCATCGACGAGCGACCCGAGGAAGTGACGGATTTCCGCCGCAACGTGCCTTGCCTGTGCCTGGCGTCGAGCAACGACCAGGACACCGAGCGGCACGTCAACCTCGCGATCTTCGCCATCGAGCGGGCCAAGCGCATGCTCGAAGCCGGCAAAGACGTCGTGGTGCTGCTCGACTCGCTCACGCGCATGGGCCGCGCGTTCAACGCCTCGCGCCAACACGCCAGTTCAGGCCGCACCATGTCCGGCGGCCTCGACTCGCGGGCTCTCGAAGTGCCCAAGCGCCTCTTCGGCGCCGCCCGCAAAGCTGAAGAGGGTGGCTCGCTGACGATCATCGCGTCGTGCCTGGTCGATACCGGCTCTCAGGCGGACCAGATCATCTTCGAAGAGTTCAAGGGCACGGGCAACATGGAACTCATCCTCGACCGCTCCGTCGCCGAGAAGCGCATCTTCCCCGCGATGAATCTCGCCGCCTCGGGCACGCGCAAAGAGCATCTGCTGCTCACCCCCAAAGAACTCACAACAATCACCGCCCTGCGTCGCTCGCTGCTCAACATGCGCCCCGACATGCAGATCGAGCGGCTGCTTGCCGCGATCGACCGCGTGCCCACGAACGCTCAACTCGTTGGCGAGTGAGAGGCGAGTGCGCCAGCGGGTTGCGCCAGCAACGCCGAGACGATCGCGTCGATGCGTTCGCGCAGGCGCCGGCTCTTGTCAGAATCAACGTCGCGGCCGTGCAGGGCTCTGCTCAGTGTGTCGAGTTCGTCCGCCCTCGCGCGATCATGCCGATCATCGAGCCGCCATGTGGGCAGCTGCTCGATCTGACGCGGGCCGATGTGCATCGACCTGGCCCCGAAGCCGCGCGAACCGAAGAGCAGACGGTAGAGATCGTTGATCGGCGCCGAATTGAGCCAGGCGCACAGCGCGTGACACAGCGCCGGCTCGACCGGGATCACCTGCACCGCCGACTTGCCGCACAGCGCTGAGCCCTCATCGACCACGGCTTCGAGGCGCCCCGCCAGACCCGCCACGAGCACCTTGGGAGAGCGCGCCTGTGCTGCACGGCGCGGCATGTGGCTCTCGAGCCAGGCAATCGGAACGACAGGCTCGATCCACGCCGTCTTGAGATAGCGCGTCGGCCGAGTGCCCCACTGCGACCGGTACGGATCAATCGTGCCGGTATTGATGAGTTGCACACACGCGCCCGCCACTTCGCTCCGCTCGACAATCGCCTCGCGGAGGCGATACGCCTCGGCCGTGGTTGCCCCGTCGCCGACAAAGGCGCACTCAAGCAGGCGCGGCCGCCCGTGCAAAGCCGAACGTGCGACGCCCGCTACGCCCCCATCCCCGCCACCAGCCAGTGCGGCCGACCAATGACCCGGCGGCAGGTGCGCGAGATCACGTTGCGCATACGACCAGCATCGCGATTCATCCGCGATTCGAACCAGGTGATGCTCCACCGGAGGGCAGCGACGCATGATCAGACTCACCGTCTCGATCGCTGCATCCTCGAATGTACCGGGTGGATTGATGCGAATCGACTCGACCGTCTGCCCCATCATCAGCGCCTGCGCGCGGCGGGCATGATCGGAAGCAAACAGCCGCCGCGGCAGGATCAGGCCGACCCGGCCGCCCGGCCGCACGAGGCGCAGCGACAGTTCGACGAAGAGCGACGCCAGATCCCAGTTGCCGCGCGCTGTGGAATATCGCCCCGCCAGCAGGCGCCGGCGCATCGGGTCTGCGGCACACATCGATTCCGAATCGACAAACGGCGGATTGCCGACCACCAGATCGAACGCACCCTCCTGAGTTACCTCATCGAGCAGGGCATCATCCAGTCGGCACCAGTGCGGAAAATCGCCAGGCGTCATCCCCCATCGCCGGCACTCACGCTCAAGAAGCGACCGGCCCGCCGCGCGCGCCTGCGGGTCGATGTCGATGCCGTGCAGACTCGCCGCCGCGAGCGACAGGCATTCGGCGCGCGAGCCCTCCGGCACGATGCGCTCAATGCGCTGCGTCAGCCGGCGCCAGGCGCCGAGGAGAAGGTGCCCGCTGCCGCAGGCGGGGTCAATGATGCGCAGCGCCGCCAGTTGGCGCCGGCACGACGCCGCATCCGCGATCGGCTCCATAACTGGGGCCAGGGCTTCATCGAGAACGACCTCGACGAGATCAGGCGGCGTGTAGAACGCGCCGAGCCTCTTGCGGCGAGCCGCAACGCTCTCCTCGGCCGTCCGTTGCAAGATGGATGCCCGCTTCGCTATCATGTCCTGTCGTCATCGTCACAAGCGCCGCCCGATCACGATTCTTCACCGGACCGCTCCATGCCCGTTTCGCATCGACTCGCATCCTACGGCACCTCAATCTTCACGGAGATGACGCGCCTGGCCAACGAGAAGGGCGCCATCAACCTCTCACAGGGGTTTCCCGATTTCGACGGGCCCGAATTCGTCCGCGAAGCCGCGATCGGCGCCATCCGCGCGGGGCACAACCAGTACGCCCGCATGTCCGGCGTACCGCCACTGAGCAACGCACTGGCGCAGCGCTGGCAGCGGCTCACGGGTCAGACGATCGACCCCGATGCGCAGGTCAGTGTGACCAACGGCTGCACCGAGGCCATCGCCGCCACCTGCCTGGGCCTGCTCAACCCGGGCGATGAAGTCATCATCTTCGAGCCCTACTACGACTCGTACAAACCCTGCATCGAGATCGCCGGCGGCGTGCCGATCGTGCTCACGCTCGCGGCCCCGATGTTCGGGCTCAACCGCGATGCCTTCGAGGCGGCCATCACTCCGCGCACGCGCGCGGTCATCATCAACACGCCGCACAATCCGACGGGCAAAGTCTTCAGCCGCGATGAACTCGCGTTCGTCGCCGAGATGTGCATACGCCACAATCTCATCGCCGTCACCGATGAGGTCTACGAACACCTCGTGTTCGAGGGTCAGCACGTGCGCCTGGCCACGCTGCCGGGCATGGCCGATCGGACGATCACGCTCTCCTCCGTGGGCAAGACGTTTTCGCTCACGGGCTGGAAGATCGGCTGGGCGATCGCGTCGCCGGAACTGAGTCGGGGCGTTCGCTCGGGGCGGCAGTTCCTGAGTTACTCGGTCGCCACGCCGCTTCAGCACGCCGCCGCCGCCGCGGTGAGTTCCGGCGGCGACTACCTCGAAGCGTTCGAGCGCGAGTACCGCCAGCGCCGCGATCTGCTGTGCGAAGCGCTGGAGGAGATCGGCTTTATCGTCTATCGGCCCGCAGGCACCTACTTCATCCTCGCCGACCACACGCCCTTCGGATTCGCCGACGACCGCGCCTTTTGCGCGCACCTCATCGACGAGATCGGCGTCGCCGCCATCCCGCCCACGCCGTTCTACGACCACGTCGAATTCGGCAAGCCGCTGGTGCGCTTCGCCTTCTGCAAGCGTCTCGAAACACTCAACGCCGCGATTGAGCGATTGCAGCAGTTGAAGCGATGATGCCGTGCAATCGCCAGACTTCATCCACCGCCTTTCGAATTCTCTTCTCTCGTATCCTTCAACAACTGGCGGGCTTGGGAGACGGACCATAGTTCCGACATCTCGGGGTGTTCGGCGACGAGTGTATCGAGGATCGGATTGGCTTCGTCTCCATTCATCCAGCCCAACCGAACCAGAAAGCAGACGACTTTAGCGCGAAGATCAGGCGAGTCTGAACTGAGAAAACTCCGCAGGAACTGATCCGCGTCTCTCGCGTGCTCCGGCTCCGGGTCCGGATGGAAGGTCCAAGACGAATAGGCGACAGTGGCGGCCGCCGAGACGACCCTTTCTTCACCAGCGCATTGATCGAGGGCTTCGCGAACTCTCACGTTCACTTTGCTCCATGGATAGTTTGCGTAGCCGTAGAGCGCCATATAGCGCCACCGCTGCGGTAGCTTGTGAAAGCAAGCGTCGAGCAAGAGCAAGTACGAATGCCGGGGTTCAAGCCGGGACAGGTCGGAGACGAATTCAGTCATACGCATCAGCCCATTCGGATCCAGGTCATCCAGCCGGTCGGTAATAGTCTTCTCATGATCAGGCTCTGCGGCAGCCCGCCGGAGCAACGCCTCGTACTTGGCAGAATCAGCGAAAGCGAAAGTAGTGAGCGCCTCGTCAAACCAATTGGCCTCTATGGCCTCAGCGGGCTGCAACGGCGAAGGCTGCCATCCACCCAAGTAATACACCGCACCGAAGATCGCCGCACACATCAGGACGGCACTTGCAGCAAAGATCCAGATGGTCGGCCAAGCGCGGCTCACAAGCGATGGTAGGCGGTATCGCAGCGCCGCCTTGCGACGAGCACCTCGCTACCTCTGCTTGGCTCCCGCTGCCGCGTACTCCTCAATCGTCAGCGTCCCCGCCGGCGCCGGCTGCAGCGGCGGGTGGTAGACGTGGCACAGCACACAGTCCGAGCGCACGCCCACCGACGGCGCGTGACACGCGCGACATGAATCGATCGACGGCAGCATGATGTCGGACGTCTCCTGCCCGGTCGTTGCCTGCGCGTGGCATTCGAGGCACGTGAGGGCACGGTGCGCCTCGTGCGAGAAGACCGATCGCTCCAGCCACCGCCGGGGGATCTCGGGCGAGGCGATCTGGAACGGCGCGCCGCGAGGGCGCTTGGGCCGCTCGATGGCCGCACTGTAATGACACTTGCCGCACCCGTTGAGAACCCGATCAAACTCCTTGTGCCGATCGCGCGAGATGTCGCCGTCGATATCGATCTCCGATTCCTCAACGGCTTTGCCCGGCGGGCGGAGCAGGTTCTCCCGGAGGGCATCGCTGAGCAACTCGCGATTGACCTGCTCGATGAGTTCCGACACGTTGCCGTGCACGGCTCGCCTCGGGCCGATCTCGATCAGATTCTGCTCGTGGCAGGCGACGCAGTACCGCTCGAATGAGATCGGCTGCATGTACCGGCCCTGGGCATCCAGTTCGTGGCACGAAGCGCAGGTGAGCGACAAACGGCCGTCGGGCAGATGCTCGATCGCGGCGGCCCGGTCGGCGTGCGCCTGCAGCGCCGACTGGACATTTGCGTTTGCAGTATTCATGTGCCGGGCGTGGTTGAACTTGACCGTCGCCGCATCGGTGCGGCCACTGCGAAGCACGGCCCAGTCGGGATGGCTCTGCCCGAAATCGAAGATCATGTTCACGATCGTCGGCTCGACCGGCGGATTCGTGCGCGGCTGGGCGATGAGCAGCGAAGCGCCGAGCAGCGCCATGCACCCGCCGGCGAGAATGAGGGCGAAGCGGCGCGCCGTCATGGCCCGGTCTCCACTGCCGGCTCATCGGGCACGGGTGGCGCTTCGGCCGGACGCAGCCCGTCGCGACTCAGGTTGGAGTGGCATTGCACGCACATGCGATCGGGAATGAGGTTCAGATCGGCGTCGTGGCCGCGGTGTTCGACGTGGCACGCGGCGCACTGTGCCGCCATCCGCACGGGTTCGAGATGGCCGGGGATGACGACCGCGCCTGCGGCGCTGAACTGCGTCTGATTGGACGCATGCTCGACAGCCGCATGGCAGCGCAGGCAGGCGTCATCGGCGACGGGCAGGAAAAAGTTTGATGAGCCATCCGCAGCCGGCTGGTGGCACTGCGCGCAGTCATTGCCGAAACTGGCGTGCACGGCGCTCAGGCTGCCGGAGGAATACACGCGATTGTCGCCGCGAACGGCGAGCATGGCCAGCAATCCGCCGCCGCCGAGCACCACCAGCCACGCAAGCCAGCGGTTGGCCAGATCCGGCCCGTGCGTGCGGCGGACGTAGGTGACGTCGAAGCGCTCTTCGATCGGTCGGCTGTCGGGGGGTCGCCTGTCGGGCATCGACGGTTCCTCAGGTCCAGAATCGCAGCGCCATCACCGCGTGCGCCGCCACCAGCACGAGCAGCGCCCAGCTGAGCGGCACATGAAACAGAAGCCACGCGAACAGCACGCGCATGAGCCGCCGCTGCCGCTGCAGGTCGCGGTGCAGGTGGTAGATCGAGTTCAGTCCGGCGATGCCGGCGTGCGCGTGAGCCGGCGTCATCGTGTGCAGCGCACTGAACAGGTTCTCGGCGCGGTGCGGATCGCGCATATCGCCGCCATTCTCGCCGGCGAGGTACCCGCGCAAGTGATCGAGGTAAAAGCGGCGAATCGGCTCTCCGCCCGCCGGCGGCTGTCCGGCGGCATCTCCACCATCTTGCCATGGCGGCGCGGCAGTGTCGATGGCGCCGGCGTACTGCAGCACCACGCGCTCGGCCAGCATCGGCAGATCGTTCAGCCGCCGCCGCAACTGCTGGGCGATCGTCTCGCCGGGCACGCTGTGCAACAGCAGGCGAGGGATGAACTGCTGGAGCACCAGACCGATCAGGCCGCTGAGAGTGACGAGCGCCAGCAAGACCCACAGCAGCGTGGTCATCGGCCCGCCAAGCCGGAACGCCGCATGCAGACCCACGAGCAGGCACGTGAGCAGTCCCAGCCAGATGTGGCCGCGCAGCCACGTGGACGCCTTGCCCAGCCGCCAGTGCGGCACCTTGCGCTTGAGCGAGAGCGCCGCGCAGAAGAGCATGATTCCCAGTGCGACCGAGCCAAGCGTCAACCCCACTGCCGTCGAGCCGGAGGGCCCGTTGAGATGGCGCGGCGCATCGGAGAGATACCAAGCGCTCGCCGCCGCCCCGAACGCGATCGTCGCCACCGCCCACGGGATGTGCTTTCGATCGACGAGCATGCTCAGGACGCCTCGCCTGGCGCTTCTCGACCGCCTGCCGCGGCGAACAGCCCGCCCGCGCTGAGGAACTCGGCCGCGTTGACGCGATAGGCGGCGTCGTGCGGGCACGAATAGACGCATGCCGGCCCCGAGGGCAGATCTTCGCACTGGTCGCACACCGCCGCGCGCTCGGTGACGGCCATGACTTCGCCGGACTCGGCGATGCGCATGAGCCGCTCGCTCACTTCTTCGCCGTACTCTTCAAGATCGTGCATGACGATCGATTCGTACGGGCACTGCTTGGCGCAGATGCCGCAGCCGACGCACCAGTCTTCGATGATGATGCTCAGATCTTCGCTGCGGCGGATCGACCCCACCGGGCAGCCGATCATGCACACGGGATCGAGGCACATGCGGCAACTCGACGGCACGAGATACTTGTCATAGCGCGGCCCGGTGCGGAACAGCCGGCTGATGCCGTCTTCGTGGGCTGACACGCACGCATCGACGCACTGGTCGCAGCGCGTGCAGCGCTCCAGGTCGATGAGCATGAGGTTCTGCCCCTGCAGCAGGCCGAGGTCTTCCACGCGCTTAGACGGCGCCGAGACCGTCAGCGTCACCCGCGCCTTCTGCCCCTGGCGGATGCGCTCCTGGGCGACGGTTTCCAGCCGGCCCTTGATGCGCGGAAACTCTTCGAGGATGGCGGCAAAGTCCTCGGCCGCGATCTTCACGAGTTCGACCCGCGCCGGTTTGCGTTTGCGCCCGCCTTCCATGATCGGATGATCCACCGCCCGGCAAGTCGCGTTGCGCGTGGTGCGGCGAAGCAATCCCGTCTCGCCGAAGAAATCGCCTCGCGTGAGGTAGGCCAGCGTCCGCTCGCCGCCGGGAAACTTCTGGCTCACGCGCACCTGTCCGAGGCGGATGACGTACACGCCGTCCGCCTCGTCGCCTTCGCTGAAGATCGTCGTGCCCGCGTCTACGGCGATGAGTTGAGCCCGGCTCTGGACGCGCTCGAGCACTTCGTCGGGCAGGTCGCGGAAGATCGGCACGTTCCGCAGATGCCCCTGCATCGCCCGGGCCCGGTAGTTCGCATCCATCTTTTCGCGGAACGTCGGCGAGCGCTGCAACTGTTCGTACATGTTGCGCAGAATCTCGAGCATGACGCAGTCGGTCTCAGCCACCACCGTGGCCGAGCGCGGCGCGAGATTGAGGCAACTCATCTCGCCGAAGACCTCCCCAGCGCCCAGCGTGGTCCGGGGTTGGCCGTGCGTCAGATCGACGTTGGCGTCGATGGGAATGATGGCGTCGTCTTCGCGACGCGGTCGATGGATGCGTTTCTGACCGAACCACCGGCCGATAGCCGCGCGCCAGCCCTGCCGCGGCCGGGATGCAGCCGCGCCCAGCCGCCGGGCGATGAAGACCTTGACTGTGCCTTCGAGCAGGTAGAACGCCGTGGTGCCGCCTTCGCCCTCGCGGCAGATGACGTCGCCGGCGGCAAACTCGCGGCGCACCACCGTACCGGGGAACTTGTCGATGACTTTGCGGTCAAGATCGGCGAAAATGTCCATGCCGACCAGGTCCGCCGCCTTGAGAATGGCACTGCGATCTCCGGAGAGTTTCGCGGTGAGCATTCGCTTGGCCATGCCGAAGGACTCCTGCTGTCCGAGTGGGAGAGCGCGTGCGACCACCGGCGGCAGCGCCGCCCCGCAGTCGGTCTCATCGGCTGCTTGAGGTGGCGATCTTGATCGCTGCGGCCCGCATCGCGGGTCGCCCAAGCGCCTGACCGGCGCGGCCGGCGCTGGTATCCTGTCCCGGCTCCGCAACGTGACTCAGGTGTTCAGCGAGGTGGCACAATGACGTCAAGACGCCAGTATTCCCACGTGTTCGGTCTCTCGGGCTGCGTGATCTGCGGCATCAGCGCAGCGCTAGTCGCGGCGATGCTGGGCATGCGCGGCGAATCTGCTCCATCGTGCGCGGTCCTGAGCGAGGGCGCGCCCGAGGCCAGGTGCCGGGCCGACGCCGCCAGTCCGCCGATTCTTCCGGGCTTCAAGTACGTCGGCGTGTCGGGGTGCATGGGCAGCGGGTGCCACGACGACGAGAAGCCCACCGAGCACTCGGGCAAGCTCATCGGCGATGAATACAACATCTGGTTCGATCACGATCCGCACAAAGACGCATGCGAGACGCTCTACGACGACGCGTCGACTGAGATCGCCGGCAAACTCAGCATCGACGACGCCGCGACCAGCGAGCGCTGCCTTTCCTGTCACACCACGTATGCGCCCGAACCGCAGCGCGATGACACGTTTGATCTCGAGCACGGCGTCGGATGCGAAACCTGCCACGGCCCGGGCGAGAAGTACCTCGAGCCGCACGCGACCGAGGGCTGGACCAACGAGCAGCGCGGCAAGATCGGCGCCACCGGACTCCGCAGTGAATTCGGCCTGATCGACACGACCGACCTTGCCGGCCGGGCCCAGATGTGCGTGTCGTGCCACCTGCAGATCGACAAGGACCTGCTCGACGCGGGACATCCGACGCTGCAGTTCGAGTTGTATTCGTACAACCACTACATCTACGGCGATGAGCATGGCCAGATTCACTGGGACGACTCCGGCGTGCCGTGGATCAACGCCAAGCTCTGGGCGATCGGGCAGGCGGCATCGCTTGAGGCGGCCAAGGCGCAAGTGGCGGCGTGGAAGGGTAAGGGGTGGGATACCGCCGCAGCCGATGAACTCGTCGCGATGTACGAAGCGGGCGCGAAGATCGCGGCCAAGCACTTCGGCGCCGAGACGCCGGCCGCTCTGGCGACCGCAACGTACAGCGCCGAGGCCTGCAAGGCGGCCGCGGCAGAACTTGCCGCGCTCGCACCGAGCGCCTCGAGCCAGATTCAGCGAAAGAACATCGCGTTCGGCGTGGTCGCGCTGGCTGAGGCGTGCTTCAAGGCTGGCGGGGGCGAAGCGCCCGCGGCCTTCCGCGCCGCCAGCAAAACGGCAACCGCCGGGGAAGAGGGCGACGCCTGGGCCAAGGCCGTCCGGGAAATGGCCGATCTCATCGGCAAGTGACGCAAGCCATCGAGCACGCGAGGCGTTGACCGGCATGGCTCATCCCACGCGCATCGTCATCCTCGGCGGCGGATTTGCGGGCGTCTACGCCGCAAAGCACCTGCTGCGCCGGGGAGGCGGCCGCGTCCAGGTTCATCTTGTGAACCGCGAGAATTACCTCGTGTTCCAGCCCATGCTGCCCGAGGTCATATCGGGCAGCGTGGGCATCGCCGACACGACTACGCCGATCCGGCGTCTCATTCCGCACGCTCACCTGCACATGCGCGACGTCGAAGGCGTGAACCTCGCCGAGCGGCACGTGATCTGCTCGCCCGGCTTTCAGCCGCGCCCGCTCATCCTGCCCTACGACCACCTCGTCATCGCGCTGGGCAACGTCACGGACTTTCGGGGCCTGCCGGGCCTGGCCGAGCACGCCATGCCCTTCAAGACGCACGGCGATGCACTGGCCCTGCGCAACCACGTCATCCGCGTTCTGGAAGAAGCCGACGCCGAAGAGCGCGATGATCTTCGATCGCGGCTGTTGACGTTCGTCGTCGCCGGCGGTGGCTTTTCAGGCGTCGAAGTCGTGGCGGAACTGCACGACTTCGTTCGCCGTGCGCTGCGCAGTTATCCCAGCATCACCCGCGCGATGTGCCGCTTCGTCCTGCTCCATTCGCGCGAGCGCATCCTTCCCGAAGTGGACGCCAAACTGGCGCTCTATGCGCAGGACCTGCTGCGCCGGCGCGGCATCGAGATCATGCTCGGCGCGCGCCTCAGCACCGCCACGGCACAACACGCGGCCCTCGCCGACGGCACCAAGATTGCCTGCGCGACGCTGGTGGCGACGGTGCCGAGCCATCCAAATCCGCTGTGCGAGGCGCTCGATCTGCCCAAGGATCGCGGCCGGATCATCGTCGACGAGCACCTTCGCGTGCAGGGGCATGTCAATGTGTGGGCGCTGGGTGACTGCGCGCTGGTGCCGCTGGCCGGAGCCGGCGGCGAGAGTGCCTACGCTCCGCCCACGGCGCAGCACGCGATTCGCGAGGCAAGAACCGCCGCCATCAACATTCTGGCCGCCGGGCAGAAGAGCCCCCTGGAGCCGTTCACCTTCAAAGGCCTCGGTTCGCTGTGCGCACTTGGCCATCGCAGAGGCGTGGCGCAGGTGATGGGCGTGCGCCTGGCCGGCTTTCCGGCGTGGTTTCTCTGGAGAACGGTCTACTGGAGCAAACTGCCCGGCATCCAGAGCAAAGTGCGCGTCGGCCTGTCGTGGCTGCTCGATTTGTTCCTGCCGCCGGACATCGTCCAGTTGCGCGTCGGGCGCAGCAGCGGCATCAACCACGAACACTTCGAACCCGGCCAGGCCGTGTTCGAACAGGGTGATCTCGGTGATCGCGTCTACATCATCATCCGCGGCCGCGCCGAGGTGGAGCGCCGCGATGAGCAGTCCGGCGAGGTGCAGAGCCTCGCAGTGCTCGAAGCGGGACACTACTTTGGAGAGATGGCGCTGCTCAATCGCGCGCCGCGCAACGCCACCGTGCGCTGCGTCGAGGCGATGGATGTCCTGAGCATTGAAAAAGGCGAGTTCGGCTCGCTCATTGCCCACCTCGACGTCATGCGCCAACAGTTCGAGCAGACCGCCGACGCCCGGCGCGCACCAGCGGCCGCCGCAATCCCAGCGCCCGCAGTCCCAAAGACCTGAAAGTCAGCCATGGCCAGCGCAACCCATCCACCCGCCACCACGGTCGAGACCGACCCCCAGACTGCCGCTGTAGAACTCGAGCAGCGGCGCGGCCGTCTCGTGCTCTGGACGCTTGCCGCGACCGTTCTTTCCATCCTTGCCGCCGCAAAAGTCGGCACCATCTTCTGGTCACCGTCCATCGATTGGGGATTGGCGATTCTGCTCTCACTGGCATTCGGTCCGTTCATCGGCCTCGCGCAGGCGCCGTTGCTTGGGCGCTTCATCGCGGGCAAGCGATTTTCGGTCGCGCTGCCTGCGGTCTACTTCGGCAGCGCCGTCGCAGGCATTGTGGCGATGCAATCAGGCGAACTCATCTGGGGGCTTGCAGCGCTGACGGTCGCTGCCCCGCTGCTGGCCTTCGCAGCAAGTCTGTTGCCGGATGTGCCGCTGGGCCGGCGCGACCGCTGCTTCAATTGCGGCCACAGCCTCGGCGGCTTTGCCTCCGAAGTCTGCCCGGAATGCGGCGCGCCGTTGCCGGCGCCGCCTGCGCCAGCGGTGATTCCGCCGGTCGCCGCTGAGCAGAGCGGAGATTCGTGATGCTGGTTGGCGGCGCTTTCATTCTGGCCTTGGGCGGATTCGGGGTCATCATCGGACTGGTCGCCTTCACGCTGGGCCGGCGTTCGCGCGTGCGGTCGGTGTCACGGCCGTGTTGCGGCCGATGCCTTTACGCGGTCGCGGGTCTGACGTCGCTGACCTGCCCCGAATGCGGCTCAGATCTGCGGGTTGTCGGCATCCTCACGCCCGCGATGCGCCGGCCCACCGGGCCCTGGCTGGCCATCATCCTCTGGACGTTGGCGCTGCCGGTTCCGGCGCTTGTGATCAGTGGCGTGCTTTCGTCACTGATCATGCCCGAACGACACGAATACGAAGAGCGCTGGCTGCTCACGCCGACCTCCGACGTGGGCGTCACTCACATTGACTTCACTGCATCTGCGAGCAGTTGGAACTGGCCCTGGAACCGACCCGGCGATGCGGCGTGGCACGAAGCACCCGACACGCTTCGCTTCGCCGTGTTTGCGCCCGCCAACGGGAGCGCACCGAGGGGTGAGTTGATCGTCGATCTCGACCGCAGCGCCTGGCGAACCAGCAGCGATCTGCAGGACCGGCCGCTGACGGATCTGAACGGCGAAACACTTGGCGCTTGGCTTGCCGAAACGTGTGGAGAGCCGGCTCAAGCGCTTGCCGCGCCCGTCGATTCGATCGTCGACTCAATTGCAGCCAGTTCACTGGGCCGTACCGCGATCACTCCGGCACTGCGTGGAGTCAGCATTCTTGGAGCGATCAACTCCACGCAATCAGGCTCGATGTCGATGAGCGGTCCTCTCACCGGGAGCATCCTCGCCCTGCTGGGATTCTGGGTTGTGGTGTGGCTGCTGGTCAGCGTGCTGCTCTACCGCCGCCAGACCCGCACCGCGACCGGCTGACAGCCCCGGCACTATCATGCTCGCGATGACCGCACCAGCCGCACCGCGCCGCATCCGCCTCACCGACGTCGGGCCGCGCGATGGTCTTCAGAACGAAAGCCAGCCGGTCTCCACCGGCGACAAGATCGCATTCATCAATGCCCTCTCGCTCAGCGGTGTCGCCGAGATCGAAGTCTCGAGTTTCGTCAGCCGCAAATGGATTCCGCAACTTGGCGATGCAGCGGAGGTTTTCGCCGCGATCGAGCGCCTGCCCGGCGTCGTCTACAGCGCGCTGGTGCCCAACATGAAGGGGATGGACGCCGCGCTCGCGTGCGGCGTGAAGAAGATCGCGGTTTTTACCGCCGCGTCGGAGACGTTCAATCAGCGCAACACCAACGCGAGCATCGCCGAGTCCATCGCGCGCTTCGAACCGGTGGTGCAGACGGCGCGCAACTCTTCCGTGCAGATCCGTGCCTACATCTCCTGCGCCGTCGCGTGTCCATACGAGGGGCCGATCGCGCCCTCCGCGGTCGCGCAGGTGGCGCGGCGTCTGCTCGATCTCGGCGTGGATGAGCTCGATCTCGGCGACACCATCGGCGTGGCGGCGCCCGGCGACATCGATGCCCTCTACGACTCAATTGAACCGCTCGTACCCGCGGCCCAGACCACGCTGCACCTCCACGATACGCGCGGCACCGCGCTGGCCTGCGTGCTGCGGGCCATCGAGCGCGGCGTCGTCTCGTTCGACACTTCAGCCGGCGGCCTGGGCGGGTGTCCGTACGCTCCGGGCGCTGCCGGAAATGCCGCGACGGAAGACATCGTCTACTGCCTTGAGCGGATGGGATTCGATACCGGCGTTCGACTCGAGCGACTCATCGACGCCGGCCTCATCATTGAGCGGGCGCTTGGGCGGCGTCTGCCCGGACGAGTGTTCCAGGCCGAGACATCCAGCCGATGCAATCCCGCATCGTGAACCCGGGCAGCATCACCACGACTCCGCAACCCGCGCCGCTGATCATCTTCGCGGGCGGCGGCTCGGGCGGGCACCTCTTTCCTTCGCTGGCAATCGCCGAGCGCCTGGCGGAGGTCGCTCCAGCCGCGAGTGCGGAGTTCTACTGCTCGCAGCGGGCCATCGATCGCGACATCCTCGAGCAGGCGGGTGCGGCGTTTCATCCCCTGCCCGCGGCGCCGATGCTGCTCAGGCCCTTTCCAGCAGCGCCGATGCGATTCATCAGTGGCTGGCGCCGAACCGTTCGCGAGACCGCATCCGCCCTGGCCGAGCGAGCCAGCGTCGGGCCAGTCGCAGTCGCGCTGATGGGCGGGTTTGTTGCGGCCCCGGTCGCGCGGGCCGCGGCAAAGGTCGGCGTGCCGTCGGTTCTGGTGAATCTCGACGTCGCGCCGGGCAAGGCCAATCGGCTCATGGCCCGCTTCGCCGGCCGCATCATCTCCGCCGTGCCCTGCCCCGACTTTCCGGCGTTCAGCAGGACCGTCACCGGCATGCCGGTTCGCAGAAGCGCAATTGCGACGCTGGGGCCGGCTGAATGCCGATTGCGGCTCGGCCTCGATCCTGATACTTCGACACTGCTCGTCACCGGAGCCAGTCAGGGAGCAGGAACTTTCAACCGACTTCTGATCGATCTTTTGGCGCACCGACGCGAGGTGTTTGACGGTTGGCAGGTGCTGCACCTGACGGGCCCTGCCGACCAAAGCGCGGTTCGAGATGCTTATCGAAAAGCTGGCGTGAACGCGCAGGTACTGCCCTTCTGCACGGACATGGCGTCAGCCTGGGGTGCTGCGGACCTCGCATTGTCCCGCTGCGGCGCCTCGAGCGTGGCCGAAGCTCTGGCCAATGGCGTCCCGACGCTTTTTTCGCCGTACCCCTGGCATCGCGACCAGCACCAGCGACTGAACGCGATTGAGCATGTGCGGGCTGGCCGGGCCTGGCTGGTTGATGATGCGATCGATCCGGCGCGCAATCTTGAGACCATGGGCAAACGCCTCATCGAACTGATGTCGGCCGCATCCGAGCGCGAGCAGGTAGCTCGGCGGCTCCGAAGCGAGCCCGCGACGGATGCCGCTTCGCAGATCGCCGCGCTGCTCTGTGCGGCGGCGAGTTGCGCCGGAAAGCCCTGAGGGCCGCCTGGACGGGGCTCGATCTGCGCGGGAACTTGGAAAAACGGGCAACCGAACTTCAGCCGCGGACGAAGAATTATCTTGACAAGAGGTTCAGATTCGTTTACTCTTGTCACTGACAATTCGACTTGGCGCTGGCTGAGCATACCCCGATTATTCCGCCTTGTGATCTGACGCCATCATCGACCGGTTCCCCGGTCATCCCTCCAGCCCCTGCCGACAATCCGACTCGTGCCGTCTTCGCGCTGCTTTGCCAGTGCGTCATCGGTTTCCCGTTCGCAGAGGCTCTCGGCCGCGCGAGCGCAGATTCCGAAGATGGCCGCCTCTTTCCACGCTTGATTGCGGGCCATAGTGGTCCGCACGGACCAATGCAGTTCCTGCGCGACCGGTTGCCGCCCGCTCCGGGAGGCGCACGCTGCTGGAGAGACGCGAACGGATCTTTCGCCTAACCAAGGACAAAGGAGGCCCGGGCATGTCAAAGAAACGACTTGGCTTTACACTCATTGAGCTGCTGGTGGTCATCGCGATCATCGCGCTGCTCATCGGCCTGCTGCTGCCGGCTCTGGCGCGGGCCCGCAAGACCGCCCGCGCGATGCAGTGCTCGTCGCAGCAGCGCGACATTCAGAAGGGCATGGTCTTCTACGGCGACGCGCACAACGACGAGTACCCCGTGCCCGAGAAGATCAATCTGGCGCACGCCCAGAGCACGGCCGAATTCGGCCACGGGAACAATTCCGTCGCCAACATCATGTCGGTGCTGATCTTCAACAAGCTGTTCGATCCCAAATTCGCAGTGGATCCCGCGGAAGTCAATCCGAACATCCGCGCCAAGGTCGGTTACGACTTCACCACCGACAAGAACGACGCTGAAACCAAGGGCGTATGGGATCGCACCTTCGGCGGCAACTTCCTCGACGACTGGGCCCTCGTCCGTGAGTGCAACAATTCCTATGCGATGATGCAGCTCACCGGCAAGCGCCTCCGCACCCAGTGGAAGGCCTCCAGCCTGGACGGCAATTACGCGGTTCTGAGCGATCGCGGCGTCCGCGACGGCAAGCACTCCGAGCCCACGCTCGCGCACCTCGTCCACGGCACCAATCGCCGATGGACCGGCAATGTCGCCTACAACGACAATCACGTCGATCGCATGAGCGAGCGCTTCGAGAACGACAACCAGACCATCGACCACCAGTCGGATATGGCGTTCGTTCCTGAAGGCGTCTACTACTTCGACCCGAACCTCGGCGGTGGAACGCCCCCGGCAGGCGCGCAGGTCCCGGACAACATCTTCAAGCTCGACCAGACCGACGACGATCTCGACATCAAACTCGGCTACTGGATCGACCAGCAGGTCGTCACTCGCTTCCGCGTTCGCGAAATCTTCGATCCGCTCGTGGAGCCGTAAGCTCACCCGGCGCATCGACGTCGATTCCTTGCAAACACCGGCAGGCCGGGCGATGACGCCCGGCCTGCCTCGTTTCTGGCCCCGTTTCACCCTCGCTGCGGGTTTTTTCTTGACGCCCGCAACAGATTCGCTATATTTGACGTATGGTTATCTGGTTCGGACGATCCGGTCCGAACGGTTCGGACGGTTCAGGGGCTCAGCAGCATCCGCATTCATTCTTCATCATTCAGGGACACATCCACGCCCTTCCCTGCTCCCCGCCGTCGACAATCCGCCGTTCTCTCTGACTCGCTGCCGCGAATCGGCATGCTTCGGCGTGTTTTCCGCCGATCCCGCTGTGCCGCCGTCTGAGAGGCTCGAAGAGCAACCCACCCCTCGAGTTTTCTGATGCACCGGATGGTCCGGAGCATCGTGTTCAGGCATTGGCTTTGGATTCCATCCATTTCATCATTCAAAGGAGCAAGCCATGCATCGTGTTTCCCGGTTCAGAGGGTTTACCCTCATCGAGCTGCTGGTGGTCATTGCCATCATCGCTCTGCTCATCGGCATTCTTTTGCCGGCACTCGCCCGTGCCCGCAATAATGCCAAGACCCTGACCTGCTCGACGCGCGTCAATCAGGTCCACAAGGGCATGGTCCTGTTCGCCAACGACTTTGGCGGCACATATCCCAAGCCCGCAAAGATCAGCCTCATCACGGCGAGTGCGAACACCGGCGGGACGGGCGGGACGCCTCAGACCGGCAACTCGTCGGCCAACTTCTATTCGTACATGATCTTCAACACCTACTACTCGCCCGAAGTCGTGCTCTGCCCCGGCGACTCGAGCGCCAACACTCAGTTGAAGACTGACTACCGCTACGGCACGCAGGACGATCCGGGTTGGAACGACCAGTGGCTCTGGGATCCCGCGTTCGGCTGTGACATTCAGACCACCGGCAAGATCTCCAATGCGAGCTATGCGACTCTGGCCCCCGCCGGCAGCCGCTACAACTCTGAATGGGCCGACAGCCTCAACGCGAACTACGCCGTCGTCTCCGACCGCGGCCCTCGCGACGGTATCCCGGACAAGAAGAGCCCGACCTACCTGTTCCACGGCGCCCGCACGACCTGGACCGGAAACGTCGGCTACAACGACGGCCACGTCTCCAACACCCAGGAGCAGACCGGCCTGGACAACGGCGGCCCCGGCCAGACTGAAGACCAGACCTACAAGGCCTTTGCGCCTCCCGGCGTGACCTATCGCAACACCAACGTGCAGAAGGACCTGCTTGACAACCTCTTCAAGCAGCAGGATCCGATCATCAGCACGGGTGGCGGCAAGGACATCTGGCTGTGCATGTGGGGCACGTCCGCTGACGGCACCACCAGCCCGACCCAGTTCTGGGATCCCATCCAGTAATCCCTCACTTGCCTTGAGATCCGACTGCGGACTCGAGAGCAGGCGAAAGTCACCAGGCCCGGCGATTCGTCGCCGGGCCTGTCTTTTTCCATTCCCCCCGCTCGCGCTTCAGGACGCCCGGCGCCGCGCTACGATTGCATCACCAACCCACGACCACCGGCGGACCGAGTCTGATGGCCAACGATCCAAACCGCCCCGCGTTCGAACAGCCGCTGCTGCCGCTCGAAGCCGAAATCGAACGACTCGAAGGCGATACGTCCGAGCAAGGCGCCCAGCGCCTGGCGGCGCTGCGCCAGGAGCACCGCGATTCGCTCTCGGCCATCTACGCCGCGCTCGAGCCCTGGGACATCGTCAGCCGGGTCGCCCGCCATCCCCGGCGCCCCCAGTCAACGGACTACCTGCGCCGCATCTGCTCTGACTTCTGTCAGCTGCACGGCGACCGGCACTACGGCGACGACGCGGCGATCCTGACCGGCTTCGCCCGAATCGGCAAGTTCAAGGTGATGGTCGTCGCCCACCGCAAGGGCCGCGACACCAACGAGCGCATGCTCTGCAACTTCGGCTGCGCCCACCCCGAAGGCTACCGCAAAGCACTCAAGAACATGCAGTTGGCCGAGAAGTTCGGCCTGCCGGTGGTGACGCTGGTGGATACGCCCGGAGCGTATCCGGGTCTCGGAGCCGAGGAGCGAGGGCAGGCGGAGGCGATCGCCGTGAACCTGCGGGAGATGAGCCGCCTTCGCACGCCGATTGTCAGCGTGATCATCGGAGAGGGCGGTTCCGGCGGGGCCTTGGGGATTGCCGTGGCCGACAGGGTGGGAATGCTCCGGTATTCGTGGTATTCGGTCATCAGCCCTGAAGGCTGCGCGGCGATTCTGTGGAAGCAGGCTCGGCCGGACACCAATGCCGCCGCCGCCACCGCCCTGCACCTCACCGCCGAAGAGAATCTGCGGCTGGGCACCATCGACGAGATCGTGGATGAACCGCTCGGCGGCGCCCATCGCGACCACGAAGCGGCTGCGGAAATCCTGCAGCGCTGGATCATCGATAAAATCACGGAATTGAAGCGGTTTAAGATTGAGAACCTGATCCGACGCCGCTACGAGCGGCTCAGGCAGATCGGCTCGGTGCAGGAAACCGGCGGGGCCGCTTGAGGCGCCGGCGCGCCGTCCGGCATGTGTTTGACCCCTGATTTCGCTGCGTCTATTCTTTGCGGCCTCCGCCCGGACGGGGGCCCGTTTCCCACGTGTATCCACCGAAGTGCGGGCTTTTCCACCACTTGGAGAGCGGCAGCCGTGGCCAAGAAGAAGACCACTCGCAAGAAGAAGGCTCGCACTCCAGCCAGCAAGTCCAAATCCCGCCGGACGGCGTCTTCCACGAAAAGCGGCAAGGCTCGAACCTCGAAAAAGAAGGCAAAGGCGTCAAAACGGCCTTCCACCAAGAAGCGCGGTGCCGTCAAGGCCCCGAAACAAACCAAGACCAAGGCGGGGAAGAAGGCGAGCAGCACTTCCCGCAAGTCGGCCACTGTTAGGACAACCACGAAGAAGAAAGCCCCCGACGCCGCCAAGGCCCCCCGCAAGGGTGCGGCACAGAGCAAGCCGGCTGCGTCTTCCAAGGCCGGTCGCGCCGAGAAGCCGGTTCCGGCCCCCACCAAGCAGCGTGCTGCGGCCACTGCCGAGCGAAAGCCGGGAATGCTCGACCCGATGCCGACTCATCCGAATGATGCGGTGAACGCTCGCAACACCCCAGCGCGGCTGACCAAAAAGCAACTGAATCACTTCCGCGATCTGCTGCTCAAGCGGCGCGCCGAACTGATCGGAGATGTGCAGGCGATGGAGTCGGGCGCCTTGCGCGGCGGAGGCTCGGGCGATTCAGGCCACGCGCCGATGCACATGGCCGACGCCGGTTCAGACACGTACGACCAGGAGTTCGCTCTCCAATTGGCGGCCACGGAGCGAGAGCTGCTCGAAGAGATCGACAAATCGCTCGAAAACATCCGAGACGGGACGTACGGCCTGTGCGAGGTCACGGGTAAGCCCATCAGTCTGCCGCGCCTCGAGGCCAAGCCATGGGCGAAGGTGTGCATCGAGGTGGCGCGCGAGCGCGACCGCTTCCATCGCTTCCGCCGCTGATCGCCGGCGCCTGCCCTGCAGGCGCCGCTGCAGGAATTCGACGGGCGATGCCGTCGAGCCTTCGTCCCTACCATCTGTCTCACATGGCCACTTCAAGAGATCAACCCCTGGAGGCACAGTGCCCCACCACATCGCGACCTGCGGCCGGGCGTTCGCTGGCGTGCTGGCTGGCGCTGGTCATCGTCGTCGCGCTGGGGCTCTCGATCGACCTGGCCTCCAAGCAGCTCGCGTTCGCGCTGGTGGGCGATGAGCCGGTCGTGCTGGACCGCGAGGTGATTCTCTCAAACCCCCACTGGAATCCGCCGCCTGATGCGCACCGCAAGGTGCTCACGCGCGTGCTCGACCTGCACCTCGTACTCAATCGCGGGGCGGTGTTTGGAATCGGGCCGGGCCAGCGGGCGTTCTTCGTCGTGTTCACGGTGCTGGCGGTGGGCATCGGCCTGTATGCGTTTGCATCGAGGACGCGTTGCGGCGACTGGCTGGCCCACATCGCCATCGGGTGCATCCTTGCCGGCGCGGGAGGTAATCTGTTCGACCGCATCATGTTCGGCGCCGTGCGCGACTTCCTCAAGATCTTTCCCGACACGTACCTGCCGTTGGGCTGGCGCTGGCCGGGGGGCAACTCCGAGATCTTCCCGTGGGTGTTCAACATCGCGGACGTGCTCCTGCTCACGGGCATCGGCCTGCTCATGCTGCGGATGAACCGTCAGGCTGCACCTGCCGGCAAGGACGCCGCCGCAACGGCGCTCAATCCCTCCAGCGCGGCGGCCGATGAATCGATTGACCGGACGTAACGACGGACTAGGCTTGTACATCATGCTCGACCGCCGCACCACCGCCACGACTGCCACGACGACCGCGACTCCTTCGCGGCGGTAATCGGCTGGTGCGCACGAAGAAGAGTTTTTGCGACGCACGGCCGATTCCAGAGCCGTGCGTTGTTTGTTTTGATGCCGACTCAGGCCTGACGCACCTCAAGACCCGGGCATGGCGATGCCTGGGCGTTGAAGATTGAAAAGGACCTCGAACCATGCCTCGCATCACTCTTCCTGATGGAAGTATCCGAGAATACCCCGAACCGGTCAGCGGCGGGCAGATCGCCGCATCCATCGGTCCGGGCCTGGCCAAGGCGGCGCTGGGCGTCAAGGTTGATGGGGCGCTGCACGATCTCGGCTTCGTCATCGATCGAGACGCCAAAGTGTCGATCGTCACTGAGAAGTCGCGCGATGGCCAGCCCGATCCCGATGCGCTCTACCTGCTGCGCCACTCGGCCGCGCACGTCATGGCCGAAGCGATTCAGCGCCTCAAGCCCGGCACTCAACTCGTGTACGGGCCGCCGGTCGAGAACGGTTTCTATTACGACATGCGCTTTGCCGACGGCCAGAGCCTGAGCAGCGATGACTTCGCCGAGATCGAGCGGCTGATGGGCGAGATCGTCAAGGAAAATCGCCCGTTCTCGCGCTACGAGATGCCGCTCGAGCAGGGCATGAGCAAGCTCCGATCCGAGGGATCAAAGTACAAGTTGGACAACGCGGAGAAGGCCGTAGCCGCCGGCTCCGATTGCCTCTCCTTCTACGCCACCGGCAAGCCGGGCAAGGACTGGGAAGACCTCTGCCGCGGCCCGCACGTGCCCAGCACCGGCCGCATCGGCGCGTTCAAGGTCATGTCGCTCGCATCGTCCTACTGGCACGGCGACGAGAACAGCGATCGCCTCACCCGCGTCTACGGCACTGCGTTTGCGAACCAGAAGGACCTCGATCATCACCTCAAGATGCTCGAAGAGGCCCGCAAGCGCGACCACCGCGTGATCGGCAAGCAGCTTCGCCTCATCAGCCTGAGCGAGGACGTCGGCACCGGCCTCGTGCTCTGGCTGCCCAACGGGGCCATCATCCGCCGCGAACTCGAGGAGTTCCTGCGCAAAGCGCGGAGCGAGCGCGGCTTTGTGTGGGTCAATACCCCGCACATCGGCAAACTCAACCTCTATCGCACCAGCGGCCACTTCCCCTACTACGCCGATTCGCAGTTCCCGCCGCTGGTCGATGCCGAGGCGCTGAGCGGCTCGCTCATGGCGCACGGCGGCGGTTGCGGCTGCGCCGACATCGCCAACGCCATGGCCTCGCCCGACGTGGACGGCTTCCTGCTCAAGCCGATGAACTGCCCGCACCACATCAAGATTTACGAGGCCTCCCAGCACAGTTACCGCGATCTGCCCGTGCGCCTCGCCGAGTTCGGCACCGTCTACCGCTACGAGCAGTCCGGCGAGTGCCACGGCATGACCCGCGTGCGCGGCTTCACCCAGGATGACTCGCACATCTTCTGCACTCCCGAACAGTTGAGCCGCGAGATCGACATCGATCTCGAACTGGCGCGCATGGTCCTGGCCGAAATCGGCCTGAACGACTATCGCGTGCGCGTCGGGCTGCGCGATCCGGCCAGCAGCAAGTACGTCGGCAGCAACGAGAACTGGGAACTGGCCGAGAAGGTGTGCATCGAGGCGGCCAAGGGGATGGGTGTTCCCATGACCCTCGAACCCGGCGAGGCCGCTTTCTACGGGCCCAAGATCGACTTCGTCGCCAAGGACTCGATCGGGCGCGAGTGGCAGCTTGGCACCGTGCAGGTCGATTACAACTTGCCCGAACGATTCGGTCTCAACTACATCGGCGCCGACAACGAAAAGCACCGGCCAATCATGATCCACTGCGCGCCGTTCGGCTCTCTCGAGCGCTTCATCGGCATACTCATCGAGCACTTCGCCGGCGACTTCCCGCTCTGGCTCAGCCCCGAGCAGGTGCGCATCCTCACCATCTCCGAGAAATTCTCCGACTACGCGGGCAAAGTGAAGGCGGCGATCGACGCGGCGGGTGCGTTCCGCGTCCACCTCGACGAATCTCCCGAGCGCCTGCAGGCCAAGATCCGCCGGGCGACCGAGGAAAAGACGCCGTACATGCTCATCGTTGGCGGCAAGGACGCCGAGGCGGGCACCGTGAGCATCCGCCACCGCACCGAGGGCGACCTTGGCAGTGTGCCGCTGGACCGGTTTGTCAGCATGCTCGCAGAGGAAGTCGCCAGCCACGGGCGAAGCACCATCGCGGCGGCGGCGCGCAGCGCCCGGACATGAGCGCCGGCGCACGGCACGCGGCTGGTTTTGTGCATCCGCCGCGCACTGCTGCCCGATATCCTTTGCCGTCTGCAGGGACGGAGTGCCATGGGCGTGAAGATCGATCAACTCGTCAGCGCAGCGGGCTTGCGCATCGTCCGCGGCGCTGCCGATCGCGAACTGACCGACATCACTGAAGACAGCCGCGCAGCCAGCCCGTCGTGCCTGTTCGTCGTCCGCCGCGGCGCCGCGGCGGATGGCCGGCAGTTCGTTGCCGACGCGCTCTCCAGCGGCGCGACCGCGGTGCTCAGCGAGGATGAATCGCTCGACGCCGGCTCGGCGACGCTGCTCGTGCCTGCTGACGCCAGCCGCCCGTATCGGGAAGTCATTGCGCACACCGCGGAGTGCTTCTTCGGATCGCCGTCTTCTCACCTGACGCTCGTCGGCGTGACCGGCACCAACGGCAAGACGACCACCGCCCATCTGCTGCAGCAACTCATGGACAGCGCCGGCTGGCAGTGCGGCCTCATCGGCACGGTCATCACCGACGACGGCGCGACCCGCGCGCCGGCGATGCTCACCACTCCTTCGTCAATCGACCTGAGCCGCCTGCTCGGCCGCATGGTCGCCAACCGCTGCTCCCAGGCGGTGATGGAAGTGTCCAGCCACGCGCTGGACCAGGGACGCGCCGCCGCGCTCCAGTTCGACGCGGCCATCTTCACGAACCTCACCGGCGATCATCTCGACTACCACGGCTCGATGGAAGCCTACTCGCAGGCCAAGGCGAAACTCTTCCGCGCGCTGCCGCCGGGCGGCCTGGCGGTCATCAATGCCGACGATCCCGCGGCCGATTCGATGGTCGAGGGCTGTCGCGCCGACGTGCGGCGCACGCGCGTGACGAACAAGTCTGAGAGTCCCGTCGGCCGCGACGCCATTGCGCGCGTGATCGCGCTGCATCCCACGCACACGAGCGCCGAGTTTCGCGGGCCGTGGGGCGCATTCGAGATCGATCTCCCGCTCATCGGCCGGCACAACGTGTCCAACGCGCTGCAGGCCACCTGCGTCGCCGCGTGGTGCGGCGTGTCGATCGAGTGCATCCGCGAGGCGCTCGCGCAGTGCTCGCCCCCGCCCGGCCGGCTCGAACCCGTGCGGCACCCGCGCTCTCCGTTTACGGTTTTCGTGGATTACGCGCACACCGATGATGCACTCGAAAACGTGCTCAACGCCGCCAGGCCCATCGTGCCCCAAGGCGGGCGGCTGACGGTCGTCTTCGGTTGCGGCGGCGATCGCGACCGCACCAAGCGGCCGCGCATGGCTGCCGTCGCCTGCCGCCTCGCCGACCGGGTCGTCGTGACCAGCGACAACCCGCGCACCGAGGACCCTGAAGCGATCGTGCGCGAGATTCTCACCGGCGTGCCCGACGATGCCAAAGGGCGCGTGATCACCGAGGTTGATCGGCGCAAAGCAATCATCCGCTGCCTCGGCGAAGCGGTCGCTAATGACCTGGTCATCATCGCCGGCAAGGGTCACGAGGATTACCAGATCATCGGGCGCACGAAGCATCCGTTCGACGACCGGCTGGTGGCGCGGGCGACGCTGCAGGCCCGCTTCGGCGAGCCGGCCCAGCCGCAGGAGGCGGCGTCATGAGTGCCACCGAATTGTTCTGGTCGCCCGAAGCAATTCGCATGGCAGTCGGCGGCGGGCGCTGGCTGCACCGCCCTGTCGATGGTCCGGCCGAGCCGCCGAACTTTGCCGGCCTGTGCACCGACTCGCGCACGGTCGGACCCGGGCAGGTGTTTCTCGCGCTGGCAGGCGACAACTTTGACGGTCACGCGTTCCTCGCCGACGCCCTCGCGCGCGGGGCCGGCATGGCGATTGTCGAAAAAGCGCCGGCCGGGTCCGCGAGCGTGCCGCCGGGCGCGTACATCCTGCTCGTGGATGACACGCTCAAAGCGCTGTCGCGCCTCGCCGCCGCGTATCGCCGCAGCCTGAAGACCACCCGATTCATCGGCGTGACGGGTTCCAGCGGCAAGACGACCACCAAGCAACTGCTCCGCGCTGTGCTGAGCGAAAAGTTTCGGGTCACTTCGAGCCCCAGGAGTTTCAACAATCACATCGGCGTGCCTCTCACGGTGCTTGCCGCCTCGCCGCGCGACCAGTGCGTCATCTGCGAAATCGGCACGAACCATCCCGGCGAGATCGCCGCGCTCGCCGCCATCGTCGAGCCCGACATCGCCGTGATCACCGGGATCGGACGCGTACATCTCGAAGGCCTCGGCTCGATCGAGGGCGTGGCGAATGAAAAGGCGGCGCTGCTCCAGGGACTCGCGCACGGCGGCTGGGCGGCGGTCAACATCGACGAACCCGCCATCCTCCCCCATGTCGAAAACATGCAGCGGGGCATCACCTTCGGCTTCTCCACCGACGCCGATCTGCGCATCGCCGAATGCTCCGTCACGCAGGACGGCACGACGTTCGCGCTCAACGATCGCAGCCGGTGGCGCATCACGCTCTGCGGCACGCACCATGCATCAAACGCCACGGCGGCGATCGCGGTCGGTCGCCGCTGCGGCCTCGCCGACGCCCAGATCCAGTCCGGCCTGCTCAAACTCGAACCGCCCGATATGCGATTCACCCGCCACCGCCTTGCCGAGCAGGTGGAACTCTACGACGATTCGTACAACGCCAATCCCGACTCGATGCGCGCCTCCATTCGGACGTTCCGCCTGCTCGCGGCTGCGTCCGCGGGTCGCACGGTGCTGATCCTCGGGGACATGTTTGAACTCGGCTCGCTCAGCGAGCGGGCCCACGAGCAGGTTGCCGAGGATCTCGCCGACGAGTCGCAGGGGCTGCCGCAGCCGGATCTGGCGGTTTTCGTGGGGAAGCGCATGCGAGGGGCTTTCGACTGGCTCGGCCGGCACGCACCGGCGATTGCCGCCGTCTTCGCCGAGCAGATCGATTCGCGCAGCGTCGGGGAAATCGTGCAACTGCTCGAGCCGGGCGATCGCGTGCTCGTAAAGGGCTCGCGCGCCATGGGGCTCGAACGCGTATCAGCCGCGATCCGCGAGAGGTTCGCACCGCTCGTGCACACGCCAGGCGCCGCAGCCGGGGCCGGCCGGCGGTGAGATTCCCAACGGCTCCCGCCCCGCCTCGTCGATAAACCTCCAGCGGCCCTGCCCGGTCGGCATTGATCGCTGGCCCGCATACACCTGCACATGATCGTCGCCCTGCTCAACCTGGTTCGCCACTGGCTCGAAGAGCACGGCCTCTACGGATATGTGCGGATCTTCGATCGCGTGGACTTTCGCGCCATCGCCGCCGTCATCGTCTCATTTCTGCTCGTGGTCGTGCTCGGGCGGCCCGTCATCCGCTGGCTGCTGCGGCAGAAGGTCGGCGATTCGCCCGAGTTCTACAACGCCGATCTGAACCGACTCATGGCGCAGAAGGCCAACACACCCACCATGGGCGGCGTTCTCATCGCCGGCTCCATTTTCATCTCCACCGTGTTGCTGGCCGACCTGCGCATCTACGTCAACCTCGGCCTCATGCTGCTCGTCGGTCTGGCCGTGCTCGGCGGCATCGACGACTGGCTCAAACTCACCAACGCGCGGCGGGGCCAAGGCGCACGCGAAGGACTGCACGCCTGGGAGAAGCTGCTCTTCCAGCTCGGTTTCGCATTCCTGGCCGGGTTTTTCGTCTACCGCAACGGCGCCGATCCGATGACGCACAGCTTTCCGGCCCTCCCGCTGGTGCGGTCCTACACGCCGGGCACGAATCAGCCCGAGATGCTCTTCCAGATGACGGCTCTGGGCTTCACGCTGCTGGCGATGATGATGATCGCCGGCTCCTCCAACGCCGTAAACCTGACCGATGGCATGGACGGCCTGGCAAGCGGCATCTCGATCATCTGCGCATTCTCGCTCATGATCCTGTGCGGCGTGGCGGGCTCGGAGCCCATCGCCAAGCAACTGCTTGTGCCCTACATCCCCTTCAGCAACGAACTGGCCGTCATGGCCGGCGCGATGGCCGGCGCGTGCCTGGGGTTCCTGTGGTACAACTGCTCGCCGGCGCAGGTGTTCATGGGCGACACCGGCTCGCTGGCGCTGGGCGGGCTCATGGCCTACATCGCCGTCGTCATTCGCCAGGAGTTCCTCCTGCTCATCATCGGCGGCATCTTCTATCTCGAGATCTTCAGCGTCGTGCTCCAGGTCGGCTACTTTAAGATCACCGGCGGCAAGCGCATCTTCCGCTGCTCGCCGATCCACCACCACTTCCACCTCGGCGGCTGGACCGAGCAGCAGGTCGTCGTGCGCTTTTGGCTGCTCTCGGCGATTCTCGCGGCGCTGGCGCTGGCGACGATCCGCCTGCGCTGAACTCGCGCAGGGCCATCCCCTATCCTTTGCCACGTGCCCGAAGTTGCCGAACTCGTCGAGCAGCATCCGGAACTCCGATTGCGGCCGATCGCGACGCAGGAGATCCACGCGCACAACGGCGTGACGTGGACCGAGGAACCCGGCGCGTACGAGTGGTGGGAAATCAGCGCCATCGACGCAAGCGGTTCGGGGCTGCTGTGCGCGCTGCACGTGGGCAACGCGTTCGATCCGGTGTATCGCCGGCATGTGCGACAACTCCGCGCGGGCCGGTTCATCGACGCCGCCCTCGGCCGCAAGAGCGCCACCGCCGCGATCGCCGTGGCCGTGTTTCACAAGGGCCGCCGCGTCGCGCGGTCGAACGTCGCCATCGATCCGGCAAGCGTGCACGAGACTCCGGTGGCCCGCGGCTGGGTGCTGCGCCTGGGCGGCATTCGGCTCGCCGCCGACGGTGATGGCTGGCGCCTGCACCTGGACGTCCCGCGAACCACTTCCGGCTTGCGGCATGTGCTCGGCGGTCCCGCGCGCACGGCCGGCCGCATCGGCGCCGATATCTCAGTGCAGCCGCGCTTTCACACTTCGACCTTCTGGCGCGGCCTGCTGCCCGATTCGCCCAGCGGCGCGGTGCACGACTGGCTGCCGGCGTGCCCATCCGCTGCCGTAAGCGGCACGGTGCAGTGGACCGGCGCCGAGCCGGGCACGCTTGAACTTCGTGACACCGGCGGATCGCTCGATCATTTCCGCGGCTCGGGGCCGATCGGCGAGGGCATCCGCCGCTACTTCATCTCCCGCACCGTCTGGCCGGGCGGGGCCGCGCTGGGCGAACTCATCATCATCCGCAAGTACATCCAGCTCGCCCCGACACTGATGATCTTCGCCGACGGCCAGCCGCCGCGCATCATCCGCGGCGACCGAACGCCCCGCGCCGACTTTCAGCGCTCCGCGTGGCTGCTGGGCTATCCACTTTCGCTGGGCTGGATCAGCGAGATCCAGGCCGCGGCCGTGGAGCACCACATCGACCGCCTCGCCGACGCCTCGCCCTGCCGCATCACGGCGGTGAGTCGCTGCAGCGTTCGCTTTGAAGGCGCCTCCCGGGAAATCCGCTTCGACGAGCACCCGGGCGTGGTGCAACTCATTCAGCCGCCGCGCATCGATGCCTGGCCGTGGCGCTGGTGGTGCGGCCCGGCACTCGGCGAGTGATTCAGTCACACTGGCGAGCCGAGCGCAGGCAGCCCCGCCGGCACGTCCTCTCGCGATGCGTGCGGCTGGGTGTCCGGCGCCGTCCGCCGGTCCATCCCCACCAGCAGGCCGAGACACGCAGCGGTCAGCATCCAGCCCGTGCCGCCCGACGAGAGCAGCGGCAGCGCGATGCCCTTGGTCGGCGCCAGGCCGGTCACCACCATCAGGTTGATCACCGCCTGCATGCCGATCGTCGCCGCGATGCCAAGGCCGACGAATCGGCACAGCGCATCGCTCTGCCTGCGAATCACCTGCGCCGCGGCGAGCAGCAGCGTGAGATAGAGAAACACGACCAGCGCCGCGCCGAAGATGCCCAGTTCTTCGCAGATCACGGCGAAGAGAAAGTCCGTCGTATCTTCCGGCAGATAGCCGAACTTGTACACGCCGTGCCCGAGGCCGCGCCCGGTGAGGTGCCCTTCCGCCACCGCGACCATCGACTGGATCATGTGATAGCCGGTGTCCTGCGGATCGGCGTAGGGGTTGATGAACGACTCGATGCGGTTCATGCGGTACTCGCTCGTGAGCACCGCGAGCGCGACGCCGGCGACGGGCAGCGGAAACAGAATGCCGATGTGCCACCATTTCGCCCCGCCGGCAAAGAGCAGAAACAGCGCCACCGCGCCGATGAGAACCGCCGTGCCGAGATCTTCGAGCACGATGAGCCCGCACACCAGCATGGTGATGACCAGCGCCGGCACGAGGCCGGACCAGAATCGGCTCATGCGATCGGCGCCGAGGTGAACGACGTAGGTCGCGATGACGACCACCATGGACCACTTGGCCAGTTCGCTCGGCTGGAACGACAGCCGCCACGACGCCGGGCCGAGGTACACCCAGCGACGGGCGCCGTTCACTTCCTTGCCGATGCCGCCGACGTAGACGAGACAGAGGCAGACGATCGAGAGCAGCAGCAGCCAGGTGGCGGGCGTGGCGATGACGCGGTTGGCTGGGCTGAAGCCGCGACTCGTCGGGCCGCGCAGCCATTCGACGGGAACGCAGGATGCGGCGAACATGAGCCCGACTGCCGCGAGGGCGTAGATCATCGACCGCCCGGTGAGCATGCCTTCGAACGACACGGCCCGCTCGGCGTCGATGGTCAGGCCGGCACTGGTCACCATGACGATGCCCAGCGTGAGCAGCGCGATGACGCAGATGATGATGGTCTGGCCCGGGCGCAGCATTGCTCTGTTCATCGGAAAGGCGGCGTGGGTGACTGCAAGAGTGGAGGTGCCTGAAGGGGTGATGGGGTGAGTGGATGATGGGGTGAGTGGGTGATGGGGAAGGGATCGAGAGATCGAGGCGCCAAGGCATCGAGGCATTGAACAACGCCCGGGCGTGGCCATGCCTGGGTCGCCGTCGCGGCGGGTTGGGGCGCTGCAGCGCATCATCACCTGATACCGATTCGCGTGCGCTGGCGTGCGCGGCGGGGGTTGATTCGGCGATGCCAATGCGGGTCTGCGGCGCGGCGTGGCGAGGGGCCATGCAAGGATTGTGCCGCGTGGCGCGGGCGGCAGGGGCGAAATGGAAAAAACTTCGAGGCAATTCGCATGCCAGCACGGGCGCGCACGGGGTTAAGCGCCAGCCATGCGCGCGGGAGCGCTTCCGTGCGGGGGTTTTCGTGCGGGGCCGCGCGCGCGGCGGCGCGCATGTTGCCCAGAGCGCCAAATTGAGGCGCACTTTGAGCGATTTTCATCGATTTTGATTTTTCTGGAGGGGGGTGGCCGCGCCTTTTAATCCGTTTTTTTGCGTTTCTGGAAAGTCAGCGCACAAGTTGCACGCACCCCCTGGCGCCGGCGCGCGCGGGGCCGGAATCTTCACCACAAAGGCTCCAAGGACACAAAGGGACACGAAGAGATGAGGCCCTAATGGGGTGAGTGGAAAGGCATCAGGCATTGGTAGAGGAGGCACTTGGCATTAGGGGAAGGCGGGCTCACGCGGAGAACGCGAAGATCGCGGAGGGGAGTCGGCCGCGAAGAGGCGCAGAAGGCGCAAGAGGAGAGGCAACGAGGCAGGGAGGGATCGAGGCAGTGAGGCGGTCTACAACCTCATCCACGACGAGCGCTGGCGGCTGCCGGCCATCTGCCGCGCTGATGATGACAATCCCAGGGAACTCTTCGTTCCCCGCCAGGCGGGCCTTGACGGCAGCGGCTCTTGCAGTTACATTGACAGCGTGATCCTGCGCCAGAGAGACGCCAACTCGGGCTGGACCGGCTCTGCCCCTCGCCGGCAAGGCGAGGCCGACGCCACGCTCGAGGAGCGGCGCTACAACTGCCCGAACTGGCGCGCTGACCTCGGGGCAGAGGCGGAGGCGCTGCGAGCAGGCGTTCCGCCGGGGGCGGCGGTTCGGGAGCGAGTCGTGCGTGAAGCGGACGGCGGCGCCGCTCGGTCTGGCGCACACGTTCCGGCCGCGCGGCCGGCCGCGAAAGGCGATAACGGCATGAGCAGACCTGATAAACGTACCTGTCCCGTTTTCGTGCCCCTACCTAACTACGCGTGTTCTGCGTGCTGCATTGAGGATGAGGAGTGAATACCGCAATACGTATCGGCGTCGCTCTATTCGTAGCACTTGTGACCTGTGTTATAGTATCTTCGAGCGCGGGGCTTCGGGCGACTCGGGGGCATCATTTCGAAGACACTCACCGGCTGCCGGAAGTCGCCGATCGACCCGTCTATTGTCTTGTCACAATTCACGAGGATTCGCTGTCCACTCGTCAACATGTCGTGCCGGTGTCTAAGCGGTTGTACGATGCGTCCGTGGCACCAGTTCTGCAGGATGGACTTCCTTAGAGCCCCTAACACAATAGCGGTTTGAGTTTGTTGAAGCAGATGAGGCTGCAGCCGATGGAGAGGAAGGCCTGATGGATTTCGCCGGTGCGTTCATAGCGAATGCGAAGTCGGCGGTACTGGTGCAGCCAGGCGATG
>CAUJHZ010000021.1 GCA_963205185.1 Planctomycetota bacterium | reverse complement strand
TTTCGGGCCCATCGACGTACTCGTGAACAACGCCGGTGGCGTGAAGCGCAACTGCTCGTTCGCGGATCTCGACGACGAGACTCGCCGCTGGGAGCTCGCACTCAATATTGACGGTGTCGTCAACTGCACGCTCGCCGTGTCGGCCGACATGCTCGGCCGCGGCAAGGGCAGTGTCGTGAACATCTCGTCGAATTCCTCTCTGCTCGGAGAGGCCGCCCAGCAGGTAGTGCACTACGGTTCCACGAAGGGCTTCGTCAACAGCTTTTCGAAGACGCTCGCGTATGAGTGGGGACCGAAGGGCGTGCGCGTGAACACGATCGCACCCGGCTGGATCGTGCCGCATCGCGATGAAGATGTGTCTACCGGGAGCTTCTGGAACCGGCTGGAATTCGTCGGCACGCCAGAGGGCATGCAGCAGGCGCTCGAGGCCGGCACCTTGCCGAACATGAGCCACCTGCCGATCAAGCGGTTGGGACGTCCCGAGGACATCGCGCACCTGGCGATTTTTCTGGCTTCTGATGTCTCCAGCTACATCACCGGCCAGCTCATCTCGGTGAGCGGCGGCGTGTACATGCCATGAGCGCAGGGTCATGAGGCTCGACGGGCGTGTTGCCATCGTCGCCGGGGCGGGCTCCGGCATCGGGGCCGCCATCGCGCAGCGCTTGGCGGCGGCGGGTGCGCAGGTAATCGCCGCCGACATCGATCGCAAGGCCGTGGAGGCCCTCGCGGCGAAGGTGGCCGGCGTCGCGGCGCAGACTTGCGACGTGACCGAATCCGCCGCGGTCGAAGCGCTGATCGACGGCGCTGTGCAGCGCTTCGGGCGACTCGATGTCATGGTGAACAATGTCGGCAGCGCGGATGCGGGCTGGCTGAAGGACGCGACGGACGAAAGCTACCAGCGCGTGCTCGCCCTGACCCTGTCGTCAGCCTTCTACGGCACGCGCGCAGCGCTGCGCGTGATGCTGCCGCGCGGCTCGGGCAGCATCATCAACATTTCTTCGGGAGCGGGCTTTGGCGGAGCACCGGGGCTCGCCACTTATGGAGCGGCGAAGGCGGGCGTCAACAATCTGACCCTGTCTGCCGCGGTGGAGAACGCCCGCAGCGGCGTGCGCGTCAATGCGATTTCGCCCGGTGCCATCCGTACGCCCGCCATTCTCGCATGGGCAGCAAGCCTGCCGGGCGGCGTGCCGGCTTATGAGGCCACGCTCCTGCCCGGGCGTTTCGGGCGTCCCGAGGAGATCGCTGCCGCTGCACTCTTTCTCGCCTCCGATGAAGCGAGCTTCGTCAACGGGGCGGTGATCCCGGTCGATGGAGCAGCGTGCTCCCGCGTCGCCGCGATCGACATCCCGAAGCACTGAGAGGCGCCATGCCAAAGAATGTGAAAGCACTTTCGATTCCGGAGCTGCGCCATCGCGCAGAATGGATTCGCCTCGAGACCATCCGGCAGATTGCGGGAGCAGGGCTCGGGCACTACTCGAGCACATTCAGTGCCGCAGAAATTCTGGCGGTGCTCTACTACCGGACCCTGCGACTCGACCCAAAGAAGCCGGACTGGGCGGATCGCGACCGGTTCCTGCTCGGCAAGGGACACATTGCCGTTGGCCTGTGGCCGATCCTCGCGGATCTCGGCTACTTCCCGAGTGCCTGGCTCGACAAGTTCGGCAAGATCGACCAGCCACTGACCGATCATCCGAACATGCGCGATGTCCCGGGCATCGATTTCAGCGCTGGATCGCTCGGTCACAACCTGTCGGTGGGCGCCGGCATCTGTCTCGCCTCGCGTTACCGGGGCGGCCACGACCGCACTTTCGTGCTGCTCGGGGACGGCGAACTACACGAGGGTCAGTTGTGGGAGGCGGTGATGCTCGCCTCGCATTACAAGCTCGGCAATCTCATCGCCATCGTCGATGCCAACGGTAGCTCGGCCAATGGCCCGACTTCGGATGTCATGAACATCGAACCGATCACGAGCCGTTTCGAGGCCTTCGGGTGGCGCGCGGTCGAGATCGATGGCCACGATGTTGCCCGCCTCGTCGAAGTGCTGGATGCCCTTCCGGAGAGCGGTTCGGGTGTGCCGACAGTGATCGTGGCGCGCACGCTGAAGGGGAAGGGTGTCTCCTTCATGGAGGCCTCGCCACGCGAATGGCATCTCGGTTTTCTCGGGCCGGCCGACCGCAAGCGCGCAGAAGAGGAAATCAGGAGCCGGATGTCATGAATACCAAGTCCATCGAGATGGCGGATCCCTTCTCCTACACCAGCGCAGCGGAAGTCGAAGGTGGCGCAATCGTCGGCCGTACGCTGATCGAACTGGCACAACAGCGCGACGACATCGTGCTGATCGCCCCGGATATCGGGCGGGGGCCTGCAACCATGGCCTTCATCGAGGCACATCCGGATCGCTACATCGACACCGGTATCGCGGAAGCGAACTCGGTATCGGTTGCGGCGGGGCTTGCGGCCTCGGGCTACCGCCCGTTCGTCTTCGGCATCGGCGCTTTTCTTGCGCCCAAATGCGCGGAGCAGATCCGCACCGATGTCGCGATGAACAAGCTCCCCGTCACGATGATCTCCGCGTGGGGTGGGCTCGACATGGGCTACTTCGGCCCAAGCCACCACGCGCTCGAAGACATCAACATCCTGCGGGGCGCGCCGCACCTGACGATCGCCTCCGCGGCCGACAATGCCGCGATGCGGGCGCTGATGCTCGCGGGCGTTGCTGACGGCCTGCCGCTCTACATTCGTGCGCCGAGTTCGATGGGGAGCGATGTCTACAAGGGCACGCCCCGCTTCGTGCGTGGGGCAGCGCACGTGATCACCAAAGGCAAGGGTATTGCGCTGATCGGTACGGGGCTCGGAACAGGGCTGTGCGTGCAGGCCGCTGAACGGCTCAAGGAGGCTGGCCTCTCACCCACCGTGGTCGACATGGTCTATCTCAAGCCCTTCGACAGCGAAACGATCTGCCGCCTCGCGCGCGAGGGCCACAGCCTGCTCGTCGTGGAGGAGCACAACACGTCGACCGGACTGGCCTCGCTGGTTGCCGAGGCGCTCGGCCGCAACGGCATCGCCGCGCAGCTGGATGCGGTGGGGTTGCCCGATGGCGATCTCGCCGTCGCTGTGCCGCAGCAGATCCTGGATCGCTACGGCCTCACGGTCGATGGAGTTGTGGCGAAGGCACGGGCGCTCGCCAGGAAACAATAGCGTGTTGCAGATTTGAACTCACGGCGAGAGTTGCTTCAGAACCGCCGCCAGTTCTTCGTCTTCCGGATGTTTGCGCAGCGCTTTTCGCAGCACGGCAATGGCGTCTTCGCGCCGGCCAGCTTCCCGCAGCGCCACGGCATATACATAGGCGAAGCGTGCGTTGCCGGGCTCGCGCGCAGCGGCTTCCTCGAGCAAGGGCAGCGCCTCGGCGAGGCGCTTCTGCCGGATGAGCGACAGCGCCAACGCATGATGCGCACTGCCGCTCGCGCCGGCGTGCAGCAGCGCCGCT
>CAUJHZ010000020.1 GCA_963205185.1 Planctomycetota bacterium | reverse complement strand
CCATCGCCTGGCTGCACCAGTACCGCCGACTTCGCATTCGCTATGAACGCACCGGCGAAATCCATCAGGCCTTCCTCTCCATCGGCTGCAGCCTCATCTGCTTCAACAAACTCAAACCGCTATTGTGTTAGGGGCTCTTACCGGCGCGCCGGCCGCGCCGGTGTTTCATGCGCTGTGCGTTGCGAGGACGGGAGGGTTGGGATGGGGATTGCACTCTCGCTACTGGAGTTGAGGCGTCTGCCGCGGGGGCGTGGCGGTCTGGGATGGCTTCATGGAGCCGGGCTCCGTACTGCGGTGGATGGATCTCCCAGTGGGAGGCAAAAAAGGAACCGAACCCGGAATGGAACCGATCCGAATAATTGGTAGACTCCCATGACAGTAACCCCCCTGTCCTTCGGGGCAGGCCGCGAAGCCGCCTCACCCTCGGGTGAATCGGCTTCTGCTTTTTTTCGGAAGTGTGTACTTGTTGAAAACGGCCCCGCAGGGCCTTTGAACCAGTCGGGCTAGCCGCCCGGCTATTTCGCCTTGCGCTTGGTCTTGCCCGGCCCGTCCGGCTGATTCGCCGGTTCGGGTGCGGTCTTGCCTTTGCGCAGGGCCTTCTGGACCGCTTCCGTCCAGTTGCCCTCAATCTTGAGGCGTTCTGGCTCGGGGCCGGGTTTATCGGGCTGGTGGTCTTTCGGCATGGCACATTCTACGCTGAACCGGCTTGCAACTCCCGAAAAGGCCGGTTATACTATAGGTGAACTGAATGGCCAATCCCCTGAAACTGAATAGCAAGGGGGACAAGTACACGATCCGGTTTGCCGACTGGACGGGCAAGCAGGACACAATGGAGCAGTGGGCCCGGTGGTGCGAATCAGAACACAAGCGCGATTACAAGGTGGCGCACAAATTCCAGTTCACGTTCGACTCAGTGTGTCTGACTGGATCGATGAAGAGTTGTTGGGTTCGAAAGATCAGGGAAAAGAAGTACGCATGGGAGTTCAAGGCTGATCACGACAATGTGTGCTGGCGAGCGGGGGCGTTCATTGAGGCAGGGGTCTGGTACATAACCCACTTCTGGAAGACGGATCATCGCGGGACAGTTGGTCCAAATGGCGGTGTAACTGAGTCGGCTAGACGGGAGCACCTAGAGAAATGGAATCAGTGATACAAATACTTCCCGACAGTAAGCCAGTAGACTTCAACCGCCAACGTCTCGCCCACGAGGCTGCGTTGGGTATTCATATGTTGATGGACGACGCCGAGTTGACCAAATCAGGATTTGCAGATTTGCTTGGTGGAAAGCAGAAGCGATCATTGGTGACAAAGTTCCTCAGTGGAACACACAACTTCACACTTGAAACTCTGGCCGACATTTACTCTCTACTCGGTAGCGATTTGCACTTCCGGATCACGAACCTAAACAGTGGCCTTGAACTTCCGGTAGACGAACGCAAACGCGCCACGACGCCCGATGTGCCAAGGGGAGAAACTACCGACGTGATCGCCAATATCAAAGACTATGACAACACTGGCAGTGAGGCGAACCCCTATGACAAAGCGGAAGAAACCCGCACGGCCTGACAATCAGAATAGCAAAGCACCTCCTGCAACGTCTGCGGATGCTCAACTGCGAACGAATCAATCGCTCCCAACCATTTGGGTTGACAACATGCGATTTAGCACACGCGGGGACGCTGAGATTTGCGTGCTTTCTTTCTACCAAGCCGTCTTCGGCGAAGACAACCGACCGGAAATCGTACGTGTTGCCATGTCAAGAAAGCACGCTCAATCTATGGTGGACATCATGACAAAACTACTCGACCACTACCCCAAGCGTGCAGAAGGCAGCGAAGCGTAGCGCGGCATTGCCTCGCGAAACTTCGCGCCCCCGTGGTGAAAGTGGTAGACACGCTGCATTTGGAATGTAGTAGCGAGCGCGTCTCGTTGTGCGGGTTCAATCCTCGTCGGGGGTATTCTACGCTGGTTCCTTGTACATCAGCCGCTTCCCTTCGGCTCCGCGGATCGCGGCAACCGTCCGCTCTCCATCTTCCATCTTCCGATGGTTGTAGCGGAACTCGAACTCATCGCAGTACCTTTGCAGGTGCTTTCGGCTGACGTTGTGGAACGTGCCGTAGATTCCACGCTTGAGCACTGAGAAGAAGCCTTCGATTTGATTCGTAGTCATGCCGTCCGGGCGGACGTACTGGCCTGACTTGTGGCGGACGGCTTGATGCCCGGCGTACTCGCGGCCGATGCTCCGGTACTGCATCAGTTCATCAGTGTGCAGCGTGGCCGACTTCGCAACCAGTTCACCGAGGGCGCCGCGAAGCGTGTTGGCCTTTACGTCGGCAATCACGCGGACGCGGACCTGGCGCGTCTCGGGGCACAGCGCCGCAATCACCGGCTGCGTGGGCTTGTGCTTCGGATTGCCCATCGCAGCGCGACGCGCGGGCGAGTGGGGAATCTTGTGGGCAACAGAACCAATGCGCCGCAAGTTGCCGCGCTCATCGCACGCCATCGAAGTCATCGAACTTCCATAGGTGCTCGCCTGAGAGGAAGCCTCCGGCGCGGGTCTTCGCCGCCAATCGAGGTCTGCCTCTGTATTGGACCCGCCTGAGTTGTCGGGCGTGGCGTTGGCGGCGTGTGCGGCTTGGGATTATTGAACCAGCCGGTGTGGGCGGCGGTTGTCCGCGCGCCGGGCGCATTGGCTGTCAAGTTCATGTGGCAGGTCTCCGAAACATAGCGATACCGCTCGATGCGGTGTCGGTGCGGGCCCTGGCGTCAGGGCCGCGCGGGACGGTCGCGGCGGATGGAGGGTGAAGCGATGGAAATCGATTTCGATTCGCAGTTCGGGGATGACCATTACCACGGCGGCTCGGGAATGGGCAAGTTCGTCATCGGCGGATGCGTGCTGCTCGCGGTCCTCGCGCTGGGCGGGTTCATCGGCAAGATGACCTCGTCGGGCAATGCGGCCGAGAGCAAGGCCAAGCCGTCGGGCGGCCTGCCGGCCATCTCGCTCCAGCAGCAGATGCAGCAGGCGGCCATCGAAGCGCTGCACACGCAGCAGCAGATGATGCTCGACGTCCGCCGGCAGATGGCCGAGGCCGAGCAGGGCTACTACGAATACGAGGACCAGCGCCGCATGGTCGAGTTCGACGAGTACAACGACGGCAACTATTGAGCGGCAAACCCGCCGCGCCGCAAAGGGCGCCGACTCCCTGCATGAATAGCCGAACCTGATGGCAACCCCGCCGCGACCGTGGCGGGGTTGCTGCGTTGGTGGAGCGGCCGGCGTCGGCGACGGGTATTGACAGATCGCGCCAACCGCCGATGATCCCGGCATGAAGACGACGCGCATGGAAGCGTTCAGCGACGGCGTGCTGGCGATCATCATCACCATCATGGTGCTCGAACTCAAGGTGCCGCACGGCGAGGACTGGGGCGCGATCGCGCCGCTGCTGCCGGTCTTCGGCTCGTACGTCATGAGCTTCGCGTACATCGCGATCTACTGGAACAACCACCATCACATGCTGCATGTGACCGAGCGGATCAGCGGGCCGATCCTCTGGGCGAATCTGCATCTGCTCTTCTGGCTCTCGCTCATTCCATTCGCCAGCGGGTGGATGGGAGAGAACCACTTCGCGACGCGCCCGACGGCGCTCTATGGCGGCGTGCTGTTCATGTGCGCCATCGCCTACACGATCCTGCAGTGGGCGATCATCCGGCGCCAGGGAGAGGCGTCCGCGCTGCGGCGCGCCGTCGGCGCTGATGTGAAGGGCAAAGCGTCGATCGTGCTGTACGTTGCGGGCATCGGCCTGGCGTTTGTGAATCCGTGGCTCGCGGTGGCGGTCTACGCGGCGGTGGCGTGCATGTGGTTCGTGCCAGACCGCCGCATCGCCCGGGCGGCGGAGGGATGAGCGGTTTTCCAGTCGGTGGAGCCGCCGGCGGGTTCGAAACGCGCCAGGTTTGCAGCGTGGGCGCGGGGGCCTACAATCGGGGCCGATCGCGAGAGCGATCGCGGCCCGCCCAGGTGGCGAAATTGGCAGACGCGCCAGCTTGAGGTGCTGGTGGGAGTAAAATCCCTTGGAGGTTCGAGTCCTCTCCTGGGCATTGGATGGGCGGCCAAGGCCGCGCTGAATGACTGCCGACCCCCGCGCGACGCGGGAGTTTTTGTTGAGCCGGCGCGAGGGATCGCCGGCGCGGCGTTGGGCGTGTCAGGCGTGGTTACCAGCCCAGGCGGGCGATCCATTCCTCCGTCTGCCATGCGGGCGGCCCTTGCACGAGCTTGGCCACGGCATTCGTCTCCGAAAAGTAGATCCGCAAGGTGTAGGGCTCGACGGCGTCGATGTCGTACACCCAGCACCGATCCGGCCATTCGTCGACGTGATCGGGAGGTCCGATCGTGTTGAGGACTTCGAATGCTTTGTGGCCGGGCCGAATCCCCTCGACCCGGTCGGCGCGAGGCTCGGCCGACGAGCGGTAGCCGACGAAGGGGTCGTCATAATCGGCGCCTTGAAGCCTGAAGAACGTGCAGGGCAATTCCAAAGGTCTCTCGCCGAGCCTGCGCAGCGAGCACTGGACGATCTCCCTGAGCGTCGATGATTCGCACTCGAACGGGTCGATCTCGCTTCCCGAAGGCGCCATCCGGAAACTCGGCGCACCGCCCTGCGACACCGTAAGATCGAAGTGCTGCAGCGCCGTCAGCGCGGGAAGGGCGTCCTTGATGCCATTCTGCCCCGCAACGAGCGCTGCGGTCTCCAAGCCGTTGATGCGACCCCAGTCTTCGTCCTGGCGGAGCCCTTCGAGATCGGCGGCGTTTGCATTGAGAATGGGAAGGGCGCGCTCGGCTTCCACTCGCCTGCACAATTCGAGAACACCTGGATCATTGCGCTCCAGCAGCCGTGCCCGGGGAAGGTCGAGGATGATTCGCTTCTCCCACTGTGGCCGCACGACAAAAAACAGTTCATCTCCCCGCTCGGCGAAGTACCACATGGAATTCCATTCCCAGATCGGGCCCGCGGTCGTATCGACGACGTGCGCTTCGCGTTCCTCTTCGGTGAAGATGTCGAGGATTCTGACGCGGATGACCGTTCGAGCGGTAACGGGGTGCAGCACGACCAGTTCGTCCCAGCCGGTCTGGATGATGACCCAGGCGTCATTGTGGAGATAGACGGAAACCGGCGACGCTTCGTTGTCAGGCTGAGCGCGCTGCCAGATGAGATCGCCCGTCAACGTGTCGTAGAGCGAGTAGACAAAGTGATCGGCGAATGGCCGCGGATGTTCGCCCGCGTTGTCTGGCGACTTCGCCTCGATCCGATAGCGGCCGTTGGCCGAGAGCACCTTCTGGTCGGGATAGAAACGGTCCGTTGCTCCAGCCCTCGAAGCGAGCGCGCCCAGCACCACGGCCATGGCGATCGTCGACAGCGATGTGGAAACACGGCTCAACATCTGGTCGCTCCTTCCTAGCGAAGCGCCCGTCGCGCTGCGCGGGCGACGACGGGGTCGTCATCCTGGGTGAGTGATTCGAGCACGAACGCGTGCTTCGACTGAGCCTTGGCGATCGCGGCGATTGCCTCGATAGCAAAGAGCCGAGTCGCGCGATTCTCGTCGCGAGTGGCGCCCTCCAGCTGCGCAAGCGCCGGCGCGGCCGCCGATCCCAGCGAGAGCAGTGCGCGAGCCGCGGACAGTCGTTCTGCGGCCGCCTCTCCCTGCAGACCTTTAATGAGCAGGTCGAGTGTGGGTGCGAGCAGTTGCTCCTGACTCGCGATAATCGACGCCGAAACCTCGCGAACGTGCACCTCCGGATCGAGCACACCCGCAAGGATGAGCGGGCGACTCTTCGCCTCGAGCGGATCGATCGCCCCGATGGCGGCAATGCAGTCGGCGCGGAGATCGGGCACCGCCTCCGGCGTCATCTGCTGCAGGCGCCACAGGCCCGGCGCTGAAGCGGGCCCGATGCGGCCGAGCGCGCGGATGATCGCCTTCCGGGAAGCTCCGCCGTACCCGCCCCTGGGCGCATTATTAAGCATGACCACCAGCGGCGTGACCGCGTCGGAGGCGGCCGGTCCGTAGGCGCCGATCGTCTCGATGATGGTGTTGGTGTAATACTCATTCGTTGAGTCGGCGCGCACCACGAGCGCGGTCAGCGCGGGTATGGCTCGCTCGCCCGCCGGAGCGAACGCGCTGATGGCGCTGACTGCATCCTGGATCTCGTCCGGCCGATTCTCTTCGATGATGCGCAGCAGCGGATCAAGAGCGTGTACGGCACGCGGCCCCAGCGCCGGCAGAATCGAAAGCGCGTCCTCGCGCCGCGCTTTGCTCGCTCCATCGTCCTCGAGGACCGCCGCACACTGTCGGGCCAGCATCGACTCCTGCCATGGCCGGAGATGGGTTGCCTTGATCTGGCCCCAGGAGTTCTTCTCAAAGCGGCTCTCGAGCTGCACGATCGCCGCGTCCTTGGGCGATTGCGCGTGTCGATAGGCGAGAATGAGCACCGTCGTCGGCGCGTGCTGCGCCCACTCGCCGCGCTGGATCACCGGTGTCACCCCGAGGCCCGCGGCAACAACGCAGACGAGCAACGCCAGCGCGGCCCAGCGCCAGCGGCGGCGCGTGCGGCAAAGCAGCTTCGCCTTGATGATGGAGCGCCCGCATTCCGGGCAGGTGACGGGGAAGGTCTCGACGTGCGGGCCAAGCTGCTGCCAGCAGCGCGGGCACCGCAGCCGGCCCGCCGCGCGGTCGCCCAGAAGCGACCAGCCAAGCAGAGTCAGGCCGCCGAGGCCGCAGACGCCGGCACAGGCATACCAGATCCAGGCCATGCCGAACCTCCGATCGCGCTTGACTGTACGCCGCAAACATGAACGAAGTAAGACGATCAGCGATACGTGAGTCCAATTCGGCGCGCCGGTGGTCGGGCAGACACTATCGCCCGGCGGTTCTGAATGTCTCTCGCGCCGAGGCGGCGCGCGACGCTGCCGGGAAGTACTTGCGCAGTTTGAACAGGAGCACGATCATCCAGATGGTGGCGATGATGCTCAGCAGGATTCCCAGGCAGCCGAGGGCGCCGCTGGCGATGCCGGCGCCGAGCATAGCGCCGGCAGGCTGCTGGCCCGGGCTGGGCAGGGGCAGGCCGGTGACGGCCGAAGCGCTGACGATGATGACCAGGGCGCCGATTCCGAGAACCGCGCCGATGACGTTGAGCCAGAGAATGGTGCGGGCCCAGTTGGCGAGTTTTTCATCGACGACGCGCCGCGCCAGTTCTCGAAGATGAAGCAGCAATCCGATGGCGACAGCCAGGTTGAGCAGGCCGACGGGCACCTGGAGCATCATCGCAATCAACTGCCCCTGCTGCGACGTCGCAAAAGGCGTTGCAGCGCCGATCGCGCCTCCGCCCACGATCGCGGGTATGACGCACAAGCGTGCGATGTTGGCGCCCATGCGGTTCTGAGCCGTGAGCGGGGTGTCGGGGTCGGGCGCGGTGGCCCACCAGAGCGCGACGATGCTGAAGATTCCCGACACGACTTGCGCGACGATGGTCACGAGCGCGATGACGGCGGCATCCTTGATGAAGATGCGCAGCAGGGCGGCGCCGATTCCCAGGAGGATCGCCAGGCTGATGGCGATGACGTAGAGCAGCATGCCATCGCCGACTTTCTTGGTCCAGCGCGGGTCGCCGTAGCGGAGCAGGTTGCCTTCGAGACTCTGGCCGACGGGGACGTGGCACTCGGGGCAGGCCCCGGCGGGGTCGATGCCGCGCAGGTCGTAGCCGCACGTGGAACAGCGCAGCGATTCGTCGAGCAGGCCGCGCTCATCGACGCGGCAGACGGCCCGGCCGAGGGTGGACAGGGCGATCGTCTCGCCGCAGCCCGGGCACGCGGCGCCGGCCGACTGGCCGCGCAGCGAATGGCCGCACGCCGAGCAGGGCAGTTCTTCGATGATGCGTCCTTCGCGATCGACGTGCAGCGGCTCGTAGGCCATGGTGGTGGACTCTCCTTACCTGGGTCCGGCCGCTGGGGCGCGGCGGGTCATGGTAGTCGCAGCCGAATGCGGGAAGTGAAGTGCCGTTGCGGCAGAACGGGAAAACAAACCCGTTTCTCCGGCCCGTCGCCGTCGACTACAGTGCAATCCACGCCGCAATTGCCGATGCGATAGCGCATCGACCGCGGCCATGCCCGGCGAGGCACGGAGAAGTGACATGTCTGACATAGCGGCGCAGGCGACATGCCAATGGACGACGAATCGGGCGGACACCGCGCCTCCGGCGGCTGAGGCGCCGTCTCCCGTGGACGCCGTGGCAGCGCTCATCGGCGACACGCCGCTGCTGCAGATCGAATATCGCCTCGACGGCCGGCCCGGGCGGCTGTATGCAAAGTACGAAATCGAGAACATGACCGGCAGCATCAAGGACCGCATGGCGGCCCACATCATGCGCTGCGCCTACGCGACCGGCGAACTCAAGCCCGGCGACACGATCGTCGAAGCCTCCAGCGGGAACACGGGCATCTCCTTTGCAGCGCTGGGCACAGCGCTGGGTCACCGCGTGCGCATCTTCATGCCCAACTGGATGAGCCGCGAGCGCGTGCAACTGATCAGCAACTTCGGCGCCGAGGTCGTGCCGGTATCGCGCGAGCAGGGGGGCTTCGCGGGAGCGGTGCAACTGGCCGAGCAGTACGCGCTCGAGCACGCGGACTCGTTCCTGCCCCGGCAGTTCGCCAATCCGGCCAACATTCAAGCCCACGAAGCAACGACGGGGCCCGAGATCGAGCGGCAGCTGGCGATCTTCAACCGCCAGGCGGATGCGTTTGTCGCCGGCGTAGGCACGGGCGGCACGGTGATGGGAATGGGACGCTACCTGCGGCGCAAGGGGCGAAGCGTGCGCGTGCATCCGCTCGAACCGGCCAACTCGCCGACGCTGCGCACCGGCCGGCACCAGGGGCACCATCGCATTCAGGGCATTTCCGATGAGTTTGTGCCGGCGGTGCTCGATCTGCCCTCGCTCGATGCGATCGTCGATGTGTGGGACGGCGATGCGATCATCATGGCGCAGATGCTTTGCCGCTGCCTGGGCCTGGCGGTGGGGATTTCTTCGGGCGCCAACGTCCTGGGCGCGATGAAACTCGCCGAGCAGTACGGCCCCGAGGCGACGGTGGTGACGGTCATTCCGGATTCGAACAAGAAGTACCTTTCGACGGACCTGTGCCACGAGGAGCCCGCGGCGGAGCACTATCTCTCGCCGCGCGTCGAGCTGTGCGGATTCCGGGCCGTGCGATAGGCTCGGCGGTCTGGTGAGGGATTGCACTCTCGCGCTCTACCATCGAAGATGCAAGAACGCACTCAGAGAGGAGGCGCCATGAAGCGCGCGTTGATGACTGGATCAATCATGGCGATGGTCGCGGCATCTTTTGCGGGCGAGGCGCTCGCACAACAGCCGGCTGAAGCAGGAGCCGCGGCGCTCGAGCGCATCCGCGTCAGCGATGACGGCACGCACTTCGTCGGGGCCGAGTCGGGCGAACGCTTCATCGTCTGGGGCGTCAACTACGACCACGACAACGACTCGAACCTGCTCGAAGACTACTGGAACGACAAGTGGCCGGCGATCGAGCAGGACTTTGCCGAGATGAAGGACCTCGGCGTGAACGTCGCGCGCGTGCACCTGCAGTTCGAGAAGTTCATGGATAGCGCCGACACACCCAACGAGGCGAGTCTGAAGCGCCTGACTGACCTGGTGCATCTCGCCGAGCGCACGGGGATCTATCTCGACGTGACCGGCCTGGCGTGTTATCTCGAGAAGCGCGTGCCGGAGTGGTACGCGAACATGGAGCCGCCCGCACGGTGGGATGCGCAGGCGACATTCTGGGAGGCGGTGGCCAGGGCGTGCGGCGGGAGCAGCGCGATCTTCTGCTACGACCTGATGAATGAACCCGTGCTGCCGGGCGAAGGCGAGGTGAAGGATGACTGGCTGCCCGGCGAGTTTGCGGGGATGAACTTCGTGCAGTATCTCACGCTCGATCTGAAGGGTCAGACGCGCCAGCAGGCGGCCGCGGCGTGGGTGAAGCAGATGTGCGCCGCGATCCGCAAGGCGGACAAGGACGCGATGATCACGGTCGGCGTGATTCCCTGGGGGTTGTCATTCAAGGGCGCGATGCCGATCTTCTACGACAAGACGGTGATGGGGCCGCTCGACTTTGCTGCGGCGCACTTTTATCCCGAGACGGACAAGATCGACGAGGCATTGGCGGTGCTGAAGACGTTTGACGTCGGCAAGCCGCTCATCGTCGAGGAGATGTTCCCGCTCTCGTGCGGCGGGGAGCAGATGGAAGCGTTCATCCGGCGCAGCGGCGACTTCTGCGACGGGTGGGTGAGCTTCTACTGGGGCCAGACGATCGAGGAGGCGAAAGCCCAAGGCGACCTGAAAGGCGCCATCATGGCGGCGTGGCTCGAGCAGTTCAAGCGGATGGGCAAAGAGATGAAGACGATGCCTCACCACGGAGCCGCCGAGGATGCGGAGCAGGAACACGAGGCGGACAAGTGACTGCTGGGCTGTGATCGGAAGCGGTGTTGCAGGCAATTCGGCTGTCCGCGTCTCTTCCGCCCCGTCGGGGCGGGGTTGAGTCGTTCGCCGGCGTTCCACGGGTTGCGCTCGCTGCGCTTCGCCTTCACCCGTGGCTGCGTTCTTGTGCCCCTCGGGGGCGGAGTGCTGCCGCCGTTCAGTGTTCCAGCGCGTTGCTGAAGTGCTTTTCGTGCAGGGGGACGGCGGCTTCGAGGATGTGCATGAGCACGCGGCCGGGCGTGCCGATCGCGTTGATCTGCGCGCAGCACGCGCGGCCGTAGTGCTCGAGCACGGGCACGGTCTCGCGGTTGTACACGTCCCAGCGGTGGCGGATGACGCCCTCATCGGCGTCGTCGTGACGGTTCTGCTGCTCGGCTCGGCGCTGCATGCGCTTGAGCAGCACATCTTCATCACCGGCCACAAGATGAAGGATCTGCAGCACTTCGATGTCGCCAATCATGCTCGCGGCCTGCGAAGCGTTGCGCGGGATGCCGTCGAGGACGAGCAGCTGGCGCTGCGGGTTGTACCTGCCCGCGTCGATCATCTTGCGCATGTGTTCGCGCCACAGGCGGATGGTGAAGTCGTCGGGCACGAGTTCGCCGCGGCTGGAGTACTCGCGAAACACGCGGCCGGTCTCGCTGTTCATGTCGAGGCTGCGGAAGATATCGCCGGTGGAGAGGTGGAGGAAGCCGGGGATGCAGCCGAGCAGCTTGCCCTGTGTGCCCTTGCCGACGCCTGGCGCTCCGAAGATCAGAAGCGAGCGATACCGAGCCGACATTCAGGACACCCCCGCTTGCGATGCGTGCTGTGGTGGAGATCGCGCCTCGGCCCCGGGCCAGGTGGATGGACGCGGTGGATCAGGTGGCGGCGCCGGCGGCGGCTCGCTCCTCTTCGAGAAGTTCAGGGTCGCGGCGGGCCATGCGGCGGGCCTCGGCCGACGTCGCTGCGACCGTGCCCAGCCGCGCGCCCGTCAGGCCGCCGATGCGGCGGGGCCCGGCGGCGTTGGCGCTGGAGCGGATCCAGTCGAGGCTGCCCGAGTACCACTCGTAGACATAACCGATGAGAATGAGAGCCATGAACACGCCGGCGATGACCAGCGCCGGGCCGGCATGCTGCCGAAACACGACGGCGATGGGCCAGATCAGCGCCACTTCGACGTCGAAGATGAGATAGAACAGCGCGACGACGTAAAAGCGCAGGTCGAACTGCACCCAGCTGGAGCCGACGGTCGGCTCGCCGCACTCGTAGATCGACGCTTTCTCGGGGTTGGGCGCGCTGGGGCGGACGATGGCGCCCACCAGCATGTTGACGAGCACGAACCCGAAGCCGAAGGCCAGGAAGATGGCGATCGAAAGAAGAATTTCCACGCGGGCCAACCCTCTGTGTAACAGGAGTTCATGGTAGTGGCGGAGGCGGCAATGGACAACCGCTTGGCGCTTGGACGGACCTGGGGTGCCGTGGTCCAGAGGTCGGCTCGCCGCGGCGACCGGCCGGCGGGCCACGCCTGGGCGCGCGAAACGGCAATGCAATTTGTCCGCGGCTGGTGTGATCGCGTGGCCCGCGCTCGCAGAGCTTCGCTTGACCAACGGCACCCCAAAATGTCAGGGGTTTGCCGGAGGGTGGCTCTGTTTGCTGGTCGACGTGAGACGATTGCCTAGGCTTGCCCGATGCAGACGATCGAGCAAGGCGTGCGATGCCGCTGGCGGGCCCGGGCGGTGCTGACCGAGGCGGACCTCCGCCGGCCGCTGGTGGAGCGCGTGCTGGCGGCGCGCGGCATCGGCGGCGAGCAGCTCGAGCAGTTCCTCCATCCGACGCTGCGCCTGCTGCATGATGCCGGTCTGCTGCCGGGCGTCGAGGCGGCGGCGGCGCGCGTGCTTGAGTCGCTGGCGCGCGGCGGGCCGATCGTCATCTACGGCGACTACGACGTTGATGGCATCACCGCCAGCGCGATCCTCTACCACACCTTTCGCGCCATCGCGCCCCAGGCCGAGGTGCGCACCTACGTGCCGCACCGGCTCGAAGAGGGTTACGGCCTCAATCGCGAAGCGATCGAGCAGATCGCCGCCCAGGGCGCGGACCTGATCATCACCGTCGATTGCGGCATCACGGCGGCGGCGGAAGCGGCCCGCGCACGGGAACTCGGCGTCGATCTCATTATCACCGATCATCACCAGCCCAGCGCCGGCGCAGTGGAACTGCCCGATGCCGTGGCGCTCGTGCACCCGCGCCTGCCGGGCAGCGCGTATCCGTTTGGAGATCTGTGCGGCGCGGGAGTGGCGTTCAAGCTCGCGTGGCGGGTGGCGACGATGTGGTGCGGCTCGGAGCGCGTGAGCGAGCCGCTGCGCCAACTGCTCACCGAGCACCTCGCGCTGGCGGCGCTGGGCACGATCGCCGACGTCGTGCCGCTGGTCGATGAGAATCGCATCATCGCGAAATACGGCCTGCGGATGATGCGCGACACGAGCAACATCGGGCTCAACGCGCTGATCACCGCGGCGGGCCTGGATGACGCGGACCGCATCGACTGCGAAGCGGTGGGGTTTCGTCTGGCGCCGCGCCTCAACGCCGCCGGCCGCATGGGCCATGCGCGCGAAGCGGTGCGGCTGTTCACGACCGACGACCCGGCCGAAGCGATGCGGCTGGCCAGCCAGCTCGAACAGCAGAATCGACAGCGGCAGGCGACCGAGCGCGCCATTCTGGCCCAGGCGCGCGAGATGGCCGAGGCGGCGGGAATGACCGGCGAGGAGCGGCGCATCATCGTCCTCTGCCACGAGGATTGGCACGCGGGCGTGGTCGGCATCGTCTGCTCGCGCCTCGTCGAACTGTTTCACCGGCCGGTCGTGCTCATGCAGAAGTGCGAGGGCGTGATCAAGGGTTCGGCGCGGTCGATCGAGGGGTATTCCATCCACGCCGGGCTGGCGGCGGTGGGCGAGCACCTCCTGACGCACGGCGGGCACGACATGGCCGCCGGATTGTCGCTGGCGCACGAAGCGTACGACGCGTTCGTCGATGCGCTGACGATGCACGCCAATCTGAACATCGCCGCGCCCGACATGATCGGACAGGAATCGTTCGACTGCGAAGCGCTGCTGCGCGAGATTGATCGCGCTGCTGCGCGGGCGCTGATGGATCTCGGACCCTTCGGAAGGGCCAACCCGCGGCCGCAGGTGCTCGTGCGCCAGTTGCGCCTCACGGGGCACCCGCGCGTGATGGGCGACAAGGGGCGGCACCTGTCGCTCATGGTCGGCGACCGCGGCGCGCAGATGCGCCTGGTCGGCTGGAGCATGGGCGCGATGGCATCGCAACTGGCGTCGGGAATGGTCATCGACGCCATCGTGCGGCCGAAACTCAACGAGTGGAACGGTCGCGTCAGCGTCGAAGCCGAACTGTGCGACTGGCGCGCGGTGCGGTGAGGCGAGCAGGAGGCAGCGAGGCAGCCGATTGCGATTGCATGTCCGGCATGGCGACGCCATGCCGCGCGTAGTGTGCCTGCTTAACTGCGCCTCGGCAGGACCGGGTTCGGCTACCCGCCGATCTGGCTCATGGCTCGGTTGCCGCGCGTGGAGTGCACCTCGGGGCGCAGGGCGACGCAGTCGGCGAAGAGCTGGATCATGCGGTCGACGTCGGGCTTGGGCCGCAGCGCGGGCAGGAGGCTCACTTCGCCGCCGTCGAAGAGGCAGCTGCGCAATTCGCCGACCGCGGTGATGCGCAGGCGGTTGCACGATTCGCAGAAGGGCTGGCTCATGGCGCTGATGAAGCCGACGCGCCCGATGGCGCCGGCGAAGGTGTAGACCATCGCCGGGCCGACGCCGACTTCGCGATGGCGCTCGACGGACTCGAGCGGGCCGACGCGCTCGGCGATGCGGGCCTTGATCTCTTCGTTGCCGACCGTCGCGTGAGCGGGATCGATGCCGGTGAGGACCGAATCGCCCAGCGGCATGTACTCGATGAAGCGGATCGACCACGGGTACTGCGTGGCGAGCATGGCAAAATCGGCCACTTCATCGTCGTTGATGCCGCGCATGACGACGACGTTGACCTTGAGGCGCGTGAAGCCGGCATCGTGGGCCGCGCGCACGCCGCGCCAGAACTGATCGAGGTCGCCGCCGTGCGTGATGGCCTTGTAGCGATCGGCGCGGAGCGAATCGCAACTCACGGTGAGGCGATCGACGCCGGCCAGGCGCAGCGGCTGGGCGAGCCGGTCGAGCATCAGGCCGTTGGTGGTCAGCGAAAGGTCGCCGATGCCAAGTCGCGCGAGGCGCTGGGCGATCTCGATGATGTCGGGCCGGATGGTCGGCTCGCCGCCGGTGAGTTTGACGTGGCGGATGCCCAGGCGCACTGCCGCGGCGACGACGGCCTCGATGTCATCAGCGGTAAGCAGGTCCTTCTGCGGAGCCATCCACGACACGCCCTCGTCGGGCATGCAGTAGACGCAGCGCAGGTTGCAGCGGTCCGTCACGCTGATGCGCAGCAGGCGTACGGATGAAAGGCTGCGCGGCCCCTGCGCGAAGGTCGGCCGCTGCGGCGAAGTGTCGAGGATCGGCAGGGAAATCACGGCCAATGGTAGGGGCGTAAGGCGGGAGGCATCGAGGGATCAAGGCATTGAGGCATCGAGGCATCGGGGCGATTTGTTTAGCCGCCCTTCGGGTCATGAGCCTCAGGGTCGAATGACCACCCGGAGGCTCGGCGCAGGGGAGCGCGCCGAATGCACGACGGTGATTGAAAGAACCCCCACACCGGCCCTCCGCCGCAAAGCCGGGGGAGGGAGTGAAGTCAGTTGCGCAGGATCTCAGCGCGCTGGCACTGGTATTCCTCGTCGGTGAGGGCGCCGGCGTCGTAGGCGGCCTTGAGGTCGATCAGTTCCTCGCCGCGCGTGGGCTTCTGGATGGACTGCCGGCCGCCGACGAGCACGCATCCTGCAAGCAGCGCCAGCGTGATCGTGATGGCCGCGATTCGAATGACCGTCGACATGCTCTGCTCTCCTTGGCCCCGGGCGGGATTCTAACCGCGGGCATCGATGACGCGCAGGCCGCGGGCGTATTCCCGCTTGCGGCGGTCGATTCGGGTATCCTATTTTGCGATGCCTGACACCGCCCAAACTCGCCCGCCGCTGCGGCTGGACATGCCGGTGCAATATCTGCCCGGCGTGGGGCCGCGTCTCGCGGCGGTGTACAAGCGGCTGGGCGTGGTGACGGTGAGCGACCTGCTGCACCACTTCCCGCATCGTTACGAGTTCGAGCATTCCGAGCGGCCGATTGCCGAGATCGGCGCCGAGCAGGTCGTTACGGCGCGCGGCGAGGTCGGGGCGACGCGCGTGGCGGGCATGGGGCGCAAGGCGCGCTTCGAGGCGAATCTCATCGACCCCACCGGCCGGCTCCACCTCACGTGGTTCAACAGTGCGTTCCTGCGCAAGCGCATCCATCCGGGCATGACGCTGCGCATCCAGGGCAAGACCAAGAAGTACGGCAGTTACATGCAGGTCGTCAATCCCAAGTGGGAGGTCATCGACCCCGAAGCGCCAGCCGGCGAGCGCAGCGAGCGCTACCGGCCGGTCTATCCCGCCAGCGAAGACCTGAGCAGCGAGCAGATCGACAAGACGATCCAGCCGATTCTCGACGAGGCGACGGCGCTGATTGAAGATCACCTGGCCGAGTCGTATCGCAAGCAGCGGAGCATTCCCGAACTGGCCGAGGCGCTGCGGCTCGTGCACCGGCCCGAGGGTGAGGATGATGTGAAACGCGCCCGCCGGCGGCTGGCGCTGGATGAACTGCTGCTGCTGCAACTGGGCATCGCGCTCAAGCGGCGGCAGCTGCGCCAGCACAGCGACGCCGTGGCGATCAACACGGCCGACGCGGTCGATGAGCACATCATCGCGAGGTTTCCATTCCAACTCACCAGCGACCAGCGCGGCGTGATCGAGGAGATCCGCAAGGATCTTGCGAGCACCACGCCGATGAACCGCCTGCTGCAGGGCGACGTCGGCTCGGGAAAGACGGTGGTGGCGCTCTACGCGATGCTCGCGGCGGTGGCGTCGGGGGCGCAGGCGGCGCTCATGGCGCCGACGGAGATTCTTGCCGAGCAGCACTACTTCACGGTGACCGAGATGCTCGAAGGCAGTCGGGTGCGCATCGAACTGCTGACCGCCGCGCTGGGGGCCGCGGAGCGCAAGTCGATTCTCGATCGGCTCGCGAGCGGCGACATCGACCTGGTGATCGGCACGCACGCACTGCTGAGCAAGCCGGTCGCGTTTCACCGCCTCGGCGTGCTGGTGATCGACGAGCAGCACCGCTTCGGCGTGCACCAGCGGGCGGAACTGCGGATTCGCACCGAGATGAACAGCGGAGTCGTGCCGCACACGCTGGTCATGACAGCCACGCCCATTCCGCGCACGCTGTCGCTGACGCTGTTTGGCGATCTGGATGTTTCGACGATCAAGGGCCTGCCGCCGGGCCGCAGTCCGATTGCGACGCGCGTGGTCGTGCCGGGTAAGTCGCGCGAGGTCTACGAGTACGTGGCGGGACGCATTGCCGACAAGCACGAGCAGGCGTACATCGTGCTGCCGGCGATCGACGAGGCGAGCGGCGGGGGGCTCAAGGACGTGCGCTCGCACCTCAAGCAACTCGAGGAAGGCTGGTTCGAGGGGCTGCGCCTGGCGCCGATCCACGGGCGGCTGAAGCGCGAGACGCGCGAGCGGATCATGCACCGCTTCCGGGCCGGGCAGATCGATGCGCTCGTGGCGACGACGGTGATCGAAGTCGGCGTCGATGTGCCCAACGCGTCGATCATGATCGTCGAGCACGCCGAGCGGTTCGGCCTGTCGCAACTGCACCAGTTGCGCGGGCGCGTCGGGCGCGGCTCGACGAAGTCGCTGTGCGTCTTCATCGGAGAAGCGACGACGGAGGACGGCAAGGCGCGGCTCGACGCGATCGCTTCGACGGGCGACGGCTTCGAGATCGCCGAGCGGGACTTTGAGATTCGCGGGATGGGGGAAATCTTCGGGCCGCGCCAGTCGGGCTCGACGTCGCTGCGCGTGGCCGACCTGCGCACCGACATGGCGCTGCTCAACCTGGCCCGGCGCGATGCGCGGCAGTGGATCGAAGATGATCCAGGATTGACCAAGCCGACCAACGCGCTGTTGCGCCGCCGGCTGATGGAACAGCACGGCGAGGGGCTGGGGATTGCGGATGTGGGGTGATGTAGCGTCCGCCGTGCGGACCGCGTCTCGCGCCGGCGAGACGATCGGGGGCGCGTAGAAGATCCGTCGGCCTTTGCACGTCGTTGGTCCGCATGGCGGACCCTACTGAGACGAGTGGTTCAATAGGCTGCGCGCCTTTGCCCGTTCGCACACAGCAGCCGATGCGGCGTGCGGTGTGGCACCCACAGGCTTACTCTTTCGCCATGTCTTCGATGACGCGCTGCACGCCTTCGGTCACGCGGGCGAGGTGGTCGCAGTTGATCTGGTCGGGTGTGTCGGACGCTTCGTGGTAGTGGGCGTAGCGGAAGGGGGCGGTGTCGGTGATCATGATGGCGTCGTAGCCGGCCTGCCAGAACGACCAGTGATCTGACCAGCCGACGCCGGGAATACCGCCGGGCAGGGCGGCGCCTTCGGAAGGAAACTGCGCGTGCTGGCGAAACGAAGCGATGCACTTGCGAACAAGTGCGCGCGAGCCGACGCCGCCGACGAAGCCGATGAAGTTGCCCTGCGTGGGATAGAGCATTCCGAGGCCCAGCGGGTAGTGCTGCGTGCCCGGCTCATCGCTGAAGCACCCCATGGTTTCGAGCGCGAGCATGGCGATGATGTTGTCGCCGCGCTGCCGACACTGCCGGGCGTAGACGAGCGAACCCATCTGCCCTTCCTGCTGGAAGAACGGCGGCTCTTCGTTGACGAAGAAGACGAAGCGCAGCGTGCGGCGCGGCGCCGAGCCGGCCATGCGGCGGGCGAGAGCAAGCGCGGCGACGACGCCGGTGCCGTTGTCGTTGGCGCCGGGCGAACCGAAGATCGAGTCGTAGTGCGCGCCGACGATGATGATCTCTTCGGGTTTGCTGGATCCGGTGATCTCGACGGAGAGATTCGAGCAGACCGTGTCGCTCTCGGGGTTGGGGCCGAGTTCGAGGTGAACGGGGAAGGGGTGGCGCTGGACCTGATAGCCGGCCTGCTCGAGCTGCGTTTCGATGAACGTCGCGGCTTCTTCGAGTTTGCGGGGCAGGAAGGCGTTGCGCTCGCCGATGTCGCCGGCGAGAGTCTGCAGATCGCTGCGGAGTTCATCGGCCAGCGTCTGCTGGTCCGCCGTCGCAGACGGCAGCGGACCGCGAAACGATCTGCCCGGCATGCGGATCATGATGAAGTAGCATACCGCCAGCACCGCGGCGATGAGCAGGAACAGGTTGCGAAGTCGTCGGACGGCAGCGCGGGTGATGAGCTTCATCGCCATGGCTGTGGGCCCATACGCAATGCGCCGGCGGGCGGTTGCAGCGGGGCGGCTCGGCGCGGGCAGAGAGCTTTCCAGGTGCGCGCCCGGCGCTCGGCTCGCCGGCTGGCGCGCGCGACCGGCATTCCTCACCGCCGCAATCGTCTACCGCTCGTCTTTGCCGCTGCGCAGGCGGCGCAGGCCGACGGACGCCAGGCACAGCAGCAGCCCGAGGGCGCCCACGCCGGCGGCGACCGGGTGTTGAATACCCATGACCGGGGCGGCGGCGAGCCAGCCGTTGCCGAGCATGAGGAACGCGGCCAGAACGCACAGCAGGCCGACGAACAGCAGCGAGGAGACGAGCACCGAGCCGTGGGAGGTGGGGGGCGACATGGCGGAGGATAACGCATGCGGACCATGCCGGCCTGCGGCGGCGGGGCCCAAGCCGGCTCGCGGGCGCGCCGATGTACAGTCAGGGTGCGCCCTCAGGGGATGCCGCACCGGTGCGTGGACCCCAAAAAACCGCTGGCTCATCCGCTCAAAAGGCCGTAACATCTGATAATGGGAACTCGCAGGCTCTTTACGGAACACGGCTTGCGCTGCACGCGGCAGCGGGTGGCCATTTACGACCGCCTGCGGGCGAGCAAATCCCACCCCACCGCGGAAGAACTTTTCGAAGATGTGCGGCACCGGTGCGACGGCCTGAGCCTGGCCACCGTCTACAACACCCTCGAAGCCCTCTGCGACGCCGGCCTGGCCCGCAAACTCTCGCTCAACTGCGGCTGCGCCCGCTTCGACGCCGACCTCGAGCCCCATCTGCACCTGCTCAACGACGACACCGGCGAGATTCACGATGTGCCGGCGGACCTGAGTGAACGCCTGCTCATGCAACTCCCCGACGAAGTGCTCCGCGACATTGAGCAGCGCCTGGGCGTGCGGGTCGATCGCGTTTCGCTCCACCTGCATGCCCGAAACGGCGTCAACGGCCACTCCGCCGCGCCTGGCGCGAACGGGCGATCGGCGACGACGTCAAACGGACAGTCCGGGCTCGGGTCAAACGGGGCGTCTCTACCCGCGTCAACGGACCACGCTGCCAACGGGCGCCTGAATCTCCGGCAGGACGGCTGCACCGGCCGCGCCGCCGAGCCGGCGGCTTTCTGAGTCACGCTACCTTCTGATACGATTCTCTGGCAGGGCCGCGCGGACACGTCGGGCCGCTACTTCTCCTCCACGCGATCGAACTTCTGGCGGCGCTCGCCTGCGATGATGGTGATCGACTGCGCCTTGCCGGCGTCATCGCGGATGATCTCGACCGGATGCTTTGACGGCGAACGCGAGAACTCGACGAACTCGAATTCGCCCGCCTCGGTGTGCTCCAGCCTGGCGTAGGTGATGGGCCCCTTCGGCGACCAGTGAATCTGTGCCGTGACCATGCGGCCGGAGGTCGCGACGACGAGTTCGATGGCCTGTTCATCTTTGTAGCGACCCAGCAGCAGCGCGGCCCAGTCGGGGGGCTCGGCAGCGGGTGGGGGAGTGGCTGGCTGCGCCTGTGGTTCTTCACCGGCCGCCAGGCGTCGGAAGGGATGCGGCAGCGGCTGCTCTCCGGAGAATCGGAGCACCGCCACCGCGCCGTTCTCATCGCGATCGATGGCGACGTCGAGCGGCCCGCCGCCATAGTACAGCACGATGCCTCCTTCTTCGTTCTTATCAAGCTTCGCGTGCATCGTCAAACCCGGGCGCGACTTGAATTCGAAGAGCCCGAGCAGTTGCCGCGACCCTTTGGTGATGGTGAGGGTGAGGTTGTCGCCGTCGTCATACCTGCCAACCAGTTCGTCGCGCCACTGGTCGACGTTGTCGCTGGCCTCCGGCTGCTGAGCAGGCGCCGTCACTTTCCCGTCCGCCCCTGGACGCCAGAACTGTTTGCGGTGGGTTCCGATCAGGATGGCAATGCTTTCCACTGCACCGTCCTCGCCTCGCCCAACTTCAACGGAGTAACTGTCCATGGAGGCCGTGTCGACGAACTTGAGCGCACCGGAGTCATCGATCTTGAAGCGCCCATAGGAAACGGGACCGCTTTGCGACCAGTGGATATCGGCACTCGTGTGGCCGCCCTCGACCGCTCCCACCACCAGCGCCACCCCCTTGCCGTCGTCGTATCGGCCGAGCAACTCCTTTGCGAGCGTTTCGTCGAGAAGTTTCAGTTCGCTGGCCTTGGCGATGCGACTCTGCAGACCGTCATCGCCGCCGGCCCCGGCGCCCTCCGCACTTCTTTGATACGCATGTCCCTGGATGGCCAGGGCGGTCACGCTGCCGGCCTCATCGCGCACGATCTCCATGCCGATCGCGCTCATCCACTCGTAGAACACGAGCCCGCCCTGATCATCCGATCCGAGGATGGCGCGGGTCGTCGGCCCGGATTGCCACTTCACCGTCGCGCGCGTCACGGCGTCCTGGCGCTCCACGGTCAGCACGTTGCCGCGCTCGTCTTCGTACCGGCCGGCGATCTCGCTGGCGATCTGCGATTCGAGCGGCGCCGGCGGCAGCAGCACTTCACGATCGCCAAAGAGCGTGGCCTCCACCGCCTCGGCGATGCGCCATACCGGCACATCATCGCGGGCGCTCAGGACCACCACGAGCGCTTCATGCTCGGGGAAGCGGCGCAAATCGCAGGCAAAGCCGCGCACGCCTCCGCTGTGGCTCTGCATCAGGCGCCCGGCCTTGTTGGTGAGCACGAACCAGCCCAGGCCGTAACTCCGCTCGCCGGGCGTGAACATCTCCGTCTTGCTCGCCTCGCTGAGCAGCGTTTCGCCGGCGAGCGCGCGGTCCCAGCGCCACAGGTCCCACACGTTGGTGACGAGTCCGCCCATGCCGCGATACTGGTAGCCGTAACTGCCGTAAGGATGCTCCAGCGCCGAGCGCGGCTCGCCGTAGCCCGATGTGCCCACTGCGACGTTCACACCCGGCGGCGGCGCATCGCCCGTGAAGCACGAGTGCGCCATGCCCGCAGGCTCGAAGACGGCGCGGCGGCAATAGTCCACGCACGATTCGCCGCTGACCCGCGCGATGATGGCGCTGAGCAGCGCGTAGCCCTGGTTCCAGTATTCCCAGTGCGTGCCTGGCTCGCGCTGCGGCCCGCCCTTGAGAAACACGGGCAGCACGGCCGCCAGGTCGTCGCCGCTGCCTTGCGAGTTGGTTCCCGGAATGCCCGAGGTGTGCTGCAGCAGGTGCCGCACCGTGATGGGCTTGCACTCATCGGGCACGCCGGGCAGGTAGTCGCTGATCGACGCGTCGAGATCGAGTTTGCCATCCGCAGCGAGGCGCATCGCTTCGACCGCGGTGAAGGGCTTGGTGATCGACGCGATCTCGAAGAGCGTGGATGGGACGATCGGCTGCTCGCCCTTCAGATCGGCATGCCCCACGCCGACGGCCGCGACGACCTGCCCATCGCGCGCTGCGAGCACCGCGCCGCGAAAGCCGGCCGACTCGTACGCCTGCGCGAGCTGGATGATCTTCCGCCCCGTCTCGCTGGCGGCGAAGTTGGCATCCTCCGGCGGGCCTTGGGCCAGACTTGCAGCAGTCGCCCAGGCGCATGTCAGGACGCACAGAAGGCGGGCGAGCGCGAGGCTTGATTCGCAAAGCGGTCGTTTCATGCCGGACTCCCTTGCTGGCGGCGGTGCGGGTAGGCGGTGAACGGCGCGATACTGTATCTCGCTCACGCCGCCGGTTTCGGGGATGGGTGCAACCGGCCGCCGCCGCGGCGCTACAGTCCAGCGGCTGATCGGGTCCCTTTTCATGCGGAGGATTCAATTTATGAGAGTCAGATTCAGCATGAGTTGCCTCGTGCTGGCTGCGGCGCTGGTGACGCCGGCGGCGATGGGAGCGGCCGAGTTGGCTCGGCCGACGACCGTTTCGCTGCTGGAAGCCGACGTTCCGGCCATGAGCGATGCGCAGCTCCAGGAGCGCCTCGACAAGATCAAGGCGGCAGCCGAAAGCGACGACGGCGCGGCCCTGCGCAACGCGCTGGGCACGGTGGCCATCAGCGGCATGGCCGTGTCCGACGAGCAGGTGAAGACGGCGTCGGAGTTCCTCAAGGCCCTGGCGGCCAAGTACCCCAAGCACGCCGATCTCATCAAGACCAATCTCTATCGGGTTGAGAATCTCACGATCGGCCGCATCGCGCCCAACATCAAGGGCGAAGGCATCGACGGCAAGTCGATGGAGCTGGAGCAGTATCGCGGCAAAGTCGTCGTCATCGACTTCTTTGGCGATTGGTGACCGCCTTGCAGGGCCATGTACCCGCACGAGCGGTCGCTCGTTGAACGTTTGAAAGATGAACCCTTCGTCCTGCTCGGCATCAACAGCGATCCCAAGGATCGCATTCTCAAAGCCATCAAGGAGCAGAACCTTTCGTGGCCCATGTTCTGGGACGGCGGCAACACGCGCGGCCCGATCGCCACGAAATGGGGCGTGTACTCCTGGCCGACCATCTTCGTCCTCGACGGCGAGGGACGCGTGCGCTACACGAACGTGCGCGGCGAGAAGATGGATGAAGCCGTGGATGCGCTTCTGGCCGAGATGAAAGAGAAGAACCAGGCCGGGGATCGCAACTGACCCCGGCCGCGGCGGGCCGCAAGGCAAGCCGCGCCACATTCCGTATCAGCCAACTGGAGCGGCGCCGGGATCATCCCGGCGCCGCTTTCGTTGCGCTAGGCGAGCCAAACATCTACCACAAAGGACACGAAGAGCACGAAGGGGGCACGAAGGAATTGAGGCATGCAGGCATCAACGCATCGAGGCATCAAGGGATCGAGGCATCGATCACTTTTTCCGCACGAAAACGCGAAGGCACGAAGACACAACGTGGGTGAGACTCGGGCCGGAACTAGAATGGAGCGGCCTGGCGCATCAACCGGACTCGCATTATGTCACGCGATCGAGCAGACCTCAGCCGCCGTTAATGCCCGCGATGCGGCTACGACCTGCACGGCATGTTCGAATCACAGGAGCAGGCAGTCTGCCCCGAGTGCGGCGCCACGGTGGAGCGGTCGGAGGTGGTTCTCTACCACCCGCTTCCCCGGTCGTTTCTGGGAACGGTCGCGTGCATCGTCTTGGCCGGCGCTGCGATCATGATCGCCGCATCGCTCCTGCGTTACGACATGTTCGGCTTCCCGGCGACGAGTCTCGGCGAGGACATGTGGTTTGTCGCGCTTTGTGCCGGGCCCATCGCCGCCGCGGCGTGCTACGTGGTCCATCGACGCCACCACCCGTTAGAGAGACGATACGAGTCAGTCATCGAAGGCGCCTTCCTGGTCCTCACGATGGCCGGCGTCGTGCAGGTCGCTGCGTTCGTGGTGGGCTGGTACGTGGTCGGCGGGACCATCATCAACTGGCTGGAGCGGTAGGCGGGGCCGGGGCGGGCATCGAGGCATCCTACCGACTGAGGTCACGTGGCGGCCATCATCAGGATCGCCACGCATGCCAGCCAGAACAGAAAGACCGCTTTCGCCAAAGGCCAGAAAATGGTCCATTGAAGTTCTTTGCGGATGCGTTTCCATTCGGGGGTTTGGTTGTCCGCAAAGTGGAGAAGTACCCGTTGAGCCGCTTCGAACATCTCGTCCCTGTCCATGTGGATCTCCGCTCAGGGTGATTCCGGGCGCGTGTTGAGATTCGGTGGTGCCGGGAAGTCCGAGCATTCTAAGAGAGGCGGTGGCGCTGGTTCCTCGCCGCGAGGGAACTTTCCAATTGCCCACCCCCGCCCGGACCGCGACCCCCCGGCGAGCGGTGGCGCACTCGCAGACGAGCAATGGCCTCGCGAGTTCCCCTCGCCCCGACTCCGATCCAACGCAGCGCCCGAGTGTCAGGTTGCACCTGACCTACGCACTGGCTGGAGCCTAGCCGGGCCGGCCTGACGTGCCTGCTGTGATAGTTTCCCTCGTGAGCGCATCCGGATGGCATGGCCTTCGCTGGCCATGCGATCGTCGATTCATTTCTCGAGCACGGTCAGATCGTAGATCGAGAGCTTCCGAGGTTGCAGCGAGCCGTTCACCCACGGGCCGGTGATCGCGATCAGCATCTTTCCATCCGGCGAGACGGCAAACCGATGAATGCCCCCGACTTGCGGGCCAAGGACGGCGCGTACCGCACCGGTCTGGGTATCGATCGCGAGTATGGGTTGGACCATGTATTCGTGAAGCAGAAGCACACGTCCCCGGTTAAGCAGTTGATATCCGATCGATGAAACGGGAACACTGATTTTCGTCGACGATCTTCGTTCCAAGGTGTCGGCGTCAAATACCTCGATGGTGCCCCAATGTTCAGATTCGAGACCTGCCGCAAAGAAGGAAGATCCGTCGGTCGCGAAACCCACCAGGCCTGACGGGACATTTCGCCTCGCGTTAATCGCGCCCGTTCTCCAGTTTGCAGAGATGACTTCAAACGTCTGTTCATCCTGATCCCGGGTGCGCATCAATGCAAAGACGCCATCGTCCCCCCGCTCCGCCAGCAGGTACGGCAACAGATCCTCGGCGAGCTTCGTTGCGTCTTGAGTCTGACCTGTTGTCAGGTCCCAACGCTCAAGGTACCCGGGTCTGCAGGTTCCGATCAATGTGTCCGCGCCAGGAACCGGAAGAAATGAAACAAGCGGGGCATCAGGTGCCTCCATTCGTATCGACGGCGCCGATGCTTCCGGCTTATCAAAGATCGAATCGAACCTGGTGGGGGCGCTTCGGTGATCGGCGCGCCAGAGAATCGAATCGGTGCCGACGATCGGGATGATCGAAGGCTGATACGGTGATCCATTCGCCTTCAGGACACTCGAAGAAATTGTTCCGTCTTCCAGGTCGATCACGTCTACGCGAAAGGTGTCGCGTTTGGCTGATGCGATGAATACATGGCGAGCATCGTTCGAGCTTGCCATCGCGAGCACAAAACCCAGTTCCGCAGGAAGGTCGAACTCATGCTCTGGTTCCAGAAACGTCGTGTCAGGTGATTGCAGAACCGCAGCCACCTCGCCCAGTAACAACGGGTTCAGACCGCGCCACGTGGGTTTGTGATCCTCAGGCTTGTTCGTGACATCATCGGTTTGTGCCACGACCGCGTTGGCTGAGAAGCTCACGAACACACACAATGTCACCAAGCAAGTCTTGAACACGGTTAGCCTCCTTGAGATGGAAGTGCAGCGACATGTCCGTGAACCGGCGCGGCGAGCAGTGACACGACATCGAGTGGGAACGATCGCGATCCAGAGATGCGTCCCCGGCGACACATTTCCGTACGATAGGAAGCGTCGCGGCTCCCGGTGAAGAGAGCATCCGCCCCCTATTTGCATGCCCGCCTCGGGCTACGGGGAGAAGGGGAGTGCGTCCCACCGTTGGAACATGCCTGTTCGCCCTTTCCGAAATGCAGACGTACGCAGAACTCATCCCGCGCGCTCAAAGGCCATTGGATGCCGCTCCCGGCCGGCTCGGAAGGTCGGCCGGAACCTTGCTTGCGCGTCGGGCTGGTTCACTCGGCTCACCGAATTAGCGCAGCCCCTCACGGCTGACAATAACAAGACGAAGTCGGCTCCACATCCGCTCTGGCCCACGCTGTTTCGCGCTGGGCGGCCGCGTGGGCGGCTTCTTCGCTGCGGCCTTGCGCGGCGAGGGCTTTTTCCAGACCCAGCAATGACCAGCCGTTGCGCCGGTGGTGCTGCAGATCGGCGCGGTAGACCTCTTCCGCCTCGGCGTAGCGGCCGTCGGCCATGAGCAGCGCGCCTAGCGCGTGCCGCACCGGCTGCATCCAGCCCGGCGGCTCGTCGTACACCAGCGCATCCTCCATCGCCACGCCTTGGCGCAGCGCTGCAAACGCCTCTTCGCGCTGCCCTTGCCGAAAGCGCATCTCGCCGAGCATCATCTGCCGGGCCAGGGGCAGGATGACATTGGACGGGTTGTTGCCCACGTACCAGTCGTCGGTGATCTGCGCCGCCACGGCGTCGAACGCCGCGAGTTCCGCCTCGGCCTCGGGCGTGCGATCCGTCGCCGAGTAGGCCACGCAGCGCGCGTAGTGGCGGATGGCTCGGCTCATGAGGCGATACGCCGGCGGCTCGGGCTCGCTCAGGATGTCTTCCCACTTGCCAAAGCGGATCATCACGTGCAGCGGCGTGGGCATCAGGCCGTCGGCCAGCGTGACGTACTCGCGCACGAAGTCTTCGGGTACATTCTGCTCGATCTTGCGCGCCGCCTGCATCGCCGTCTCGTAGCGGCCTTCCATCATCGCCGCGAAGGCGAGGAAATGGATGTTGTGGACGTAGTAGAGCACGTAGAAGCGCGGCCGGGGGGCGATGGCGAAGTAGGCCTCATCTGCGGCCGCGGCCCGCTCGTTGGCGTCGGCCGCCTCGGCGTAGCGACCGGTGCGCACGTAGATGTGCGAGGGCATGTGCACGAGATGGCCCGAGCCGGGCACGAGGTTTACGAGCCGCTGCGCGCTGACCAGCGCGCGATCGGGATTCGGCGACGCTTCGACGGTGTGGATGTAGAAGTGATTGGCGCCGGGGTGCCTGGGATTCATGCGCATGGCCCACTCGAGCACTTCGACGATCTCGGGCGTGCGGCCCTTGGGCTGGCCGTCGTGCGTCCACAGATCCCACGGCTGGAGATTCATGAGCGACTCGGCGTAGAGCGCGCCGACATCGGCATCGCGCGGGAAGTTGCGCCACGCCTGCTCCATCGCCGCGGCGTAGGCCTCGTCGAGCGGCCGCCGATTCGCTGGCGCCGGCCAGGTGTAGCGCTGCGCCAGCGCATCGATGAGCGTGCGCTCGACCGGCGAGCCGTTGGCGCGGCGCTTGACGGCTTCCTGCGTGGCCATCCACGCGAGGTGCGACTGCTCGTCGGTCATGACGGGGTTGTTGATGTGCAGGCCGTAGGCATAGCCCACGCCCCACCACGCCATGGCGCACCTGGGATCGACCTCGGCGGCCTTGCGGAACGAGCGGATCGCCTCGTCGTGGTTGAAGCCGTAGAGCAGTTGCAGGCCCTGGTCAAACCAGTGCTGGGCTTCGGGCGAAGTGGTGGTGATGTCGCGGTGATAGCCGGAGAAGCCCTCGTAGAACTTCGCGCGAGCGGCGGTCATCTCGGTATCGGGGTTGCGGGTCGATTGCTCCGCGCAGCCGGAGAAGAGCGAGACGGCGGCGAGGACGGCGCCGATGGTTGCAAGTCGGCGGTTCTTCAGGTTCATCAGCATTGCCTCCACGAGGGTTGAGTTTCGTTGGTCAGGGGAATTGACGTGCCGCGCGCCACTCAGCGCGGCAGGTCCGCGGTGTTCATCATTAGCGTCACGGGGCCGTCGTTCACGAGTTCCACGGCCATCATGGCGCGGAACACGCCGGTGGCGGTCTCCACGCCCTGGGCATCGCGCAGCCGAGTGACGAAGAATTCGTAGAGCGACTCGGCGAGTTCGGGGCCGGCAGCGCGATCGAAACTCGGGCGATTGCCCTTGCGGCAGTCGCCGGCCAGCGTGAACTGGCTCACGACCAGCGCCTGCCCGCCGACGTCGCGCACGCTGCGATTCATGAGCCCGGCGTCGTCGGGAAAGATGCGCAGGCGGGCGATCTTGCCGGCGAGCCAGTCCGCGTGGGTTTGCTCATCGCCTTTCTCGACGCCGAGCAGCACGACGAGGCCGCGGCCGATGTCGGCGCGATAGCCGGTCTCCTCGACGGAGACGGACGCTCGACTGACGCGCTGCACGACGGCGATCATGGCGTGAGCGTATGACGCCTGCCGGTGGCAGTCTCACTCAATCCGCGCGACGTTGCTGGTGGCGCAGGTGGTGAGGTCGAGGAGTTGGAGGTAGCCGCCGCAGAGGCTGGGGCCGATGGTGGCGTTGAGTGTGCGCGAGCCGTTGGCGTCGGAGTGGCCGGTGAAGGCGACCTGGAGTTGCTCGGCGCCGAGGCCGAGCATCGTGCCGGGGCACGGGCGGTTGTTGGGGATGGTGAACGAGCCGGCCGCGCGGGCGAAGAGCAGCGCTGTGGGGGCGCTGGGCGTGGCGTTGAACCAGGTGACGCTTGATGGCCCGCCACTCGGACACGCCGTGACTACACGCAACCGAAGACCAGCCACCGTAACGACGCGCAGGACGAACGCATCCATAGCGCCATGATTCGAATTGAGTGATGCGTCAAAGGTCGGCGACTTGGTGCTGCCGGAGACGTAGACGCGGCCGAAGCCATCCGCGGCGCAGCTGCGGGCCCTTTCTGAGTCACTCCCGCCGGTGTAGATCATCTCTCCCAGGTCACCAGAGGGGCTTCGGGCCAACACGAACGCGTCGTTGTACCCACCGTGATGGTCATTGATTCGACCCTCGAAATTGCTCGATGCCGTGCTGCCTGCGACGATGATCTGCCCATCGCTGTCTATCGTCGCGCTGTATGCCAGATCGGCCTCCGAGCCACCCAGGAACACCATCCAATCCAGTTCGCCCGATACGCTCACCTTGAGCAGGTACCCGTCTTGGTAGGTGTCGCCGCCGTGATGACTGTTGATCTGTCCTTCGAATTGCGGTGAGGCCGTTAGCCCGGCGATGTAGAGGTATTCCTGCCTGTCGTCAAGCACCACTCCGGAGCCGAACTCATCCTCCGCGCCCCCGAAATACCTCATCCAGAGCGATTCACCGTCTCTCGTGATTCGGAGGGCAAAGGCATCAGTGAAACCAATATTATTATTGATCTGCCCTTCAAAACTGACTGAAGTGGTTTGTCCAATCAGAAAGAGATCGCCCGAGGGGTCCGCTACGATTGCGGTCCCCTCGTCCTTCCCTTCTCCGCCGAGGTAGGTCATCCACTGCAGCGCACCAAGGCGGTCCATGACGGCAAGATAAGCGTCGCCGTAGTGCCAGTGATTGTCGTGTGTGGAGTTGTTGCGACCTTCAAAGTCAATTGACTCGGTCGAACCCGTGACGTACAGCCGCCCATCGGCACTGACTGCGAGGTCAGCACAACTGTCTGCGCTGCTCCCTCCCACGTAGCTTGTCCAGTGCAGGTTGCCTGTGCGACTGACGCGGGCGACGAATCCATCTTCGAGGCCATGAGCGTTGTTGTGTCGTCCTGGCAGGTCGTTCGACAGAGTCGTGCCGCAAATGTAGAGTATTCCGGTGTCGTCGAGACCGAGATTCAGATTGCGCTCTTCATTGTTGCCACCGAAGTACGTTATCCATGCCAACTCGCCGGCTTGTGTCATGTTTGCCAGAAACCCGTCCGTCGCGCCACCAAAGTATGAGTTGTTTCTTCCCTCGAAATCAACCGATGTCGTCTCGCCCACCGTCAGCAGAGTCCCATTCGGCCCGATCTTAATTGCCTGAGCGACTTCGTCCGCCGAGCCGCCGAGGTAGTACATCCACTCCACCTCCGGATCGATGACGACTTCCCGGGTCGGATCGACGGGGCCGTCGAGGGTGATCGTGTAGGTTGATTCGCTGGCGAGTTCGAAGCGGGCGGGGATGGGTTCTCGGTGATCTGACGAGCCGCGCCCGTCAGGTAGCGGTCTTGGACTTCGATCGTCAAGCACCGCTCCCTTACCGTCGCGGCTCGCTAAGCACTCCTGCCACACGAGCGGCGCGGCGTCTGTCAGTGTGCCCATTGATGTCGCGATGTGAAGGCTGCCGACTTCGTCGATGCAGAGCGAGTCGATGCCGTCGTAGCTGATGCGGATCTGCGACCAGTCGGCGCCGGGTTGGACGTGGAACTCGTACTTGAGCACGCCGGACGAGTCGGGCGCGCCGGTGATGTGCAGGTCGATGCCGTCGTAGAGATTCTCGTAGACCACCTCGCCGAACGAGGGCACGTTGCTGGCCCACTTCGATTCATCGTCGCCGACGAAGTAGTTGAACTTCGCGCTGCGCGGCTGCGCGGCGACGGGAATGACCTCGTTGCTGCCGGGGAAGGTCACGGCGAGGGTAAGGTGCTCGAGCGAGCGCTGCGGCTGGCGAGGATCGACCATCGGCTCGGTCTGCGGCGAGAGGAGCGCATCACCGCGCCGCTCGTCCAACACCACTCCCTCACGGTCGGGGCTCGGTTCAGCTGTGGCATGCGCTGAATGGAGCGCATCATTCCAGCGATCGTCCAACACCACTCCCTCACGGTCGGGGCTCGGTTCAGCTGCGGCATGCGCCGAATGGAGCGCATCACTCCAGCGATCGTCCAACACCACTCCCTCACGGTCGGGGCTCGGTTCAGCTGCGGCATGCGCGGCCCGGTGGCCTCGCTCACGCGTCGGGCTCGCTTCGGGCATCTCGCGCGCCAGGTGCATGGTGAACGATGATTCGCGAAAGGCGATGTCCAGGCCGCGCGAGCGGTAGCCGAAGATCACGCCGGCATCGCTCCACTGCCCCTCGTTGGGCACGAAGTACACGCCGCGCAAACCGAGGTTGAGCCGCTGGGCAGCAGGCGACTGAAACCCGAGCACATCCGCCGCCAGCGCAAGCGAAGAGACGAATGCGAGACCCAGACCCCGAGTGCAAGCGTGGCGCATGACATTCCTCCTCCATCTGAGGATACCGGAAATCGCATCGCAACGCAAGGGTCAAAACGCAAAGCCGCAAGCGTGGCCGCTAAGCCGCAAGCGGCGTGCGGCACACACAGCGAAAGTGGGACTCTGAGCCCTGGTTTTCAGCGATCGGCGCTGGCGATCGGGGCGTCGGGGATGCGGTTGAGCGTGTAGTAGGCCTCGGTGTGCAGCAGGGGTTTGCCTTCGGCGCTGGTGACGCCGGGGGCGGCCAGTTCGTGCACGAAGCCCTCGCGCAGGCCGTCGATGAGCAGGTGCACGCGCATTCCATCAGGCGAAACGGTGGCGCTGAGGATCGCCAGTTGCTTGTTCATCACTTCCGGGCTGCCGTAGGGCTCGTGGTAGAGGTAGGTGAACGACTTCATGGCGTACGACGATGCGTTGCCGGCAGTCTGCGGATCGACCGGCTGGGTGAAGACGAGATCAAACCCATCGGGCTGCGCTTTCATCTCGAGGATCTCGAACGGCGTCTTGCCGGTCCAGATCAGGCGCTGCAGGCCATAGGGCTTGCGGCCGAGCGAGCCCCAGCCGCGATTGGTCATGCCGACGAACATCGAGCCGTCGGTTCCCCAGCACATGCGATTGACGCCGCAGTCGAATCCGCTGCGGAACGGGAAGCACGCGCCCTGGTAGGCACCATCCACTTTTTCGAGATAGACGCGCGCGATCGACGCGGTCGTCTGATCGCCGACGAAGAGTTGCTCGGCGAATGGGCCGAACCTTCCGCCGGTCATATCGCACTGCACATCCGCCGACGACTGTCCCATGCGGCCATAGGGGAACCAGACCGCGGGGAGTTTGAGCGAGGGCATGTGCTGGGCGGCGACGTGCATTGGGACGGGGCCGCTGGGTCCGGCGTAGGGTTTGCCGGGATCGTCGCCGGGCGCGTCGGGCGAGTCGTACCACTGGTTGCCGCCGGGGTGGCCGCAGAAGTCGCCGACCTCCATGTGCACCAGCGGGCAGGTGCCGACCCAGTCGCCCTGGTTGTCAACGTAGAACATGTCGCCTGCGGCGTTCATGCCGATGCCGTTGGGCGAGCGCATGCCGCCGCAGACCGGGGTCATCTGCCCGTCGGTGGTGATCTTGAGCGCCCAGCCGCGCCACGGCACGATGCTCTTGCCCAGGCCGCCGCAGAAGCCGAGGTTGAGCGTGACCCACATGTCGCCGTTGCGGTCAAACTTGGGGCCGAAGGCAAACTCGTGGTAGTTGCCGCTCACGCCCCAGCCGGAGTAGACATCCTGATAGCGGTCGGCGCGATCGTCGCCGTCTTCATCGACGAGACGGGTGAGTTCGCTGCGCTGCACCAGGTACATCGCCCCGTCGCGCGCGGCCAGGCCGAGCGGCTCGTGCAGGCCGGAGGCGAATCTGCTGAACGTCGCACTGAAGGGCGGATCGGCGTAGGCGTCGTTGACCAGCCACACCTCGCCGCGCCGCGTGCTGATCGCCGGCCGACCGTCGGGCAGTACATCCATGCCGCCCACCTCGAGCACGACCTCGGGCGGCACGGGGATGGTGAGCATGCGGTAATACTCATCCTCGGGTGAGCGCGGGAAGTCGAGATCGAGCTGATACTCGAGCTTGGCGTCGAGCAGGGGATCGAGCGGGTTGTCGTAGCCGAACGAGAAGTTGTACCCCACCTGGTGGTTGATGACCTTGGCGAGGATCGTGTTGACGCCGGGCTGGAGATGCAGGTCTACGACGTGCTGATCGGCATCCCAGCTGCGCAGTTCGTCGGCGTGGACGATCACGCGGCCGTTGAACCACACCTTCACGCCGTCGTCGCTGCCCATGCGCACCTTGAGCGTGGCGGGCTCGTCGATTCTGATTTCGCGGTAGAGATAGCAGGCGACATCTTCGTTGTACTCGTCGTCAGAGGCGTTGGCGCCAAAGACGTGCAGGTCCATGGCGCTGTTGTCCACGAAGTCGGTCTCGAGCCACTTCACCTCGACGCCGTTCTTGCCTTTGTAGATTGCGCCGGGCTTGAAGCCGTCCTGTTCGGGCGGATAGGGCCGATCGAGCTGCCCGCTGCCGGCATTCTCGAAGGGGCCGATGATCCACCACGGGCCGTAGTCGAGCCCGGCGGGCAGGTACTGAGCGATGGTCGCCCTGCGCGTTTCCTGCCGCGTCGCCTTCTTGACGTAGTTCAGTTCGGGTTCCGGCGGTTGCTGCATGGCGCCCGCCGCCGAAGCCAATCCGAGCGCGAGCGCGACCCACGAGAGTGCGATTGGTCTGCAAGTCTTCACCACGTCATCCCCAATTCAAAGTGAGCCTGGCTGATATTCGAATTGCCAAAGAGCAGCACGAGGTGGTCGGCGTCCTGGTAGTGAATCACCTTGAGCACCGCGGTGTCCGGATAGAGCACGTCGTAGGTGACGCGGCCATCGACGTTGTACTGATCGCGGCCGGTCATCTCGATGTGCTCGCCTATGGCCACTTCGAACGCCAGGCCCGGGCTGCCCGCGCGGCCCGGCGCCAGTTTCACGTCGAAGATCCGCCGCAGGCCCGGGGCGGCGGGGCGCACAATCGGCAGCGGCTGCTCCTCGATGCTCCAGTCGTCGAAGGAGTACTGCAGGATCGGCTGGCGATATTGATCGAAGCGGTAGCCGCGAAACTCCGGCGTCGGCTGAGTCATCGTCATGTCGCCGTTGCCCTGCAGCGTCTTGAAGGGAAACTCATCGGCAGGCTTGACGACATCCGCGCCGCCTGGATCGGTCGCGTTACCGCCCCGGCCGGCCCAGGCGCCTGATGCATTGAGGAACGGCCCGCGCCAGATCTCCGTCACCCGGCACTTCTCCGAGTCGAACGCGAGATGCACCTGCTCCTTGAAGCCGATGCCGATGGCCCGCGCGCCGGCGCCCTTGATGAACGTGCGGAACACGACCGGCTCATCGCGCACGAGAATGTCGTAGCCGCCTTCTTCGGGCACGCCTTCGGGCAGCGCGAGGAACTCACCCTGCGAGAGGTACGCCCAGATGGCGTCGATCTGCCGGTCCGGATCACCGTCCTGCACATCGGGGAACGGATTGGCCTGGTCGGGCGGCCAGTGGTTGGGCATGCGCGTGCCCGGGCGCAACTTCGCCGGGTCGAGCATGTAGGTGTGGAACCAGTCGGAGCGCAGGCGCTCGTGCGTACTCACGAGGTCCATCGCCGGCTCGCCGATGGGCTCGCTGCCCTTGATCGAGTGGCAGTTGATGCACGACATGCCGCGCTCCGTGCCCGCCAGGCGCCGCCCATCCGCAGCGAGTTGTGAGCTGAACGCCATCGGCGGCAGGTCTTCAGCGGGGCAGGGCGCATCGACTTTTTCAAACTTCGCGGCGAGCACTTCAGCGTTCACGGTCTGGAAGACGGGCATGCGCGTGGCCATGTATGGACGGACTTTGGCGCCGCTGGATATCACTTCCGTCATCCACGCGGTGCGGAGTTTGCCGCCCACGCCGGTGAGCGGCGGCGGGAAGCGGCCTTCGTCGCCGAGTTCCGCTTCGCCCATGGTCATGAAATACGGTCGGCGGGCTTCGACCGGCCCGCCCTGTCCATCGCGCGCGTGGCACGCGTAGCAGTTCATCGTTGCAAGCGTGCGGTCGATCGTCTGGGCTTCGCTCAGCGGCTGCGAGAGCGTCCTGGCCCGGCCGAGCGTCTCGCGGATGAGTTGGCGCTGCTCGGCGGTCAGGTTGTAATTGGCGACCATCGCCTCGGGCTCGGCGGCCAGACAGCCTTTATCAAGATGCTTGAGTTCGAGAAACGAAGTAAATGGCATCGGCCGCTGCGGCTTGACTTCCGTCCGATTCGGCCCCATCTCGTGGCAGTGCGCGCAGCCCAGTTGCGCGAACATCCGCTGACCGCTCGCCACTTTGGCGGGATTGAGCGTGAACGGCGCCTGCACCGCCGCCTGCGGGTTCTTCTCCACGTCGGTGGCGATGAGATACGTCGCGATGGCGCGAGCTTCATCCTTCGTAAGGTTCATCGCGGGCATGCGGCCCGAAGGTCGGATCTTCGCGGGATCGAGGAGCAGATCGGTGAGCGACTCGATATTGGTCTGTGCGAACGAGCCGAGCGGCGCTGCCTTTTCCATCGCGCCGTCAGGAATCTCGGTGGGCAGCCCCTGCTCGGCGCCGTATGGGTCTTCACCGGCCGGCTTGAGCGTCGGGTTGAGCACCGCCGGCGCTTCGCGCGGCGCATGGCAGGCCACGCAGCCCACCTGGTGATAGAGCACCCGGCCGCGATTCACATCTGTTTCGTTGAATGGAGTTTCGACCGGCCGCGCGATGCCGCCCAGCGACACGAGGAAGTGCACGAGCGGCTCGGCCATTTGACCGAGCACCCCCGGCTCGATGCCCGTCATCAGGTTCGGCATCGTCGCGCCAGGCTTGACCTTGTGCGGGTCGGCAAGCCACGCGCGGAGGTAGTCGGGGCTGAATCGCTGCCCGACCTGTCCCAGCAGGGGCGCCTTCCTTGAGTCGAGCCGCTCGGCGATCGCCTGCGGCGCCGCGTGACACGCGATGCAGTTGAGTTCGGCGATGAGCCGCTCGCCCGGGTCGAGCGAAGCGGGCGCGATCACGTCGAACGGCGCCAGGTGCGTGAGTTCATCCGCGATGCGAGTCGCATCGCGTTCGCTGCTTACCGCTGCAGCGCCGATGACGCCCGCTGCCGCCGCAATGCCCAGCGCTGCGGCGCCGGTGGTGGTGGCCCGCCTCATACCGTTGCGTTTCATGCATGAACCTCTGAAACAGATCTGAATCCGGAAAGCAAGGACTTAGCCGCCCGCCGCGCCGCGCTGTTCGCTCAATCTTCCACGCCCGCCGCCCAGCGGATGCCGCCGAGCAGGTGGTCGATGAACCGCTGATCGCGCCACACTTCGCTGCGATGGCCCAGGGCCGTGTAGAACATCCGGCCGCTGCCGGTCGTGCGCGTCCAACTCGACGCCGGAAAGTACCCGCTCGCCTCATCCTCGACGCTCGAGCCGTCGAGTTGCGTGAGCACGTGCCGGTCGTCGGCGCGGTTCTTGAACTTGTAGATCTCATCGGTGATCACGAACGCATCGCCGAGGTGACGCGTCGCCGGGTGGTTCGTGTCGATCACCTTGATGGTGACTTTCTCGTGCCATGGGTGCCCGTCGAACGAGCCGCCCACGTGCTTCACGTACCACGGCCACTCGTAGAAGGTGTCGGTCGCGCTGTGCACGCCCACGAAGCCGTGGCCGCTTTCGCAGAACTCGACCAGCGCCTGCTTCTGCTCCTCGCTCATCGGCAGCTCGCCGGTCGTGTAGAACATCACGACATCGGTCCGGGCCAGTCGTTCAGGAGTCAGTTCGGCGATGTCATCGCTCGTGGCCACGCGCAGCCAGTCGTGCTGCTGCCCCAACTGCTCCATGATCTGGCGCGACTCGGGCAGCACGTCGTGCCGGAAGCCGGCCGAATGCGTGCAGTAGAAGACATCGATGATGCCGTCGGCGGGCATAATGGGATTGCTCATGGCGATGGCCTCGTTCAGCGGGCGGATCTGGATGTCGCGCCAGCGCACCTCCGAGCCCGGGTTGTGCCCCTGCAGCGCGATGCGCCCGCTGGCGTAATCATGTTGATTGGTTTCGAGCATCGTCTGCCCGTTGATGGCGATGGTGATGTGCTCGCCGACGCAGCGGATGCTGTAGTCGAACCATTCCTCTTCCTTTGTGATGAGCCGGTCGGGCCAGGCGCGGGCGTAGAGCGAGCCGGTGAAGTTCTTCGGGTCGTTGTTGTCCACCTGCGCTTCGTAGCCTTCCGGCCATGAATCCGGATTGTCCCTGGGCGGATTGGCTCGGAAGTAAAAGCCGCTGTTTCCTTTCGTCTTGATCCAGACTTTGGCGCGGAGTTCAAAGTCGGTGTAGACGCCGTCGCTGTAGAGATGGCCCACGCCATCGCGACCCACGAGCACGCCATCCTCGACGCTCCACGTCGCATCGCCTTTGGCGAACCAGCCCGTCAGGTCGCGCCCATTGAACAGATCGACCCACATCGGCTCGCCCTCGCCGGGCGCGGCGTCGAGCGGATGCACGTCGATGGGCCGGATGCGGATGTTCTTGAAGAACGCGCCGTTGCCGTGATCCTGAAAGGCGATGTAGCCGCTCTTGACGCGCGACTGCAGCGGCCGCTTGTCCTGCGCCTGGTGCACAATGCCGCGCCCATCAAGTCTTTCATCCTTGTGAATCTGGACGCCGTTGAGCCAGACGTTGAGCGTATCGCCCCGGATGAGCACGCGATAGGTGTTCCACTCGCCGGCCGGCTTGACCGCCTGCTCGAGCGGCGCGATCGCGTTGTACACGGCCCCGCAACAGTTCAGCGCCGTCGGCTTGCCGAACGAGTCGTAGATCTGCAGTTCCATGCCGCTGAACGCGGGATCGCTCGTCGATGAAGCGCGGATGGCCAGGCCGCTGTTGCCGCCCTTGCCGATTTTGAAATCAGCGAAGAGTTCGAAATCGCGGTACTGATCCACGGTGCGCAGCCACCCGCCGCCGCCGGGCCGGCACTGGATCATGCCGTCTTCGACAACCCACGCGACCGGATTGCCCGTGGGCGTCCAGCCGCTGAGCGACTCGCCGTCAAAGAGCAGTTTCCAGCCCTGCTCGCGCTGCTCGGCGGTGAGTTGGTTGTCCTGGGCGAGGCTTGCCGGAGCGAGCAGGAGGCCGATCAGCAGACCCGCGAAAACACGAATGGTGCGCATCGATTCCATAACGCGGAAGATAGGGGCGAAATCCCGTAAATGCCAGTGCCCGGGCAGCGGCGACGGGGCTTGAAGACCGCGCCACGCCGCTTGCGGCTTCGCGGCCGGGATTGCGTGTTCGCACTTTGTCCCTTGCGGCCTGGTGCGATTTGCGGTATGCTCGGGCGCAGGAGGATTGTCATGCGCCACGCTTCCGCTCGGGGTCTCGCACTCGTCTCTTCGCTCGTCCTCGCGGCGGGCGCATCTGCGTTGCAGTCACCCGCTGCTGAGCGGCTGAACCTCGGCCTTCGCGGCGTGTACTTCGTGCCCAACGAGGGGCAGTGGAGCGATGCCGGGGTGATCTTCGGCTACCGCGCGCGCGGCCTGGACATCGCCTTTCGCGAGTCATCGTTCACCATGCACCTGGCGCGCGAGATGCCCGAAGCGAGCCCGACGCGTGAGCGAGGCCACTGGGCCGCGCATGCCGCAGCTGAACCGAGCCCCGACCGTGAGGGAGTGGTGTTGGACGAGCGGCGCGGTGATGCGCTCCATTCAGCGCATGCCGCAGCTGAACCGAGCCCCGACCGTGAGGGAGTGGTGTTGGACGAGCGCTGGAGTGATGCGCTCCATTCGGCGCATGCCGCGGCTGAACCGAGCCCCGACCGTGAGGGAGCGGTGTTGGACGATCGCTGGAATGATGCGCTCCATTCAGCGCATGCCACAGCTGAACCGAGCCCCGACCGTGAGGGAGCGGTGTTGGACGAGCGGCGCGGTGATGCGCTCCTCTCGCCGCAGACTCAGCTGATGGTCGATCCTCGCCAGCCGCAGCGCTCGCTCGAGCACCTGACCCTTACCGTCACCTTCCCCGGCAGCAACGAGGTCATTCCCGTCGCCGCGCAGCCGCGCAGCGCGAGGTTCAACTACTTCATCGGCGATGATGAATCGAAGTGGGCGAGCAACGTGCCCTCGTTCGGCGAGGTGGTCTATCGCAACCTCTACGACGGCGTTGACCTGCACATCACCGGCGCTGGCGCCCGCGGCCTCGCGGATGAATCGAATGCCGACGGCGTGCTCAAGTACGAATTCCACGTCGCCCCCGGCGCCGACTGGTCGCAGATCCGCATCCAGTACGACGGCATCGAGTCACTGTGCATCGACCACGCCGGCAGCCTGCACATCGCGACCACCTTCGGCACACTCACCGACGCCGCGCCGCTCGTGTGGCAGGAGTGCTTAGCGAGCCGCGACGGTAAGGGAGCGGTGCTTGACGATCGAAGTCCAAGACCGCTGCCTGACGGGCGCGGCTCGTCAGATCACCGAGATCCCATCCCCGCCCGCTTCGAACTGCTCAACGACACGACGTATCGAATCACCCTCGACGGCCCCGTCGATCCGACCCGCGAACTCATCATTGATCCGGATGTAAAGTGGATGCGATATCTCGGTGGCACAAGCCTTGACCAGATCATGGACATGGCACGGGATTCAGATGGCAATTATCTCGTCACCGGCTGGACGGATTCCGGGAACTTCGAGGGTCAGCTCAATCAATACGGAACCTGGTCTGATGCCTACGTTTCAAAGGTCTCGCCTTCCGGCGAGTTGTATTGGACGTTGTTTGTCGGCTCCGCCTGGCTCGACTGGGGAGAATCGATCCAGGTGGATAGCCATGATCACGCCATCGTCGCTGGGGCGACCGGTTCCACAGACTTTCCGCGTCGGATCAACGAATTCCACGGTGGACGGGATGTGTTCATTGCATACGTTGGTCCAACCGGACAATTGCTGTGGAGTTCATACATCGGCGGGTCAGAGAATGACTGGTGTCGTGGGCTCGTGCTGGACGGGCAAGATCAAATCTACCTCTCCGGCACGACCAGTTCTCCGGATTTCGAGGGAAAGACGAACGAATCCTATGGACTCGACGATGGCTTTGTCGCCCGCGTCTCCAGCGAAGGCGCCATCGAGTGGATGACGTTTATTGGCGGCGCCAACATTGACGTGGGCGGAGGATTGGCGCGAAGGGCCGATGGTCACCTGATCTTGGCGGGCGGAACAGGATCACCCGATCTCACCAGCCGTCTCAATGATCGCATCGGCCGAATCGACGCCTATCTGGCCTCAATCAACCCAGCCGGCGAGCTCGACTGGACGATGTACCTGGGGGGGACCGATGATGAGTCCTCGGCTGTGACGCCACGGCCGAAGGTGGCCATCGGCGAAGGGGGAGAGATCTACATCATCGGAGTGACGGTCTCCCCTGACTTCGTCGGTCGTACCAACTAAAGTTTCGGCAAGGTTGACGTATATCTCGCCCGCGTAGATCATCCGGGGGAAGTCCGATGGATGACTTATGTCGGCGGTGAAAGAGTCGACAATGGGGCGGACATCGCAATCCTTGATTCAGATAGACTGGTGATTTGCGGCGACACCGTGTCAGCTGACCTCGTTGGCAGAACCGACGAAATCCGCCCCGGATTTGCGGATGCATTTGTTTGCGAAGTGAGCACCGACGGCCAGGTCAGATGGTCTTCATTCATTGGCGGAACAGACATTGACTGGACGACGGGGCTTCTCGACGACGCCGACTGCGACAGCATTGTGATTTTTGGGCAGACACTGTCGACCGATTTTGAGGGAGCGATCAACCAATCCTATGCTCCACGCGATTTTGATGGCTATTTGGCGCATGTCACTCTTCCCCCACTGAGCAACCCACAGTTGACTATTCGCGCGATCTGCCCGAAAGGCGGTCCAGCCGAGATTCAATGGTCGGAAGCCGCACCCGGCGGTCGCATTGCGATCGCTCATTCCGCAGACTTGGGAATCTCGACAGTTCCACGATTGCGCATTTGCTCAGGGACGACTCTTGATCTTGATCCGATGGCACTGCGCCTCGGTTTAATGAGGCAGTCCGAAGCAGACGGCGGTGGACTGATTCGCACCTCCATCGTGCCGTCGATTTGCGGCTCCTACCTCCAACTCCTCGACCTCACCACCTGCACCACCAGCAACGTCGCGCGAATTGAGTGAGGCTCGGGGTTGCGCTGCATGGGGACCCATTTTGGCGCTTTGGCATCGCTCCCCTGCGCGGAGCCTTCGGGTCGCGGCTAAACGTGCGACTTTGCGGTCCTGCCGCCTTGATGCCTCGAATTCCGCTTCCTCGCTGCGGCGGCGTTGCGGGCCTATCTTCACAGCGTGCCCGAGCCCATTCTCACCATCAACGGCGTGACCAAGGACTACCCGGCCGTCCGGGCGGTCAATGACCTCTCGCTGGCCATCAACCGCGGCGAGGCGCACGGGCTGATCGGCGAGAACGGGGCCGGCAAGAGCACGCTCATGAAGATGCTCAGCGGACTCGAGCGCCCCACGGCCGGGTCGATTACGTTCGAGGGTCAGCCCCTCGAACTCCGCAGCGCCGCCGACGCGATGAAGCGCGGCATCGCGATGATCCACCAGGAACTCAATCTCATCGGCGAACTCTCGGTCGCCGACAACATCTTCCTGGGCCGCGAGCGCACCACGCTGGGGCTGGTCGATCGCGGCTCGGCCGAGACGGCAGCGCTCAAGCTGCTCAATCAACTCGGCTCGAACATCAGCCCGCGCACGCGCGTCAACCGCCTCTCAATCGCCGACCAGCAGCTCGTCGAGATCGCCAAGGCCCTTTCGTGCGAAGCGCGGCTGCTCATCATGGATGAGCCCACGGCGGTGCTCAGCGAGCGCGAGACCAACGCGCTGTTTCGCGTGGTCAACCAGTTGCGGCTGCATCGCGGCGTGACGATCATTTACATTTCGCACATCCTGCCGGAGGTGCGGCGGCTGTGCGATCGCATCACCGTGCTGCGCGACGGGCAGTACGTCAAGACCGTCGAGCCGCGCGAGGTGGATGACGCGGATCTGGCGCGGCTGATGGTCGGTCGCGACCTGGGCGAACTCTTTCCGCAGCGCGCGGCTCACCTGCCTGACACGGTGCTGGAGGTGCGCAACTTTTTCGTGGATGGCTGGGTGCGCGGCGCCGGGTTTGAACTGCATCGCGGCGAGATTCTCGGGCTGGCGGGCCTCGTCGGCTCGGGCCGCACTGAGTTTGCCGAAGCCATCGCCGGCGTGCGGCGGCGGCGCAGCGGCAGTGTGAGCATCATCGGCGAGCCGGCGGACATCCGCAGGCCCGCCGACGCCATCGCGCACCGGTTGGCGTACGTGTCGGAAGACCGCAAGTTGCGCGGCCTGCATCTCGATCTGAGCATTACCGAGAACACCACGCTGGCGAACCTGCGCGCGTACGGCTTTCCGCTGCTCAAGGCTGCCGCCCGCCGGGCCAGCGCTCAGGAGCATGCGCGGCGGCTGGGCACGCGCTGCGCCACCGTGCAACAGCGCGTGTCTTCGCTCAGCGGCGGCAACCAGCAGAAAGTCGCCCTGGCGAAATGGCTCGACACCAAACCCAACGTGCTCATCCTCGATGAGCCGACGCGCGGCGTGGACATCGGGGCCAAGCAGGAGATCTACGGCCTCATCCATCAACTGGCCGCCGAAGGCCGTTCGATCGTGATGATTTCGTCAGAGATGCCGGAACTGATCGGCCTGTGCCATCGCATTCTCGTGATGCGCAACGGGCGTATCGTTGGAGCGCTGCCCGGCGAGCGGGCCACCGAGGCCGACATCATGCACCTCGCCGCCGGTCTGCGGGAGAACCGCGTCGCGTGATCCAGGACAAGCCCAACACGCCCAGCGCTCCGCGATTTCACTGGTCCGACGTGTTCGAGACGTGGGGCGGGTTGATCGCGCTGGTCATCATGGCCGCGGTGTGTTCGCTGCTGCCCGCGACGCGCGACTCGTTCCTGAATCCCGAGAACATTCTCAACATCATCAATCAGAAGGCCTTTCTGGGCATCGTCGCCATCGGCATGACGTTCGTCATCATCTCGGGAGGCATCGACCTGTCGGTCGGATCCATGATCGCGTTCGTCGGCGGCCTGGCGGTGGTTCTGATGAAGAAGATCATCGACTCGAGCGGGACGGAATGGCTCGGAGTGCTCGCGGCCTGCGCCATTGCGCCGCTCGCCGGGATGGTGCTCGGCTGGATCACGGGCCTGATCGTGAGCAAGGGCCGCGTGGCGCCGTTCATCGCCACGCTGTGCGGCCTGGCCGCCTATCGCTCCGCCGTGCTCGTTCTCATGGACGGCGGAGGGGAGAGCGCCTTTGGAGTGAGTTCATTCGAGGCGATCAGCAGCACCAACAACGGCATTCCGCTGCTCAACTGGACCGACGCCACCGGCCGCGAGATTGCCTTGCATCTCACCTGGCCGATCATCGTGTTCATCTCGATTGCCGTTCTTGGGCAGGTGCTTCTCAGCCACACGCGGTTTGGAAGATACGTGGTGGCGGTCGGCTCCAACGAGACCGCGGCTCGCTACAGCGCGATCAACGTCGATCGCGTGCGCCTTATCACGTACACGCTCATTGGCCTGTGCACGGGCATCGCGGCGGTACTGCTGGCCTCGCGCCTCAGCGGCATCGACTCGTCGAACACCGGTATCCTGCTCGAACTCGACGCCATCGCCGCGGTCGTCATCGGCGGCACGCGGCTCAGCGGCGGGCGCGGTCGCATCTGGGGCACCGTCATCGGCGTGCTGATCCTGGGCATGATCGACAACGTGCTTATCCTCGCCAGTGTCAGCACCCACTGGCAGGGTCTCGTCACGGCCGGGGTCATCCTCCTCGCCGTGCTTCTCCAGCGCAGCCGGTCGGAGTAGCGGACCACGCCGAGCTCGGCAGAGGTTGCGGTCCTTAACTCACCGCCCCCCTCCGTTCGTCGCAGCCGTATACTCTCCCCACCAAACGGAGGAGCAATCATGGCCCGATTCACTACACGTCGCCTCGCACTGTCCACCGCCGCGCTGACTCTTGTCGCCTTCGCCCTGCCCGCGTGGCGCGCTGCGGAAGCCCCGGCGAGTTCCTCGACCGCCCCCACCTCAACGGAATCCGCCAGCGAGCAGCCGTCGCGCTCCAAACTCCGCATCGGCATCTCCATCCCTGCTGCCGACCACGGCTGGACGGCCGGGGTCGTGTGGTGGGCCAAGAAGGCGCAGGAGTTGTATCCCGAGGTCGATTTCACCCTCGCCACGGCAACCACGCCGCAGAAGCAGATCAGCGACATCGAGAACATGATGGTCAAGGGCATCGACGGCCTCGTCGTGCTCGCCACCGAGAGCGCGCCCATCACGCCCATCGCCAAGCGGGCCCACGAGCGCGGCATCTACATCGTCAACGTCGATCGCGGCTTCCTCGAGCCGGTCGCCGATCTCTTCCTTGAGGGCGACAACAAGGCCTTCGGCCGCAAGAGCGCGCAGTACATGGTCGATCGCCTCGGGGGCAAGGGCAAGATCGTCATCCTCGAGGGCATCCCCTGCACCGTCAACAGCGACCGCGTCAACGCGGCGATCGAAGTCTTCAGCCAGTATCCCGAGATCGAGATCCTCGGCCAGCAGCCGGCCATGTGGAACCGGCAGAAGGGTCTCGAAGTGATGCAGACGTTCCTCGTCAAGCACAAGCAGATCGACGCCGTGTGGGCCCAGGACGATGACATCGCTATGGGCGCCTACAAGGCGATCCGCGAAGCCGGCCGGGAGAATGAGATGTGGATGCTCGGCGGCGCGGGAATGAAGGAAGTGGTCAAGATGGTCATGGACGGGCACGACATGTTCCCGGCCGACATCACCTACCCGCCATCGATGATCGCCACCGGCATTCACATGGCCGTGTCGAATCTGCGCGACGGCCATCGCGAGGCGGTGAGCCAGTTCATGCCGCGCCACCTGATGATCGACGTCGAACTCATCACGCCGGAGAACGCGAAGGGTTACTACTTCCCGGATTCGGTCTACTGAGCCCGAGTCTGCGACGCGCTGCGCGAGCGCACTGTTACTGAATCGTCGCCGGTGCTGCCTCGGCGTCGGCCTCGGGCGCGCTGGCGAAGCGGGCGTTGATCCAGTTGGCGATCAGCTCGAGCGCTTCGGGCGCGAAGGTCTCCTCGATGTTGCCGTACTCGTCGGGCGAGCCGGTGGTGGCGTGCTGGAAGAGGTGGTTGAGGCCTTCGAGTTCTTTGATGGTGAAGTCCTTGTTGCCGGCTTCCGTGAGGGCCTTGCGGATCTCTTCGAGGTTCTCCCTGGGCGGCACCTGGAGATCGAGCGAGCCGTTGATCGCCAGCACCGGGCAGGTGATCTTGCGCAGCGCCGGCCGCGGGTCGTAGGCGTAGAAGAACTTGAACCACGCGGTGTTCATCTGCGCGAGTTGCTGCTCGGCGAGGGCGTTGAGCGTGGCGTCGTCGGCCGCCATGCCCTGCTCGCGCATCAGCGCGACGACCATATCGATCTTCTCCTGCATGGGGGCGTCGCTCATGATGCGGGCGAGGGCTTCCCGCTGGGTCCTTTCCATCTCGTCGAGTTGTTCGGCCGTGAGCATGCCGGTTGCCTCGACGATCAGCCGCGTCTGCATTCGAAGGATGTCGCTGCCGGGCAGGCCGGTTCCGGCGAGCATGACGACGAAGGCGACGTCATCGGACTGCGAAGCGGCGAGAGGACCGACGATGCCGCCCTCGCTGTGGCCCATCACGCCGATGCGTGCGTGATTGATGCGATCGATCGTCTTGAGGTAGGTGACCCCGGCGAGCGCATCGCGCGCGAAGCCTTCACTGGTCGAATCGGGCGTGGAGCCGCTTGTGCCGCCGATGCCGCGATCATCGCTGCGCAGCACCGCGATGCCGCGGCGCGAGAGATAATCGGCGATAATCCAGAACGGCTGGTGCTGCTTGAGCGACTCATCACGATCCTGCGGCCCCGAGCCGGTGATCATGACCACCGCCGGGAACGGCCCGTCGCCGTCGGGGATGGTGAGCGTGCCGGCGATGGTGATGTCGTCGGCCTGGTTGCGATACGTCACTTCGCGCACTTCGTAGGGGAAGGGCGGCTGGGGCGTCTGCGGCCGGTTCGGCTTTTCCGCCTCGAGTTGCCGCGCAATCTCTTCAGCGGTCTGGCGCTGCAGGTGCATGGGAAAGGTCATGCCGTGCTGCGCGAGTTCGCCGTCGGCGCTCTGGCCGGTCTCGTCGATTTTGGCGGTGAAGACGGCGCCGGCGATCTTGAGGGTGAACGCCATCTCGGTGGCGGTGTAGGTAACATCCGTCATGGGCGCGTTCTTGAGGCCCTGCTGGGGAATGTCGAGCGTCGCGGTCCACTGGCCGGGCTGGTCGGCGCTGGACTGGAAGTGCACGATGAGGCCGAGTTGCATCCCGCCGGGCAATGTGATCTCGCCTCTCCAGTGCTCGTCGGGCGCGAGCGCGGCGTGCGAAAGAGGAACGAGAACGAGAAGCAGGGTCAGTGCGAGCAGGTGGGAAATGACGCGGCGGGTCATGGGTAGTCTCCAGAAAGTGCGGCGGCGCCGATGCGGCGCACCACTTGATGCTTCATGGTACCGGCCGGGGGGCGACGCGACGCGTCCCGGGGGCGAGCGCTTCGGACACGTCAGGCACGGCGCCGCCTGCGGCTACACTTGGCCATGGCGGCAACGCGCGAGGTGCAGGACCACTATTTTCGAGAGGCCAGGCGGCTGGGCTACGTCGCGCGCTCAGCGTTCAAACTGAAAGAGATTCTCGAAAAGAAGAAGCTGATCAAGAGCGGCGATTACGTGCTCGACCTCGGCTGCGCGCCCGGGGCGTGGCTGCAGGTGGTGTGCCAGCACATCGGCCCGGCGGCCAAGGGGGGCCTCGTGCTGGGATTCGATCTCAAGCCCGTGCGCCGGCCGCTCAAGTTCTGCGATGAAGCGGTGGTGACGCGCGAGGGTGATGTGTTCAAGATCACCGCCGCCGAGATTCTCGATCTGACGAATCAGCGGCACTTCGATCTCGTCATGTCCGACATGATGGCGGCGACGACCGGACACCATCACAGCGACCACTACCAGTCGATTCACCTGGCCCGGCGGGCGCTGGAACTGGCGGGCGACCTGCTGCGCTCGGGCGGGTCGTTTGTCGTGAAGGTGTTCGAAGGCGCTGAATACCCCGCCCTGCTGGACGAATGCAAAGCGCGCTTCGACAAGGTCAGGGGTTTCAAGCCCAAGGCCTCGCGCAATGAGTCCACCGAGATGTACATCATCGGCGAGGGATTCGTGCCGGGCAGGTGAGCAGTGCGGCGCCCGGCCTGAGCCGTCAGTGCGCCGGGCTGAGATACCAGTCCGAACTCTTTTTCTGCCCGTTCACGACTCCTTCGATACGAGCCCGGATGTCGCCGCTGGGCTGAAGCTCGTAGATGATTCGCTGCGGATAGTCGTGTTCGAGATTCTCGAAAACGGCGCGCGTGGGGCCGCGCTCGATGGCGCGGAACGGTGTGGCGGGCAGGCGGCCGCCGGGTGCGGCGTAATAGATCACCTGCGATCCTTCTGCGCTGATGCGCAGGTACTCGACGAAGACCTCTTTGCCGTCCCGCAGCGATCGGCCGATGCCGAACATGTGCCAGCTCGACGGCGGCATCCAGTGCTCTTCCGAGCGAGAGCCGTCCGGCCGTGCGTGCGTTGTCCAGTCGCCGCAAAGCCAATCCAACTCAACAAGCCAGGGGTGAGGCTCGATCTCGCGGATAGCCGAGCGGTGGCATCCCGCGGCAAGGCACGCGAGGAGAGTCAGGCATGCAGAGATGAATCGTGGGTTGGGCATGGCAACTCCGGCTGTTCGAATCAGACGCCCCGCGCCGCGATGGGCATGCGCCAGCCGCTGCCGAAGGCGCGGCCGGTGACTTTCAATCCCACCGGCATCTGCCGCCGCTTGTATTCGTTGCGATCGATCATGCGGCAGACGTTGCGAACGAGATCGGCATCGATCTTCGTCTCTTCGATGATCCGATCGACATCATCGCAACGCTCGACGTAGCGCAGAATGATCTCGTCGAGAATGTCGTAGGGCGGCAGTGTGTCTTGGTCGGTCTGGTCGGGGCGCAGTTCGGCGCTGGGCGGCTTGGTGATGGTGTTTTCGGGAATTGGCGGCTGCGTGAGGCCGCAGCGCTGCGGGTGCTCGTTCATCCAGCGTGCGAGTCGGTAGACGGTGGTCTTGGGCACGTCGGAGATGACGGCCAGGCCGCCGGCCATGTCGCCATAGAGCGTGCAGTAGCCCACCGCCAGTTCGCTCTTATTGCCGGTGGTGAGCAGCAGGGCGCCGGTCTTGTTCGACAGGCTCATGACGACGTTGCCGCGGATGCGGGCCTGGATGTTTTCCTCGGCGACGCCGGGCGGCTGGCCCGTCTCGTCAAACAGGGGCTTGACGAGCTGGAGCATCGACTCGTGCGCGGGCTCGATGGGGAGCAGATCGAAGCGGATGCCGAGCCGGTCCGCCAGGTCGCGCGCATCTTCGATCGAACCGGGCGAGGAGAATCGGCTGGGCATGCCCACGCCGCGCACGGCGTCGGGTCCGAGCGCGGCGCGCGCGATCGCCGCCACGATGGCCGAATCAATCCCGCCGCTGAGCGCGACGATGCTGCCGGCAAAGCCGCACTTGCGCATATAGTCGCGCACGCCCAGCACGAGCGCATCGAAGAGGTCGGCGAGATCGTCGGATTCGAAGTCGCGGCGCTGGTGGGTGGGGAGATCGACGAGCAGGAGGTCTTCGCCGAAGCCGCGTGCGGCGGCGATGAGCCCGCCGTCGGAGCCGAGCACCATCGAGTAGCCGTCGAAGACGAGATCGTCGTTGCCGCCGACCTGGTTGACCAGCGCGACCGGGCTGCGGATGCGCGAGGCGATGCGGCCGAAGAGCTGGCGGCGAAACTCGGGCTTGCCGACGACGAACGGCGAGGCGGAGATGTTGATGACCAGTTCGACACCGCAGCCGAGCAGGTCGGAGACGGTGTCTTCGGCATACAGGCGGCGCTGGAAGATGGTTTCATCGTTCCAGAAATCTTCGCACACGGCCAGGCCGATGAGCCGGCCGCGATGCTCGAAGATGCCGGCCTGCCGTCCGGGGTCGAAGTAGCGCGATTCGTCGAAGACGTCGTAGGTTGGCAGCAGTCGCTTGTCGTACCAGAGTTCGATGCGGCCGCCGCGGCAGAGTGCGGCGCTGTTGTGCAGGCCGCGCCCCGTCGGGTTGGTATGCGCGCGCGGCGAGCCGATGATGGCGGCGATGTCGGTGCAGCCGGCGGCGATGCCGCGCACGGCCTGTTCGCAGCGGGCGACCAGGCCGCGCTTGAGCAGCAGGTCCTTGGGCGGGTAGCCGAGGATCGCCAGTTCGGGCACGGCGATGATCTCGGCGCCGGCGCGGCGGGCGGCGTCGATGGCGGCGGTGATGAGCCGCGCGTTGCCCTCGATGTCGCCGACCGTCGGATTGATCTGCGCCAGCGCGAGTTTCATGGGCGGATGATATCAGTATGAAGGTGCAACGAGAACCCGGCGGCCAGCACTACACGCTCGCCCAGACGTTCATCTGGTATCGTGCGAACAGACAGATCGCCGCAACGACTTCGACGCATCCGACCGCCGCGAGCCACCAATCGAGCGTGCGCCAGCGCGGCGTGCTGTATCGCTCGTAGAGGAGGCAGTAGGTCGAGAAGTAGCCAATGAACACGACCGGGTACGCCGCGCACGGGAAGCATGAGCCGGCCCACGCACCGCCGAAGGGGCCGCCGCGCCAGACGTTCAGCAGAATGCCGACGGCCAGGAACGCACCTGCTGCGATGTGCAGGCCGAGATGGGTTGCGCTCATCATCAGGAGCGAGGAATTTGTGAATCTCTGGCGGCGCAAGCGCGAGCGCCTCACTCACTTTTCTGTTCGGCGTAACGCGGAAACAGCGCGTCGCCCCTGGTCAGCATGGTTCCCGGCTTGAGGCCGCCCCAGGTGCAGAGGTCGCGCAGGTTGCCTGCTGCGGGCTCGACGCTCTGTCCGAGCATCCGCCACGCCTGCTCGATCTTGTTGGGCAGGGCGCACCAGAGCAGCATCGAGGCGATGCGCAGCGTCTCGGCGCACTGGTAGAGCACGGCGGCGAGTTGTTCGCGCTGGCTCTCATCCTTGGCCATCGTGAACGGCCGCGTCGCGTCGATGAACGCATCGACCTGGCGCACGAGGCCAAGCGCTGCATCCATCGCTTCGCTCAATTCGAGCCGGGCCATCGCGGCGATCGTGTGATCGACGGCCGTGCGCGTGATGCTGGGCCAGTCGAAGCCTTCGATCGTGTGCGAACCCGGCTCGGGGGCGCGGCCGTCGAAATACTTGCCGATCATGTTCACGACGCGGCTGAGCGAGTTGCCCAGCGTGTTGGCGAGATCGCTGTTGTACACCTCGATGAACTTGGCGCGGGCGAAGTCGGTGTCGGTCGAGCCCAGCGGCCCCTGCGTGATGAGAAACCAGCGGAAGGCGTCGAGGCTGAACGAGTCGATGTAGCCCTGGATTGTGGGCAGGTCGATGAAGTTGCCCAGGCTCTTGCTCATCTTGCGCCCCTCGCTGATCCAGAAGCTGTGGGCGTAGACGCAGCGCGGCAGCGGCAGGTCGAGCGCCATGAGCATGGCCGGCCAGAAGATCGCGTGGAAGAAGAGAATCTCCTTGCCGATCACGTGGTAGTCGGCGGGCCAGAAGCGAGCGCGGTCGCGGGGGACGAGATCCGTTTCATGCGGCTCGAGTCCGAGTCCCAGCGCGGTGACGTAGTTCGAGAGCGCATCGAGCCAGACCCAGAGGACGTGCCTGTCCTGGCCCGGGATGGGAATGCCCCAGGTGAAACTCGTGCGCGTGACGGGCACATCCTGCAGCCCATCGCGCAGGCGGCCGAGCATTTCGTTTCGCCGCGCTTCGGGGCGCACGAACTCGGGCTGCTGGTCGTACAACTGTTCGAGGCGCTGCTGGTAGGCGCTCAGGCGAAAGAAGTAGTTGTCTTCGCGCATGCGCACGAGGGGTTTCCCCGAAACGGCGGACTTGTAGTCCTGGTCCTTGGCGCGGGTGTCGGGGACGAATTCTTCCTGGCCCTCGTCGTACCAGCCTTCGTACTGGCCGAGGTAGATGTCGCCGCTGGCGATGAGCCGCTGCACGAAGCGCTCGACCTGGAGGGTGTGGCGCGGCTGGGTGGTGCGGATGAAGTCGTCGTTGGTGAAATCGAGCATCTGCAGCACGCGCTGAAACTCGGCGGCGTTCTGGTCGGCGAGGGCCTGGGGCGAGACGCCGCGTTCGGCGGCGGATTTCTCGACCTTGACGCCGTGCTCATCGGTGCCGGTGAGAAAGAAGACATCCAGGCCGAGGAAGCGGTGGAATCGAGCGGCGACGTCGCAGACGGTCGTGGTGTAGGAATGGCCGATGTGGGGGCGGTCGTTGACGTAGTAAATCGGGGTCGTGATGTAGAAAGTGCGTCGCGAGGCGCTCATGATCGTTCCGTGGGGCGAGTGAGGGCCATTGTAGCGATACGATGTCATGGGACCGGGGCGCGCGAGCGGCCGGGAGCATGGAGCAGACGAAAGGGCGGAGCGATTGGATCGGCGCGAATTCGAAGCGCAGGCGCTGGAACATCTCGACGCGGTCTATCGCATGGCGCTGCAACTCTCCCGGCGGCCGGAGGACGCTGCCGACCTGGTTCAGGAAACTTTTCTCAAGGCTCTGCGGGCTTCGGAGCGGTTCGAACCCAAGGGCGGGGGCATCCGGCCGTGGCTGTTCAAAATCCTCCGTAACGTGTTTTACAGCAGGGTGGTTAGGGAGCAGCGGGGGCCGGCGGCGTCCGAGAATATCCACCAGCACGCCAGTGGCAGCCCCGGTCCGGACGAGTCCAAACCAGCCTGGAATCTGGCCTCGATGGACTGGGAGCACGTGGATGATCGCCTGAAGTCGGCCATCAATTCCCTTAACCCGGAGTACCGGGAAGTTCTCCTATTGTGGGGCGTCGAGGGAATGAAGTACCGGGAGATCGCGTTAATCGTGGATGTTCCGATCGGCACCGTGATGAGCCGTCTGTTCCGGGCTCGGGCCGCATTGGCGCAGCAACTCGGTCCGCTGGCGGCCGAAGTTGGGATTCGCGTCGAAGATGAAGGGGCAGATCCCCAGTAATGCCAGCAGCGCGTGAAGCGACCATCCGGCTGAGAACCGGAGCCTTGCACAACGCTCACGCTGACAGGTGTCCTCATGAACCTCTCCGAGACGACCAATCTCCTCCGCCGGGCCGCCGATGAGGAACTGACTTCCGAGGAAGTTCAGGCGCTCGAATCGCATCTTGCAGCGCACCCGCAGGACCGGGAATTCATCGCGTTTGAGCGGCGCCTGCGCGGCGCCGTCGGGCGGGTCATGGGCGATGTCTCGGCGCCGCAGGATGTGCGTGCCGCGGTTCAGGCGCAGGCGGCGCAGCCGGCCCTTCGACTGGCGGGCACGGCGGCGTCGGCGCCTGGGGCGCTTCGTGCGGCGCCGCGGCGGCTGCTGGCGCCTTCGGGCCTGGCGGCGGGCGTTGTGCTGCTCGTCGGCGCGGCGGTGGTCATCGGCCTGAGCGGCCGGGCGGACTGGTTCGACTGGTTCCGCGCGCCGCAGATTGACATCAGCAGCGAGGACGGCTCGCTGGGCTTCCCCATCGACGAGCATCGCCGCTGCGAGAGCGACGCCACCTACGCCCAGAAGAAGTTCACGCTTCACAGCCGCGAGCAACTGCGACAGCATTTTGCCGATGAACTGCACTGGAACGTCTCGCTGCCGGACCTGGGCGCCTTCGGCTACGAGTTCGCCGAGGCGGGCAACTGCAGCGTGGGCCGCGGCACGGTCGATTCGGTGCACCTGCGTTACACGAACGGGCCGAGCACACTGAGCGTGTGGATCGAGCAGTCGATGCCTTCGGATCTCACGCATTCAGCGGCGATCGTCGAAGGCCATGCGTACCTGGTGACGCCGACCAACCGCGAGGCGGCGCGCGATGCCAAGGGCGCGTACTACGCCTGGCGCGACTGCGACTTTGTCTACCGTCTCGTGCCCGCGTCGGTCGATCAGGCGCGCGAGATGGCCGTGGCCATCGGCATGCCCGACGTGCCCGCCGAAGAGATTCACTGAGTATCCCCCTCTTGCGATCAGCCGGGGCCGCGCCTCGATGCTCGCGCTGCGCCTCTGGTCGCGCGGCCAGGGTCCCGGTGCGCCGGCGCGGCGCTATCATTGATTGACGCGAGCAATGACGCCAGTCTCTGCCCTGGCAGCGGAGGTGAACATGCCAGTCGAAACGAAACGAAGATTGCGAATTGTGGGGGCCGCAGCGGGCGTGGTGCTGTGTCTGTCGCCCATGGCGGCGGCCCAGAACGCGCTGGGCGACGGCCACGCGCTGGATGCCAACCTGAGCACGCGCGGCCGCTACAACCAGCCCAAGCAGGGCTTCCTGCTCAACCGGATCAACGAAGCGATCGTGACGGGCACGGCTCCGGGGGGCAAGAGTTTCCGCGGCGACGTGGGCTACACGAGCCCGTTCGCTTTTCGCGGCAGCACCGCCGGCGGTCGCCTTTACGACTTCGAACGCGATTCGTTCTACTCGAACATCGCGCCGCGGCGCGGCGCGCCGCGCCAGCCGGGCGTGCTCGGTTCGTACCAGATTCCGGATCTCGGGCAGCGCGGCGACTCGCCCTACGCGGCCGGGGCGACGGTGCTCACGCCGATGAGCGGCGCGAGCCTGCAGCAGATTGCGCGGGCCCGCTACGGCACGGGGCTGCCTGATTTCGACGCGAGCGCTTCGGTGCAGCAGTTCCGCCCGAACCGCAGCGCCGCGACCGACTCGCTCGACGCCACAAGCGGCTCGGCGCTGGATCGCAATCTCAGCCCGCTCACGCGCGCGGCGATCAATTCCGTCGATCCGCTGCTCGATCGCACATCGCTGCTGGATGCGTCGGCCAGCGGGGCGCTGCGGCCTTCGGGGCGGCGGCCGGCGCTTGACAATGAACTCGCGCCCGGCACGCCGGGCGTGACGCGCAATGCTCTGGCCCGCGGCATCGACCGCACGTTTGACGGCGTCGCGTTCGCCGAGGGCTGGACGAACCGCATCGCGGCCCAGTCCGCGGCTTCGCCCAGCGCCGCCGAGCCGCTGCTGGCCGGGCAGGATGCCTATGCAGACTACATCGCGCGCCTCACCGCGCCGCGCGGCCAACTTCCCGAGCCGGGTCAGGCGTACAGCGCCGAGAACATCTCGGGGATGCGCGACTTCTCGCGCGATGTGCTGGGTATCGGCGGTGAGAGCGACGTGGATACCGCAACTCAACCGCCGGCCAGCCCGCTTGAGTCGCTCGATGAGACGCGGCTGAATCAGTTGAGCCAGCCGCTGCCCCCGATCAGATCGCTCGCTGGCGACAACACGAGCCAGTTCGCCGAGCGCGTGCGACTGGGGGAGACGGCGCTGAGTGAGGGTCGGTTCTTCGACGCCGAGAGCTGGTTCGACATCGCGCTGTACTACACGCCGCAGCATCCGCTGGCGCTGGCGGGCCGCGCGCACGCCCAACTCGGTTCGGGCAAGTACCGCTCGGCGGCGCTGGGCCTGCGCCAACTGTTCGTGGCGCATCCCGAACTGATCAACTCGCGCTACGAAAGCAATCTGCTGCCGCCACCCGAGCGGCTGGATGCGATCGCGACTGAGTTGGAGCAGATGATCGCGCGGCCGGGCGCGGTGATCGAGGCGGGCCTGCTGCTGGCGTACGTCGGCCACCTGACCGATCGGCCCGAACTGATCGAGAAGGGGCTCGATGATCTCGCGGTCCGGCAGGAGGACGATGCGCTGGGCCCGATCCTGCGGCGCGTCTGGCTGGTCGAAGCGAATCCGTAGTCGGTTGCCCGCGTCCGCACGCGCGGTGGGGCCGGGGTCCGAGACGAGCCGCGCGGTTGTGGGGCGGGTGCCGTGGTCCGGAGGTCGGCTTTGCGACCGGCGGGCCACGTCGAGGGCGCCGTTAGCGTCCGTTATGATTCGCTCATCGTTCGCGCAACCGCGTGGCCGGCGCTCCCAGAGCCTCGCTTGACCACGGCACCGCGCGACGGCCATGCCACTCGGTGCGTTCCGCTCCTGGTTACTGTCGGGCGGCTACACTGTCGGCCCATGCCGAAAACAGCAGCGAAAAAGAAGAAGCGCCGGTCCGCCTCGGCGCGCCGGCGGGCGACCTACACCGCCGCCACGGCCGACAAGCACCACCTCTACGAGCGCGCCGTGCAGAATCCGGAAGCGGAGATCGAGTTCATTGACCGCACGTTTCGCAAGTTGCGCGGCCGCACGCCGGCGGTGCTGCGCGAAGACTTCTGCGGCACGGCGTTCATGGCCTGCACCTGGGTGCGCGGGCGGCGCACCAATCAGTCCATCGGCGTTGATCTCGACCGCCCGACGCTGCAGTGGGCTATCGCCAACAATCTCTCCTGGCTCAATGACGAGGAGCGCACGCGCGTCGAACTCATCTGCGACGACGTGATGAAGGTGCGCGCCGCGCCGGCGGACATCATCGCCGCATTCAACTTCAGTTACTTCATCTTCAAGTCGCGGGCGACGCTGCTGGATTATTTCAAAGCCGCGCGGCGCGGGCTCAAAGAGGACGGCCTGTTCTATCTCGACTGCTACGGCGGCTACGAAGCGCAGGACGTCATGGAAGAGCCGCGCAAGTGCGCCGGCTTCACCTACGTCTGGGACCAGGCGCACTTCAACCCCATCACGAGCGAGACGCTCTGCCACATCCACTTCCGCTTTCCCGACGGCACGAAGATGAACCGGGCGTTCAGTTACGACTGGCGGCTCTGGTCGATCGCCGAGATCCGCGAACTGCTCGCCGAAGCCGGCTTTACCCGCAGCACCGTCTACTGGGAAGGCAGCGACGAAGACGGCGAAGGCAACGGCATCTTCCGTCCGAGCACCAAGGGCGAGGTGTGCGCGGGATGGGTGTCGTACCTCATCGCCGAAAAGTAGCGCTGCGCTGGCGTGCGGCCTGCCGCCGCAGGCGACCTACGGCACAAAATACGTATCGAGCCAGCTGATGATCTCGATGTCGGCCTCGCGCGCGTTGGTGGGGTCGTTGGGGGCGCGCATGAAGTTGTGACCCTCGTCGCTCCAGACGTTGCCTTCGAAGCGCCCGCCCATGCGCTGCAGGATGCTGCGGAATTCTTCGACGCGCTCGGGGGGCACCTCGGTGTCGAGGCGGCCGAAGATGCCCAGGATCGGCTCGCGGACTTTCTGAAGCGCCTCGGGCGTCGTGATGAGCGGGCCGTAACAGATGACCAGCGCCTCGAGGTCCATGTAGCGGGCCAGCGTGAGCGCCTGGCCGCCGCCTCTGCCCCAGCCGACTGCGGCGTAGCGGCCCACCGGCGTGCGGCCGAGCTGGCGTTCGGCCTCGGCGATGGCCGCGGTGACGTTGTCAAGCACGGGCTGATCGAACGTCTCGCCCGCGAGTTCGGAGAGATCGGGGCAGAGCACGTTGTAGCCGAGCCGCGCGTACGCCTCGGCGCGCTGCTGGAGCCAGGCGTCCACGTGCTCGTCGAGCAGCAGGAGGATCGGCGCGCTGCCCGGGTTTTCATAGCGCACCAGATGGCCGAGCATGCGCCGGCCGGAGACGCTGTAGATGAGCGCGACGTGCTGAATCTCGCCGCTGGCGGGCACGGTGTTGCGCGGGTCGGGCAGCAGCACGCTGGGCTTGGGCTCGGCCGGCGCCGCCTCTTCGCCCTCGGGCGTGTCCTTGGGCGGCTTCTTCTGGTTGTTCTTGCAGCCCGGAGCCGCGGCGATCAGGCCGAGCATCGCGCACGCGAGCGCGGCCCGTGAGATCATGTTCGATTTTTGCAGCAGGTTCAGTGTCATTTCAGCGCCTCGAAGGTGAGGTGTGCAGGCGGCTCAGCGCGGCCGCTGGGTCCAGGTCGTGCCCTGAGGGCCGTCTTTGATCTCGATGCCCATCGACGCCAGTTCATCGCGGATTGCATCGGCCCGCTTGAAGTCGCGACCGGCCCGGGCGGCGTTGCGCTCGGCAATCAGCCGCTCGATCTGCGCCGCATCGATGCTCTTGCCCGCGGGTGCGACGCCGAGACGATCGAGCAGCGCCGCGTCGGCCTGCTCGGGCAGTTCGAGCACGCCGAGCACGGCGTCGAGGCGGCGCATCATCGCCGCATCGGCGCGCGAGGGCTCGGGCGTCTGGCTGATCCACTTGTTGATCGCGCCCAGGGCCCCGGCGATGTTGAGATCGCTGTCCATCGCCTGGGTGAACTCGAGCCGGACCGCTTCGTCGGCCGGGCGGTCTGAGCCGCTCGACTCGCCGCGCTCGACGAACGTGCGCCAGCGCTGGGTCATGCGCTGGGTGTCCTTGAGTCCCTGGAAGGTGAAGTTGGCGTTGGAGCGGTAGTGGGTCTTGATGAGTTCGAGCCGGATGGCGGCCGGGCCGTAGCCGCGCGCGAGCAGGTCGCGCACGGTGAAGAACGTGCCCTTGCTCTTACTCATCTTCTGTCCTTCGACAAAGAGATGGCGCGGGTGGAACCAGTGGCGGGCGAAGTGATCGGCGCCGGTGGCGCCGCGGCTCTGGGCGATCTCGCATTCGTGGTGGGGGAAGATGTTGTCCTCGCCGCCGCTGTGCAGGTCGATGGTCGGCTCGCCGCCGCCGGCCAGCAGGTCCAGCGCCATGGCCGAGCATTCGAGATGCCAGCCGGGATAGCCCTCGCCCCACGGGCTGGGCCAGCGCATGAGGTGCGCCGGGTCGGGCTTCCAGAGCATGAAGTCGGCCGGATGTTTCTTCACGGCCTGGTTCGCTTCATCGACGCGCCCGCCGGCGCCGCTGCGCAGTTGTTCGAGCGTGTTGCCCGAGAGCTGGCCGTACTGCGGGAAGGACTGCACGTCGAAGTAGACCACCCCGTCGCCGGCCACGTAGGCGTGCCCGGCGTCAATCAGCTTCTGCGTCAGCGCGATCATCTGCGGCACGTACTGCGTCGGGCGCGGCATGAGGCTGGGGTCCTCAAGCGCCTGCTGGGCGACTTTGAGCCCGAGCAGGCGCGCATCGGCCAGGAACGCCGCGGCGTAGTACGAGCCGATCGCGTACGGGTCGTCAGGATCGACGCTGGCGCCCGGCGGCAGGGTGCCGGCCTTCTTCGATTCGAGCAGGCGCTGGCGGGCGATTTCGAGTTTGTCCGGCCCGCCGCCGTCGGCCGCCTCGTCATCGACCATGTGCCCCACGTCGGTCATGTTCATGACCTGGCGGACCTGGTAGCCGCTGAACTCGAGGTAGCGGCGCAGGACATCGGCGGCGAGGAAGGAGCGGAAGTTGCCGATGTGGGCGAAGTCGTAGACCGTCGGGCCGCAGGAGTAGAACGTGACGCGCGGCGGATGCGCCGGGGCGAAGGCCTGCTCCGAGCGGGTCAGCGTGTTGTAGAGCACCAGAGGCATGCGGCAACGGTACGGGCCGACGCCCGGCATCTCCACAGGATTGGCAGGCGTGCCGGGCGTGAACGACTCTGTTGTCCGGGCGTGCACCAGCGACGTCATGCCTGCGGAGGCAGGCATCCACGAGCGTGCAAGCGCGTGGCCGCACTCACTGCACCGGTCCTGGCCAAGTCGAACGCAATGTCTTCGAACTGCGGGCGACCGCTTGCGGATTCCCGCCGCGCCACCGCGTCCCGAACTCCGCCTCGGGGAAACCGCCTTGAACGCGGGAATATAAAGACCGCGGGGTCGATTTTCATTGACGGCCACCACGATTGTGAGGTAGTCTCATAATCAGAAGGAGGCCATCATGGCCAAAGCCACAACCCACCGCGTCCCCCCCCCCC
>CAUJHZ010000019.1 GCA_963205185.1 Planctomycetota bacterium | reverse complement strand
CCGACCTCATCCCCGACCTGATCCCCGACCTGAGCCCTGACCTGAGCCCGGACCTGAGCCCAGACCTGAGCCCTGACCTGAGCCCAGACCTGATCCATGACCTGATCCATGACCTGAGCCCTGACCTGATCCCAGACCTGAGCCCCGACCTGAGCCCAGACCTGAGCCCTGACCTGAGCCCCGACCTGATCCCAGACCTGAGCCCTGACCTGATACCCGACCTGATCCCAGACCTGCTTGAGCTCGCGCAGCATCGCCCAGGCGATTACGCCGCCCAACGTGGCGCCATACGGCGAGCCCATGCGCAGGATGACCATGGGACGGCCGAGATTGCAGAGCTTGTAGGCGCGCAGCGCGGCGTCGGTCGCGAGGTCGAAATCAGCCGGCTCCGTGGACAGGCCGATTTCGATCCAGCGGTGCGCGAACTCGCCGAAACGCACAGCCTGTTTCGGCGTGATCTTCGAGATCTTCATGTCAGTCGGCGACGACGCGCGGCGCGTTGGCGAGGCTTTCCTCGACCTGTACCGGGATCTCGTAGATCCCGGTCGGCAGCTCATGCGTGGTGTGCTCCTCGTGCGAGAGCGATACCGGCTCGTCGACGACGAGGAAGTGGTCGCCGGCCGGCGAGCGCATCAGCCGCGCCTTAGCGCGCGCGATCGCGGCCTCGGCGATCTCCGCGGCGGCGCCGGGAGCGATGCGGATGGCGTGCGCGTGGCCGGTGTTCTCGCCGTACGCGAGCACGATGCGGCCGGCGTCCAGCTGCATTTCCGTGCAGCCTGCGGGCAGGCGCTTGACGGGGGCGAGGAAGACGTCGCCTTGGCGAACGGGTTTCATGCGGTTTCTCCGGGTGGTAGTTGGCATGGCGGTGTGGGGTGAGCGTTGGAATTCAGCCGACCCGCGCCAGCGCCACGACACGGCGTGCCGAGAGCACCTGCGGGCGGCCGGAGTTGTGGCGCGACAATTCGTCGGCGGTGCGGGCTGGTCGCCGCTCACGCTGTTCGCCGCGAGCGAGGGCGGCGCGGAACCCGTCGGCAGCGGCCTGCGGCGACTCGGCGAGCCGGGGGAGATCGGCGAGGGCGATGGATTCGGTCATCTGGGCCTCCGTGCGTGAGCAGTTGAGGTATTGAACCAGAGTTATGTTCCGATGTCAACCGGAGTTCACGTCGAATCGAAAAAAAAATCCGCCGCGCCCGCTGAAAGACGGTTGCGTCTTGCGCTGCACTGTGGTTCAATGTACATCATGCTCAAGACACGCGCCATCGAATTGCTGGGCGGAACCGTATCTGAAGCGGCCAAACAGATCGGGGTCACATACCAGGCCGTGGTCAAGTGGCCGGACGTTCTGCCGCCACGGATTGCCGACCGGGTGCTCGCCGCGCTGGCTCGCAAACACCTCTCGAAGAGCCTGCTTAAGTCCGTAGACGAAGCGCCGGCCGTGCCCACGCCAACGCCCGAGCCCGCGAAAGCGGCCGCCTGATCCCCTGATCTCCATGCCCACATCGTCGCCGAGCTGCACGCGATCGGGCGGAAGAGACCGAGCGCCGAAAGTGCCCTACAGCATCCGCGCCGAGCAGATCGAGGCGCGCCTTTCCAGCGGGCCATTGACCGCGCAGCAGATCGCCGCCGCGCTCGGCCTGCGGCCGCTGTGCGCGCACAGGACGCTGCGCCGGATGCTCGATGAGCGGCGCATCAGGATCGCTGGCCGCAGCGAGCGCGACGACGTGCGCGGGCCGAAACCGATCCTTTACGGGGCCGCCGAATGACCGACCCGATGGCGTGGGTAGCAGATCAAGTGTTTCGTACCGCCGATCTTCCGTGGGCCGAGCAGAAGTCCGTTGCGCCTCGGGCATCGGGCCTCGCGGTCAAAGCCGCCGTCGATCACACCTGGCGCTGCCGGGCGGAGATTGCGCGGCTCGCTGGCGTCGATCAATCGACGGCCGGGCGGATGCTGGCGCTGATGGTGAGCACTGGCGAGGCCGAGCAGATGCCGCGCCGGAAGATGCGGCCGGCGCAGTTTCGGAGGTCTGCATGAGCGCCGTCGCCGAGCTGCAGCCGCTCGAACGCTGGATGGCCCGCGTCAGGCAGATCGGCGCACACCGTCCGCACCGGGCCGACTACGCAGCGTATGAGCGGCTCAAGGCCGAGCTGGTGCGCGAGTTCCCGTGCCTGACGGGCGCGGAGTACGAGCGCGCGGTGGCGGCGATTTCGCAGGCGACGGGGGTCTAGGTGCGCTCGGCGATCAAGCGAGTCGTCATGTGGGCGTACTGCCGTGGATTGACGCCGCCAGGCTTTGTGACATGGGCGTTCAACCGATTCCGGTTGTGGAACGAGTGATGGCACGAATCCGCACTATCAAGCCGGAGTTTTTCACGTCTGAAGATGTTGTGTCCCTATCGGCGTTCGCACGACTGCTGTACATCGCGCTGTGGTGCGAGGCCGACCGGGAAGGCCGGATGCGCTGGAAACCGGCGACTTTCAAGATGCGCTATTTCCCGGCCGACGCCGTAGATATCGACGGCCTGTGCGCAGAGGTTGTCAATCGCGGTTTGGTGCGCCTGTACGGGGACGGTTACGCCGTCATTCCGACGTTCACCGACCATCAACACGTCAATCCGAGGGAGTCCAAGAGCCTGCTCCCAGTTCCGGAATTCATTGATTTGCACGCGTCAGTGACGCGTGACGACGCGTCACTGACGCACAGGGAGGAAGGGAAGGAAGGGAAGGAAAGAAAAGAAGCACCCGCCGACCCTGGCGGGTCGTCGCTTTCGCAGGATTTCGACTCCCCCGCATCGCACGCACCCCCCGATCCCAACGGGTCCGCAGGTCCGTCCCATGCCGCCGAGTCCGACCCAGTGAAGGAAATTTTCGACCTTGGCGTAAGCATCCTCACTCGCAGTGGGCACCCGGAACGATCCGCGCGCACGCTCATTGGCCGACTCAGGAAGTTGCGCACCGACGAAGAAGCCGCATCGATCCTCGTTGCCGCAAAGGCGACCACTGATCCGGCGGCGTACATCGTCAAGGCGACCCAACCCAAGCCGCGAAGGGTGCAGTTGTGCTGACGAAAACCTTTGCCGACTTCGGCATCGACACGAAGGGTCGCACGTCTGGAGAGATCAAGACGACGTGCCCGCAGTGTTCGGCGCATCGCAAGAAGCGCAATTACCCGTGCCTGAACGTGAACATCGACAAGGGCGTATGGCATTGCTGGCACTGCGAATGGGCGGGCGGTTTGGGGACGGGGATTCAGCGCCGGCCGGAGATCGTCAAAGCGTGGCGCAAGCCCGACTACGTTGCCAAGTCGGAGGGAGTCCCCGATGGCGTTGTGGCGTGGTTTGCCAAGCGCGGCATCAGCGCCGAGGTATTGCGCCGCAACCAGATCGGCCACGGATCGCGGTACTTCCCCCAGGTCGAGGACGAACGTACCTGCGTCCTGTTTCCGTACCTGCGCGGCAGCGAAGTGGTCAACATCAAGGCCCGGACGGCGGACAAGCTGTTTCGCATGGAGTCGGGTTGCGAACGGGTGCTGTACGGGTTGAACGACATTGGAGAAGTGCTCGTTTGGGTCGAGGGCGAGATCGACAAGCTTTCGTTGGACGAAGCGGGCTATCCGTCATGCGTTTCGGTGCCGGACGGTGCGCCAGCGCCGGACTCCAAGAGCTACGGCAGCAAGTTCGATTTTCTCGATGCGCCGGAGCTTGAGCGGGTCAAAACGCACATCATCGCGGTCGATATCGACGCACCTGGAGTGCGGCTCAAGGATGAGCTTGTTCGCCGGCTCGGGCGCGAAAACTGCCTGATCGTGGATTGGCCGGAGGGCTGCAAAGACGCAAACGAGGTGTTGACGCAGTACGGGCCGGACAAGCTTGCAGAGTGCATTTGCAACGCAAGGCCGCTTCCGGTGGAAGGGGCTTACTCGGCGTCGGAGTTCTTCGCAGAGGTCCGCGAGCACTACGAACACGGCCGCAAGCCGACGATATCGACCGGCTGGAAAGCGGTTGACGAGTTCTACACGGTGCTGCCGGGCGAATGGACGTTAGTGACGGGCGTGCCCGGTCACGGCAAGTCGGAATGGCTCGATGCGCTGACGCTGAACCTGGCGCGCTCCTGTGGTTGGCGGTTCGCGGTGTACTCGGCGGAGAACATGCCGGTGAGCGAGCACATCGAAAAGCTGATGGAGAAGATCGTCGGCAGGCCGTTCGACCGTGGGCCGACGCAGCGTATCTCGCCGACCGAGTTGGACATGGCAGAGACGTTCCTTGAGCAGCATTACACATTCCTGCTGCCGGACAGTCCGACACCTGAAACGCTGATCGATCAATGCCGTGCGCTGGTAAAAACGCGCGGCGTCAACGGGATCGTTTTGGACCCGTGGAACGAGATCGAGCACAACTACGGCGACACGACGACGGAGACAAAGTACATCAGCGAGACGCTATCGAAATTCCGCAAATTCGCTCGCAGTCACGACGTTCACGTCTGGATTGTGGCGCATCCCAGGATGCTCATGCCGCGCAAGGATTCGGACCGAGAGCCGATCCCGACGCCGTACCAGATCGCAGGTTCCGCGCATTGGAACAACAAGGCCGACAACATCGTGACGATTTGGCGGGATCGCGCCAGCGACACGCAGGAAGTCGAAGTTCACGTTCAGAAGGTGCGCAAGAAGAGAGTCGGGCGGGTCGGCATGGCGACGCTGCGCTATGACCGGGTGACGGGCCGGTATCACGACATATTCACAGGCCAGGATGACGCGGGGCGGCGGTTCACATACTCGCACGCGACGGAGCCAGCATGACCTGCGAGAGCTGCCGCCACGCCCGCCAGGTCGGCCCGGTGCTCTGCTGCACGCACCCGAGCGAGCCGCAGCGCGACCTCGGCCCGAGGGCGGCGTCGGTCGTCTGGCGCAACCGCTGCGGCGGAAAGGGGTGGGCGGCGAAATGAGCGGCCTGCGCTGGAGCGCCGAGCAGTACGCCGCCTGGCAGCGCAGGGAAGAGGCGCGCGAGTACCTGGGGGCACCGCCAAGCGCCGAACGCGAGCCGG
>CAUJHZ010000018.1 GCA_963205185.1 Planctomycetota bacterium | reverse complement strand
TTTCGCCGTGGTTTGACGGGAATGATGGGCTCGATCAGGTTCCACAGTTCATCATCGAGAAGCGGCTTGGCCATGTGCGTGCCTCCTTGCACTGCACGGCCATCAGCAATCAGCGTGCCATTGTGTTAGAGGCTCTAAAGCCGAGCGACAACACGATCAGGATAATTGCGCTGACCATCATCAGAGCGGAACCCGCCTTGGCTGGCGCCACCGCTGATGAAGTGGCGGCGACCGCCACGAACACGATGAGCATCGCTCCCGCCGCCAGCGCTCTCCACCTCTGGCGGGATGAAGCGATCCGTCCACCGCGCTGCGCAGGCGACATGTAGTTTGGATCATCAAGCGCATCGCAACGGCGCGGCTCGACAACGCGCGCGCTTCCCAGCCCAATAACCCCGGCGTGACGCAACGCGTCCTCGGTAGAGAGCGCCTCGATCGGTACGATCGTCTCCACTCCCGCCGGCTGTTCGATTCCGTGCACTTCGTAAAGCGGCATGCAGCGCCTCAGCGAATGGATCCTCTTGATGACGGTACATGGGCGCGGCCGTGAAACCGTGAGCAGTTCGCCGCCGCTGCGACGGGCAGATGCCTGATGCAATCAGGGCGCGTCAGTTCACCGGGCCAGGAAGTCAGCTGCAGTGAGCAGGATCAGGATCACCAGCCAGAACACGCCGCCGAGCGCGAAGAGGATGACAATCGGCGTGCTGGATCGCAGATGCATGAAGACCCATGCCACCAGAGAGGCCTTGACGACCGCGATCACCAGAGCGACGACAATATTGGCCGCGCCCAGGTGCACATACGCCGCCCCGACCGTGATGACCAGCAGCACGAGTAGCGCGGCGAAAATGCCGAAATAACGGCGGACGGCATGGTCGGCGTGGGAGTCCATCAGCTGCGATCGATCAGGTAGAGAAGAGGGAAGAGGAAGATCCAGACAATGTCCACGAAGTGCCAGTACAGGCCGAACATCTCGACGAAGTTTGAGTGCCGCGCGACGTGGCGGGAGCGCCAGAGAATGATCACCATGACCCACATGACCAACAGACCCGCCGCCATGTGAATCGCGTGCAGCCCGGTCATCGAAACGTACAGGACAAAAAACTGCTCAAAGCCGCGGCTGGCGTCCGGCGGCGCGACAAAGTGTGGCCCCGGCCAGAGGTGCTCGTGCACTTTGTGCGCGTACTCGTAGCCCTTGATCGCGAGAAACCCGAGGCCCAGCATGCTCGTGGTGAGCAGCCACCCGATTGTCGGGCGGCGCAACCCATTCTCAGCGCTGTGCACCGCCAGCGCCATGGTCAGGCTGCTCGTGAGCAGCAGGCCCGTGTTCAACGTGCCCAGCAAGAGATCGAGATGCCTGCTGGCCTCGTGAAACCCCTGCGGCTCGACGGCGCGGTAGACCGCGTAGCCCGTGAACAGCCCGCCGAAGAACAGAATCTCCGTGGCCAGGAAGATCCACATTCCCATGGCCGCAGCCTCGTGCTGTTGCCGGGCGTCGTCAAACTGGTGCGCCACGGGGATGGGAAGATCACTGGCCACTGCCGCCGCCTTTCCCTGATCGCGCATGCATTCGCGGAATGACTTCACTCGCCGGTTTCATAGTGATACGGCCCTTCGGTCACGACCGGAGTTTCCTTGAAGTTGTACGTGGGCGGCGGCGAGGGCGTCTGCCACTCCAGGCCGGTGGCGTTCCACGGGTTCGACTCAGCCCGCGGGCCGTAGCGCAGCGACCAGAGCAGGTAGGTGAGCGGAAAGAGATAGCCGACGCCGAGGATCGAAGCGCCCGCGGTTGACATCACGTTGAGCACCTGGAACTCCGCCGGGTAGGTGTGGTAGCGGCGCGGCATGCCGAGATACCCGAGCAGGAACTGCGGGAAGAAGGTCAGGTTGAATCCGACGAACACGAGGATGGCCGAGAAGCGGGCCCAGCCCTCGGGGTACATGCGACCGGTCATCTTGGGCCACCAGAAGTGGATGCCGCCGAGATACGCCATGACCATCCCGCCCACCATGATGTAGTGGAAGTGCGCCACGACGAAGTAGGTGTCGTGCACGTGCACATCGACCGCCAGCGAGGCGAGCACGAGCCCGGTCAGCCCGCCGATCGTGAACAGGCCGATGAAGCCAAGCGCGTAGAGCATCGGCGTGGCGAAAGTGATCTGCCCCTTGTAGAGCGTCGCCGTCCAGTTGAACGTCTTGATGGCCGAGGGAATCGCAACGAGAAAACTGAGCAGCGAGAATACGAGCCCGGCGTAGGTGGATTGACCGCTCACGAACATGTGATGTCCCCACACCAGAAAGCCGAGCACGGCGATGGCGAGGCTGGACATCGCGACCACCTTGTAGCCGAAAACGGCCTTGCGCGAGAAGCAGGCAATGGTCTCGCTGACCACGCCCATCCCCGGCAGGATCATGATGTAAACCGCCGGGTGCGAATAGAACCAGAAGAGATGCTGAAACAGCAGCGGGTCGCCGCCTTTGTTCGGATCGTAGATGCCGAATCCGAACAGCCGCTCGAGCGCGATCAGCCCGAGCGAGATCGCCAGCACCGGCGTGGCCAGCACGAGGATCAGACTCGTGGCATAGAGCGACCACACGAACAGCGGCAGGCGAAACCACTGCAGGCCCGGCGCCCGCATGGTGTGGATCGTCACGATGAAGTTCAGGCCGGTGAAGATCGATGAGAATCCGGTGATGAAGATCCCCGTGGCCGTCAACATGACGTACGAATTCGAGTAGGTGCTGCTGTAGGGCGTGTAGAACGTCCAGCCCGTATCCACGCCGCCTCTGACGATGGCCCAGAGCGTGAACGCCGCCCCGGCCATGAAGACGTACCAACTTGCGAGGTTGAGTTTGGGAAACGCGAGGTCGCGCGCGCCGATCATCAGCGGGATGAGAAAGTTCCCCAGCACCGCTGGAATGGAGGGGATGAGAAAGAACCACACCATGATCACGCCGTGCACCGTGAACATCCGGTTGTAGACCTCGGCTCGAACCACGTCGGCCTGCGGCGTCATGAGTTCGACGCGCATCGCCACCGCCGCCGCCCCGCCGAAGAGAAACAAGGCCGTGATCGACAGCAGATACAGAATGCCGATGCGCTTGTGATCAGTGCTCAGCAGCCACGAGCGAATCGTGAAACTGACGCTGAGATAACTCTCCTTGAGCCGCAACGGCGGCGCGGGTGAGACCACGCTCATGGGACTGCGCTCACTTCCTCTCCCCCGTGTCTGACTGTCCGCCGCCGACATTCCCGTCCACTGGCGCCGGTGAAGTCTCGGCGGTGGCTCGGTTGACGCCGGACTTCCTGATGAACTCGATGAGTTGGGAGATCTGCGATTCCGAAATCTGGCCGCGATAAGTCGGCATAACCGGCGGATATCCCGCCACGACCTTGGCCTGCGGTTCGAGAATGGATTCGCGCACGTACTGCTCATCCACAATCACTGAGGTGCCGTCGGAGAGCGGCACGCGGCGGCCCCAGATTCCCGTCAGCGACGGCGCCTGAATCGCCCCGCCGGCTTCGTGGCACGTCAGGCACCTGAAGTGATCGAGCAGGTCGGCGCCGGTCATCTCGCCGAGCACCTCGTTGCCCGCGGCGATGCCGCGCCCCGCCAGCCACTCCTGGTAGTCGCCGCGCGACATCACGATCACCCGGCCGCGCATCTGCGAGTGCTCGGTGCCGCAGTACTCGGCGCAGAAGAGGTGATACGTGCCCACGCGCGTGGGCGTGAACCACTGCTCGTGGTAGGTGTCGGGCAGCACATCCATCTTGACGCGGAAGGCGGGGATGTAGAGGCTGTGAATCACGTCTTCGCTCGTCATGGTCAGGCGCACCGCCTCGCCCACGGGCAGGTGCAGGTCGTTGATCTCGCGCCGGCCGTCGGCGTGTTCAAACTTCCACATCCACTGCTTGGCGAAAACGTAGATCTGCAGCGCCGAATCCGGCATGGTGCGCATGTCGAAATATACTTTCCCGGCCCAGGTGAAGATCCCCAGCGCGACGGTAAACAGCGGAATTGACCAGACGAGTTCCACCAGCGCCGAGGCCGGCTTCATGGCGCGGTTGTGGCGCGAACCCTTGCGGTAGCGCACCGAGAAGAACACGACCAGGAAGCAGACCAGCGCAATGATCACCGCCATGAAGAGCACCAGGGCGAAGTACACCGCGTCCACGCGCCCGGCGAGGTTGGAAGCCGACTCCGGAAACAGCGGAAAATCCCACATCAGGCCACCGGCCCTTCGACTTGCAGAGCAGTGGGTGCATCGGGATCATCGGGGCGGCGCCGGTGCTCGCGCCAAAGCAGCAGCGACACGCCGCCGAAGATGACCACGACTGTCAGCATCCCGCCCAGACGCAACACATTGGTGATGATCAGGCCGTACTTGCCCGTCGTGGGGTCGTACTGGTAGCACAGAAGCAGCACCTGGTCCACGACGGTGCCGGTGCGGCCCTGCGATGCCTCGACCAATCCGAGCCGCACGTCGCGCGGCGCATAGTCGATTCCGAGAAAGTACTTCGAAACGGTGCGTTGCGGCGTGACGATGACGATGCCGCTTGGGTGGGCAAACTGCCCCGAGTCGGGATCGAACACGTAGCGGAAGCCGACGGCGCTTGCCGCGGCGTCGATTTCCGCCTTGCGCCCGGTCAGAAAGTGCACGCCTTGTGCATCGACGTCGCCGTCGAACCGATCGACGAATACCCGCTGGTTCTGAGCCGCGAGTTCAGGTGTTTCGCGCGGATCGATCGAGATCACCACAATTGAGTAGTCATCGCCCGGCTGGAGGGAGATCTCCTTGAGCGCATCCACCGCGGCATTGAGCACGAGCGTGCAGAGCATCGGGCAGCGGTAGTACGCCATCATGAGCACGGTGGGTCTGGCGCTCAGCAGGGAGTCGAGTTCGACGCTCTCACCGGTGCAGTCCACAAACGTGAGTCCGGCCGGTATCGTCTGGCCCAGGCGCTGCTCGAAGCGGATATCCGTCGTAGCTCGATTGGCGATCGTCCGATCCGCAGTGCCGGTCGCGCCGACATCCTGGCCGCGCGTCAAACCGGCCAGGCTGAAGAGCGCAGCAGCCGCCAGGCTGCACTGAAGATGCCTGCGAGTGTGGCTCATGGCGATTGCTCCTCGACTGGGCTCTGCTCAGGTTGCGGCTGCATCTGATCTACGGGGGGCGGTCCATTCACCGGCCCGATGAGCGAGGCGTCTTGGGCAATCAGGCGCATGGCTCGATCGATCGGAATCCGCGCCGCTTCGTGCTCTTCGCTGAGCCACGCGTACCCGCTCAGCAGCGCATCGGCGCGCTGCTCGAGACGGCGGCGCACGAATCCGGCCGCGGGCTGGCCGGGAAGTTGCGGAGCCGGCGACTCCCACTGCTGGAGTGAATCTGCGGCACTGGGCAATCGGGCGGCGAACAGCCGCGTCAGCAGTCCGACGCCAAGCAGCGTCAGGATGACCAGCGTGAGCAGCGCCGCCGCAGTGATGTATACCACGGGCACCTCAGTCCCCTCCGGCGCGTGGCTGGACTGCGTCGCGTACTCGCGCGCCGTGCGTGGCTCGTGGCTGGCGGGCGCTGGAGAAGACATCACTTGGTCGCCTCCCAGGCCGGCTCTCTCTGCGGGACCAACTGCGGTTCGAATCGCGGCGCCGAACCCATCTGCCAGGCAAACGCGGCAAACCAGAAGCCTCCCAGGGCCAGCACGGCAACGAGGTCCTGCCACTGCACAGCCATCTCGTCATGCCGCGGCAGCGACGGCGCGATGATCCAGAGCGTCTCGATGAAATGAAGCCCGAGCACGCCCAGCGCCACCCAGCCGAGTGCGCGCGGTGACTCCTTGATGTGATCAGACAGCAGCACGAGGAAAGGCACGGCAAAGTGCATCACGATCAGGCCGATGCCGATGTATTTCCAGTTTCCAGTGGTTCGCGCTACGAACCAGGCCACGTCTTCGTGCAGATCGCCCGACCAGATGATCAGGTACTGGGTGAAGGCGATGTACGCCCAGAAGATCACGAGCACGAGCAGGAAGTTGCCCTGGTCGCGCCGCAACTGGGGCGATTCGCTTCGGAGCAGCGCCGCGCCGCCGGGATCGAGGCCGATGGCGGCAAGGGTCGTCGCATAGCCGCTCAGCGCGCAGCCGGCGAGGATGTAGAGCCCGAAGCCGGTGGAGTACCAATGCGCATCGAGAGACATGAGCCAGTCCACCGCCGCCAGCGAGGTCGCGAAGACGAGAACCACCAGGCCGATGGCCGCCCGCATCGGCCGCCGGTACTCAAAACGCGTCATTGCAGGCCGGAGTCGCCGCGACATCAGCAGCATGGCAAAGCCGCCCCAGCATGCGAAGTAGATCATCACACGCAGGCGGAACCACCAGGGCGAGAGCCAGGCCGCCCGCTCCGGCGGCAGCCCTGCGCTGCCTTCTTCAGTCGCCCATTCGTAGACGGCGCCTGGCGCAATGAGAAACGGAATGAATGCGACCGCCGCGACCAGCGTACACACGGCGGCGCATCGCAATTCGGTGCGGATTGCCGCCGCCCACGCGCCACCGGTCAGGTGATGCAGGCCGAGAATCGCCAGGGCGCCTATGGATGCCGACCACCAGAAGATCGTGCCGACCAGCCAGCCCTCGGCCGCAGCGCGCCCATCGAAGCACGCAAGAATCGCCAGCGAGATCACTCCAACTCCGCCGACCATCAGCGCCGGGAGGCGAAGGCGGTTCCAGCGATCCTGGTGCTGCTGATGTTGTGCGGTTTCGATCGTCACGGCTCACTCGACTCCGGCGTTTCATTGGCTGCTGCTGCAGCGCCTGTTTCGATTGCCTCCAGATCCTCGGGCGAGAGTGCCGATGCCGGCGCGTGCTGGCTGAGTTGCAGGGCGCGGATGTAGAGCGCGATGGCCCATCGGTCGCGCGGGGCGACCTGCGCTGCGTAGGAAGGCATGTTGCCGGCGCCCTTTTCCATGACGCGCACAAAGTGCGACAGCGGGGCCTCGCGCAAGCGATCAATGTGGTACGAGGTGGGCGTCGTGTATCCCCGCGCCGGCACGATGCCCCGCCCGTCTCCCGCCCCGCCGTGGCACATGATGCAGTTGATCTCGAAGCGCTCACGGCCGCGCTCCAGAGTCGCCAGGCTGACGTCGATGGGCAGCGGATCGTCCGGGCCGCGATAGTCGGTGAGATAGCGATCATCGTCCAGTTGTCCGCGCGCGACGGTTCCTTCGACAGTGTGACGCGAGGCGCGTTGGTCTGCGTAGAACGCACTGCGCTCGAGCGGCTCGTGGTGCGGCTGGTTGGCCATCGGATCGTCGCACGCAGAGAGCGTCAGCAGCACCATGGCGGCGAGCCATCCTGACGGCTGCATCAGACTCCTACGGCAGCCGGTCATGTTCACGTGCGCCATGACGGCACCTCGTAGATGTCCACCGGATTCGTCGATTCAAGCAATCGCCGCGTCCCGGCCTTATCGAACTGCTCATCCGTGCTCTCGATGCACAGGAAGAAACGATCCTGCGTGGCGCGCGCAAACGCGGGTACGTCAAAGAGCGGATGATGCGGCGTGGGCAGCCGGTTCAGAATGCACATGCCGGCGACTGTGGCGATCGCTGCGCACAGGATGGTGAGTTCGAACGTGATTGGAATGAAAGCCGGCCAACTGTGCAGCGGCCGGCCGCCCACATTGAGCGGAAAGTCGAAGACGGACGTCCAGTACTGCATTCCGTAACCCCCCAGCGCGCCCACCGCGCCGCCCGCGAGCGTGATCAGCGGCAGGCGCGTGCGCGGCTTTCCGACCGCATGCGAGAGTTCGTCAATCGGAAACGGCGCGAACGCATCAAGCCGGCGGTAGCCCGCGTCATGCGCCCGCCGCGCCGCCGCAACGACCTCATCCGGCTCGGCGTATTCAGCCAACAAGCCGTACAACCCGACGATGCCCGGCAGCAGGGTGTCCGTGGGAGGACGATGAGCCGGATGCTCAGCCATCAATGCTCCTCCTCAGCCTGTGAATGGCCATGCAACAACTCGCGCATCTCGAACGTCGCGATCATCGGCAGGAAGCGAATAAACAGAAACACGAGACAGACAAACAGGCCGATCGTGCCGACATAGAGCATCCAGTCGTGCTTCGTGGCGGAGTACATGCCCCACGACGAGGGAAGATAATCCCGGTGCAGGCTCGTCACGACGATGATGTAGCGTTCGAGCCACATGCCCACGTTCACGATCAGCGACATGATGAACAGAGCCGGCACGTTCGTGCGGAAACGCTTGAACCAGAGCAGTTGCGGCGCAATCACGTTGCACGACACCAGCAGCCAGAACTGCGGCGCATAGGGACCCGTAGCGCGATTGTGCATCATGTAGGTTTCGAACTCGCTGCCCGAGTACCACGACATGAACACTTCCATCGCGTAGCCGTACGCAACGATCAGGCCGGTGCCGAGCATGACCTTGGCCATGTTGTCGAGGTGATGCTCGGTGATGAAGCCATGCAGGCCGTACATCCAGCGCAGCGGAATGGTGAGCGTGAGCACCATGGCAAAGCCCGAGTAGATCGCCCCGGCGACGAAATAGGGCGGAAAGAGCGTGTTGTGCCAGCCGGGCACAATGGCGACGGCAAAATCGAGGCCGACGATACTGTGCACGGAGATGACCAGCGGCGTGGCGAGCGCCGCCAGCAGCACGTAGGCCCGGTGGTAGCGCTTCCAGTGCACCGCCGAGCCGCGCCAGCCCAGAGCGAGCAGCCCGTAGACGATCTGCCCGAGTTTGCTCGTCGAGCGGTCTCGCAGCATCGCCAGGTCGGGCACGAGCCCGAAGTAAAAGAAGATGAGTGAAACCGTGCCATACGTGCTCACGGCAAACACGTCCCACACGAGCGGGCTGCGCCACTGCGGCCAGAGCCCCAGCGTGTTGGGGTATGGCAGCAGCCAGTAGAAGCGCGACGGCCGCCCGAGGTGCAGCAGCGGAAACAGCGCCGCGCAGCCCACCGCGAAGATCGTCATCGCTTCGGCGAACCGGTTGATGGACGTGCGCCAATCCTGTCGCAGCAACAGCAGGATGGCGGAGATGAGCGTGCCGGCGTGGCCGATGCCGATCCACCAGACGAAGTTGATGATCGCAAATCCCCATGCCACCGGAATGTCGATGCCCCATACGCCGACTCCGACCGCCAGCAGGTAGGAAATCGCGCCGATGAGCATCATCGTCAGCAGGAACGAGACCGCGAAGCCCAGCAGCCAGATCCAGTCCACCGGTCGCGTCAGCACGATGGAACTGATCTTGTCCGTGACTGACGCGTACGTCATCCCCGGGCGGATGACGCGCGACCCGCTCCGCCGCGGCTTGGCAGGCTGCATTTGAGCCGGGTGCGGTTGGAACTGGCTCTCAGCGGCCATGCCCGCCGCCCGTCTGCGCATCGCTGTTCGGATTGCGGACCCGCGCCAGATACGTCGTGCGCGGCCGGGTGTTCAGTTCCTCCAGCAGCGCGTAGTCGTGCGGCTGCGCCTTGGCCTGGCTCACCGCACTGTCCTCATCGCGCAGGTTGCCGAACACGATCGCCTGCGTCGGGCAGACAGCCTGGCACGCGGTAACTACTTCGCCGTCTCGGATTCTCCGGTTGTCCTTTCGCGCTTCGATCTCCGCCGATCGGATGCGCTGCACGCAGTAGGTGCACTTCTCCATCACCCCGCGGTTGCGCACCGAAACATTCGGGTTGTGCTGCATCGCCGCGAGTGGATCATCCCAGTCGTTGTAGAGAAGGAAGTTGAACCGGCGCACTTTGTACGGGCAGTTGTTCGAGCAGTAGCGCGTTCCGACGCAGCGGTTGTACACCATCTCGTTGAGCCCGTCATTGCTGTGCACCGTCGCGGCCACGGGACACACGACCTCGCACGGCGCCCTTTCGCAGTGCATGCACGGCACGGGCTGATGGTGCACGAGCGGGTTGTCGCGGTGTCCCTCAAAATAGCCGTCCACCCGGATCCAGTGCATCTCGCGGCCCATGTCCACCTGCTCGCGGCCGACCACCGGGATGTTGTTCTCCGCCTGGCACGCGATGGTGCACGCATTGCAACCGATGCAGGCGCTCAGGTCGATCGACATGCCCCAGGCGTTCTCCGACTGCCCCAGGCCTTCGGGCGCCTCGGGGTAGAGGGGCGCGGAACGGCCGTGAGGCTGTGCCCCGATGGCGCCGCCGAGTCGCATGAACTCCTCAAGGCTCGCGACGCGGACGAGGTCGCGCCCCTCCATCGAATGATGTTCCTGCGTCACGACGAGTCGATGGCGGCGGTCGGTGCGCCGCACGACCGCAGCGGGCTGAACGAATGTGCCGCTCGCTGGAAAGATCGGATAGGCGTTCGAGCCAACGTCGTTCCCAACGCGCCCGGCCGCTCCGCGGCCGTAACCCAGTTGCAGCGTCGCCGCGCCGCGCGGGTGGCCCGGCGCCACCGCTACGGCCGCCGCGACGGTTCGGCCGCCGACGGAAATCTCCACGACGTCATCGGTCTCGAGTTCATGTTCCTCCGCGTCGGCGGGCGCGATGAGCAGCGCGTTGTCCCAGGTGATCTTGGTCCAAGGGCGCGGCAGTTCCTGCAGCCAGGCGTTATTGCAGAATCGCCCGTCCCACACCGAGTAATCGGGTGCCAGTTGCACGTCGAGCAGGATGCCCGACCCTCCTCGCGCACCCGCCATGCCCGAAAGTCCGGCCGGCTCACTCGTCTGTGCTTCAACTGCCTGCAGCGCCGGCCGCACGTGCTCAGCGGCGGTACCCGGAATGAATCCATCGTGCAGCCATCGCCGCCAGCGCAGAGTGAACGCAGTCGGACCGCCGTCGGTCTGCGTCTCGCCCTCGCCCTCCTCCCCGGCGCCTTTGCCGCTCTCCCACCACTGCCGCCAGTAGTTCTGGACGATGGCGTGCCCGTCGTCGGAGGGCTCATCCATGAGCATTGCCAGCATCTGGTGGAGCGATCTCGAGAAGTAGAGCGGCTCGATGAGCGGCTGAACGATGCTCGCCGTGCCATCTGCCGCGCGAGCGTCGGACCATGCTTCCAGATCGTGCGAGAGCGGGATGTGCCATTCGCTGCGCCGCGCCGTTTCATCCACGTACTGCCCGACGTGGATCACCCTTTCGACGTGATCCATGGCTTTGGCAAACTCGAGTTCACCCGGCGCGTCATACGCCGGATTGCCGCCGAGAATGAAGAGCAGGTTTACCTGGCCGGAGTTGATGTCGCTGACGAGGTCGCGGATTGAGTTGAAATGCGATCCAGCGGTCGCCTCCGCCGGCTCGATGAGCGTGACCGTCCGGCCGATGGAGTCGAGGTGTTCGTTAATGCGATGCGCCAGTGCGTGCACCTGCGGCGGCTGCGCATCGCCGACAGTGACCACGCAAGCGCCTCGATTCGCCTTGAGGTCCGCAGCCAGCGCATCGAGCCAGCGCGCCTGAGCATCGCTGGGCGCGCTCTCACTCTCGGGTCTTTCGCCCCGCATGCCGAGCCGATCCGCCAGCGCCGCGAGGAGGCTGGAGATGTGGCGGCGAGGCGCCGGCAGGCGCTCATCGCAGGCAGCGCCGGTAATGGTGCAGTGGGTATCCAGCGCGTACCACCGGCTCATCCGCGTTGTTCCCCGCCGCACGCGCCGCCCGGCGGAAAACTCGCGCGCCAGGCGGATGTTGTCAGGGTGCGCGAAGAGAAAATCATCATCCACCGCCAGGCCGACCGCGACGTGCTCAAGGTGGTAGTGCGGCCGCAGGCGCTGACCGAACGCCAGTTCGGCGCCGGCAAGCACGTGATCGGAATTGACCGGCTGGTAGTAGTGCCACTTTGACTGTGGATAGCGCTGCAGCAGCGAGCGCATCTGGGCGGCCAGGGTGGGTGAAGTACTCGTCTCGGTGAGGAATCGGATGCCCGCGCCGCCGCTGGGCTCTTCCTGTTTCATAGCGGCCCGGATCGCCGCCACGAACGACTCCCACTTGCGAATCTCGCCGAGTTGCCGCACCGCCTCGGAGCGGTCAGGGTCATAGAGCGACAGCACGTGCGCCTGCGCAAGCGTGCTCGTCGCGCCAAGGCTGGATGGATGATCGGGATTGCCTTCGATCTTTGTCGGGCGGCCCTCGTGGCTTTCAACAAGCAACCCCTGCGCAAATCCGCGATGGCGGAAGACCGTGGCAAAGAACTGCGGCTTGCCGACGGCGGTGCGCTCCGGATCATCAACGTATGGAACGATCTTCTCCTCCGATTGCCGCCGGCATCCCGGAAAGCTGGCCAGCGCGATTGACGCGCCCATGAGTTGCAGAAATCGTCGCCGGCTGGGGCCGTCGCGCCACTCGGCGGCTGCAGCGGAGAACTCGTTCACGAGCCAGTGCGGCGCCCAGTTGGCATCTTCGAGTTCAGCCAGGCTGCGCCAGAACTGCGGCGCAGCGCGCACCGCGCCCAAGTCCGGGTGGTCGCCGCATTCGTTCCGGCCCAGGACAGGAAGATGGATGCTCGGTGTCGTCATCGGTGGCACGCCGAACAGTTGGTCAGACCCCGCGTTTCCACCCCGTTGCGTTCCATAAGCCCGGGGGCGGTCGGAGTATCGATGTTCCGCCTCCAGTCCATGTCGAAGACCGCGCCCACCGGCCGCAGCGAAGGAGCTGGATGGCGATGGCAGGCGAGGCACCAATCCATGTTGAGCGACTCCGCCTTGGCGGTCAGCGGCATCTGGTCCAGTCGGCCGTGGCACGTCGCGCAGCCGATGCCCTTGCTCACGTGAATGCTGTGGTTGAAAAAGACGTAGTCGGGCAGGTCGTGAACGCGCGCCCATTGCAGCGGAACGCCGGTCGCAAAACTCTCGCGCACCGGCGCCAGCATCGGGCTGTCGGCCCAGATCTGCGAGTGGCAGTGCATGCAGCGCTCCGTGGCGGGCACGCCAGCGAAGGCTTCATCCTCGACCGACGAATGGCAGTAGCGACAGTCGATCCCGATTTCGTCCACATGATGCGCGTGACTGAACGGCACCGGCTGCGACAGCGCCACACCGACCAGCGTGTTGATCGGCGATCGCTCGACGAGCAGCGCTGACGATAGCACGAGCAGCGCCAGGATCACGAGCAGCCCGAGGCCCGCACGCACAAGACTGTTGGCGCTCGGATGGAAAACCTGTCCCATTGGCACGCTGATTCGGTGTTCATGGTGAAATGCCACGACGGGGCCCCGCGCGCCCATCCAGTAATCGAGTGTTAGAAAGAAACCACGGACGATGGGGGTGAAGTCTGCCCGCCGGCGAGTGAGGAAATCGCTCGCGCGCCTGTAAGCAGGCGCCTCAGGCAGTCGCTGCGGGCATCCACGCCATGCCTCCATGCGCCCGGCCGGCCAAACCCTCAGCAGAACCTGAGCCAATCACCCTGTGGGCAACGGGCATCCGTCCCCCACCGCTGGCGCGGGGACCACCACTAGGATCGCCGGATGCTTCAGGGGAGATTGTGGATGGAAGCACGCGATGCAGGCATTCCGCCCGGCTGGGATTACAACCCGGCGAAGTGGTCGCAGCGGCTGCCGATCGTCGGCCTGGCGACCCTCGGCTTTGTCATCGCATCTTATCTGGCGCTGTGGCAGTATGGCGTGGTCGAGCGCGTCTGGGAGCCTTTCTTCGGCAATGGCACGCGCCGCGTGCTCAGTTCCAGGCTCTCATTCGTGCTTCCGATCTCCGATGCGGCCCTGGGCGCGCTGGGGTACCTCGCCGACGCAGTTGCCGGCCTCATCGGCGGGGTCGATCGCTGGCGCTCCATGCCGTGGATCGTTATTCTGTTTGCGATACTCGTCGGGCCGCTGGGCGTCATCAGCATTGGACTCGTCATCGCGCAGCCGGTGATGTATGACTCGTGGTGCACGCTGTGCCTTGCGTCCGCCGGGGTGTCGGTCGCCATGATGGCGCCGGCGATGGATGAAGCGCTCGCCAGCCTGCAACATCTCAAGCGCGTTCGCGAGCAGCCCGGGCGGTCGGCCTGGAGGGCGTTCTGGGGATTGCAGCAACGACCGGCTGCGGAAGGGAGAGTGGCCGCGTGATCGCGCAACTGATCCAGGTCGGCGTTGGAGTCTGGCTCATGGCCGCGCCGGCTGTGCTCGGCATGACCGATCCCGCCGCGACGAACTACCACATCGTCGGCCCCATCATCGCAGCGCTGGGCGGCGTCGCGGCGGGTGAGTGCACGCGAAGCGTGCGCTTCTGGAACGTGCCGCTGGCCCTCTGGCTGCTGTGCTCTCCGCTCACGATGGCTACGCCGGAGGCCGTCATGATCAACTCGATCACCGCAGGCGGCGCGAGCCTGGCGCTCTGCTTCGTGCGCGGCCGGGTGCAACACCAATACGGCGGCGGGTGGATGGCCCTGCTGCATGAGCGCGATGACCCCTCCGCGCCGGGGCGCGGCCCGACGACGAACGCCGATCTGCACAAGCACACGCCATGATCCTCATTGGAAATCGCGAACAGATCGTGCTCGTGACGGGCAGCAGCGGGCTGCTTGGCACGGCTCTGATCGAAGCGCTGCGCAAACGCGTGCAGGTGGTGGGATTCGACAGAGACGGCCAACCGCAACCCCCGCCCGAGGTCGAGTGCGTCTGCGTCGATCTCACGAGCGACAGGAGCGTGCAGCGCGGCCTTGATCGCGTGCGCTATGCCTACGGCCACCGGATCGCGGCGGTCGTTCACCTCGCCGCCTACTACGACTTCTCAGGTGAGCCCAGTGAGCTGTACGAGAAAGTCACCGTGCGCGGCACGGAGCGACTGCTTCGCTTTCTGCAGCCCTTCGACGTCGATCGGTTCATCTTCTCGAGCACCATGCTCGTGCACAGGTCTACGCGGCCGGGAACGCCCATCAACGAGCAGTCTCCGCTGGAACCGAAGTGGGCTTATCCGAAGTCAAAGGTAAAGACGGAACAGGTCATCGAGGCGCAGCGGCACCGCATTCCCGCGGCAATTCTCCGAATCGCCGGCGTCTACACCGACTGGTGCCAGTCGATCCCGATCGCTCACCAGATCGATCGTATTGCTCAGCGCAAGTTGACCAGTCACGTCTACCCAGGCGACACCTCGCATGGGCAGGCGTTCGTTCACCTGGACGACGTCGTGAAGGCCATCGAACTGACCATCGAGCATCGCAGAATGCTCGATGATACCGAGACGCTTCTCATCGGCGAACCGGAAACGCTCAGTTACGACTGGATGCAGCGCCGCCTCGGGCAGCTGATCCACAACGAGTCGGACTGGAAGACGCGCCACATTCCCAAGGCGCTCGCCCGAACGGGGTCGTGGATTCACAGCGAGATCCCGGGCATCGAGGATCCCTTCATCAAGCCGTGGATGATCGACGTGGCCGACGACCATTACGAACTCGACATCAGCCGCGCGCAGCAACGTCTCGGCTGGTCGCCCCAGCGCCGTCTGAGCGACACATTGCCCCTGATGGTGCGGCGGCTCAAGGCCGAGCCGCGGCGGTGGTACGAGCGCAACCACCTGCCGCTGCCTTCGCGCCTGCAGCAGGAGGCGCCGGCCCGGCCGGACGCCTCCGTTCACACGAGCCTTGGTCTGTGAGCCCTTTGTCGCGCCGGCTCGACCGTCGGTGAAGTGCTGAGGGAGCGCTGAGGGAGGATCAAAGATGCCGGCGAGACGGTTGCCCGGCGAAGACCTGCGGAAGTGAATCTAGATTTGACGGTACGCGCGGCACATCGCCGTTTGGTTGACGGCGCCGCGCTGCAGGCCGTCGGCTCTCCCTCGGGCGGGCGGACGGTCCTCCGATTTGGACGAGAGCGCGGCCGAATCCCGGCTGCGCATGGGCAGAAAGGAGGCGTGCCGTGCTCGGATGGGCCATTACATTCCTGGTCATCGCACTGCTCGCAGGTTTGCTCGGCTTCTGGGGCGTGGCGGGTGTCGCCGCGACTGTCGCCAAGCTCCTCTTCGTGGTGTTCCTGGTTCTCTTCATTGTGAGTTTGCTGGCTCAGGCATTCAGAGGGCAGCACCCGCCGGCCTGATCGGCGCGCTGCTCCGCACGAGCCACACTCTTCGCTCGAGCAGCCATACGCCGCTGCGCTAAGGTTGCTTGCGAAGCCTACACGCTCCATGACCTTCGGGTCGTGGAGCGTTGCTTTTCTTGGCGACCGGTCCGCACGCCGCCGCCTCAAAAAAACTCGACAAAACTGCCAAAGATCCTCGCGAGCGAGACCGATTCCGTTCCCATTTCGAGTAGGATGCTCCTCTGGAGGTTGCAGCCGAACTGCAACGGAGCGCCGCCACGGCCGCGGCGCTTCACTGGCTGACGGAGCGTGCCCGCCTGTCAACTTCGATGTCGGCCGCGTCTTCTCAGGCTGCCCAGTTTATCACAAGTATGCCAACCCGCGCGCACGCGGCCATGATTTGCAGCCCGGCGGTACAAGCAGCCGACTGTTTGTGGCAGTTGCGCCGCGCAACCATGATTGTTGAGCGGCTGAGTCACGTCGATCGGCCGCACTGTCCCGTCCCGCCAGAGCAAGAGGAGGCAAGGCATGTTTTCGAGGAACTCGATGCTCAAGACGATTGCAGCCACAGCAGGCGTGGTGTGCGCCCCGCAACTGCTGGCGCAAAGTCCACCCGAACCGATGGCAATCCCAGCCGAAGCCGGCAGCGCCCAGGGGCATGGAACGATCGGGGAGATCGTGTACAACGTCACCTACAGCGACGCCTATCCGCGTTTCATGGGCCAATACACTCCCGGCTACATCGACGACCTGCACCTCTCGCGCGCCGGCAACCTGGTGTGCTTCACGATTTCGGTTTTCAATGCATCAGCGAATCCTGCATTCAACGGAACTTCAGGAACGTACGTTCCCGTCGATGCGCTCGTGCAGTTCTACAGCGCCGCGCCGATTTCCGGCGTCGGCTTCCCGGGAGGCAGTCTGCTCGCCGAGTATCACGTAGAAATCCCGGCTCCGTTGGACTCGTTCGGAACGGTGTGGACGATCACGACTGATTTGACCACGCCTGTTGCAGTGCCGCAGGACATCTGGGTGAGTGTGACCACTCCACAGGCCCGTAACGGTGCCCTCATGAGTTACGCCGGACCGGTCTTTCTGGGTGCGCCCGCAGCGCCCGATGTGGGTTCGACGGTTGCCGGCATCTGGGCGGGCGTCGGGTTCTACTCCTTCATTGCCGTAAACTATTCCCAAGCCATCACCATCCGCCTCGCCGAAGCGAATCAGCCGCCCGTCATCACCTGCGGCACGGCCGCCGTGCTCTGGTCACCCAACCATGAGTTCGTGGACATCAGCAGTTCGCTTTTCAGCGTCGCCGATCCCGACACGCCTGCCGAGGAACTCACCGTGGATGTCATGGTGGTCTCGGATGAAACGGAGGTTCCCGAAACCGGAGACGGCACGGGCAAGCACGCGCCGGACTTCAAGACGCAACTGGCCAGCGGCGCCAGCGGCTTCTTCCTTCGCTCCGAGCGCCAGGGACCAGGTAACGGCCGCGTCTACCTCGTCGTCGTCACCGCCAGCGACGGAGTGAACACCGTCACCAACGTGTGCGTGGCCGCCGTCACGCCGCACAATGAGACGACCGAGTCGATGCTGCAGGTGCTGATGGAAGCGGACGACCGAGCCGCCGCGCTTCAGGCGGACATCGATCTCGTCGGCCTGAGCAGCGTCGACCTGACCGCGCATGGGCTTTCGCAACACGGCGTCAGCGGCGAACTCGGTCGCAAGCAGTAGATCAGCGCCATCCGCGGCGCATCGCGCCGGCGGAAGATTCGATCAACCGACGCCCGCAGCACCGCGCTGCGGGCGTCGCGCTTTGTGCGTAACGCCCAAGCGCCGCTCATGTTCGCAAAGGCGGGCCGCCGGCGCTGTCGCGGTCGAATCGGGCGACCGGGCCGTATCTCCGGCACTGGAAGATGCCATCTTCGCGATGAGCCTCGGTCAGGTAGGTCTCGCTGGAGGCGAGCAGCGAGTCGGCAAGCGTCTGGAGATCAAAGTAGAGCCAGCCGCGAGCCGTCTCGAGGCGCTGGTATCGATCGTCGATTGGCGAGCACTGCCGGCAGTCGTCGACGGCCGCGGCGGCGGTATCGCGGGAGCGGTACATGACGCTCTGCAGCAGCCGCTGACCGCTCGGAGAAAACAGCGCAAAGAAGAATCGGCCTCGGATGGTCGAATAAAGATGGTAACTGGGCATGCAAAGAGCACCTTCCGCCACGCGTCATCGGCGGGACCGGGGACCATAGGTCGAAAGCCAACAGCAGGTCGAGGCGCGAAAGGATTGTCACGACGCAACCGACCGCGGGGCTCGCCGGAATCGCTTTCCTGAAGTCACGGGTGTTGTATCAGGACTCTTCTTCACTCACCATGTCGATCGTCGCCCCGAGGCAGCGCGGCCGCTCTACGATGTTCGCGACATGATCCAGCCACCAGAATCGCGAGAGTCAGGCTCCGTTGCGTCGAGCGGTCGCTCGAGGCGCCGGCCGGCCTTCATTGCAGGCGTCTGCACGTTCGTGACCGCATCAGCCGCGTATGCCGCCGCGGTGGACGCCGCCATCGCGCCCGCGGATCTCTGGCTCCGCGTGGTGGGGCGACTTCATCCGCTGGTGATCCACTTTCCGATCGCGCTGCTGCTGACAGCGGTGTTCGTCGAGGCGTTTCGACTGATTCGCCGCAAACCGCGCCCTTCGCCCACCGCGCTGACCTGCCTGGGTTTCGGCGTCGCCTTCGCCGCCGCGGCCATCGCCACCGGGCTGGCCAATGAGCAGTTCGAGTCGCACGGCCGGGCACTGGCGCCCGCGATCGATCGCCACCAGCTGCTCGGAATCGCGGCTGGCGCGATCGGCGCCGCCGCGCTGCTGCTCGGACTCATCAATCTCAAGAGCACGCGGCGCGGCTGGCGCGCGGCCTATGCACTTTCACTGCTGCTCACGGCGGCGGCGACCGGCATCACCGGCCACCTCGGCGGTTCGCTCGTCTACGGAGACGATTACCTCACGAGCCTGCTGTGGCCCGAATCGCGCGAGCCGAATACGAGCGATCGCGCAAGCGAGCCTCTTGACGAAGCGAATCCAACGAGCGCTCCGCCGGATCCCGCGTCCGACCAGACCGCAGCCGGCGTGTTCTTCGACCCGGATATCGTCGCGATCATCACCGAGCGGTGCGCCAGCTGCCACGGTTCGACGAAGCAGCGCGGCGGCCTGCGACTCGATCAATACGAAGGATTGTTCGGCGATGACGAGGCGCTCTGGGTGGTGCAGCCGTTCGATCCCCAGCACAGCGAAATGCTCCGTCGCGTTCGACTTCCCGAAAGCGATGACGACGCAATGCCGCCCAAGGGAGAGCGACTGAGCAGCGAGCAGATTGCGCTCATCGAGATGTGGATCGCGCAAGGCGCGCCGCGAGAGCAACCGGCGCCGCAACCGATCGAACCCGGTGAGGATGAGCAGCTCGTTGAAGCGGATGAGGAGCCGGTCGATGGACCCGCTGGTTTCACCGTGCCCGCGCCGATCGACGTGCCGTGGAGCGAGATTGTTGCCGCGGATGGGGCGCGGCTTGCTCAGGCTCTCGATGCACTGAGCGAGCGCGGCGCCGCGGCTGCACGTATTCAACAGGACAGCGATGCCGTTGATGTGAATCTCAGCGTTGCCGGCGAATCGGTTTCGGATAGCGATCTCGATCTGCTCTCTGACCTGCGCGATACGCTCGTGTGGCTGAACCTCGCAGGCACGTCGATCACCGATGCGGGGTTGGCGGCGCTGCCGTCATTCTCGCAATTGCGCCGCCTGCACCTGCAGCGCACCGCCGTTACTGATGCCGGTCTGGTCTCCATCGCGGCGATTCCCCGTCTGGAGTATCTCAACCTCTACGGCACGGCAATCACCGACGCGGGCCTCCAGGCGCTGATCGCCTGCACAACGCTGCGCGAACTCTACCTGTGGCAGACGAAAGTGAGCGCCGAAGGCGTCGCGGCGTTTGCCGCGGCCCGACCTGACGTGGCGGTGTCATCACCATTCAGCGGCGGGACCGATCAGGGCGCCCCGCCATCCGCCGACGAACCCTGAGTCGGACCAACAGGCGAAGACGAACCGCGGCAAGGAGCAGCGCATGATGCAGGAACGTAGAAGTGCGACGAGTCGACGGACACTGCTCAAATCAGTCGCAGCCGGCGCAGCGGGCCTGCTGGCCGCGCCGTACGTCCGTGCGACGGTCAAGTCGGGCTTGTTCAACCCGATCCTCGGCGAAGGCGAGCACACCTACGAAGCCATCCACGACTGGCTCGCGCCGCCGCCCGGTCTCAAGTGGGGCGACACGCACGGCCTGTGCCAGGACAAAGCCGGCCGCATCTACGTCGCGCACACCGTGCATCCCACGAGCGATTCGCCCGATGCCGTCGTCGTCTACGACCCCGAAGGCAAGTGCATCACTTCCTGGGGCGCCGCCTTTCGCAACGGGGCCCACGGTCTGGACCTGCGCGAAGAAGACGGCGACGAGTTCATTTATCACTGCGACATCAACCGGCGGCTGATCGTCAAGACCTCGCTCGATGGTGAGGTGCTCTGGGAAAAGAGCGTTCCACTCGAATCGCACAAGTATGAATCCGCCAACCAGTGGCGGCCGACCAACGTCGCGTTTGCGCCCAACGGCGACTTCTACGTGGGCGACGGCTATGGCTCGAGTTACATCCACCAGTACAACATCAAGGGCGAATACCTTCGCACCATCGGCTCGCCCGGCAACGAGGGCGGCCAACTGAGTTGCCCGCACGGCCTGTGGGTTGACAGCCGCTCTGCCACGCCGCGCCTGCTCGTGGCCGATCGCGGCAACCGGCGCCTGCAATACTTCTCACTCGACGGTCAGCCGCAGGAGATCATCACTCAGGGCATCCGCCAGCCGTGCCACTTCAAGACGCGCGGCCAACTGCTGCTTGTTCCCGACCTTGACAGCGTGGTCATGATTCTCGACGGCGCCAATAAAGTGATCGCCCAACTCGGTGATGGATTCCCTTCAAGCCTGCGCGGCGCACTGCGCGAACAGTTCATCCCCGGAAAGTTCATCCACCCGCACGATGCGATCTGGCTGGCCAACGGCGACATCCTCGTGGCCGAGTGGGTGCCCATCGGCCGGATCACGCTTCTCAGGAAGATGTGAGCGCGGGATTTCTGCATCATTGACAACGAAACCGGCGGCTTCGAGGCTGCAATGCACTTGAGATCGGGTACACTGTGGCGCATGGCTCACCGGCACCAAAGGCGCTCGCTTCAGGCCGCCCGGCAATTGCTGGCCATCGCCGCCATGGCCATGGCGGCGCTTGGCGCCATCGCGTTCCCAACGGGCAGCGCCGCTCCCTCGACGATTCTGGTCGATGGCGACGGCGCCGATCCCGCCCGCCTCGCGGAGCGCATTGACTTCAACCGTGACATCCGCCCGATCATTTCCAACAACTGCTACGCCTGTCATGGCCCGGACGGCCAAGCGCGGAAGGCGGGCCTGCGTCTGGACATCCCCTCCGGACCGATCACGCCGGCCAGAGACGGCAAGGTGGCGGTCGTACCCGGCCACCCCGAGCGGAGCGAGATGTACGCGCGCATCACGGCCGCCGATCCAGACGACCGCATGCCGCCGGCCGAGTTCGGCAAGTCGCTCACGCCGGCCCAGATCGAATTCGTCCGCAGATGGATCGAGCAGGGCGGCCGATATGAGCAGCACTGGTCCTTCGCAGCTCCGGTGCGGCCGCAGCTTCCGGCGGTGAGTCGTGAAGACTGGCCGCACAACTCCATCGACACGTTCATCACGCATCGGCTCGACGCGGCGGGGCTTGCGCCGTCACCGGAGGCGGACCGGGCGCGCCTGCTTCGGCGGGTGACGCTCGATCTCACGGGACTGCCGCCGACGCTGGCGGAACTCGACGCCTTTCTCGCCGATGACTCAACCGACGCTTATGAGCACGCCGTCGATCGATTGCTCGCCTCGCCGCGTTACGGCGAGCACATGGCGCGCTACTGGCTCGACGCAGCGCGCTACGGCGACACGCACGGCCTGCACCTGGACAACTACCGCGAGATGTGGCGCTGGCGCGACTGGGTCATCAATGCGTTCAACGCGAACATGCCCTTTGACGAGTTCACCGTCGAACAGCTCGCCGGCGATCTGCTCCCCGACCCGACGCTCGATCAGCTTATCGCCACCGGGTTCAACCGCAACCACGTGACGACGAGCGAGGGCGGAGCGATTGCCGAAGAGTATCTCGTGCATTACGCCATCGACCGCGTGGAGACCACATCCACCGTCTGGATGGGCCTCACGGCCGGTTGCGCCGCATGCCACGATCACAAGTTTGACCCGATCTCGCAGAAGGAGTTCTACCAGCTTTTTGCGTTCTTCAACAACGTGGATGAGACGGGATTGGACGGCAACCAGAAGGACCCGGCTCCGGTCGTCAAGGCGCCGACTCCCGGGCAGCAGGCCCGACTTGGCGAGTTGGCCGAGAGAGTCGCAGCGCTGGAGAAGAAAGTCGCCGCGCCCGATCCCGAAATCGATGCCGCGCAGGCTCAGTGGGAGTCGACGCTGCGCCCGCAGGTGGTCGCCTGGTGGCGGGCGTGGACGCCGGCGCAGACGATATCAACGGGCGGGAGCACGCTGACGGCTCTGGACGACGGTTCGATCCTCGCGGGCGGCGCCAACCCCGCCACGGATGACTACATCCTCATCGGCGAAACCGACCTGACGGACGTCCGACTCGTGCGGCTCGAAGCGCTCACGCATCCCTCGCTGCCATTTGGCGGTCCCGGCCGCGCGGAGAACGCCAACTTTGTGCTCAGTGAGCTTGAACTCGTCGCAGTGTCGAAGCGCGATCCGACACAGTCCCGGCCGGTGAAGTTCCGCCGGGCCCTGGCTGACTACTCACAACTGCAAGGTGGCTTTCCGATTGAAAAGGCCATCGACGGCGTCACCGATGACAACTCCGGCTGGGCCGTGGCCGGCTACGAGCGCCGCGAAGATCGCACGGCAGTGTTCATCGCCGAGCAGCCCTTCGGCTACGAAGGTGGCACCGAACTTCGGTTCATTCTTCGGCACGAGACCGGCTTCGCTCAACACGCGATCGGCCGCGTCCGCCTCGCGCTGAGCAACTCTGCGGCTCTCGCCGAGCGCCTCGACGAGCCGACGCTGTCGAACTGGCATGAAGCCGGGCCTTTCCAGGCCGATCAGCCCACGCAGGAGGCCGCCGTCGCCGCGGTGTTCGAACCCGAACTCGACCCCGCAGCCATCAGCCTCAGCGGCACGTCCGGCAACGGCGTCATCCAGTGGATCGAAAGGCCCGAGTACACCGACGGGGAGCTGCACGATCTGGCCCAGGTTGATTACGCTGCGACGTATCTCTATCGCACGATAAACTCCCCTGCCGCTCGCACCGTCACCATCTCCCTTGGCAGTGATGATGCCTGCGTTCTCTGGGTGAACGGCAAGAAAGTGTTCGAGCAACTCATGCCCCGCGCGCCGGCTCCGGATCAGGATCGCGTGGAAGTGCAGCTCGAGCCTGGGGTCAATCAGATCCTGCTCAAGGTGGTCGATTTCGCCGGCGGCTTTGCGTTCTACTTCAAACTCCTCGACGGCGAGGACGAGTTTGCCGCAACGCTCGCACTTCAGACGCTGGCGATCGAGCCGGCGCAGCGCACGCCGCAGCAGGCGCAGGGCGTACGCACCATTTTCCGGAAGCAGTATTCGCCGGCGAGTCAGGCTTTGTTCGAAGAACTCGATGCCGTCCGGGCTGAACTCACCGCGTTCGAGGCGACGATCCCAACGACGCTGATCATGAAAGAGCGCATGGAGCGGCGCGCGGCGCACGTACTCAACCGCGGCAACTACGACCAGCCGAAGGAGGCGGTCGAGCCTGGCGTGCCCGCGTGCCTGCCTCCTCTGCCCGCCGATGCACCGGCAGATCGCCTGGCGCTGGCCCGATGGCTGGTGAGCCCGCAGCACCCGCTCACAGCCCGCGTCACCGTCAATCGCCTCTGGCAGCGGCTCTTTGGCGAAGGGCTCGTGCAGACGAGCGAAGACTTCGGCTCTCAGGGCTCACCCCCCACTCACCCGGAACTGCTCGACTGGCTCGCCGTCGAATTCGTGGAGTCCGGCTGGGATGTCAAGCACATGATGCGGCTGATGGTGACCAGCGCCACGTATCGGCAGAGTTCGCGCATCACGCCCGAGCGGCTGGCCGCTGATCCGCGCAATCATCTCTACAGCCGCGGGCCGCGTTTTCGCATGGATGCCGAGATGATCCGGGACTTCGCCCTCGACGCCAGCGGCCTGCTCGTCGAGCAACTCGGGGGCCCGAGCGTCAAGCCCTATCAGCCTGATGGGTTATGGGAGGCCGTGGCTTATCCGGACAGTGACACCCGTTCCTTTAAGAAGGATGACGGGCAGGCGCAGTACCGCCGCAGCCTCTACACCTTCTGGAAGCGGACCCAGCCCCCACCAAACCTGGCCGCGTTTGACGCGCCGACGCGCGAATCCTGCGCCGTTCGCCGCGCGCGGACCAACACGCCGCTGCAGATGCTCGCGTTGATGAACGATCCGCAGTTCGTCGAGGCGTCTCGCGTGTTCGCCCAGCGCATCATGACCGAAGGAGGCGATTCCAACGCCCAACGCATCGCCTGGGCGTTCCGGCTGGTGACGGCGCGGCCGGCCGGTCCCGAAGAGATCGCCACGCTCACGGAAGCCTTCGAAGCACAGCTGAGCGTCTTCATCGCCGAACCCGCAAAAGCAGCCGCGCTGCTCGGCGTCGGTGACGCCATGATCGATTCCAGTCTCGACCAGTCGCAACTCGCCGCCTGGACCACCGTGGCCAACATTCTGCTTTCGCTCGACGAAGCCATTACCAAGGGTTGAGACCGCACATGGACCCGCGACACGAACAATTGCTGATGATCAACCGCCGGCAGTTCTTCGGCCGCGCCGCGTCGGGCATCGGGGGAATCGCGCTGGCGTACCTGCTCAATCCGCGACTGCTCGCCCAGACGCCCGGCGGCGCGGGCGGCACGCTTGGCGCGCCGCACTTTGCCCCCACCGCCAAGCGCATCATCTACCTCTTCCAGTCCGGCGCTCCGTCGCAACTCGATCTCTTCGATTACAAGCCCAGAATGGCCGAACTCTTCGACGCCGATCTGCCCGACTCGGTGCGCATGGGTCAGCGCATCACGACCATGACGTCCGGCCAGTCGCGCTTTCCCGTCGCACCGACGATGTTCAAGTTCGGCAAGCACGGCCAGTCGGGCACGATCGCCAGCGAACTCATCCCCCACATGGCGTCGATCGTCGACGACATCACCGTCATCCGCACGCTGCACACCGAAGCCATTAACCACGACCCCGCCATCACTTTCATTCAGACCGGCGCCCAACAGCCCGGCCGGCCGAGCCTCGGCGCGTGGCTCAGCTACGGCCTTGGCACGGAGAATCACAACCTCCCCGCCTTCATCGTGCTGATTTCCGAAGGGAGCGCGGTGCGGCCGTCGCAGGCGCTCTTCTCGCGACTCTGGGGCACCGGGTTCCTGCCTTCCGAGCACCAGGGCGTGCAGTTCCGCTCGAGCGGCGATCCGGTTCTCTACCTGAGCAACCCGCCGGGCATCGACGGGCAGTCGCGCCGCTCCATGCTCGATGCCCTCGCCAGACTCAATCTCAAGCAGCACGATGAGTTTGGCGATCCCGAAACGCTCGCGCGCATAGCCGCCGCCGAACTTGCATACCGCATGCAGACCTCGACGCCGGAACTCACAGACCTCTCCGACGAACCCGACGAGACGTTCCAGCTCTACGGGAAAGACGCCCGCACGCCCGGCACCTACGCCGCCAACTGCGTGCTCGCCCGCCGCATGGCCGAGCGCGGCGTGCGCTTCATCCAGTTGTACCACCGCGGCTGGGATCAGCACGACAACCTGCCGCGCGACATCCGGCTCCAGTGCAAGGACGTCGATCAGGCTTCCGCCGCACTCGTGAAGGATCTCAAGCGGCGCGGCATGCTCGATGACACGCTCGTCATCTGGGGCGGCGAATTCGGCCGCACCATCTACTGCCAGGGCGAACTCAGCAAATCAAACTACGGCCGCGACCATCATCCCCGCTGCTTCACCATCTGGATGGCCGGCGGCGGCATCAAGGCGGGGCTGACCTACGGCACGACCGACGACTTCTCCTACAACATCACGGAAAATCCGGTCCACGTCCACGACCTCAACGCGACCATCCTGCGCTGCATGGGCATCGACCACGAACGCCTCACCCACCGCTTCCAGGGTCGCGACTTCCGCCTGACCGACGTTCACGGCAAAGTCGTGCGCGACATTCTCGCCTGAGGGCGTGCTGCGGGCGCAAACTCTGCATTCCTATCATGCGTCCGTGTCCGAGGACCGCGTCAATCATGTGCCCGTTCTTCTCCGTGAGGTGCTGCAGGTGCTGGTCCCGCAGCCGGGTGAGACGCTCGTGGATCTCACCATCGGGCGGGGCGGACACAGCGAAGCGATAGCGAGAATCCTGGGCCCTTCCGGCCGCGTCGTCGGCTTCGATCTGGATCCGGAAAACGCCGCCGTCGCGCGGGATCGAATCCGCTCGACCGGTTGCCCGGTCGAAACCCACCAAACGAGTTTCGTCGATGCCCCGGCCATCCTGCAAACAACGGGCCGCCAGGCCGACATGGTTCTGGCCGACCTCGGATTTGCCTCCAACCAGATGGACGATCCAGCCCGGGGGTTCTCGTTCCGCAGCGATGGACCGCTGGACATGCGTCTCGATCCAACCGCCGCCGTCACCGCCGCCGATCTGGTCAACCGGGCCTCGGAGCGTGAACTGGCGGACCTGATCTACCGCTACGGCGAGGAGCCGCTGTCGCGAAAAATCGCCCGCGAGATTGTCGCGATTCGAGTCGACCATCCGATAGAAAACACGTTGCACCTTGCCGAAGTGGTGCGCAAGGCGTACGGGCCGCGTGCCCGGCAATCCCGAATGCACCCGGCGACGAAGACGTTCATGGCCCTGCGGATTGCCGTGAACGATGAACTCGGCCGCCTCGAATCGCTGTGGGATGAACTGGAGCGCACCATCGGCGCGGCCCGCACCGGCGGCGGGTGGCTTGGCGCCGGAGCCCGTCTCGCGTTCATCAGCTTTCATTCACTGGAGGATCGCATCATCAAGCATCGAATGGCGGCGCTGGTCAAACGCGGCGCCGCGGAACGAATCACCCGCAAACCGATCATCGCCACCGAGGAGGAAACGGATCTGAATCCTCGAGCCAGGTCGGCTAAACTGCGAGCCATTCGTATCGCCCCGATGCCCTGATGGATGGACGGCACGTCAGCCCGGTTCGGAGTGCTCCGGGGAATCACGCGGAAGGAATCCACGACGACGCAAGACGCTCGGCATGGAGTTGGCTCAGCGCACATGACACGCGAAAATAAACTGGCATTGATCGTTGGATTCAGTCTCCTTCTCGTGGTGGCGGTGCTGCTCGCCGACCACCTCTCGCCGGCACAGCAGGATCGGCTGGCCACGCTCGACACCCCCGCCGGCGACGGCCCCACCATCAACCTCCCGGCCGGGCAGGCCACGCATCGACAGTTCGGCAGCGCCCAGGACGATGAGCCGCAGCGCGCCGATCGCCGCACCATCCTCATCGATCCGCCCACCACCGCTATGAACACTGATTTGAATGCCAGTGACGCGGACCGCGGCGGCGAGGATGACGCCATCGCCCGTATCAGCCAATTCGAGGGTGAGAGTCTCGTCGGGCCGGGCTTCGGCAGCCAGATCAGCCGCGAGGATGACCGGCCCGAGCCAATCCAGATGGGCACGCCGCCCCTGCCCGCTCCTGAACCGCAGGTCCAGCCGACGGATCGTGGCGATGCCGCGCCCTATACCGTTCGCGATCGCGATACCCTGTACGGCCTGTGCAAGAAGTTCTACGGCGACGGATCGCTCTACGAGAAACTCGCCCGGTTCAACGGCGACATCGTCCCGTCCAATGGCCGAATCCGCACGGGCATGACGCTGTGGATTCCTTCGCGCAGCGCGCTCAACGGGCGCGCTGAATCTGCGCAGGAGCGCACGACCCAACCACCTTCCGAACCATCCACGCCTGCCGTCAAGACGATCAACTACACGATCAAAGAGAACGACCGGCTGTGGGATCTCGCGGCGCACTACCTGGGCAAGGGGCACCGCTACAAGGAGATCCTGGCGCTCAACCGCGACGTGATCACCAATGAAAACGTCCTGCCCATCGGCAGGACGATCCGCATTCCCGTGCGATAACGCGACGGACGTTGCCGTCGTGCAAAAGCCGCGTCGCACATTCATCGCGCGGCGAGTCGCTGGACGATGTAAAGGCGAATGGCAATCGTCGCCAAACTTGCCGCATGCGTGGTCATCGCCGGCGGCGCCTCGTGCGGGCTGCTGGTCATCCGCCAGCATCGCATTGACGCCGCGAACCAGATGTCCATCACCCACCGCCGCCTGCTGGCGCACGAGCAGCGCTCGTGGAAACTGCGCGTGGCCATTCACGAACGTCTGCGGCAGGACCGCGTCGCCGCGCTCGCGACGGCTCTCGAGAGCGAGACGGGCGAGGCGCTCGTGCCCCTGCTTCTTGAAGAGTGCGACCTCGTCGAGCTCGACGCCGACCGCTTTGCAAGCGCGAATCCGCAACGACCGGAGGCTTCGCCGCGCATCGCCGAAACCCCCTGAAGAGCCGCAAGCCAATGTCAACGAATCACGTGCACGACACGCAGCAGCGGCGCTTCGGCCTGGCGCTCAATCTGCTGCTCGCCTGCCTCACCCTCGCGTTCGCCGGAGTATTGGGCCGGGTCACGCAATTGCAGATGCTGCCCAGCAGCAATCTCGTGCACCACGCGCCGCCGACGAGTTCAATCCGGCCGGAGATGGCCAACCGCGGCGATGTGCTCGACCGGCGCGGCCGCGTGCTGGCCACGAGTTGCGTCGGCTATCGGCTGTTTGTCGATCCTCAGGAAGTCAACGACCCCTACACCATCGGCATCGACATCGCGCAACTGCTCGGCCGCGACCCGGTGGCGCTGGACGCCAAAGTGAACGAGCGGCTTGACAAGCGCTATGCCGTGCTCATCGACCTGCTCACCGAGGCGGAAGTGGAGGCGATTGAGACGGCGAATCTCAAGGGCGTGGGCCTCGAACCAGTGCTCGTCCGCCACCGGCCGTACGGCGACCTTGCAGCGCCGCTCATCGGCAAAGTCGGAACGGGCCACATCGGCCTGACGGGCACCGAAGCGATCTTCAACGACACGCTTTCCGGCGCGCCCGGCAGGCTGCGCTACCTGCGCGACGTGCGGCGGCGGGCGATGTGGGTGGACGCGGACGGCCACGAGCCGGCCAGCGACGGCCATGCGGTGCGCCTGACGATCGACGTCGAGATGCAGCGGATCGCGGAAGAGGAAATCCGCGCCGGCGTCGAGTCTGTCAACGCCGCGGGCGGCCGGGCCGTCGTGTTTGATCCCCACAGCGGCGAAATCCTGGCCATCACGGACATTCTCCGCGATCGTCCCGGCTACGGCCCGTTCACCGAAGATCCGCTGCGCAAAGAGGATCTGAGCATGGGCCGCATGCGCTGCCTCACCGACCCTTACGAACCGGGTTCAACGTTCAAGTCGTTCGTCTGGGCCCGCGCGACGGAGTTGGGTCTCGTCGAACTCGATGAAGTCTTCAACACGCACAACGGAGTCTACCGCACCGACTTCGGCCGCGTCATCCACGACGCCTATCCCTACTCTGAACTCTCGTGGGAAGGCGTGATGATCAAGTCGAGCAACATCGGCATGGCCCAGGTCGCCATGCGCCTGACGCACCGGCAGTTGCAGCAGTGCGTCAGCGACTTCGGCTTCGGCCGGCCCACCGGCGGCGGCCTGCCCGCCGAGACAGCCGGATTGGTCACCTCGCCGGGCGATTGGTCGAAGTACACGCAGACGAGCGTCGCAATGGGTCACGAGATCGCGGTGAGCCCGCTGCAGATGGTCCGCGCCTTTTCGGCGTTCTGCCGCGATGGATCGATGCCGCCGATTCAGTTCGTCGTCGCGGCCGAGAACGTGCCCATCACGCCCTACGTCACACAGCAGCCGATGCTCGAATCCACGGCCCTCACCGCACGCCGCACCATGCGCAAAGTGATGACCGACGGCAGCGGCCGCAAGGCCAATGAGGTGGCGCACTACCGCATGTTCGGCAAGTCGGGCACGGCTGAACTGCCCAAGCCCAATGGCGGCGGCTACTACAAGGATCGCTACGTCATCAGTTTCATCGCCGGAGCCCCGCTCGACAATCCGCGACTGGTCGTGCTCTGCATCGTCGAAGATCCCGACAAGAGCCTGGGCCACTTCGGCGGCGCCATCTGCGGCCCGGTCGCGGCGCAGGTCATGAATCGCTGCCTCGAATACCTCGGCGTGCCGAGCGACCTCGCGCTGGACCAGCCGGCTCGCAACTGACGGCGAATCAGTCTGCCAGGGGTATTCTGGAGGTTGCAGAACCAGATTTCCAGATCAGGTGAGTTTCCCCGCCTGCTCGCCCCGCCGATCTGGTATCCTCTCTCAGAGAGGGAAATCCGAAACACAACCGGTGAAGGAGGCGCACCATGATCCGCCAGGCGACCGCATTTCTGGTCCTCGTTTTGTGCTGCGCTTCGCCGGCGCTGGCGCAGCACTGGTGCCTGACCACGTCGTTCGAGAGCAACAGCGGCTGGGCCGGCAACATGTTCGACATCGAACCCAAGCGAGACCTCGATCTGACGCGATGGCAGATCAACACCTCCGGGACTGATCTCGTCACGGTCGAGATTTACTGGCGCGAGGGGGGTTATCTTGGCTACGAGAATGACCCATCAGCATGGACGCTGCTGGGCAGCGCCACCACCCAGGGGCAAGGCCGCGACTACCCCACGAGCATCAATGTCGGCGACCTGATCGTCTACGAGGGACGCACGTACGGCATCTACGTCCACCTGGCATCCTACTCGGTGGGTGTGCGGCAACTTCGCTGGGTGGGTGGCGAGCCGACGGTGTTCGAGAACGATGATCTCAAACTCACGACCGGCGTCGGCATGCGCTTTCCGGCATTCTCGGGAGAGCCGTTTGAGAATGAGATGTGGAGCGGCACGGTGTGCTACGAAGATCCGCGGCCGCACATCGAAGTCGATGGCTTCTGCCCCGGCAGATTGGCGCTCACGTGGGACCGCTGCGCGCCGGATCGGTGGGCCGGTGTGTGCTACGCGCGCAATCGTGGCCGGTACATCGTTCTCGAACCCTGCTGGGGCGTCGAACTCGGACTCGGAACCGATCATCTGCAACTCGTGCGAACGTTCGACACCGGACCCGAAGGCCAGGGCCGATTGTTCATTCGCGTCCCGCCGGAGGAATGCGGCGGCTACGTGCAGATCATCGTCATCGGCAGCCCGTGTGAGACGAGCAACGTCGTGCAGTTGCCGCAGTAGCGGCAGCAGCGGCGAAAGCAGTAACAGACGCTCAGCCGCCCCGCCTCACGGGAACTGATACACCACGTGGTTCGACGTGCGGCAGGCGCTGGGCTGCACGGCCTGCAGATGAATCGTGCGACCCGACGCAGCGGCCGGGACGAACCGGCTCATCTCCGCAAGCCCATTGCCATCGGCGATCGCCGAGCCGGCGATGATCGGCTGGCTCAGTTCGAGTTGCACGCCCGGGCAGTTCGGCACATTCGCTGAGCCGGCGCTGAACGAGTACACGAAGTAAATCCGCGCGCCGGGGTCGGCGGCGGTCGCGCTCAGCGTGTTGTTTGCTCCCGCCGCGCCTGGTACAGGAGCGCCCGCCTGCAGCAGGTTCAGCGCACGATACGCGTCGATAATCCCAAAGCCGTGGATGTACAGCGGATCGAACGTGCCATTGCCCATGAAGTAGTCGCCCGATGCAAACAGCGCTTCGCGCAGCTGGTCTACCGTCCAGTCCGGCCTCGCGCTGGTCAGGCACGCGACCACGCCGGCGATCTGCGGCGTCGAAAGCGAGGTGCCCGCCGACTCGGAGTAACGCGTGTTGCTGTCAGGCGACACGCTGATGACCTGCGTGCCGCGCGCCAGCACTTCCGGCTTGTTGCGCCCGTCGGCGGTCGGGCCGTCGGATGAAAAACCCGCGATCTCGCCCGTCGGCTCGACGGCGCCGCAGGTGATGACCTGGAACGCATCCGCCGGCGCGCCGAGGTGCGAGGTGCCCGGATTCTGATCGTGGCCCGAGTTGCCCGCGGCGTTGCAGCAGTGCACACCGTTGGCTGTGGCCATATTCACGCCGATCGTGCACACCGCCGTCTGCCCGTCGAGGTCTTCCTGCGTGTACCAATCGATGTAGATGAGCGAAGCAGTCGCCATGTCGCCGCCGTTGGCCTCGATGAACTCCAGGCCCGCGACGTAGTAATCCTCTTCGACCGGCGTCTCGCTGGTGATGTCTTCGGTCTTGCAGAGGATGAATGATGCGTTGTACGCGGCGCCGACGTACTCGCCCGGCAGATAGCCGCCAAGTGTGCCGAGGATGATCGTGCCGTGCGTGTGCTGGTCCGGATGATCGCCGCCCTCGGGCGCTGTGTTGGGATCATCGTTCACGAAGTCGTACTCGGCAATGACCTGCAGCGGATGACTCGGCTCGTTGAACGCGTCGTGCGTGCGGAGAAAGCCGGTGTCGAGAACGCCGATGCGAATGCCCTGGCCGGTGTATCCGGCTTCGTGGAGTTGAATGAGGTTGATCTGCGTGAGCTGCTCTTCCGAGCGTCCGTAGAACCCTGCGGTGTGCTGGCCCTCCCCGGCCGCGCCCAACGGGTTGATCTCGGGCAGCGGTTCGGGGCGCCGCGATCGCGCCACCGGTTGCGTAGCCTTGACGCAAGGCAGTTGCCGGATCGCCGCCAATTGCTCAGCCGTCGCTTCGACGCTTACTGCATTGACCCACTTCGAGGTGATGCGCACGCGCGCGCCCGTCGCCTTCACCGCCTGCACATACGAGTCTGCGACCGGCACATCATGCTCGTCGAACAGCCCTGGCAGCGTCCGCCGGGCCTGGCGCCGCGCAATGGTGTGCGGGTCGGCGGCCGCCGCAACCTCGGCCAGTGCTGCGCGCAATTCAGCCGGCGATTCGAGCCCCTTGTCCCTGAAGAACACCCACTGCACGGAAGTCCGAGCCTCGACGGCGGCGGGCGAAGCAGGCGCCTGGGCGCGAGCGGTCAGTGTGAACGGACAGCATGCAACAACGGTGACGAGCAGGCAATGGCACAGGCGCATTCGGATCTCCCTCCCGATGGGGCGCCGCGGTGGCGCCCTGGAACGCGGATGACACTATCCACAATTCTAAACGATAATCAACAGAGCGACAAGAAATCTGGCGGGTCGCGGGGGCGGAAAGCGGCCTCTCGCTCTCCCGCCCGGCTCTACTCTGGTCCGATTACGTCGCCCGCGTCAGCCGCCGGTACTTGATCCGGTGCGGCTGGTCGGCGTCGGCGCCCATGCGGCGGTGGTAGTCCGCCTCGTACGCCGTGTAGTTCCCGTCGAACCAGCGCACTTCGCTGTCGCCTTCGAACGCGAGGATGTGCGTGGCGATGCGATCGAGAAACCACCGGTCGTGGCTGATGACCACCGCGCAGCCGGCGAACGACTCGAGCGCTTCTTCGAGCGCACGTAGCGTGTTCACGTCAAGATCGTTGGTCGGTTCGTCGAGCAGGATCACGTTGGCGCCGCTCTTGAGCATCCTCGCGAGGTGCACTCGATTCCGCTCGCCGCCCGAGAGGTTCTCCACGCGCTTCTGCTGATCCTGTCCGGTGAAGCCGAAGCGCGCGACGTAGGCGCGGCTGTTGACGGTGAGCGAGCCTAGTTTGAGTTCGTCGTCACCATCACTGATTGCCTCCCAGACGTTCTTGCCGGCCGGAAGTGAATCGCGGCTCTGCTCGACGTAGGCGAGTTTGACGCTCGGCCCGATGCGGATGGAGCCGCTGTCGGGCTTCTCACTGCCGGTGATCATGCGAAAGAGCGTCGTCTTGCCCGCGCCGTTGGGGCCGATGATGCCCACGATGCCGCCCGGCGGCAGGGAGAATGACAGGTTGTCGATGAGCAGCCGGTCGCCGTAGGCCTTGGTCAGGTGGTCGGCCTCGATGACGAGGTTGCCCAGCCGCGGGCCGGGCGGAATGAAGATCTCGATCTGGCTGGCGCGTTCCTTCACATCTTCGCTGAGCATCGATTCGTAGCGGCTGACGCGAGCCTTGCTTCGCGCCTGGCGGCCCTGCGGACTCTTGCGCACCCATTCGAGTTCGCGCTTGAGCGCCTTCTGGCGATTGCTCTCCTGCTTTTCCTCGACGGCCAGCCGCGCCTGCTTCTGCTCGAGCCAGGAGGAGTAGTTGCCCTTCCACGGAATGCCCTCGCCGCGATCGAGTTCGAGTATCCACCCCGCCACGTTATCGAGAAAGTAGCGGTCGTGCGTGACGGCGATGACCGTGCCTTCGTAGCGCTGCAGGTGCTGTTCGAGCCAGCCGACGCTCTCGGCGTCGAGATGGTTCGTCGGCTCGTCGAGCAGGAGAATGTCGGGCTTGCGCAGCAGCAGCCGCACGAGCGCGACGCGCCGCTTCTCACCGCCGGAGAGCACGTTCACAGGCGCTTCGGGCGGCGGGCAGCGCAGCGCATCCATCGCCATTTCGAGTTGCTTGTCGACGTCCCACGCGTTGAGATGGTCGATGCGCTCCTGGACTTCTCCCTGCCGCGCGAGGAGCCGGTCCATCTCGTCGGCATCGAGATCTTCGGCGAAGCGGTCACTGATCCGCTCGAATTCTGCGAGCAGGTCGAGGCTCTCTTGCGCGCCCTGCCGCACGACGTCAATGACCGTGCGCGTCTCATCGACCAGCGGCTCCTGTTCGAGATAGCCGATCGTGTATCCCGGCGCCGCAGCAACCTGGCCCTCGAAGTTGGTGTCCACTCCCGCGAGGATGCGCAGCAGTGAACTCTTTCCCGAGCCATTCAGGCCGAGGACGCCGATCTTCGCGCCGTAGAAATACGACAGGTAGATGTCCTTGAGCACCTGCTTGCGCTCGTAACTCTTGCTGACGCCGATCATCGAGTAGATGATCTTTTCCGATTCGGCTTTTGAGGACGCCATTGATTCACCCATGCGGTTGGAAGTGCGTGCAGCGGCAATGGTAGCGACGCCGCCGCCGCGCGCACAATCAGGACATCACCAGGGGCCACTTCGCGACGCTCTGATGCGCCGCGCCCTGCAGGCGCAGCACGCTCTTGACGAGGTGGAATTCGCGCACCTCAAACGCGCCGGGGATGGCCGCCCGCTCGCTGGCGCCGCGCCAGGCCGGCCGTTTGAGCGGTTCCCCGCCGCCGCTCCACTTGAACCGCGCCAGCGTCAGATGAGGCCAGAACTTGTCGCCCGGCTCGTGTCGCGCCGGGCGAGCAAAGCGCTGGGCCAGGCGCCGCTGCAGTTCGAGCAGGTCCGCCGGACCGTCTGTTTCCATCGCGATCAGCCGCGGCCGGCCGCGCTGGGTCGTGCGCGGCAGCGCGATGATCTGGCGCGGCGTCAATCGAAACCCGCCCAGGCCCTTCTTAGCCCGATCGAGGCTCTCGATCGTGTCATTCAGCGCTCGCGGCGCCACGTTGCCCAGAAAGTGGACCGTGAGATGCACCTGCTCGACTGGAACGAACTGCGCGCCTGCTCCCTCATACGCCGCCGCGTGGTCGTCGAGGTGGTCGCGGGCGACACGAAGCATCTGCTCGGCCACGTCCGGCGGCGGGTAAATCGCGACAAACAGCCGCAGCCCTTTGCCGCTGCTCGATCGGGTGCTGCGACGACGTCGCGGTTCGCGCTCACTCGGCTGCATTGCGCCCCGATGATAGAGCAGGCGGTCTCGATCTGCATCAGAAAGGGCGCGTGGCGATTTCCCGCCACGCGCCCCGCGATGGCCCGACCCGCGACTGCCGCGAACGAATCCAGCAGCACCGCAGCGTCGGGTCTCCCCCCCGCGAAACCGACCGTTGCTAGCGCCAGCGAAAACTCGCCAGCGAGCGAAGCCCGCGAATGATCACCTCATCCCCATCGACGGCGAGATGCGCCCAGCTCGGCGCATCGGGGATTTCAAACTCGTCAACCACGCGGTACGCCTCGGGGTCTGCCTCAATCAGCCGCAGCATTCCCGTGTTGGCCAGCGCGAGTATTCGCTTGCCCTGTGCAACAAGCGACCAGTACTCGTCTCCGGTTGGTCCGGAGGTCCACTTCACCTCCCCGGTCGTCAAATCAATGCAGGTGAAACGATTGCTGCGCGTAAAGAGATAGGCGCAACTCTCGATCACGATTGGCGAGGTCATGTACCCCTGCACCGCAGAATCCCACACCTGCCTCGCCGCCAGCTTGCCGCTCTCGTCGGCCGCAAGATCGAGCAGCACCGAGCGTCCACCGTAGGACGATGTGAAGATGCGCTGGTCGAAGAGCACCGGCGTGAGAATATTCATTCCACGAAACGTCTTGATCGGCCGGCGCCACAGCACGTCCCCGCTGTCCGGTGACACGCCGCACAGTTCGGTGCGAGTCTGCACGAGCAGTTGCTGCCGACCGGCAAGCGTTGCGAGCGTGGGTGAGGAGAACGCACTTCCGTTCATGCCCCCGTCGTCAACGAGCACGCGCCACACGGTGTCTCCACTTCGTTTGTCGAGTTTGACAAAGCCGGCGCCCGCCTGCACGTACACATGGTCCGCCGTCACGAGGGGCGAACTCACAAAACCGAATGCGGGCAGGGGAGAGCCGAACCGCTCGACGAAGTCGACGTTCCATATCACATCACCCGACGCGGCATCGAGGCACACCAGTACATCACGCATGCCCGCGACGTAGAGGCGCGGTCCATCGCACGTCGGGGTCGAACGCACCCACGAGCCGTTCTTGGCTGCAAAGAACGGCACCGTCATGGCGCCCTCCCACTGCGATTGCCACAGTGGAGCGCCGGTCGCCCGGTCGAACGCACGTACGATCTCCACTCGCGACTCGCTGGTCTCCGCCGTAAACACCGCCGCGCCACTGACGACCGGCCCGGCATAGGACGGACCGAGATTCTCGACGCGCCACATCAGAGTCAGTGTGTCGGCATTGAGATGCTCGGGCCAGGCTGGACCGTCAAGAACCCCATCCCGATTCGGACCCCGCCACTGGTTCCAGCCGCTCTTGGTTGTCAATGAGTCGGCGGGCGAACCCTGCGCCAGTACGGCGCCGCCGCTTCCGACTGCGGCGAGCGCCATCGCCGCCAGCCGCCGGAGTGTTCGAAATCGAGTGTGCATTTGAAGTGTCCCTGACTTTGAAGATGGGAGGGAGAGCCGCGCCGTGGGAGGAGACGATCTCCAGTGGGACGGGCTCCCCCTCCCCGTAGGCCAAACCAATCACATCTCCGCGGGAAGCAGAACCGAGTCGATGACATGCACCACGCCGTTGCTCGCATCGATGTCCGTCGCGATGACCCGTACGCCATCCACCAGCAATTGACCATCGCGCAGATCAAAGATCACCTGCTGACCCTGCAACGTCTTGGCCATGTTGGCCGTGATTGCATCGCGCGCCGACACGCGCCCTGAGATGACGTGGTACTTCAGGATTTCAGCGAGTTGATCGCGGTTCTCCGGCTGGAGCAGGCTCTCCACGGTGCCCGTGGGCAGCTTGGCGAACGCCGCGTCCGTCGGCGCCAGAATCGTGAACGGCCCCTTGCCGCTGAGCGTTTCGACCAGCCCCGCCGCCTTGGCCGCCGCCAACAGCGTGTTGAACGTGCCCGCCTTCTGCGCCACCTCGACGATCGTTGCGCTTTGCGGTAGAACGACCGTGTCAATGACGTGAATCACGCCATTGGCGCACTCAATGTTCGCTGCAACGACAGTTGCGCCATCCACCTTGACGGATCCCGCGCTCACTTCAAACGCCAGCCGCTGGCCATTCAGCGTCCTGGCAGTGGTCGAGCGCATCACGTCACGCGCGACGTATCGCCCGGGCACGACGTGGTAAAGAAGGATCCCCTTGAGCTGACCTGCATTCTCCGGCTTGAGAAGACTCTCGAGGGTTCCCTTGGGGAGTTTGGCGAATGCATCATCGGTGGGCGCAAACACGGTGAACGGACCATCGCCTCGCAGGGCATCAACAAGGTCGGCTGCCTTCAGCGCCGCGACGAGAGTGTTGAACTGGCCGGCGCCCACCGCGGTGTCGACGATGTCTTTCGCGGAAGCCGTGGAAGGCGGCGAAGAAATCGTTGCGGGGGCAATCGAGCGGAAAGATCCCGCGGCCATCGGGGCACTGGTGAAACCGAACGCAGAAAGAGCCAGGCCGGCGAGAAGGCCGCCTGCGAGTGTGGAGCGGAACAGATTCTGAGCCATTGGTCAATCCTTCTGAATGGTGCGGAGATGAACTGGAATCCCCAAACACAACGCCGGGGAATGAACGAATATACGTTCAATTCGTTCATATCGTTCAAAGAATATCGCTCAATTCGTACATGTCAACTGAATCCGGCGCCGAATTATCGGCACCGGGATGCTCGCACGCACTGAGGACCCCGGGCTTTGGCCAGCGTAATCGCCATGTTTTCAAGTGGTTGCGGCTCGAATCAGCCGATCAGCCTGGGGACAGGGCTTTGGAATACCCCTCTTCGCCGTGGTATAATCATTCAAATCGACCACCGGAGTCATCAATGAGTTCGAGTTTGTCCCCGCGCGACCTCGCCCACGCCGTCGGCGTCAGCGAATCATCCATCAAACGGTGGGCCGATGACGGTCTGCTGGCCGTGGCCCGAACGGCGGGCGGACACCGGCGCATTGCCCGCGCCGAGGCGATTCGCTTCATTCGCGACCAGCATCTCCATGTGGCTGATGCGGTCGCCTTGGGCTTGCCGGAAATCTCTGGTGAGGTCATTGGCGCCGGCGGGCCGACCCTTCCGGATTCCGAGCGGCTGTTCGACCTGCTCAGCCGCGGGGAGTCCGCCCTGGCCCGCGGACTGATCCTCTCCGTCTACCTCCAGGGTTCATCGGTTGCTGAGATCTGCGACCGGTGGATCGCCCCGGCCATGCATCAACTGGGTGAACTGTGGCGCCACTCGGAACGAGGCGTGTACATCGAGCATCGCGCCACGGACATCTGCATCCACGCGTTGAACCAGGTTCGATCAATCCTGCCTGAGCCGAAGGCCGATGCTCCCGCGGCCGTGGGCGCGGCGCCATCCGGCGACATCTACGTCATCCCTTCCCTTGCGGCAGCCATCGTACTGGAGTCAGAACATTTCAAGGCGGTCAACCTCGGGCCCGACACGCCGCTCGCAGCCATCGAGTCGGGCGTGACGGAGTACCGATCGCGGATCGCGTGGCTGAGCATCTCGATGCCGCCTTCCAATCCGAACGAATTCGCAGGCGCTCTGGAAGCGCTCGACACCCAGCTCGCCAAGCGCGGCGTAAGGTTCGTCATCGGCGGTCGCTGCGCGCGGCAATTCCGCACGGCGCTTCGACTGCGCGCCTTCGTCGGCACATCGATGTCTGAACTGGTCGCGTTCGCCCGCGGCGCCGTCACGTCAGACGCGGGCGCATCGCCAGGGGATGGATCGTCCAACTGACTGCGGATCAAAACACCGTGCGATCACTCGCCATCGCGCAGCAGTTCATTCTGCTCGTCGCTGATCTCGCCGATGGCCTGGAACATCCGATCGGCTCCCGCGAGAATCGCCGACGCTTCGTCCTCGGTAAACGAAACGGCGTTGACGCGGCTGCGAAACGCGGCCCAGGTCGGCCGCTGCTCTTCGCCGTAGGGATCGAGATACGACAAACCAGCCGCTGTGTCCACGCCCCACGCGCGCTGGAGCGCCTTGGCGATGAAGCGATTGCCGTTCATGCTGCCTTCGAGGACGTACAACGCGCCGATGAGCGCCAGGTCGCCGGCGTCGCTCCACCGTCCGAGTTGATCGAGCACCGCCGAGGTGGCCGGCAGCGGGGCCACGGCGTGCGGCTCGAGCCCGTGCGCAACGAGGTCTTCCCGAAGGTTCTCCGAATGCCGGGCCAGTGACTGCCAGGCGACGGCGAACGCCTCGTGGCCGTCGCGGTGGAGTTGCGCATCGAGGCAGGATTCGAGACAGTCATGGACCAGCAGCAACTGGCCCATGTAAGCGGCCAGCGCAGCGCGCGGCAGGGTGCCCGCGCCGAGCTGCTTCTGCAGCGGCCGCGACTCGGCCTGCCGGTGCAGTTCGGAGGTGCCGCTGCGCAGCCGATCCATGATGCCCGTTTGTGCGTTCATCAATACTCCCTTTCACTCGAATCACGCGGCGAGGCTCGGCGGCGCCGACGGGATCAGCCCGATGCCTCAGCCAGCCCGAGCACCACGGCCCCTGCCAGCGCCAGCCAGACCAGCCCCTTGATGAAGAAGAACAGGAAACCCACCGTGGCCAGACGGCCGATCCACTTGGAAGAACTCATCAGCGGCCTTTCGACGCATTCCGTCGGCTGAAACGGCTTCACCTGCGGATGGTAGGACCATGCCGGGCCGATCCACAGGTGAAGCCGCCGAATTGGAGTTGAGTCCGATCAGTCGAGCACGAGTTGTGGTCCGTCGTAGAGCGCGTTCTCCGACGATCCGATTCGAAGAATCTGCCGCTCATTAGCGAAATCGCAATCGGAGGTGATTACGAAGTTGATCCGCCGCGTCCGAGCCCACGACTGAAGGATGTTTTGCGGAATGTTGCGGGGAATCCGGAACGTGATCGTCGAGCCGGGTCCGTTGGCTGCCTGGCTGTCATCGCCCACGATCCGATTGTTCTCGCCCGCGACCGGGTGCGGCCCCACGCCGAACACGAAGGTGCTCTCGTCGAACGAATCGGAGAGCAGGCGCAGATAGACGTCGTTGGTCGTCGGGTCGTAGTTCGTGTCGGGTGCGACGGTGATGGTCACCGTGGCGCCGTTCCAGCGGTAGTTGCCGGGCACATCGCTCAGATCCCATGATGCGAATCCGTATGAGAAATAGTCTTGCGAGAAGACCGTGCCCGGATAGCCCGTCGGATTGAGTTCGTGGGTGCCGTCGCCCCAGATGCGAATGACAGGATCGCCACCGGGGTTGGCCGAGTGCCGGTAGACCCAGACATCATCGGTGGCGATGCCGACATTGAACTGCGCCAGGGCGGCGGACGACGCCATAGCGACCGTGAGAGCGGCCGAGTAGAGTGCGAGTGAACGATTCATAACGGGTCTCCCAATTTGGCGCCGCTCTGCGGCGGGCCGGTCACAGCCCCCGGCTCGTCGCGTCGGGGCTCGTGAAGGCGCGGCCTGCGCGGTTCGGCGGACGGCAAGACATCAGGTCTGCCGCCGTGTTGCAACGAGCGCAAGCATTGTTGAGACTCAATCTCAATAGTCAATGGAGTCCTCGCCGATCAGGGAAATCACCCCGATAAAGCGGCGCAACAGCTTTACCCACATATAGTTATGGAATCAGACAGAAGTGGATCGGCGTATCAGGGAATTGACCCCGTTGCCCGTGACCTGCCGATGAGTACGATGTGGTCTCAATTGGAGCCGCGATCTCGAAAGGAGTTCGTCATGGCTGCTCACGACCCGTCCACCCCCACCCGCGCTGCCGTCCGATCCTCCGGCTTCACGCTCATCGAACTGCTCGTGGTCATCAGCATCATCGCCCTGCTCATCGGGCTGCTGCTGCCGGCCCTGTCTCGCGCGCGCACCGCGGCGCGCTCGCTCAATGGCATTGCCGCGATCCGGCAGTTGCAGATGGCGTACTACGTCTACGCCGACGACTTCAAGGGCAGTCTCCTGCCGGGTTACGGCGACTCGTTCGTGGCCTACGACCGCGAGCATCACCGCCTCACGCCGCCGGTCTCGAACCGCTATCCCTGGCGGCTGATCAAGTACCTCGACTGGAACTGGAAGAGTCTCTACTACGACCGCGAGCCGGCCACCGACACCTACGAGCGCAGCGTCTTTCCGCGCTTCGGGCTCAACAGCCGATTCCTCGGCGGCGACACGCGCTATTACGGGTTCGATCCCAATGCGACGCACCGCTGGGGACCGTTCTACGCCCGCCGCATCGAAGACTGCCGCACGCCCGATCGGCTGATCGTCTTCACCGACTCGGTGTACAGCGCGCAGGGCCAGCGCTTCGACCCGGTGAACGGCGACGGCTTCTTCGAAATTCACTCGCCGTTCTACACCGAGCGCGAGTGGGATCTGGATGACCCCGTTTCGGCTGCCGACGTCGGTTACGTCGCGGCGCGATGGGCCGGTAAAGTCAGCGTGACTTTCATGGACAACCACAGCGAGTCGCGCTCGCTCGAGAGTCTCGATGACATGCGCCTCTGGGCGCCGCTGGCCCGGACCAAGGACTATCTCGTCACTCACGGAATCCGTTGAATCGTCGAAAAAGCGGGTGATGGTCTTCGCCGCATGGCGAGCACACTCACCGCCGCCTCATTTTCGCAACTTCGGATTCAGCGTGTATTTGCCGACGATTTCGGCCTCGGCGAGGATGTGACCCTGCATCGCCTTGAGTACTTCGGGCCCGCCGAAGCCTTCTTTCACATCGAGCCGCTCGACGTCCAGCGCGAAGAGTTTGAAGTGATAGTGGTGCATCCGCTCGTCGTTCCACGGCGGCGCGGGGCCGTCGTAGCCGTGATAGGTTCCGCCCATCTGCTCATCGCCGGCGAACCAGTCCGTGTAGTTCGTCACCCCCTGCCGCGAGCCCGAGGGGCCGCGCGGGCTCTTCTTGCCGCCCGCGGTGACGCCGTCGCTGCTGGCGCCGGCTGCGATCCCTCGGCAACTGGTCGGAATGTCGATGACAACCCAGTGGTAGAAGTCGGTGCGCGGAAGCGTTGCCGGAACACTTCGCCCTTCTTTGTTCACATCCGTGCCGACGCTGGGCACGTCGGGGTCGACGCAGATGAGAACCAGCGACTTCGCCTGGCTCGGGACCTCGCTCCACGAAAGTTGCGGGTTGCGATTGCGCCCCAGCGCGACGTGGCTCTTGCTGTCAGGGACGCAGAACGCGAACTCATCCGGGATCGCGTGCATGTGGGTAAACGATTCACTGGTGATCTTCATGGCAGATCCTCTCTCCACTGAAAAGCGCAGCGGGTTCTCTTTCGAGCGTACCCGCTGCACCGCAAAGGTAAAGAGGTTTTGGCAAATCAGGGAGTTGCACCCCGCAGGCAATGCTCAGCCGCCGCCGCCGGTTTGCGGCTGCGGCTGCTCAGGCTCAGCGACCGGGGCCGGAGTAGATCCCGGCTGGCCTGGCGGCATTGCGGGCGCGCTCTGAGGGCCGCTGCCCATTCCAGGCGAGGGCGACACGGGTTGTCCGGCCGCGCTGGGCGGCGAGCCGGCAGAGACTCCGCTCCCGCCTGAAAAACCGCTGGCGCCTGCGCCGCCGCCCGGCGCTGAGGGTGTCTGGGCGGCGCCGGGCGCGAGCGGCGACCACGTTGAAGGCGCCGCTCCGCCTCCACCGCCCGAGGGTTGGCCCAGGCGGTAGTACCGGCTCGGAGCGTCGGAGTAGATGAGCCCGGCGCCGGTGGGCATCGCCGCCTGCTCGGTTGCGTTCTCTTCGAGTTGCCCGAGAATCCACTCGATCGGCCGGTGGAAGCGCGATGGCGCTTTGACGAACATCTTTCCGCCGACGATCTGCAGGTTGGCCAGATCGCCGCCGTTGGTGTACCAGGAATCGGGCTGAACGTATTCGATGACGAGCGACTCGAGCCGCGCCGCCGCCTCGTCCATGTCTTCCGTGGTCTGCCAGATGAGATCGAGAATCGCCTGCACGTCGAACGATGCGAGCACGATTTCTCTGCGATCAAATTCATCCTCTGTCGAAACCTCGAGCATCGGACCCGAAACGCGCCAGGCAAACGGCTCGCGGGCGTGTTCGGAGACGATCTTGAGGATACTTGACACAGGCTGGGACTTGCTCAGCGTAAGGGTGATTTCCTCCTGCAGGTCCACGCCGTGATCTTCGAGCGCGTGCCGATCGAGCACGAGATCGAGTCCGGCGCTGGCGCTCAGATAGCCCAGCACATCCACGAGCGTCTGACTCTCGAAATCCACCTTGGCGGTCTTGTCGTCGAGTATGGCTGTGGCATCAGGCGGCGCGGCGGACTCGAAGACGGACAGGCGCGAAGGACCGGGCTGCGGCCCGCCAATGAAAACCGTCGCGGTTGCGACGCCGATGGCGCCAAAGCCGAGCACTGCTGCATTCATGATGATTCTCCTGGTTCGTGATCTGGAAGCATGGCTGAATCGTCGGGCCAGGTCGGCCACTTCACCCAGTTCGCTGATGGCGATGCGGATGGCGTCTGCCTCGCCGCGACCGGCGATCATCAGATCGCGCACGCGCTCGCGCAGGTGGGCTTCGATTTCATCGCGAATCGCGTCGCGCTGCCGGCCCGACACGTCGAGCAGGCGCACGAGCACGGCGAGCCACGAGTCGATTGCATCGCTTGGCGGCTCGTTCAATTCGGCGGGAGGTGTTTGCGTGTCAAGAGCGCTCACGTTACGGCCTCCTCGTCGGCGCCGTGCGGCGGCAGGAACGCCTCGATCATCGCCTGGAACGCGCGAAGCGCGCTGGCGCGCTGACTGAGCCGGCGACGACCACGGGCGGTGATCTGGTACCACTTGCGCTTACGGCCAGCGCTGCTCTCGCCCGCGCGATCGCTGCGAACCGTCTCCCAGCTCGATTCAATCAGGCGCGCAGCTTCGAGTTCGTGCAGCAGCGGATAGAGCACGCCCGCCGTGAGGCGAATTGCATCGCCGCTGCGGCTCGCGACGCGCTTGATGATCGCGTAGCCGTACAACGGCTCTTCGCTGAGCACGCTCAGCACGACGATCTCCAGCGACTCGCGTTGCGGCTTGACTTTGGAGGACACAGGCCAGTTCCTTGAGGGCGGCTCAGCCCAGGAAGCGCTGCACGCCGCCCGAACGCAGGTCGAGCGAATCGCCTTCCACGACAAATATATCACACCCAGATATATCGGCAAGCACAAATGTCGAGTTTTTTGCAAAAATCTCCCCTCGATGGCGTTGACATCGCATCCTCCCTGCCGCTACGCTGTATTGATTGATCGTTCAACTAAGGCACAAGCGATCGCCATGACTCCCAAGTCAGACACCCGAGAACGGATCCTCGAAGCCGCAAGGCAACTGTTCCTGTCCCAGGGGTACGCCGCGACGGGTGTGGCCCAGATCCTCAAGGCGGCGGAGGCCAACAGTGGCAGCCTCTACTACTTCTTCCCCACCAAGGAAGACCTGCTGCTGGCCGTCCTCGAGTGGTACAAACAGAACCTCTGGCCGGAAGTCATCGATCCCGTCTACAACCGCGTCACCGATCCGATCGAGCGCATCTTCGGCGTGCTGCACGGCTACCGGCAGATGCTCATCTTCACCGAATGCCGGCTCGGCTGCCCCATCGGCAATCTGGCGCTCGAACTCGCCGACACTCACCCCGCGGCCCGGCAGATGATCGCCGACAACTTCACCGGGTGGCGCGACGCGATTCGCCTTTCGGTCGAGGCGGCGCTCGATCGCTTGCCCGAGGGCGCCGACCCCGAAGCGCTCGCGTCGTTCATCCTCACGGTGATGGAAGGCGGCATGATGCAGGCCAAGGCGTACAAGAGCCTTGAGCCGTTTGAAACCGCCGTCGCCCAATTGCGCGACTATTTCGATCGGCTGCTCTCTGATGGAACGAACTGGACCGCGCCGCGCCGCACCTCCAACGCCCCGCGCACCGATGCGCCCGCGCCGTCTTCGGATCACACTCAACCCAGCCGCGACGGTCGCAGCCGGGCCGTCTGATTACTGCTCAAGGACCGAGGGACTCACATGGCAATCGATCTTGCGGGCATCAACTACTGGGCCGTGCTCGTGGCGGCGCTGGGAACGTTTCTGCTCGGCGGACTCTGGTACACCGCGCTCTTCGGCCGCCAGCGCATCGCGCTGCTCGGCTGGAACGAGCAGAAACTCGCCGAGGTCCAGAAGCGCATGCCGCCGCCGATCTTCTTCTCGATCATGATCGTGGCATACCTGCTTACGGCTCTGATCTTTGCCGTCATCGCCGGCGCCGCAGGCGTGGACACGCTTGAAGAGGGCCTGCTGCTCGGGCTGCTCATTTGGGCGGGCTTTGCGCTGGCCATCGGCGCCACCGGGCACATCTCATTCGATCATCGCCACGGCATCTTCGGCATCGATGCTCTGTTTCAACTCGTCTTCCTTCTGCTCATGGGCGCGATCATCGGCGCCTGGCAGTGAGGTTAATCCGCCCGAACCACCGCTGTTTTCAAGTTTCCGGAGATCATGTGATGCCCGCCCGCCTGCCCGGTTCCGTCTCGCTCGCCGTCGCTCTTTGTCTTTGCTGTGCCGCCTCTGCGCCGCCGGACGACGCACCCGTCGGCCGCACACTCGAGTGGAACGCCCAAATCGATGCGCCATTGGCGCAGGTCTGGGACGCCTTCACGACGGAGGAAGGGATCGAATCCTGGATGACGCCGCTGGCCGAGGTTGACCTGCGCGTCGGCGGCTCGATCCAGACCAACTACAACCCGCAAGGCACGATCGGAGATGAGACGACCATCGTGCATCGGATTCTCAGTCTCGAGCCGCAGCGCATGCTCTCCTCGCGCGTGGAGAAGGCCCCTGCCGGATTCCCGCATGCGAAGGTCGTCGAACAGGCGTGGGGCGTGTGGTACTTTGAGCCGCTCGGTGTGAATCGCACGCACATTCGCCTCGTCAGCGCGGGCTGGGGCAGCGGGCCAGACTGGGACGCCGCCGAGACCTTCTTCCAGGCCGGCAACGAGTGGACGCTGAACAAACTCAAAGAGAAGTTCGCCAGCACCGCAGGCGACGCCGCCAGTGCGGATGCGACGCTGGCAATTGCGCGGCGTCTGCTGGGCGGAGAGTGGATCGCCGAGCGAGAGGAAGAAGATGGTGGAACCTTCCGCGTGCGAAACGTGTTCATCGACGGACCGGACGGCAGGAGTTTCATGGTGCGCGGCTGGCTCGGCGGCGATGAGGGCACGTTCGAGCACGGCCAGGGGCAGATCTGGATCGAGCCCGGCCGCGACGAGGTGCGCTTCCAGAACATCAACGAACAGGGCCACGTGGCGCGCGGCGCCATCACAAGCCCTACGGCCGACACGCTGGAGTGGGATTGGCATGCCCGCTCCGATGCCGGCCCCGGCCAGCGCTACCGCGTTACCATGCACTTCACGGGTCCCGACGCCTACACCTTCCGGCTCGAGCATCTCGAAGAAAACGGCTCATACCGCCAATTGATTGAGTTGCCTTTCACCCGCGTGCGCGGGATGCCTGAAGAGTTCGAGAAGCCGGCTCCGGGCGACAAGCGGTGAGGGATGGCACGCCGCCCGGATCATCCGATGATCCGCCGGCCAGGTTGCCGATACCCCGAGTGAACACCACTTATGGCTGCTGCGGTCAGGCTCTGACCAGGTTCGTGGGCCACCCGTGCACCGGGCCCGGCCGACGGATCAAGGGATGACCCGAAGCGCCACACCGGAAAGAGATGGTAGCCTCGACCGGCTCACCGTACAATTGGACCATGTCCGAGCGGAGCCGAACTCCCGTCAACGTGGAAGAAGACAGCGAGCGCAGTCGCGTCCGCGCCCTCATCATCATCCGCGGCGTGTTTCTCATCATGCTCGTCACGGTTGTGATGCTCAGCCTGCTGCGCGGCGGGTCGGGTTCCTCGGACGACGAGACGACGGCGACCTTCGTGCAGTACTGGTGGCTGCCACTGCTCGTGGCCCTTTTCCTGGGCAGCGCTGCAATCACGGTCGACGCCCTCACGCCCCACAAGAAGCTCTCCGGAATGACCGGAGCGCTGTTCGGCCTCATCGCCGGGCTGCTTGCGACCGTCGCCATCAGTTGGATTCTCGAACTCCTTCTCGAAGCGCACGACTTCCAGCCTGGCGAAGCGGGCAGTCGCATCCTCGTGGCAATCAAGGCCGCGTTCGGCATCACGCTGTGCTATCTCGGCGTCTCGGTCGTCTACAGCACCCAGGACGAGTTCCGCCTGGTCATTCCCTACGTCGAGTTCAGCAAGCAGTTGCGCGGCACGCGGCCGCTCATTCTCGACACGTCCGCCATCATCGACGGCCGCATCTTCGACGTGGGGCTGACCGGCTTTCTGCTTGCGCCGGTCATCATCCCCCGCTTTGTCATCGAAGAACTTCAGACGCTCAGCGACTCGAGCGACAAACTCAAGCGCAACCGCGGTCGGCGCGGCCTCGACATGGTGCGCAAACTTCAGAACAATCCGCACATCGACCTCTCTGTCGTGGATGCCCACGTACCGGGCATGGGCGTGGATCAGATGCTGCTCGAAGTCGCCCGCGAGTACCGCGCGCACCTCGTCACGACCGATTTCAACCTCAACAAAGTCGCCGCGATCGATGATGTAAAGGTCCTCAACATCAACGATCTGGCCAACGCGGTGCGGACCGCCGCCGTGCCCGGCGAGCGACTGTCGATCCAGATCGTCAAGCGAGGTGAAGGCAAGACGCAGGGGGTGGGCTATCTCGATGACGGCACCATGGTCGTGGTCGAGCATTCGGCAGAGCTGATCGGCCACCGCGTCGAGTGCTCGGTGACCAGTTCCATCCAGACCTCCGCCGGGCGGATGATCTTCGGCGACCGCATCGGCGACGGGGTCGTCGTGGCCGAGGAGCCCGAACCCGCCGCATCGTCCGACCAGGCGACGGAAACGTCCGAGAGCAGCGGCGACGAGAACGGCTGGCCGGCCGGCGCTTCTAGCCCGGCTTCCACGCGAGTCGACCCCGCCGGCCACCGCTCGGATCGGACGCCCCGGCGGACGCCGGGCGCTTCAGGGCGCAATCCTCGGCGGGGTTAAGGTCCGCAGTAGCGGTGAAGCGGCGAATCCGGGCTCCAGAGAGCCGTTTCAGGGAACATTTTCGTCAGGCATTCGATTAGGCAACGGGGATTTGTATGCGCACAGTTTCTTCTTTGAAAAACCTGCTTCGGTTTCGAGTTGTTGCCGTATCGGCCGCGCTGGTCGCTGCTGCCGCGCCTGCGGATGCTCGCCATGATCCGGGCTATATCGGGCTCGACCTGGGCACGCTGGGCGGCGAGAAGAGCATCGCTCTGGGCATCAACAAGAACAACGAGGTCGTGGGCGCCGCCCAGACCGCCAACGGCGACTGGCACGCCTTTCTCTGGGTGGACGGCCACATGACCGATCTCGGCCTGCTGCCGGGCTTCGATGAGAGCTACGCCCACGGACTCAACATCACGCGCCAGGTCGTTGGCCGGATGGAAACCGCCGACGGGCTGAATTCGAGGGCCTTTGCCTGGAGCAGCGGGCAGCGAATGGACCTGGGCACCCTGGGAGGCGACAGCGCCCGCGCCTACAGCATGAATGACTCGCGCCACGCCGTCGGCACATCGCAACTCGGCGATGGCCAGTGGCGGGCGTTTGTCTGGCGTGACAACGTGATGACCAACCTCGGCGCCCTGCCGGGCCACGCCGCCAGCGCCGCGCTGCACATCGACCACTCCGGACTGATCACCGGCTGGTCCGAAGATGGCGAGGGCAATCGCCTTGCCGTGTACTGGTCGAACGATCAGATCCACGAGATCGGCACGCTCGGTGGCCTGCACGCCGAGGCCACTTCCAGCAATCGCAATGGCGTGGTCGTGGGCTTCAGCGACACGGGCGACGAAGTCGTGCACCCGTTCATGTGGGAAAGCAACGTCATGACCGATCTGGGCGCCTTTCCCGTCGGCGGAGACGCCCGCGCTTTCTCTGTCAACATCCTGCGCGAGGCAGTGGGCGAGGCCTTCCTGCCGGCCGCAGGTGAGTATCAGGCGGTTCTCTGGAAACCGGGCCGGACGATTCAGAACATCAACACCCTGCTGCCGCCGCTTTCAGGCTGGGACACGCTCAGCACCGCCACGGGCATCAGCGATTCGGGTCACATCTGCGGCACCGGCCGGACAACCGCGGGCCAGACGCACGCCTTCCTTCTGGTTCCCAAACTCGGCCTGGCCAATCCGATCCCGGGGCGAGCGGGAGAAATCAACACCTTCGACGTGGCCGGCGCCTTGCCGTTGGCGATGGTGCACGTGATCTACGGCTTCCAGTACGGCACGACGCCCGTTCCCGGCTGCTCGGGCGTGAACTTCGGCATCCGCTCTCCCACGCTGATGCGGAGCATCCGCGCGGATGAGACCGGGCACGCCCTGTTCGACGTCATGGTGCCGCGTGCCGCGCGCAATCGCGGCGTGCTCTTCCAGGCGATCGAGGCTGGATCGTGCGAGTTGAGCAGCATTCTGATCTGGACTTTCTTCTGACGATTCAAGCCGCGCGAGCGCGGTCGATAGTGGCGAGTTGCAATTCAGTCAAGCAGAGTTGAGCAAGGCTCAAGAGGAGTTGGCAATGAAAGGCGTGATGAAGATGTTGACGGTGGCCGCGCTCGGCGCGGCGAAGTGCACGGCGGCGGCGAGCGCCGATGTCTGGTACTTCGACACCTATCTGACCGGCGATCAGCACAACCCGCCCACCGGCAGCCAGGGCACCGGCCATTGCATCATGAAATACGATGATGTGACCAACCTGCTCGACATCGATCTCTACATCGAAGGTTTCATGCACGAGAATCTGCTCTACGCTCACATCCATCAGGGCCGGGAAGGCTTCTACGGCGACATGATCGCGCACCTCGGGCACGGCCACATGTTCATGCCCGACGGCAATGGGCTCCGCCGCGTTGCGACGGGGATCCTCATCGACGAGATGTACGAGGATGACATCCTCAGTGAAGGCGCGTATGTGAACGTCCACACCGTGCAGTTCGAGGCCGGCGAGATTCGCAGCCAGAGCACGGTCGTCCCCCGGCTGAGCACCACGGCCCTGGCGCGCGGCCAGCGGGCCACCTTTGACCTCCTCCACGCCGAAGCCAACGAGCGCGTCTACTTCCTCTACAGCATGAGCGGCCTGGGCGCCGGACCCTCGATTCCCAACCTCGGCGGCATGACGCTCGACATTCTCACGCCGGTCAACGTCATCGGAAGTGCGGTGTCCAACCAACAGGGTCACGCCGCGATGACGGTGACGATCCCCGCCAACGCCCCCTCGCGCGAACTCGTCCTTCAGGCGGTCATTCGGCGCGGCGTCGACGGAGCGGATTCCGTGAAATCCAATACGATTTCAACGGCTATTCTGCCGTAGGGCCTTTGTTGGGAATGTATTTGGACCTGGCCCGGTTCTACTTTTCGTGGCGTGGTTGAACTTGGAAGCGGACGCCGGCCGACCCACGCGTGGCGGGGCCGGCGGATCGTTCATCCCGCCAGCCTCACAAGATGGGCGCCTCATTGACTCGGAGGATCAGCATGTTCAGGTCGTTTGTTCGCCATGTCGTGGCGGTGCTCGGGGTGGCTGCCGCGATCGCGGGAACTCCCGCGCTTGCCCAGTTTGACTCGCAGAACGTCTCGCTGCTCAAGTTCATGCCCTTATCTTCTTTCCCGAGCAATCCTTCGTCAGGGAACGACTGCTGGGGCTACGTCTCGCCTTCGGGACGCGAGTATGCCCTCATGGGCCTGCGCGCGGCTCTGGCCGTCGTCGAGATCACCGACCCGGTCAACCCCGTGCTGGTCGCCGAGATCCCTCACACCGGCAGCCTCTGGGGTGACGTCAAGGTCTATCGCGACCACTGCTATGTCAGCAACGAGGAGGGTGGCGGCATCCAGGTCATCAGCCTCGCCGACGTGGACAACGGCAACGTCACGCTGGTGCGCAGCCTGACCAACAACGGCCTCTCACGCACTCACAATGTCCATGTGGACGAGGTGAGCGGTTTCCTCTATCTCTGCGGCGCCAACATCAACAGCGGCAGTCTGGTCGTCTTCGATCTCGCGGATCCATCCAACCCCGTTCTTGCGGGGACGTTCAGCGGCCCCTACTGCCACGACGTACAGGTCGTCACGTTCGACTCGGGCCCGTACGCCGGCCGGCAGATCGCTTACTGCTCCAACGGCCAGACCGCGTTTGACATTGTGGATGTCACCGACAAGTCCAACATGTTCCGCGTCGGTCGCAACATCTACCCCGGCCTGAACTACTGCCACCAGGGCTGGCTCAGCGAAGATCGGAACTACTTCTTCCTCAACGATGAACTCGACGAGCAGAACGGCTATACGAACACCACGCTCACGCGCGTCTTTGATGTGAGCGATATCACCAACCCCACGCTCGTGACGACGTTCACTTCGGGCCGGCCGGCGATCGATCACAATCTCTACGTGAACGGCAACTTCGTCTTTGAAGCCAATTACCGCAGTGGCCTGCGCATCTTCGACGCCACCGACCCGCTCGACGTCGTGCAGACCGGCTGGTTCGACACATATCCGGGCGACGACGGCGCCGGGTTCGACGGCGCCTGGAGCACGTACCCCTACTTCCCCAGCGGCACAGTCATCATCAGCGACATCACCCGCGGGCTGTTCATCGTCGACGTCACCGCCTCGCAGGCCAGCCTGACCTTCACGTATCCCGATGGCGTGCCCGAGATGATCCGGCCCAGTGGCGGCACCACGATGCGCGTGGACGTCTCGAGCCGCGGCTCGGACCCGCGGCCTGACACTGGCGTACTGCACTTCAACGACGGCAGCGGCTGGGTGGACATCCCCATGGGCATCCTTGGCCCCAACTCGTATCAGGCCACGTTCCCCGCCTCGCCCTGCGGCAGCATGGTGCAGTTCTACGTCAGCGCTGAAACCACGCGCGGTCAGGTCGTCAACGATCCCACGGGCGCGCCTACCGAAACCTACACGGCTTTCAGCGCCAACGCGCTCAACACGCTCGTCAGCGACAACTTCGAAACCAACAACGGCTGGACGGTGGTCAACCAGAGCGTCACCGACGGCGCCTGGGCGCGCGGCGTGCCGGCCGGCAATGGCGGTCGCGGCGATCCGACGACCGACTCTGACGGCTCGGGCAGCTGCTGGGTCACCGGCCTGGGCAACAACCAGGATCTCGACGGCGGGCCGACGACCCTCACCTCGCCTCTCTTCGATCTCAGCGGCGAGTCCAGCGTCCTGCTCGTCTACGACCGCTGGTTCTACAACGACGACGGCGATGATTTCCTCGTTACCGAAGTGTCCAACAACGGCGGCAGCAACTGGACCGTCATGCGCAGCCTCGGCCACGAGCCGGGATGGCGCACCGAGACGCTGACCATCACCGACTATCTCCCGCTCACCAGCCAGATGCGCTTCCGCTTCAGTTCATCGGACAATCCCAACAACTCGGTGACCGAAGCCGGCATCGACGCGTTCAAACTGATCTCCGTGGACTGCGGCGCGGGCGGCGGCCTCACCCTCACGCTCACGGGCACCTGCCGCGACCAGGGTGGTGGCCTCTTCGGCTGGACCAACGCCGATCCGAATGTCAGCCTCGCACTCGTCTTCGCCCGCAACACCGGCTCGTTCGTCGTGTCCGGCGGGCCGTGCGCCGGCACCATGCTCGGCCTGGGCGCCAACCAGCTGCAGATCGCCCGGCAGTTCAACTCCGGCGCCGGCGCGGGCAACTTCAACGCCACACTGCCCAACGGCGCGTGCGGCGGCTACTTCCAGCTCGTCCAGGTGCCCAACTGCGAAACCAGCAACGTCGTCCAGGCGCCCAACTGATCTCCGCGTTCTCCTGAGTGACGCAGGGGCCCCGCACCGACAGGTGCGGGGCCTCTTTTGCTTCGATTGCGCGAAACGCTCGGTACGGCAACGATCGCCCGGGGCCGGCGTCGCCGTACAATCGGCCATGGCAACGGCCGTGCGGGCTGTCCTGTTGCTTCAGAGTTTGCCGTGATTGATCCATATACATTCCGGCGGGAGCGACTCACTGGCGGCGGGTTCTGCGGATTGCGGTGGCTCGCCGCCGTGGCGGCTCTCAGTTCCTGCCTGCTCTTCTCCGCGTGCAAGCGTGCTTCGGCTCCGCCCACCGTGTCGCTGGTCGATGCCATCGTCACGCGCGACTCCGCCGCAGTTCAGGCGCATCTCGCCGCAGGCAGCGATGTGAACGCCGCCGATGCGACCGGCAGGACGCCGCTCGTCGCCGCCGCGTCGTCGGGCCAGCCCGAGACGATCAAGGTGCTGCTTGCGGCGGGCGCGGACATCAACGCGCCCGGACCGCAGGGCAATACGCCGCTCATCGCCGCCATCCAGGCCGAGCAGACGCAAGCCGCGCTGCTGCTCATCGAGCAGCCCGGCGTCAATCTTGCAGCACGGGAGGAGCACGGCAGCACGGCCCTGGTCGAAGCCGTCGCCGCGCGGCAGCGCGATGTGATCGAATCGCTCGCCGAGCACGGTGCGAATGTCAACGCGCCCGGACCCGTCGGCCGCACGGCTCTGCACGTGGCCGCGATGCAGCACGATGCCGAACTCGTCGCGTGGCTGCTCGGGCACGGCGCCGATGCGCAGGCCGTCGATGATTCCGGCGCGAGCGTGCTCGCCTATGTTCCGATCTTTCCGATGCCGCGCAGCGCCGAAGGCGCCGACGATTTGGTGGCGGCTTTCGACGCGCTGCTCAAGGCCGGTTGCAAAGTGAATGCCGCCGACCAGGCGGGTCACACGCCGCTGCACAACGCGATGCTGTACGCTGATCCGTGGGTGATCGAATGGCTGCTCGGCGCCGGAGCCGATCCGCTCAGGCAGGCAAGCAACGGCTTGAGCCCGGTCGCCTACCTCGCGCTCTCGGAAGAAGGGCCGCCGCGGCCGCATGAGCAGTTGCAGACCATCATCCAGATGTTCCGCGACGCCGGCGTGACGAACGAGTCGATCATCGACGCCCGAGGCACGAGCTTTGTGCGCCTGATCGAATGGGCGGAGAAGCAGAAGTGAGCCGGGCCGCAACTGGCCACGCAACGCGGCGATGAGACTCATCGCAGCGGCGCGACCCTATTCAGCTTCGCTTTTCGATTTCGCCGGTTCGGGCGCGCGGGCGACGAGGTAGAAGCGGCCGATGGTGACGTCGAACGCCTTGCCGCCCTCGGGCTGCATGCGGTAGGTGCCTTCCATCGTGCCCCAGTCTGTCTTGAGCAGGCAGTGGCTGGCGTATTCGAATGACTCGCCGGGATCGAGCACCGGCTGCTGGCCCACCACGCCTTCGCCGTGCACTTCTTCCATGCGGCCCGTCGCGTCCACGATGATCCAGTGCCGCGACGAGAGGCGCACGCGGCTGGCGCCTTCGTTGGTGATGCAGATGCGATAGGCGAAGACGAACTTGCGGTCCAGTCGCGATGAATGGCCCGGCATGAACGCCGGCACGACGCGCACGCGAATGCCGTGCGTGAGAGTCTCCGAGCCATAGCGGCTGCCCGGGCCCGTTTCGCTCGTTCGCTGCGCGAGATTCATCGACATGATCCGTCCTTCTCCCACCGTGCACCACGCATCCGTGCGGGGTCAAACCGTAGCCGCGCTGCGGGCCAAATTCACCATCGCCAGCCAGCGATGAATCGACTCTTGCCGCGCCGGCTGCGGTCAGAAGACCTCATCGAAAAACATCCGCATCTGCTTCCACGAGCGCTGATCCGCCGCGGGGTCGTAGGCGGCGCCGGGAATGTTCATTGCATCCACGCTCCGCGTGGTAAATGCATGCTTGGCGCCGCTGTAAACAACGAGCTGCCAGTCCACATTGGTGTCCTTGAGCGCCTCGGTGAACCGGCGGATGTCCTCCATCGGCACCAGCGTATCGGCAGCGCCGTGGAGGATGAGCAGCGGCGCCAGCGTGCGAGCGGCATCACCTTCCTGCGCTGGCAGCGGATTGCCATGGAAACTCACGACGCCGGCGAGATCGGCTCCGCTGTAGGCCATTTCGACGACGATCGTGCCGCCGAAGCAGTAGCCGATGGCGGCGACTTGATCCGGATCGACTTCGGGCTGCTCCGTGAGGACCTTGAGCCCGGCGGCGGAGCGGCTGCGCGCCAGATCGCGGTCTTCGTAGAATGGACCGGCCCACTGCCCGGCTTCATTCGGGTCGCTCGTGATCTTGCCCTTGCCGTACATGTCCAGAGCGAAGGCCGCATACCCCAGCCCGGCCAGTTCGCGGGCCCGGGCCTTTTCATCTTCGCCCAGTCCCCACCAGGCGTGGACGATCAGCACCGCCGCGCGGGGCCGGGAGATGGAATCGTCCCATGCGAAGTAGCCCTGCAGTTCCACCTCACCGTCGGTGTAGGTGATCTCGCGCGTCTCGATGCTCGCATCCGCCCAGGCGGCCGCGATCGAAACGGCGAACGCGGCGATAAGGGTGAACAGCGGCTGGGTAAAGTGCATGCGCCTGCTCCTGCTGGGAATCGATGAAGTGCTCGTCCACGGCAATCATGCAGGGCCGGGGACACGGGTCAAGACAGCATTTTGCCGAGTCGGCAGGCGGCACGTTGGAAGTTTTGCGGGTCTGCGATATCCTCACAACTTGTGTCAGCGCGCTGCGCCGCAACCACTTGCCGCGCGTCGCGGGATCCGCACTTCCCTACCAGCAGCGAAAGCGCGATCATGAGCATCCTCGTTTCCGGTGACACCAAGGTCATCTGCCAGGGAATCACCGGCGCCGCCGGCGCCACCCACACCAAGGGCAGTCTCGCGTATGGCACCAGGATGGTCGGCGGCGTGACGCCCGGCAAGGGCGGCACAAAAGACCCCAATGGCCTGCCGATCTTCAACACCGTGGCCGAGGCCGTCGCCGCCACGGGCGCCGACGCCACCATGATCTTCGTCCCTCCGCCGTTTGCTGGTGACGCCGTCATCGAGGCCGCCGCAGCCGGCATCCGCGTCATCTGCTGCATTACTGAGGGCATTGCCACCGCAGACATGATCCGCACCAAGGCGTTGCTGCGCGACTATCCCAATTCACAACTCATCGGCCCCAACTGCCCGGGCGTCATCACGCCGGGCAAGCGCGTCTCCGGCGAGGGGGCCAGCGCCAAATTCAGCGGTGGCTGCAAGATCGGCATCATGCCGGGCTACATCCACATGCACCGCGCCGACGCGAAGACCGGCAAGGCCGTGGGCATCATCTCGCGCTCGGGCACGCTCACCTACGAAGCCGTGTGGCAGTGCTCGAGCCGCGGCGTCGGGCAAAGCACCTGCGTGGGCATCGGCGGCGACCCGGTCAAGGGGCTCAACTTCATCGAGCTGCTGAGTCTGTTCAACAATGACAGCGACACCGACGGCGTCCTCATGATCGGCGAGATCGGCGGCAGCGACGAGACCGAGGCCGGCCACTGGATCCGCAAGCACATGACCAAGCCGGTTGCTGCGTTCATCGCCGGCCAGACCGCCCCCAAGGGCAAGCGCATGGGACACGCGGGCGCAATCATCGGCGGCGCGGACGACACCGCCGCGGCCAAGATTAAGTCGCTCAAGTCGGATGGGGTCACGGTTGCCGCCAGCCCGGCCGACATGGGATCGGCCATGTGCCAGGCGCTTGGCCTGAACTGACGCCGCGGCGCGCCGGGCCGAGCAGTCTTGCTGCGCGACTCGAGTTGCATCGAACCAATCCAAAAAGAACCCCGCCCCGCGCGATGCGCGGGGCGGGCGTTTCTCGTGACTGCATTTCACTGCGCCATGTGGCGCGGTGCATGAGGCGGCCGATCAGGGATCGACCCAGGTGTCAATGATGTCCGAAACGCGACCGTTGCGCTCCGCCGCCTGGAACCAGACGTAGAAGCGACGGTTGACGGTGGGAACCGGCAGGTTGCTCCAGTTCGCGTTGCCGTTGCTGTCGCTGGTCTTGATGCCGCCGGCGCGGATCGGGTTGGCGATGCCGAGAGTGACGTTGAGTTCAGATACGAACGTCTGTCCCAGGCCCGAGATGCTGTAATAGACCGCGCAGTCCGTGCTCGGCTGGACGTTGGTGAGATTGAAGGTGACGCGGCCGCCGCCGTTGAGCGGGATGGGGCTGATGTCCAAAGTGAGAGGACCGCCGATGCCGCTCATCGCGTTCTTGAGGTTCACGCGGCCGTAGCCGTAGATGCTATCGACGCCGGTGGCGCCGATGTCGGTGCAGCTGTTCTTGAGCAGTTCTTCGACCTGATCGGGCGTAATGCCCGGGTTGTTCGAGAAGATCATGGCGCCCACGCCGGCCGCGATGGGGCAGGCCATGGAGGTGCCGCTGAGAATGGCATAGCTGCTGTTGTGGCTGTTCCAGGTCGAGAAGATGTTGTCGCCGGGCGCGAACAGATCGACGTAGACGCCATAGTTCGAGAACGAAGCGCGAACGTCATTGCTCGTGGTGGCGCCGACGATGATCACGTCATCGGAGTCGCGGTTCGGGCTGGGCATGTTGCGACTCTCGTTGCCGGCCGCCCAGAAGAGCAGACCGCCGAGGTTCTTGACCGTTGTGCCGGTCGTGCGGACCGAAGCGCTGTCTGCGCCGCTGTAGCTCACGCTCGAGCACTTGTCGCCGCTCTGCGCGGCCTTGATGGCGGCGGAGGTGAGCGTCGAGAAGTTGGCGCCTCCGTTGCTGGATTCGCTGACGCGGAGAATTCGATGGCCGAGGCTCCAACCCACTCCCAGGCCGCCGCGCGAATTGTTGCCGTTGGCGGCGGCGCAGCCGCTGGTGTGCGTGCCGTGGCCGTTGATGTCCTGGACGTTGCCGCCCTGGCTTTCCCACTGATTGCGGACGGCATTCCAGCCGTCGGCGCGATGCTGCGCGAACTCTTCGTGGGCCGTTCGCAGGCCGGTGTCGCAGATGCCCACGCGCGTGGATGAGTTACCGGTGTGCACGTCCCAGCCCGCGTAGCTCTCCATCTTGGTGTGGTGCCACTGGCTGCCGCGACTCGGGTCGTTGGGATTGAGTTGCGGGTAGCAGATCCAGTCAGGCTGGATGTATTCGAAGTTGCCCGTGGCCATCAGCGTGCGGGCCGCCTGGTTCTCTGTGATGCCTTCGGGGAGTTGGAACACGTACTCGTCGTTGAGGTCGATGTACTTGTTGACCACGAAGTTGTTCAGAATCAGGTTGCGGGCGGCGGCGTTCTTGCCGGCGTCGTTCTGAACCGGCCGTGCAATCATTGCGCCGCTGAATTCGAGCGAGCCCGGTCGCTCCACAAACTCCACGGCTTGCGCCTCGCCGCCGGTACGATTGTCGCTGGCAACGGCAGACGACACCACGGCGCCACACGCCGCGATGGCCCCGATCACGTAACTGCTCATCCTCATCTTGGTCATCACGAGAAACACTCCTTTTTGAGAATCCGGACCGCCCACTTCCACCCGCCGTCAAACGGGCCTGGTGGCGTTGTAGAAAAAGCCCCTGTAACCATACACCAAACCGGCCGACCGGCGCGCGTATTCCGCATTTTCGCCCTTAAAAGTGGACGCCGCCCGCCCATTCTTCTAAGCCGATTACCCAGTTTCGCAGCCCCGCCGCCCGCTTCGGACGTCTCAACGGCTGGTAACCCTCACTCAGAGGCTATCATGGCGTCAGGGGATGGTCGGCGGGCCTCCCGCCGTGGAGGCTTCCGGATGCCGGGATTGATCGAGCACACCCAGCGGTACCGACCCATTCACGAATTCCTCTCGGGCGAACTGCAGGCCGTCAACGAGATCATCCGTAGGCAACTGGCCAGCGACCTGCCAGCAGTCAATGAACTTTGCCGGCACGTCGCCCGTTATCAGGGCAAGATGCTGCGCCCGACCCTGACCCTGCTCTGCGGCCTGGCCGGCGGCAGCGAAGCCTCGGCGGGCCACCTCGTGCCGCGGCACACCGTGCGCGTCCTCGCCGCAGTGAGCGAAATTATCCACATGGCGACGCTCGTGCACGACGATGTGCTCGACGACTCGCAGATGCGCCGCAGCGCCGCGACCGTCAACCACCTGCGCGGCAACGAGATGGCCGTTCTGCTTGGCGATTATCTCATCTCCAACGCTTTTCACCTCTGCTCGACGCTGGACCGGCCCGAAATCAGTCGCCGCATCGGCGAAACGACGAACGAACTCTGTTCCGGCGAGTTGCTTCAGGTCCACCACCGCGACGACTGGTCGATCGACGAGGCGACCTACTTCGCCATCGTCGAGCGCAAGACCGCTTCGCTCATCAGCCTGTGCTGCCGGCTCGGCGCCGAGGAGGCCGGCGCCGACGCGACTCTGTCCGAGGCGCTGGCGCTCTATGGCAGCCGGCTGGGCGTGGCCTTTCAGATCCAGGATGACCTGCTCGATCTCATAGGGGAAGAGCGCATCGTCGGAAAATCGCTCGGCCGCGACCTCGAGAAGGGCAAACTCACCCTGCCAATGATCCACTTCTTCGACGCCGCCGCCCCGGACGATCGACTCGCCATGCTCGAAGCGCTCGCGGAGGCTCGCGAGGGCGACTGGACCGCGCGGGTGCGCTCGCTGCTGCTGGCCAGTCGGGCGGTCGATTCCGCCCACCGCGTCGCCGCGGGACTGGTCGAAGAGGCTCGCGGGCAATTGAGCGCCGCCCCCGAGTCGCCCGCCCGGCAACTGCTCGACGACCTGGCGCTGGCGGTCATCTCCCGCACGTCCTGACGGCAGGGCGAAGGCGGCCACTGAGCCCGCAAAAAAACAGGAGAGACTCGCTCCGGATTTGGAATACGTCCCGACCGGCGGCGGTTGTGAGATATGACTCTGACGAACTCTCTTCTGACCCCCACGAGGCCCGGCGTTCGGCTCTGCTGATCGTCGGGCATTCTTTTTGGCCTCACCCGTGACGAGCGCAAAAAATGCGGCGCCCGGAACAACCGGGCACCGCAGGAAATGTGAGCGAATTGTCGCCGCACCGGACGGCTCGATGCGGAGTTATGGACGCACGCGGACGACGTTGCTCGTCGCACAGGCGCTGGTCTCAATCATCTGCAGGTAGCCGTTGCAGACCGAGTTCTGGCCGACGTTGCCCGAAATCGAGCCGTTGCCGCTGCCGCTGTTGGTCGTCTGCACGAGCTGGATCTGCTGCGACCCGAGGCCGAGCGTGGTGCCCGAGCAGATGCCGCCGGGGATGACCATGTTGCCGGTGTTCGCGGCGAAGATGAGTCCCAGCGTGACGTTCTGCGGGGCGTCGGACCAGGACACCTCAACCTGGCCGGGGCACGTGCCGCTCGTCGCGATGCGCATCCCGCCGCTGAAGCCGTCAATCCCCGTCGCCACCAGGGCGAAGGCGGCATCGACCTGCGGCGTGTCGAGATAGGCGTCTTCGTTGATCTCGGATGCGATCACTTCGATGGTCCAGTTACCCGCAGCCGGCGCCTCGATCAGCACGTTCTCGACTGTATCGACCGTGTTCGCATTGCCGCCCGAAGTGGACCAGTTGCTGCTGCCGAGGCCGTTGTTGCCCCAGTACACGGTGTTGTCGGGCGCGGTGACCTTGAGCGACAGGTCGTTGATGCGGGCGACCGGTCCGGCGGGATTGCCCATGAGGTCGCTGTAGCACATCGTAACGCGCAGCGGCCCGCCGCCCTGCCCGACCGTGACTTCATACTGCGCGCTTTGCAGGTGCTGCAGCACGTCCGCCTGATCCACGATCAGCATCGTGTCGCGATTGTTGTAGAGATAAGTCAGATCCGGCATGCCCCAGCCCTGATTCGAGCGAGCGAAATCTCCGCCGCTGTAGGGCACGGCGCAGTTGACCATCAGCGCCTTGGCGGTGGCCATGGCCGGCCGGCTGTCAAAGACGTCGGCGCCGCCGCCAAAGCCGGGGAAGATCTCTTCGTGCCACATCTGGAAGAGCAGGCCGAAGTGACCGGCCACGATGGGCGTGGCGCCGCTGGTCCCGCCGAAGCCCGTGGTGTAACTGGTGTCGCTGCTGCTGCTGGTGGTGAAGATCTGGTCGTAGAAATGCGTCAGTTCAGGCTTGATGCGGCCATCCGCCGCCGGACCCGTGCTGCCGCCGCGGCCCCAGGAGTCATCTGCCTTGGTCAGCGTATTGCGGTGATACACCCCGCCGACCGAAACGATGTTCTTCGCCCACGCCTGCGGGCGCGAGTCCTGATTGCCAGCGTTGCTCTGTGACTGGCAGATGATCAGGTCGTTGATGAACGAGATGTCATCCATCTCGGCGGAAATCGTGGTGTACGAGCGCGTGCGGTTGTTGCCCCACGAATTGCTCTGGAAGACGGCCCGATACGGCCCGTTTGGATCGACGAGTTCCGCCGTGAGGCCGTAGCGATTCTGACTCTGATTGAGCACGAGGTCGTAGTCGCAGAAGATCTTGCCGTCGGCGTCGGGGATCATGCCGGTGGCCTGGGCGTTGCCGGTGCCCGACGCGAACACGATGCCAAAGGTGGACGTGCCGTGGCTGGCGTCGCCGGTGTTCTGCGAGTGGACGATGACCTGGCCTTCGAACTGCTGGTGCGTGGCGCGGACGCCGCCGTCCATCACTTCGGCCCGCACGCCTTGGCCGGTGAATCCCAGCGTGGACTCGAGGAACGTGCCGCCGCCGATCTGGCGGGCGATGTCCATGTCGTCTTCCTGAACGCCCTGTTCATCGACGTAGAGCACTTCGTTCATGCGAAGCACCTGCGCGAGTTGCTCAGCATTGAGCGTGGCGCGGATGCGGAAGCCCTGCGGGATGGTCTGGTTGACCACGCCACCGATGGCCGCGATTCGATTCGCGACCGCGGCCTGCGGCACGGGGCCGCGTCGGGTCATCATGATGCTGTATTCGACGGCGCCATGGCCGCCCTGGCCGACGTCGGCTCCGAGCACGGCTGCTGCGTCACGGCCCTCATCGCCGGCGTCCGCGCCCGCGGCCGCCCGGCCCGAGTCAGCCGGGAACAACTCACCGATGAGCACGGGATCGAGCTTATACGCCGGGTGCAGCGCGCCGACCCAGCGGACAAACGGCATCTCCTTCACCGCGTCCGCCGCTTCGCCTTCCATCTCGACGACGAACGACTGATCCGCGACGAACTTGAGCAGGCAAGCGCCTGCGTCAGCCATCGCCGTGCGATACGCGTCGATCATCTGCGTCTGGAACTGCACGATGTAAAGTTGGTTATCGGCGTCGGCCCGCAGCGCCTGGGGCACCTCGGGCTCAAACGCCAGCGGGTCGAAAGATGCGTACTTGAGCCGCACTGTCGGGCGAAGGGCCTGCTGGGTGGCGATGCGGCACCCGTCGAGGCTGATCGAATAGGTCGGCACGACCTGGCCGTCCTCCCCCACTTCGTCCCACAGGTTGATCACCACGTCCGAGCCGGGCACCGTGAGCGAATGCACCTGCCCGCACTGCACCGCCCGTTCCACTGTATCGGCCGCAAAGCCAAAGCCGCATGCGAGCGGCATCAGAAGCCCCACTGACAGCAGGCGGCTGGTCGTCCACGTGATCCTCGTACCCATTTCAGATCTCCAGAAAGTGATGATTTCGCCATCGCGACGGTCACGCGCTCGACGCCCTCACGCCGTCCCCCTCGCCTGGCCGGATCGAGAGCCGATCCATGCGTTCCAAGATACCGGAAAACCATCGGGGACGCAACTCGATTCCATCGAATCTCAGTTTTATCGCTCGGATTGGAGCGGCGGCGAGGCTCCAGTCGCCCGAGCGCCCCCCCGTTGCCGGCCACGGTCACCGGAGACCAATGAAAAACCCCCGCGGAAGCAGGCCCGCGGGGGTTGGAGCATCGATCAATCGCGCTGGCTCATTCGATGTCCTGCTCAACGACATTGGACTTGCGCTGGAATTCAGCCGCCTGCACCCAGACGTGCCGCCCCTGTGTTCCATTCGGGATGCGCTTGCGCAGCAGTGCATAGCCGTTCTGGTCGGCCGTGCGCGTGCCAGCCAGAGCCGGGTTGGCGAGGTCCACCGTCACGTCCAGTTGCGGGATGTAGGTGCTTCCGGTGCCGCCGACGCTGTACAGGAACGCGACCACTTCACCCGGCGTCGCGGCGAAGACCTCGGCGTCGCCCTGCACGCCCGCCACCCAGCGCGACAGTTGCAGCCGCATCGGGATCTCGCCGATGCCCGAGGCGACGAGGGCGTACGTCGCATCAACCTGCGGCGTCGGGAGGTAGCCGTCTTCGTTGATCTCGGAGGCGATCACTTCGATCGTCCACGTGCCGGCCATGGGCAATTCGACGAAGACGTTCTCGACCGTGTCAACGGTGTTGGCGCTTCCGCCCGGGGAGGTGAACATATTGCCGAGCATGTTGTTGTTGCCCCAGTACTCGGTGTTGTCGGGCGCGGTGACCTTTAGCGAGAGGTCGTTGATGCGCGCCTGCTGTGCCGCGGGATTGCCCATCGGGTCGGGGAAGACCATGGTCACCTTCAGCGCCGGCGAGCCGGGACTCACATCGACCTGGTAACTCTGCGACTGCGTTTCCTGCAACTGCACATCCTGGTTGACGATGAGCATGCGATTGGCGTGATCGTACAGGTAGAACAGGTCCGCCATGCCCCATCCCTGCTTGACGCGCGAATGGTCATGATTCGTGCCGCTGAATTCATACTGCATGGCGGTGTTGATCATGAGCGCCTTGGCGGTCGCCATTGCCGGCCGGTCTTCGAATACCGTGTTGCCGCCGCCGAACCCCGGGAACACTCCTTCATGCCACATCTGGAACATGAGGCCGAAGTGCCCGGCCGTGATCGGCGTGGCGCCGCTCGTACCGCCGAACGACGAGGTGTAGCACGTATCGCAACTCGACGAGACCGTGAAGATGTTGTCGTAGAAGTGCGTGAGATCGGGCTTGATGCGGCCGTCCGCCGCCGGGCCGATGCTCCCGCCGCCGCCCCAGTCGTCGTCGTCCTTGGTGAGCGTGTTGCGGTGGTACACGCCGCCGACGGAAACGATGTTCTTCGCCCACGCCTGCGGGCGGGAATCCTGGTTGCCCGCGTTGCTCTGCGACTGGCAGATCAGAATGTCGTTCTCGAAAAGGAGATCATCCATCTCGGCAGAGACGGTCGTGTACAACCGGGTGCGGGCGTCGCCCCAGGAATTGCTCTGGAACACGGCTCGGTACGGGCCGTTCGGATCCACCAGCCGTTGAGTGTGGACATAGCGATTCGGCGAAGGGCTCCACAGCGCCATGATCTTGGCCTCGGCGTCGGGAAGCATGCCCGTCGCCTGCGCGTTGCCGCGGCCTGATCCGTAGACGATTCCCGAGGTCGATGTGCCGTGGCTGCCGCTTCCGGAAGACCCGTGCCAGAGTGTGGGCGGATCCTGGAAATCCTGGTGGCTGCTCCGCTGGCCGTCATCCATGACTTCACAGCGCACACCCTGGCCGGTGAAGCCGAGCGTGTCGCGGACCATGTTTGCGCCGCCGATCTCGCGGGCGATGTCCATGTCCAGACCCTTCTCGCCAGGGACATCCATGAAGAGCACTTCGTCCATGCGAAGCACCGAGGCGACCTGGCTCGGCGTCAGCGTGGCGAGGATGCGAAAGCCCTCGGGAATCTGCTGGTGCACGACGCCGCCCATCGCGGCGATGCGCTGCGCGACGGCGTTCTGCGGCACGGGGCCGCGCCGCGTCATCATGATGCTGTATTCGACGCCGTCCGCCTGGCCCGCTTCGACACCGAGCACTCCCGCTCCGTCCTGACCATCCTGATCTCCGGCAGCACCGCCTGCGTGCGCATAGTCGGGCGGAAAGAGATCCGCGAGCAGGGCCGGGTCCGTCTTGTATGCCGGGTGCATCGCCCCGACCCATCGGACAAACGGCATCTCCTTGACCGCCTCCGCCACTTCGCCAGGCATCTCCACGACGAAGGACTGGTCGGCCACGAACTTGAGCAGCGATGCGCCCGCGTCGGCCATGGCCGCGCGGTACGCGTCGATCATCTGCGTCTGAAACTGAACCAGGTAGAGGGTGCTGTCGGGCGCCGCACGAAGCGCTTCGGGCACCTGCGGCTCGGCGACGAGCGGGTCAAAGGAGCCGTAGAGCAGGCGGATATTCGGCGCGACCGGACGGCGCAGGTTCTCGGCCTTGCCATCGAGGCTGATGGAATAGAACGGCGTGCGACTCCCCGACTCGTCGATCTCGTCCCAGAGTCGAACAACCGCCTCGGACCCGGGAACTTCGATGGCTATCGCCGCCACACGCTGATCACCGATCGTCGTTTCGACGCCGTCTGCAGCCCAGCCGAAGGCGCCGGCGAGCGGCAGGAGCAGGCCAACGGAAAGAAAACGCGCCCGCATCCATACTACCTTGGTCCCCATGATTCACTCCCATCTACTGGTTTTCAGAACTGTCGATCGCCGGAATGCGGATCGAGCGTCGGCCGATCACCCGCCCACTGCGAGCGACCCCACGCAAACATGTGCGCAGAATACAGCGCATTGCCCTTCGGCACAAGTCTAACCTGAATGAAAACTTCGCTATTCCGTCGAATCGTCTGCGAAAGAGAGAATCTGGGCGCTTCGGGCCGAGCCTCCTCGGTCTTGGCGCTCTTCCGGCGATCGCGTCAGGCTCTCGGACCTGCCGCCCTCACTTCGGTTGGCAGGTCGTAGTTCGCGTCGTTCTCGCGGAACCGACGAGCCAGTTCAAGCGCCTTGGCGTCGTAGGCCGCCTTGTCTTTCCACGTGCTGCGCGGGTGCAGGACGTCATTGGGCACGCCCTTGACGGACTCGGGAATCGCCAGGCCGAACACCTTGTCGGGCGCGAACTGCCCGATGCTCAGCGTCCCGTCGAGGATCGAGGAAACCATCGCGCGCGTATAGGCGAGCTTGAAGCGGCTGCCGATGCCATACGGCCCGCCCGACCAGCCCGTGTTGAGCAGCCACACCGAAGTGCCGTGCGTGTCGATGCGCTCCGCGAGCATGTCCGCGTACACCTTTGGCGGGCGCGGCAGGAACGGCCCGCCGAAGCACGGGCTGAAGTTCGGCTGCGGCTCGGTCACTCCCGCTTCCGTCCCCGCCAGTTTCGACGTGTATCCGTTGACGAAGTAATACATCGCCTGCTCGCGCGTCAGTTTCGACACCGGCGGCAGGACGCCGAACGCATCGGCAGTCAGGAAGATCACGTTCTTGGGGTGGCCGCACATCGACGGGAGTTGCGCGTTGGGGATGAACTCCACCGGATAGGTCACGCGCGTGTTCTCGGTCAGCGAACCGTCGTCGTAGTCCGGCCGGCGGCGATCATCGAGCACGACGTTCTCAAGCACTGAGCCGAAGCGGATGGCATTCCAGATCTGCGGCTCACCTTCCTCGGACAGGCGGATGCACTTGGCGTAGCAGCCGCCCTCAAAGTTGAATACGCCCGTTTCCGACCAGCCGTGCTCGTCGTCGCCGATGAGCCGCCGCTCCGGATCAGCCGAAAGCGTCGTCTTGCCGGTGCCCGACAAGCCGAAGAAGAGCGCGACGTTGCTCGGATCGTTTGAGGCCACGTTCGCCGAGCAATGCATCGGGAACACACCCCGCGCCGGCAGGTCGTAGTTCATCGCGTAGAAGATGCTCTTCTTGATTTCGCCGGCGTAGTGCGTGCCGAAGATGAGCACGATACGGCGTTCAAGCGACTGCAGAATGCCCACTGGACTTTTCAGCCCCAAATCCTGCCAGTCATCCACCTGCATGTTGCACGCGTTGATGATCGTCCAGTCCGCCTTGATCGACGCGGCGTGCCGGTCATCGGCGGGCGGAATGAACAGGGTGCGCGCAAAGAGACTGTGCCACGCCTGCTCCGTGATGACGCGGACGTTGAGCCGATTCTGCGGATCGGCGCCGGCGCTGCCTCGAAACTCGAACACATCCTCGCGCTGCTGCAGGTAGTCGGTGGCGCGCGCGAGCAGTTCATCGAAGTGATGCGGCGCGATTGGCCGGTTCACCTTGCCCCACCAGATCGAGTCGTGGATGCCCGGCGTATCTTCGAGGAACTTGTCGTTGGGGCTGCGGCCCGTGCGGCTGCCCGTGAGGCAGTTGATCGCGCCGTTCGCCGCAAGCGTTCCTTCACCGCGCCGAATCGCTTCCTCGATGAGGCGCGCAGGCGGGAGATTCAGATGGACCGTAACGCCACTGAGCTGGCTCGGAAACCTGGTCATCGTGGGCATGTCGGCTGCCTCTCTCCATGTAAACTCGACGGCGCGAGGCGCCCAGGGCGCAGCGCGCGATGCCGAAATGGCTTGAAGGATAGGCCCGCAGGCGCGAATGGTTGGTTTCCGCACGCGCATTGAAAGCCGGCTCAGGCCGCGTTTCATCTCAATTGAGGCCCTTCCCCGACGGGATTCCACCCCGCCGGGCACACTTTTCATTGACCGTTCTTGGGCGCGATGCTACCTTTTTGTTCGACCTCGCGCGACCGAAGTGCCCCATCCGGGCCGAGTCCCGCGCGTCGATGGCGATCGTAGCTCAGTTGGTTAGAGCACCTGGTTGTGGTCCAGGGGGTCGGGGGTTCGAGTCCCCTCGATCGCCCTTTCTCCGGCAAGACGGGCAAACGCGCAGCAAAGCGGATGGTGCGCCGGGCGCGCTACTCGCGCCTCATCACCCAACGCCGGGCGTCCGGGGCGGCGCCTCGCTTGATGCCCCACCCCTGCGCCCTTTAATCGAACATGCCCGTCGCACTCATCACCGGCGCCAGCAGCGGAATCGGCCGCGAAACGGCTTTCCTGCTCGCGCGCCTTGGCTACGAACTCGCGCTGGTCGCGCGCGGCGGCGAGCGCCTCGAAGTCGTGGGCGACCAGTGCTCTGAACTCGGCGCTGCTGATGTGCTCATCCGCGGCACTGATGTCGCCGTTCCCGCCGATGTGCTGGCAATGGTGGACGCAACGGTCGAGGCCTTCGGCCGAATTGATGCGCTCATCAACAACGCCGGTCTCGCCGAGCTGCGGCCCCTGGGCCAACTCGATCTCGACCACCTCGAGGCCACGTTCGCGGTCAACGCCATCGGCCCCGCGCTGGCCATCAACGCCGTCTGGCCGGTCATGGTCAGTCAGCGCAGCGGCCGGATCATCAACGTCAGCACGCTCGGGACCAAAGACCCTTTCCCCGGCTTCTTCGCCTACGCCGGAGCCAAGGCCGCGCTGGACTCTTTCACGCGCTCCGCTGCCGTGGAAGGCCGGCCGCATGACATCCGCGCGTTCACCGTGGCCCCCGGAGCAGTGGAGACTCCGATGCTGCGAGCGCTGTTCGACGAGCAGGCCATCGGAGTCGACCTGACTCTCCCCGCGGGAGAAGTGGCGCGCGTCATTGTGGAGTGCACCACGGGCGAGCGCGACGCCCAGAGCGGCGAAGTCTTCTGGCTCAGCCGAACCTGATGGGATGAGGCCGTGAGCCCGCTGCGCGAGTGCGGCGGCCCATCGGCCACCCTGGCCTCGGTTCGCCGGGCCGGCCGCGTGGAGTCGCTGGGCGGCGGCGAACCTGGCCCAGCTATGCCGAATCTGCCTCCAAGGCTGCCGGCGGAGGCCCGCGGGACTCATTCCGCCTCTTGACGAAGCCGATGATGGGCCTATCGTCAATGCTGCGGCATCCAGTCGGGCGACCCCCCGCACCCAAGCCGCTCAAAAACCCATTCCTCGGTAGCTCAGTTGGTAGAGCGAGCGGCTGTTAACCGCTAGGTCACTGGTTCGAGCCCAGTCCGGGGAGTTCGAGACGCCGCCGCGAGTTTTCGGCGGCGTTCTTGTTGACAGATCGGGCTCAGCGGCCACCTGCCGCACAGGTCGCGCAAAGTGGCGTGATTCCAAAGACTTGCGCCGTTTGTGCCGCGAAGCCGGCGCTCTCCTTTCCGAAACGCCCGATCGACCCCCCGATCCAAATCCCAGGGGTTCGGATCGTCAATCGACCCCAACCCTCTCAAACTCTCACCCTCTCTGGTTGACAACCGAGTTATTTAACAGCAGGGTTTGGATCGGAGCCCGATCGAGACTCGAACTAAGATGGTCGCGTTTGGGCTGTCGCCGCTTTGGCGAATTCACTCCCACATGATCGGAAGACACGATGAGACTCACCGGGCGATTGTCCAGGCGTGACGAAGCCCAGGAACTCGTGTGGAATGCGATGGAGATCATCCACAAGGACCAGGAAGGTGCGGCGCAGCTGTGTCGCAGGGCGTTGAAGATCTATCCCGACTGTGTCGATGCGATCACGACGCTTGCCGACATCGAGTCGGAGCGGACTTTTCAGTACGTCGATCGACTGCGGGAAGCCGTTGCCGCAGGTCGGCGCGATCTGGAATCGAAGTGTTTCAAAGAAGACAAGGGCACGTTTTGGGGGCTCATCGAGACACGCCCTTTTATGCGCGCCATGGCCATGCTCTCCCAGGCGCTGATCGAGTGGGGCACTCCGGAAGCGGTTGACGAGGCGATCGAAGTTCAAAAGGAGATGCTCGAACTCAATCCCAATGACAATCAGGGCGTGCGCGACTGGCTGGCAGTGTGCTTCCTGGCTCGCAAGCGCTATCACGACGCGGCGGCCCTCTTCGCGCAGTACCCCGACGACTGGCTCGCGGCTCCTGCGTGGGCGAGGGTCCTACACGCGTACGTAACCGAGGGAAAAGCGCCCGCCTCCGAACTGCTCCGCGAAGCACGCAAACACAACAAGCATGTCGAACTCTACCTGACCGGCCAGAAGCGTCTGCCTCGCGTGCGTGCGGGCGCATACTCGCCGGGGGACGAATCTGAGGCTGTGTACTGCGCCGAGATATTGTCGCTGGCGTGGAAGTCCCACCCGAAGGCGAAAAAGTGGCTGAAGGAAGCCTGCAGCGCCAAATCGTGACTGTTGGCCCAAGCGCTCTTGGCAGCACGGCGGATCCATGTGCCCGCAGTCCTGATGCCGCGATTCGAGATCCGAAGGGGAATTAGTGCTTCCCTCGAAAGGTCTCGCCCCACCGGCGGCGATCCTCTCGGATGCGTATGCTGCCCGATTGACATCCCGCGCTATTCAACCGCAGGGTTCGGATCGGACCCCGAGGCGAACGCGAACGCTTCAGGCGCGACCGGACCGAGTTGGCTTGCGCGACGTCGCTGGGAAAACCGGTGTTCGGATTCCAGGATTTCTGCCTGCCCACCTTGTTCCGCTCGTCCATGTCGGGTAGGGTCAAAATGGTCGCATCGGGGCGAGGCTGATCCAGAGGTTGGTGCTCAGTCAACTCGGGGAGGCTCGCAGCGCAGCGATCTCGCTTTGCCGGCCCGCAGTCGGTGAACCTGTTGAAGGACACGCACACGATTGAACACCACTGGGAGGCCGGGTCTCATGGCAGCCATCACCGCCGCTCCAAGCAATGGACCTCCGATCTGGTGTTGGATCAGTTGCGACAGTGGATCAAGGCTGCTGGAAAGCCGATCTCCCGGGACTCCGGGTGACGCTGGAGGCAGTAATGTAGGCGAGGCGTGGCCAGTCAATAGCGGAGCATGCCCCGGCGGAAGCTGTGACGTACGCTTAAACTCGGCGAATCCTGTACGTTACTGGAACGGTGCGGTCGTCCTGTCCTTCGACGACATCGTCGCCCCCTACGGGCGACTGACCCACACCCGGAGCTACAACAACACGACCTCACAGGATTACGATGGGCCAAATGGGTGGAACTGGTTCATCGCGCAGATGCCCTATCTGGTAGCCGATGGCTCATCGATTGCCGTCGTTTTCGATCCGAACTTCCCGATCTGGTTCGATCCGGATGGAAGCGATTATGTCTCGCGCGATGGGTCAATCAACCTGACGCTCGCGCATGACACCATCGCGAACACCCTCACGTTCGTGCGAACAATCGGCGGTCCGGCCGGCTCCACAGTGACCACCGTCTTTAACGACTTCAATACCGCCAGCCGGCAAGGCCAGTTCCTCAGCCAGACCGACACCGCAGGTGTAACCACATCAATCGCTGCCAGTACGACGCCCGGCATCACTGACCTCCAGTGCGTGATGACTGTCGGCGGCACCGATTACTACGGCTCGTTGCTCTACGCCTACTTCACATCGGGCGCCAATTCAGGGAAGCTCTCCTCCGTCACGTACCGTCGGAAGACCGGCTCCGGCGGCTCCTGGGTGAACATCAAAAAGTACGTCTACACCTACTACGACAGCAACGGCAGCCACGGACTGATCAGTGATCTGAAGACTGCGACCGAGCAACAGTACGACTCCGGCAGTTCATCGTGGCAGGACATCGCGGTCAGCTTCTACCGCTACTACGTCGATGGCACCGGAGCGGGATTCGCCCACGGCCTCAAAATCGAAATCGGCCCCGAGGGATACCGTCGCGCTTTCAATGACAGCATCAACTTCGACACGGCCAGCGACGCGACCCTCAAGGACTACGCCGATCACTACTTCGAGTACGATTCGACGACACGCAAGGTCACCAAGGAGATCGCGGCGGTCTGCGTCAGTTGCCCTGGAGGCGGCACGACGACGGACACCTTTGCATACAGCACTTCAGGCTTCTCCGACGGCGTGAACAACTGGAAGTACAAGACGGTCCAGACGCTTCCCGACGGGGCAACGCTCACCGTCTACTCCAACTATCGCGGCGCGCCGATCTTCCATTTGTATACCGCATCGAACGGCACAGACAAGTGGTACAGGTTCTGGCGCTACAACAGCAATATGCAAGTGAACGGCGAAGCCGAGTCTTCGGCGATCTCCGGATACGACGAAGCCTATGCCGACCTGGTGAACTACGGCGGATCGCCGACATACCTCAACGCGTCCTCCGGTCTGGTCTACACGACGCAGTACTACACTACTAGCGGAAGCGGCGCTGCTGAGGGTCATGTGCGCTACCGGAACGTCCGCAAGGGCGCCGGCGGCTCGGACGTGCGCCTCATCGAGTACACCTATGTATCGAATACTGACGGCGATGGCAACACGACGTATCTGCCTTACGAGGTGAGCCTCTATCCGGACGCAACGACCACGGCGGTCAAGTACACAACTTCCTATGCCTACACCTTCCTCTCCGGCACCAACCTGATCGCGACTCGCACCACGACGTTCCCGGTCGTGTCAACCGCGCAACATGGCTCCAACTCGGCGACGACTGCTTCTGAGACCTTCGATGCGAACGGGAATCGGACAGAGATCACCGATCAGGCCGGCACGGTCAATCAGTTCACCTTCGATCCGGTTTTGCGGGTCGTCACCTCCTCGGTTCTGAACTACCAGGCCTCCGGCTCCGGCCCCGGCATCAATGTCACCACGGACTCCACGTATGACGATCTTGGCCGCCCGACGCAGATCCTCGGCCCGTCGCACGACGCGGTCATCTCCGGCTCGAACACCACCGTGCGCACGGCCACGTGGTTTGTGTACCTGGCGTCGGTCAAGCCGGGAAGTGGAACCTGGGATCTGAACCAGCAGTATTCGGGGCAAGGCTACGCGACCGGCAGTGCTCCCTCATACACCTATACGCTTGTCGATCCGGTTGCCATCGATCGTCTCGACAAAGACGGTCGCATCATCGACAAGATCACCTCGAAGCGCACAAGCGGCAGCGGCGCGCTCTCCGCCTCCGACACGTTTGCCCAGACCGATTGGAAGTCGTGGTCGAGTTCGCAGTACAGCAATGTAGGACGATTGACCTCCACGCGGACGTACTTCCTGATCCCGTCATCCGGAACGGGCACCAGCGGCACCAACTACGCTCAAACCGATTACGGCTACGACGCGCTCGAACGGCGCAACAAAGTCAAGTCGCCGATGGGAACCATCACGCGCACGGTGTGGGCGGCCCCGCAGCGAGTCAAGGAAATCTGGATCGGAACCGATGACACTGGCGCGACGGATACCAACCCGGCGGGCTCGGGTTCGCCCAACAACATGCTCATCGTCACGGCGAACGTTTACGACGGCGGTTCGGCCGGAGGCGATGGCAACCTGACGCAGGTGACCGAGTATGCGGCCGCTTCCGATACGCGCGTGACCGCGTTTACTTACGACTTCCGCAACCGTCGGCTCACGGTCGATGGCGAAATCGATCTCTACCAGGTTTCCACGTACGACAACCTGGACCGGGTGACGCAGGTCGATCGCAAAGACACCAGCTCTACGGGGAACCTGATCGGACGAACCACATCGGCGTTCGACAGTCTCGGGCGAGTCTACCAGCAGATCAACTACGCGGTCGATCCTTCGACGGGCACGGTCGGCAATCCGCTCACCACGGACACATGGTACGATCCCGTTGGTCGCGTCATGAAACAGATCAGCGGAGGTGATGGACTGGTCGCGACCAAGATTGCCTACAACGCCGTCGGGTGGGTCACGGCGACCTATCGCAGTTACTACACCGGGACGCCCAGTTACAGCGAGGCTGGCAGCGTCAGCGGCGACATTGTCGTCGAGCAGACGCTCTTCACCCACGATGATGCGGGCAACGTCATCAGCGCCGAATCCGCCCAGCGCTTGAACGACACGCCCGACTCAGGCACCGGCAGTACAGGTGAACTCACCGCGGGAACGCAACCGAAGGGTCGGCTCTCGTACAACGCATCATGGTACGATGGCATCGGGCGGGCATTCGCCTCTGCGGATTACGGCGCCATTTCGAGCTTCAGCCGTCCCACAACACCTCCCGCTCGATCAGACACGATCCTCGTCACCAGCACGGACTTCGACGATGCTGGCCGCGCGTACCAGGTGACGGATCCGAACGGCATCGTCACGAAGTCCGTGTTTGATGCCCAAGGCCGGGTCACGAGCCAGATCGACGACTTCGGAACGGGGACGCTCAATCGCACCACGAACATCACCTACACGCTCGAGGGCCAGATCGCTACCCAGACCGCGGTGAACTCGATCACCGGCAATCAGACGACGACCTACACCTACGGCGTGAGCACCACAACCTCGCCCGCGTCCGACCTCGCAAGCAACAGCCTTCTGGCGACCATCGATTTTCCCGGATGTTCGGGCGGGTCGGATCAGGTCGCCCTGACCTACAACCGTCTTGGCCAGAAGAAGACCACGACTGACAGTCGAGGAACGGTTCACTCGCTCGGTTATGACAAGCTCGGGCGACTTGCCAGCGACACAGTCTCGACGACAGGCTCGGGTGTGGACGCCAGCATCCTGCGCATCGACCGCTCATACGAAGTGCGCGGCATGCTGGAAACCGTCACCAGTTACGACAACACCGGCGGCACGGGCACGCCGGTCAACCAGGTGAGTCTCGAATACAACGACTACGGCCTGCTGACAAAGGATTCGCAGAGCCACTCCGGCGCTGTCGCCGGCGGCACGCCAAACGTGCAGTACAGTTACGCCGGCACATCCACATCGAACTACGCCCGCCGCAGTGCAATCGTCGGCGCTTCCCCGGTCAATTACGATTACGGCGCGAGCGGCGGAATCAACGATTACCTGTCGCGCATCCAGTCGATTGTCGATGGCAACGACTCAAACGTGACCGCCGAGTACACCTACCTCGGCGCCCGTAATGCCGTGCGCCTCGATTTCGGGGATGCGGACGTCATGCTCGATCTCTGGGGCGGCACCAGCGGCCAGTTCGATGGACTCGACCGCTTCGGCCGCATCATCGACCAGCGCTGGCAATCCTACAGCGGCACGCCCACCGACCTCGATCGGCACCAGTACGGCTACGACCGCAACTCGAACCGCCTCTGGAAGCAGAACATGGTGGCGACCAGCGGCTTCGATGAGCAGTACACGATGGACGCCATCAATCGCCTGACGCAGATGAAGCGAGGCACGCTCGATGGCAGCCATGTCATCACCGGCACGCCTGGCAGGCAGCAGGACTGGACGCTCGACCCCGTGGGCAACTGGCCCGACTACGTGACGGCGACTTCTGGCACGACCGACCTGGACCAGAGCCGCACATCGAGCACCGTCAATGAGATCACGGCGATCGGGACGAATACCGGCGGGCTTCCCGTCTGGGCCACGCCCGGTTACGACGCCGCCGGGAACATGACGGCTTTCCTGAATCCCTCAAGTCCGACTGCGAATCTGACGGCCATCTACGACGCTTGGAACCGTCTCGTGGCGGTGAAGGACGGTTCAAACTTCGTCGCCCAGTATGCCTACGACGGGCTGAAACGCCGCGTCGTCAAGAAGTCCTACACCGGTGGCGTGCTCCAGGAAACGCGCGACTTCTACTTCAGTGATCAATGGCAAGTGCTGAGCGAGGCTGTCAGTGGTACGACCGACAACGCCTACGCCTGGGGTCTCCGATACGTCGATGAGTTATTGTGGCGCGTGGATGGTGGCTCCGCTCGCCAGTATGCGATGCAGGATGCCAATTTCAATTGCACGGCGATTTGCGACGACACGGGAAGCGTGATCGAGCGCTACCAGTTCGACCCCTACGGCAACCGCACCGTCTTGAACGCCACTTGGAGTGTCATCGGGTCGTCCGCGTATGCGTGGATCATTGGCCATCAGGGCCTGATGCTCGAGGTCGAACTTGGGATCTACAACTGTCGCAACCGTGTGTATCTGCCGCTGCTGGGTTGCTGGATGCAAAGAGACCCTGCGAAATACGCGGATGGGAAAAACCTCTACTCGTACGGTGTGGCGTCGCCTCTAACAGGCACAGATCCTTTGGGACTGGTATGGGGATTGCCAAATTCTGTTCCGGAAGTCCCGAAGATTTCGCCGTGGCTTCCTCCATACTGGTACCATCCAAATCCAGAACCAATGCCGCCTCACGAGTGGGGAGACAATATCGACTCAGCGTGTATGGATGAGTGCGCACAAAAATGCTGGGACCAATGGGACCGCCAAAAGCAGTGGCTTAGACATTTCAAGGATCGCGACTGCGAGCCGCTGCCGGACTTCCTTTGGGATCGATTCTGGGAAGGGTACAACTGGTGCATGTACGATTGCGCCAACAAGTGCCGCAAGAAGCCACCGACTAGTCCATTGCCGCCTCCTTTGCCTACGGCTGGGAGGCGCCAACCTTGGCCGAAACCCGGAATGGACTTCGATCAATGCAAGAAGTGGTGTGACCAGGCGATGCTAATATGCCCAAGTTGCGGCAACTATGAATATACTTGCTGCTTGGCATCGTGCAACGAAATGAGCTATCCTGACCCAGAGTGCTTTCCGGAGGGGTTTTTGCTCCGGTTCCTTGGACCGCTCGTGTTGCCATAACAAATCTCGGGAGCGAGTGCATGTACCGCAACTGTAAGCTATTGATGTTGACATCGATGATGTTGGCGCCCATCGGCTGTGTCCAACAAAACCGCGCGTGTTGCCATTGCGCTCCAAGTGGAGTTGAGCATGAGGTCATCCCTCAGCCTAGAGAAGCGTCGATGTCGGCCGCCGCTGTATTGATCCAGATGTGTCGAAACTTGGATATCGAATACAAGGGAAAGAGAGAGCTGACGGTGGTTGCGTTTCATGATGGCGTACTGTCAGATGGCGGGCGACTGGTTATGGAGGTTTCCGAGCAGCAATGGCGCGACGTTCAAGTATTCTCGCGCAATGCATGTGCCCGCAACCACGATGCCGTATTTGAAATGTCGGCCGGTCCGGATAGGTTGTACGACGACGGCATGGAGATCGGAGAAGGGATGTACGTCATTGCTCCCGTCGGCTGCCGACTGGCTGTGAGCTTCCATCGCTGGCGACGCGATGGAGACTAGGTCGTCAGCCATCGCTGGTTTCCATGGGAATCTGAATTAGAAGCCCGCATTTATCGACAACGAGAGACCGCTCGCGGCAGGGCGCTTGTACGGTGTGGCGCAATCGTTGAGAGATTGGTAAGGATCGTTCATACGGCATGGAAGCGTTCTCAAACACCCTTGAGGAGCGGTGAGGAATCGCGGCACGAGGTGTTGATCGCGGTCTGGAGCCGGCGCTGATTGCTAAACTCGTCGAAGTCCATCCGCAGACAGTGCGGACGTGGCGACGAATCTATCGGGCCGGCCGCTGGGACGCGTTACGTGCCAGGCTACACTTGGGCCCGCGCTGCCGACTCACTGACGAGCAGAAGCAGGAGTTCCTGACTCTTCTGCAGTGGCTCCGTGAGCACTACAGCTATTCGATGATTCCACTGCCGCGCGCAGTCCTCGCCACACTTTGCGTAGTTAACCAGTAGCGGGCCGCACGGCCTGTCAACGCTCTGGCCCCGATGCAAGACCAATGCGTCATCGCCAGCAGTACGGTTTCGCCATAGACCCCGTCACACGCGAGCGCTGCGGGCGCGACACTCATCCGCACCCGATCCGTCGCGTCGCGGAGGGATCAGCGACGAGCCGGGGCCGGTTTGTTTACCGAGATGCATCATCGGACAAGTCCACCCATCGTCGCGCCTCAACAATCGTCCTCACGAGTTGGGTGAATGGTGTACTTGGAAACACTTCTCGGCATTCTTCGACCTGCGGCCAGGGAACCGGTCCACAGCCCAACTTGGTTAGAACAAAGTCAAGCTCGGGGTCCATCGTTGATCCGCTGCGCGCAGCACAGACTCGCTTCACAATATCGAGGAGGACGCGGCCCTTGGGTGTGACGCGGTACTTGATCGCATTCGGCGGAGTCTGGATCATGTCGGCTCCTGCAAGTATCAAGAGCCTCTCTCGAATGGGGCCCGGGCTAATACTCAGCCGCGTAGAGAGTCCGGCGATGTTGACGAAGCCATCGTTCGCGATCACGTGCAGGATCGCCAGTTGAAGTCCGCCAACACCCGAGGTATAGAGAACGAACCGCATATCACCGGCCGTGATATTACCGAAGACTACATTAAAGAGAATGTCCGTGACCACGACGTTTCGGAGATGGTCCACCACCAGTTGTTGGTCCCCGAGGCGATCGGCGTCGAAATCAGCGGGCACCCAGATCGGCTTGAGCTTGAACAAGTCGGCGTATTTACCAGATCGGCGGTAATCGGTGATTATCTCCGCGAACGCCTGTCGGTACTTGATCGTGTCCTTCGCGACGTAGACCTTGATCTCGGAGTCGACATCATGCGCAAGCGTACGAAGGTCTTTCTCTACGCCTTCTCCGTGACTCCATAGGACCTGACCAACGACTGGCCTCTTCCAATCACGCTCAAGCAGCGAAGAAAAATCGAAGAGTTTTCGATCTGTCTCCGTGAACGTGTAGAGCTTGAGCGCGGAGAATGTCTCCAGGACCCCGTTGACTGCGTGCTTCAAGAAGCCATGCTCTGCGGATTCGGCCATGAAGATCTCCGTCGGCCTGCCATCAAAGGAGGTATGCCGGAGGGAACCGTAGGTTCAGCGCGCAGTTCTCCCCACACTTTGCGTAGTTAACCAGTAGCGGGCCGCACGGCCTGTCGAGCCAAGCGTCTCGGACGCGATGTCCATTCTCCGCCTTCGGAGCGTGCCGATGTACCTGCGCGAAGATGATCCTGGTGAATTGACCGCCGGGGAGCGGCTTGACGAGATTGCCGGCGTTCTGGCGGCGGGTGTGCTTGCGGTGCACCGCCGAAACGCCGCTTTGGCCACCGGTTCCGAGCCCGCACAATCTGACTGCACATGCCTTGACCCCTCGCGATGCTCCGACACTCATCGTCCCACTGGTTTACGCGGCCGAGAGTCGCGGGAAGGAGGTGATGAGTGGGACTGAATGTGACCAAACTGCTCGCCGAACTGGAGCGCATGACCGGCACCGAACTGCGCCGGCGCTATGCCGAGGTCTTCGGCGAGGAATCTCGCTCGGGCAACCGGCAGTGGCTGATCCGCCGCATCGCGTGGCGCATGCAGGCGCTCGAGGAGGGCGACCTGCCGGAGCGGGCACGCCAGCGGGCGCTGGAGATCGCCAACGACGCCGACCTGCGCGTGCATGCGCCTGCCCACGGCCCGGTGATCGGAACCATTTCGGCCGATCGCACGGCGACGTTGTCGACTGGCAACAGCGATCGCCTGCCGATGCCCGGGTCGCTACTGACGCGCGAGTACAAGGGCCGCATGATCCGCGTGCGGGTGCTACCCAAGGGCTTCGAACATGAGGGCGAGGTCTACCGGTCACTCTCGGCGATCGCCAAGACCGTCACCGGAGCCCACTGGAACGGCAACCTCTTCTTCGGCATCGGATCGCCAACGAAACGCACCAAGGCGGTGCCGCAATGACCGAGCGCGCCAGGTCCAAGCCGGTCAATCGCTGCGCCATCTACACCCGCAAGTCCAGCGAGGAGGGCCTCGAGCAGGAATTCAACAGCCTCGATGCCCAGCGCGAGGCTGGTGAGGCCTACGTGAAGAGCCAGGCAGCGGAGGGTTGGACTTGCCTGCCCGACCGGTATGACGATGGCGGCTTCTCCGGCGGCAACGTGGAACGTCCGGCCCTCAAACGGCTCATGAAGGACATCGAGGGCGGTCGAGTCGATACGGTCGTCGTCTACAAGGTCGATCGCCTCAGTAGGTCGCTGCTCGACTTCACGCGAATGATGCAGGTCTTCGAGCAGCACAGTGTGGCGTTCGTGAGCGTCACCCAGTCTTTCAACACGAGCGACTCGATGGGCAGGCTCATGCTCAACGTATTGCTCTCGTTCGCACAGTTCGAGCGCGAGATCATCAGCGAGCGCACCCGCGACAAGATGGCTGCCGCCCGCCGCAAGGGAAAATGGGTGGGTGGTCGACCGATTCTCGGCTACGACGTTGATCCCAAAAGATTCCGCCTGGTCATCAATGAGCCGGAAGCGAAGCGCGTCCGCGCGATCTTTGACCTATACCTCAAGCACGAGTCGCTCATCCCCGCGGTTCGGGTGCTCAACGAGCGCGGCTGGCTGACCAAGCAGTGGACCTCGCGCAAGGGCAAGTTGCTCGGTGGCCGCGTATTCGACAAGGGCAGTCTGTACGCGCTGCTCACCAACGTGGCTTACACCGGGAAGGTCAGATTCAAGGACCAGATCTTTGAGGGCGAGCACGACGGAATCATCGAACCCGATGTCTGGCAGCGCGTCCAGCAGTTGCTCAATCGCAACGGCCGCACCGGCGGCTCGATCACGCGGAACAAATATGGGGCCATCCTCAAAGGGCTGCTGCACTGCACCGCCTGCAAATGCACCATGGGGCATTCGTATACGTGCAAGAAGGGCCGCGTGGCGTATCGGTACTACGTGTGCAACGGCGCCGCCAAGCGCGGCTGGGATTCGTGCCCGAGCAAGTCCATCCCCGCAGGCGAGATCGAGCGGATCGTCGTCGAGCAGGTGCGGGCGGTCGGCAAGGACCCAAGGCTCGTCGAGGCCACGCTCAGGCAGGCGCGACGACAGAGCGACGAAGCCATCGAGGCACTGCTCAAGGACCAGGCGACCACGGAACGCCAACTCCGACGACATCACGCCGAGGTGGGCAAACTAGCGGCCGATGCGGCCAACCGCAACGGCGGCACGGCCGCACGTCTGGGCGACCTGCACGAGCGCATCCGCGGCGGCGAACAACGGCTGGCGCAGATCAAGGGTGAGATGCAGACGCTCGAAGCGGGCCGGATCGACGAGATGGCAGTGGGGCAGGCGCTTGCCGAGTTCGATGCCGTGTGGGAAAACCTCGCGCCCAAGGAGCAGGCGCGCGTTCTTCACCTGCTCATCGATCGCGTGGACTACGACGGCGCTGAGGGCAAGGTCGCAATCACCTTCCGGCCCAGCGGACTTCGGGCGCTGCCGGGTGCCGGCAATCGCGGGGAGGCGGCATGATGAAAGAAGGCACGATGACGGTCGAGATCGATGTACAGTTCGATCGGGGGCGGCGTGGCCGGAAGCAGGCGACCACCGGCAAACCACCCGTGTCGTCCAGTGCCACGCGGGGTCGCCTGCCGCGCGTGACGAAACTGATGGCCCTGGCGATCCGATTCGAGCGACTGGTCCAGACCGGCGAGGTCGCCAGTTACGCCGAATTGGCCCGGCTGGGTCACGTCACCCGCGCTCGAATGACGCAGATCATGGCGTTCCTGCACCTGGCGCCTGAAATTCAGGAGGCTCTGCTCGATTTGCCGCCGGTGGAGCGAGGACGAGATTCGATGACGGAGCGAGATGTCCGGCCGATTTTGGCAGAAATTGATTGGGGAATTCAACGGACTCGTTGGCATTTGTATTCATGTAACTTGTTATCGAATAAGATGTTACGTTGAAACGATCTCAGGCCCAGATGGATCGGCATGTTTCTCACTTGACCTACGATTCCAATTTGCGTATTTTCGTGCATCAGTCGGCAAATGTTGCCAGACGATTCAATCGTTCGGAATTGGGAAGGTCTGATGCGCCACGCTAGTGGCGAGGAGAGCACTGATATGGAAGAGACATCGCCGATGACCCCTGTCGATGAGCAAGTGAGCGATGCTGAGAGCGCCGAATCGAAAGACGAGAGCAACCGTGACTCGAAGGCGGTTGACCGCAAGCACGGCAAGAGTTTCGTCTACATCGGCCTAAAGGACTGCGACGACGCGCTTCGAAAGATCGATCCGCACGAGAAACAGATGTCGATCGGTGGTTTCGCAAGAGCGCTTGGTCACGCCGCACCGAAGGGGAGATTCAACCACAAACTCGACGCGATGGAGCGGTTCATGCTGATCGAGAAGGACGCAGAAAGCGTCCGTCTCACGAGTCTGGCAATCGACATGCTCTATGGCGGAAGTGAGGCGGCGAAGTCCAGGGCGCGCGCTGCGGCGTTCCTCTCCTATCCCGAGTTCAAGCGAGTGTTCGTCGAGTGCCCAAAGGGTCAGGACAATCAGCGTACGCATATCGAGGACTACGTGACTGCGAAACTCGGCATCGTGAACGACGTCGCACGTTTCATCCGACTGTTCCTGGAGTCGGCACACTTCGCGGGACTGCTTGAGGGCGCTCCGAATCCAAGCGCAAAGACCTTTCGACTTCGCGCGGCCCCGGCGACGGTGGGTGTTGGGTCGGAGGCAAGCATGCCGAACGCATCAGGGCATGATGAGTTCTCTCCGCTACCCATCGAGGATGTCGAAGCTTGCCTTGAGGCGGTTGGATTGAGCGAGTACGGCAACCGAAGCGAGATACGTCAGCGCAGCGTCGGCAAGATCAAGCTTGAGGTGAACGAAGGCAGAATCACCGTTACGGTGGACCGCCCCGTGCGGATCGTGATCAGGACGAATGATGCGCTGGCAGAGTTGCAGCAAATACTGGCATCCATGCAAGCGAAGGGGCTCAAAGCTTGAGAATGAGCCCCTCTATTGAAGCCGCCTGCTCCAGAGGCACTGAAGCAGGCGGGCGCAGTCACGCTCCCGAGGCCACGCAGAGCGGCTCAACGGGAGGCCGGGCGGACCCCGACTCAGGCTGGCGCCTGAGCGTATCGGGGGGACCGCTCAGCGACAAGGGGGCTTTGCCCTGAATGAAGGAGACAGATGTGCACAGCATCAATGTCACAGGTTCATCGTCTAATTGAGTAGCGGTCCAGCACGCGTCTGCTGCGCGACCGGAAGTCCTGCACTCAATGCAGTGCTCTCGGCCGCGGACATGGCGCACGTCATCTGCTGCTGATCGTTCATGATCGACTGTGGTTTTGAGCCATCGTTAGCGCGGTAGCTGCGCGCACCGATGACTCGGCAACCCTGCGGTCGGCACCCGCTCGCCGGCAGTTTTCACCAACTGCTGCCGAGGCGGCTGGCCCCGCTCGGGTGGAAGGAAGTCCGATGAACAAGCCCTCGTTCAGTGATCCGATCGATCCCGCGGTTCAACGCCTTATCGAGTCCATGGCGGGGCGGTTTAGTCGCTTCCACGGGCTGTCCAGGGAGAGTGCAGAAGATCTCACGCAGATCCTTGCGATCAAGTACTTGCACCTTCGCGACACGGCCGATCCGGAAAAGCTCGCGAACTGGGGGTTTCTCCAAGGCGCACTGCGCAATCGGTGCCGTTCCTATCTACGCGAACTGAATGCAAAGATGCGCCGGCCCGACACACCACTGCTGTCGCTGGAATCCGGCGCCTCGGAGAGTCACGGTCGTTCAGCAGACCTGAGACACACGTTGCATGATCCACGAAGCAACGACGAGGTAAGGCGTCGCGATCTGCGGCGGAAGTTGAAAGAAATCGGAAGATCCCTCCCCGCCATTCAGCGATTGCAGGATCAGATCGACCGGACGGGACGGAAGCCCATGCCCTCACAACTCAAGCGAGCGGCACGTGAAAGCGGATTCCGCAGCGTCGATGAGATGTGTCAGTTCTTCGAAGACAAGGGTCTCCGCGACTTGCTGTGAAGTGCGCGCGGTTCTGCGCGCACTTTGCGTAGTTAAAGGGTAACGGTACTTACAAATCACCGGAGGGCGCGCCATGGCGCTTCAAGCCTACCGCTACACATTCCATCAGTCGGTTGCCTTCCTCGACGTGCTGGCCACTCTCGACGAAGCCATCACCAATGCCGAGTCCATCCACGGCACAGAACGAGTGCGTCTCGATGCTCGTTTCGCTGAGGACGCCGCCCGTGGCATAGTCGTGATCGACGCCACGACGGAAGTTGGGCAGACCGTTAACCAGCTCTTCGTGGGATTGGCGCGGCGCACCTTTGGCGACGCGGCCATTGCAATCGAGCGCTGCAAAGGCGACGCGCGCCAGTTGAAGCGGCGCCGTTCGCGCCGGCCGCCGAAAGCATTCGCATTCCGTGGACCACACTGATCCCACCGCGACCCCTTTCTCAGGAGCCTTCCGATCATGACCACTCTCACCCGAATCCAGCAACGCCCGAAGCAAATGCCCCGACGCCTGATGCTCTACGGCGTCCACGGCATCGGTAAGTCAACGTTCGGCGCAATGGCCGAGCGGCCGATCTTCCTCCAGACCGAGGACGGGCTGGCCAACATCGACTGCGATCGGTTTCCCTTGGCCACGCGATTCACCGAGGTGCTGGCCGCCCTGTCGGACCTCTACACCAGCGAGCACGACTACTCCACACTTGTAATCGACAGCCTGGACTGGCTCGAACGCTTGATCGAGGCTGAGGTCTGCGAGCGCGAGGGTGTGACAAACATCGAGAAGATCGGCTACGCCAAGGGCTACAAGTTCATGCTCGACCCGTGGCGCGAGGTGCTCGCCGGTCTGGACGCCTTGCGCAACGAACGCGGCATGACGATCATCCTGATCGCGCACGCCAAGATCGAAAAGTTCGACAACCCGGAGACCGAGCCGTACGACCGGTACTCGCCACGGCTGCACAAACTCGCGAGCGCCCTCATCCAGGAGTGGGCCGACGAAGTGCTCTTCGCCACCTATCGCGTCCACACGCGCAAGGTGGACGAGGGCTTCAACAAAGCAGTTCACCGCGGCATCGGCACGGGCGAGCGCATCATCCGCACGACCGAGCGGCCGGCGCATGTGGCCAAGAACCGTCTCAACCTCCCCGACGAGTTTCCTCTCGATTACCGCATCTACGCCGCGTTCGTGCGCGGTGAGAACCCACTTCATTCCACGGAAACACCCTCTGAACAAGGAAACTGAAAGCCATGACAGACCTCAGCGGTTTTGACGCGAATCAAGTCAATCCCAACCCCGGTTTCGATCCGATTCCTGCCGGCAAATACCTTGCCATCATCGTCGCCAGTGAGTTCAAACCGACGCGCAACGGGAAGGGGGAATACCTCCAGTTCGAGATCGACATTCTCGACGGACCCCACAAGGGGCGCAAGGTCTGGGATCGTCTCGTGCTCAGACACCCGAACCCGCAGACGGTGGAGATCGCCCAAGGCACGCTCTCCGCAGTCTGCCATGCAACAGGAGTCATGAAGCCGGGAGTTTCGGCTGCGCTGCACAACATCCCGATGGTCGTCACCGTCGGCCTGAAGAAGCGTGAGGACACGGGCGAACTCACCAACGTCGTGAAGGGGTATTCCAAGCGCGACTCTGGTCCGGGCCCGGCAGGCGCCGCAGTCGTGAACGGGCCCGGCAGCACTCCGCCGTGGGCGAGGAAATGACCCCAGCAGCCGCCACCAGTTCGAACGGCGCTGCCGTTTTGCGCGAGGTGTCCACTACTTCGCGCGACGCGGCGGCGTCGATGGCGCTCGATGATCGCGATGCGTGCCTGCCAGGCGTGCATGCCGCGGAACTCGAAGCACCGTGTCCACAATTCTGGGCTACTTGGAAGCGCCTTCAGGTTTCTGCCGGCTCGCGTGTGCCCGTGATCCTCTTCCGTCGCCGTCGTTCGAAACTCATGATCTGCCTGGCGGCCGAAGATCTGCCGGCGCTGTCGGCTTCCGTGCGCGCCGCGCAGGAGGCGCTGGCGTGATGCAATTGCGGCCGTATCAGCGCGAAGCGGTCGAGGCCGTGTACCAGCATTTGCGCACGCGCGATGACAACCCGTGCGTAGTGATTCCGACCGCGGGCGGCAAGACACCCGTGATGGCCACGATCTGCTGCGACGCCGTCACCCTATGGAATGGTCGTGTGCTCATCCTTGCGCATGTCAAAGAGTTGCTCGAACAGGCGCTTGAGAAGCTCCGCATCATGGCGCCGGACCTGCCCGTGGGCATCTACTCTGCGGGGTTAAATCGCCGCGAATTGCGCTCTCCGATCACGATCGCCGGAGTCCAATCCATCTATCAGCGGGCCTGCGATCTCGGACCCGTCAATCTCATCATCGTGGACGAAGCCCACATGATCCCCGCCGAAGGCGACGGGATGTATCGCACCTTCATCAGCGACGCCAAAATCGTCAATCCCGAAGTACGGATCATCGGCCTGACCGCCACGCCGTTCCGCCTCAAGACGGGCATGATCTGCGCTCCCGACAACATCCTGAACCACGTGTGCTACGAGGTCAGCGTGCGCGATCTCATCGCGCAGAAGTACCTGTGCCCGCTGCGCACGAAGGCCGGCGTCGCGCGGGCCGACATGAACACTTTGCACGTCCGCGGCGGCGAGTTCATTCCGTCGGAGGTCGAGGATGTCATGGACACGGTTGATCTGGTGCACGGTGCGTGCGCGGAGATCATCGAGCAGACCGCAGATCGCCGCTCGGTGCTGATCTTCACCTCCGGTGTGCGGCACGGTCAGCACATCGCAGATGTGCTGCGACAGCGGCACGCAGTCGAGTGCGGGTTCGTGGAGGGCAATACGCCCACACGTGAGCGTGATGCTCTACTCGATCGATTCAAAGCGGGCGAGTTGAAGTACCTCGCCAACGTGAACGTGCTCACGACGGGTTTCGACGCGCCGGGGATCGACTGCGTGGCGATGCTTCGTCCGACACTTTCACCCGGACTGTATTATCAAATGGTGGGCCGAGGCTTCCGCCTTCACCCTAAGAAGTCAGACTGCCTGGTCCTCGATTTCGGCGGGAACATTCTTCGTCACGGTCCTGTCGATGATCTCCTCATCGATGAGCCAATCGAACGCAACGGCAAGGCGCCGATGAAGGAGTGCCCGGGATGCCAGGCGATCATCTCCGCGGGCTATCTGACATGCCCGGAGTGTGGCTACGAGTTCCCGCCGCCTGCACGGAGCGGTCACGATGCCGAGGCCACGAGCGAGGGCATTCTCTCCGACCAGGTGACGCACAGCGTCTACGAAGTGACCGATGTCTGGTACGAAGTTCATCACAAGCGCGGCGATCCCGATGCCCCGCCATCGATGCGCGTCTATTACCAGTGCGGGTTCGCGACGACGTTCAGTGAGTGGGTCTGCTTCGAGCACAGCGGCTATCCAAGACGAAAGGCTGAGCAGTGGTGGGTAGAACGATCAAACGAACCGATCCCCGCCACCGTTGAGGAGGCAGTTGACATCGTGCGGTGTGGAGATCTCGCGCCGACGCTGAGCATCACAATCAGGCGCAAACCCGGCAGTAAGTATGACGAGGTTGTCGGCCATGTCCTCGGTCCGAAGGCGCCGCGCATCGACACCGAAGAAGGTGCAGCGCAGCACGCCTCACTGCCGGGCGGACTCTCCGAATCGGAGGTCCCATTCTGATGCGCGACGCCATCGCCGCCGAAATCGCGCGCTTCCTGAACCTGCTCGTTCAGCCGGATGATGTGTTCGAGGTCCGCTCGCCCAAGTGCCTTGAACGGCGTGGCGCAACGTACACAAGCACGGTCAGCGGCTACTTCACGCACGCGTCGATCGAGGCGGCCGCGGGCCTGATCGCCGAACTCGACGAGAGCGGCCTGGCGCCGGGTGTCTACGTCACACTCAATCCCGTCAGATCGGACTTGCTCGCCCGCGCCGCCAACCGCCTCAAGCGCCGCACGCCGGAAACCACTGCCGACGGCGACACAATCATGCGCCGCTGGCTGCTCATTGATGTTGACCCGGTTCGGCCGAGCGGCGTGAGCGCGACCGACGACGAACTCGAACTCGCGCAGCAGCGGGCCAACGGCATCAAAATGTTCCTGACCGCCCTCGGCTGGCCGGAACCCATCGTTGCGATGTCCGGCAACGGCTACCACCTTCTCTACCAGATCAACCTGCCTGTGGATGATGCCGATCTCGTGCGGCGCGTGCTCGCAGCCGTTGCCGATCACTTCGATGATGACTGCATCGTTGTCGACCGCTCAGTCCACAATCCGGCCCGCATCACCAAGGTCATCGGCACGATGGCGCGCAAGGGCGACGACTTGGCCGCCAGTGATGGGATCGCCGCGCGACCGCACCGCCGTTCGGCGTTGGTCAGTGTGCCTGATGAACTGTGCGTCGTGCCCGTCAAGGCGCTCGAAGCACTCGTCGCGACTGACACGCCTCCGCCGTCCACACCGCCGGACCGGATCGAGCGTTTTCCGTCAACACCCGATGGCGTTCGCGTCTGGCTCGAGCAGCGCGGCGTGCCCGTCAAGGGCGTGCGCCGCAACGGCACCAAGACCATGCTCCTGCTCGAACGCTGCCCGATCGATCCCGAGATCGTCTCGACCGGCTCATCGGATATTGCCGTGCTCGTCGGCGACGACGGCATGCTCGCCTACTGCAACAAGCACAACCGCGGCGAGAACTTTACCTGGCCGGATCTGCGTCGCGTCCTCGATCCGGAGTATGCCGCGCGCGGGCAGCCCCATGACGGAGTCGATCTGTCGGGCATCCTCGCACCATCGACGCCGCCGGCCGCTGAGTCGCCTCCTCCACCAGCGCCCGCTCAATCAGATCCCGGTCTACTCCCACCTGAGTTGCTCCGCATGCCCGGCTTCGTCGGTGAGGTCATGGACTTCTGCCTCGCGACCGCGCCGTATCCCAATCTCGTCCTCGCGTTCTGTGGAGCACTGGCGCTGCAGGCCTTCCTCGCGGGCCGCAAGGTGCGTGACGGTGGAGACAATCGCACCAACATCTATCTCCTGGGTCTCGCGCACTCCTCGGCCGGAAAGGACTGGCCGCGCAAGATCAACACCCGCATCGTCCACGAGGTCGGCTTGTCCGGCAGCCTCGGCGAGCGCTTCGCCTCGGGTGAGGGCATCCAGGATGCGCTCTTCAAGCAGCAGAGCATGCTCTTCCAGACCGACGAGATCGACGGCATGCTCCAGTCGATCAACAAGGCCAAGGACGCCCGCCACGAGGCCATCATGAGCACGCTGCTGACGATGTACTCCTCGTCAAACAGCGTCTATCCCATGCGGCGCAAGGCGGGCAAGGAATCTCCCGGTGTCATCGACCAGCCGAACATGGTCATCTTCGGCACCGCCATCCCGAATCACTACTACGAGGCCCTCAGCGAGCGCATGCTCACCAACGGCTTCTTCGCCCGCATGCTAATCCTCGAAGCGGGCCAGCGTGGCGCCGGCCAGGAGCCGAGCATTCGCGACCTGCCACCCCGTGTGATCGAGACCGCGCGGTGGTGGACGGAGTTCTCGCCGGGCAAGGGCAATCTCGAACATTGGCATCCCACGCCAAAGGTAGTGCCGCACACCGACGCCGCGAAGCGCCTGCTCGTCGAGACGCGGGAAGAGGCCGAGAGCGAGTACGCCAGAGCCGAGCAGGCGCAGGATGCGGTGGGCACGACGGTCTGGGGACGCGTGAGCGAGCAGGTGCGCAAACTCGCTCTGCTCCATGCGATCAGCGCCAACGCTCGTGCGCCGGTCATCGACGTCGATGCGGTGCGGTGGGCGCGTCAACTGGTGATGCACCAGACGCGCCGAATGCTCTTCATGGCCGCAGGTCATGTCGCTGAGAACCCATTCCACGCCGAGTGTCTGAAACTGATGAAGAAGTTGCGCGAGGCGCCGCATCGCCAACTGTCGCACCAGGTGCTGCTCAAGCGGATGAAGATGCGGGCCACGGACTTCCGCGATCTGATCGAAACGCTCGTCCAGCGCAATGACATCGAGCCGATCCCGGTTGCAACCGCGGGGCGGACGGGAGTCGCCTACCGACTGATCGATGGGGGTGAAGGGTGAAGGAAGTTGGCTCAGATCGAGCGTCTCGGGGGTGAAGCATGGTGAAGGAAGGTGAAGGAAGGGTGAAGGAAGTTTGGGCCAAAAACGTGGTTATTAAAGAAAAAAACAACTCTCTCTCTCTTCCTTCTCTACTTCTCCTCTTCTCTCTCTCAATTCTGTTTTTTCCTCTGTTTCTGTGTACGAGTGAGATGGGGGGTGAAGGAAGGGAAGTAAGTTTTTCCAATGGTTCCCCCCTGGCGAGAGGCGCAGGCTTGGCCCGCGGGAACAGCAGCCAAAGTAGAGAGACAGATGATAACGCGCGCCTGTCCGACTTTTTGGATTGGCGCGCCGCGCAGGAGGTTGCGGCATGAGCGCAAGTGTTGACGATACCTTGATTTGCCGCCTGGCGGGCGAGTTGTGGGCGGTATTCGCGCCGTGGCGCGGGCCGTGGGGCGGTGGCGGCGCGACGGCGGCCTATTTGGCGCGGCGGTCGTTCTGCTCCGGCGCGGGGTTGCGGTGGCGGCACAGTGGTCGTGACCGTGACGAGCGTGATGAGAATGTCGAGGCGCTGGGTCGCTTGGAGCGGCGCGGCCTGCTGCACCGTCGCGTTGAACGGACAAAGGTAATCGCCACCCGGCTGCTCGACGCCGGAATCGAACGGGCCTGCTCTCTGGCCGGCGCGCCGTGCTGGTCCGACGGCTGGACTGCCTGTGAGCGCCTCGCCGCGATCGAGGACGCGCGGGCGACGATGACGCACCTCAGCACCGGCTGGACGGCGGAGTGGGCGCTGGCCGGTACGCCGCCGCATTGGGCGGGGTGCGGTGGGAACGAGACGGGGCGCGCCAATCGTCGGCTGCTGTCGGTTCTTGAGGAGAGGGCCATTCCAGCGCTGGTGCGCGGTTGGCTGCTGAGCGGCGCTGACCTGCACGGGCGGGTGTGGTACTCGATCACGAACGGCGGCCGAGCGGCGCTGACCGACGCGCCGGCCGACGCGCCGTCCGGCGCCGACGCTGACGACGACTGTGTGCTGGCGTGGCGCGAAGGAGCGCATGCCATGCAGGTCCGCCTCGCCGCGGCCCCGCGCTCGGAGCGCGAGATCGGCCTGCTGCCCTTGCCCGTCCACGGCGGGCCGATCGTGGGCGACGACGTTGTCCCACGTGGCAATGTGCCCACCGTGGGCGGCCGGAACTACGCCGCTGCGGCACATCTCGCGACAGGGGCCAACGTGGGTGGCGACATGGCGGCAACCGGGGCGGCGGAATCGCACCCGGGCCGCCCTGCTTCCAGCACAAGGAGAACGGACTCATGAACGCGTTCAAGGTCGAACTGCGGCCGCTGGCCGAGATCAAGCCTTACGATAAGAACCCCCGGCTCAACGACGGGGCCGTGGACGCCGTGGCCACCAGCATCACCGCCTTCGGCTGGCGGCAGCCGATCGTCGTCGATGGGGACGACGTGATCGTCTGCGGCCACACGCGGTGGAAGGCGGCGCAGAAACTCGGCCTGGAGATGGTGCCGGTCCACGTGGCGACCGACCTGACGCCTGAGCAGGTGCGCGCTTACCGGATCGCCGACAACAAGAGCGGCGAACTCGCTGAATGGAACATGGAACTTCTGCCGCTGGAGATGGCCGAACTTCAGGGCGCCGGAATCGACTGGTCGAGCCTCGGCTTCAATGCCGACGACCTCGCGAAGATCCTCGATCCCGACGGGAAGCCTGGCGAGTGCGACCCCGACGACATCCCCGAGCCGCCGGACACTCCGATCACGCAGCCCGGCGACCTGTGGGTGCTGGGCGATCATCGGCTGCTCTGCGGCGACAGCGCGAAGCCGGAGGATGTGGATCGTCTGCTCGATGGCCAGCCGATCCATCTCGTGAACACGGATCCGCCCTACAACGTGAAAGTCGAGCCGCGCAGCAACAACGCGATCGCGGCGGGCAACAGTTCGTTCTCGGCATCGAAGAAGAAGCGCACGCATCACCAGTCTTTTGACGTCGCTCGCCAAGGCGAGAAGAAACGCACGACGACCAAGATGCGCGCAAAGGATCGGCCGCTCGAGAATGACTTTGTCTCTGACGACGCCTTCGACGAGATGCTCGATGCATGGTTCGGCAACATGGCGCGCGTGCTCATTCCCGGCGGCGGCTTCTACATCTGGGGCGGCTACGCCAACATTGGCAACTACCCCGGTCCGTTGAAGCGAGCGGGGTTGTACTTCAGCCAGGGCATCGTCTGGGACAAGCAGCACCCGGTTTTGACGCGAAAAGACTACATGGGCGCGTTCGAGATTTGCTTTTACGGATGGCGTGAAGGCGCTGCACACCGTTTCTTCGGGCCGAACAACGTCGCCGATCTGTGGCACATCAAGAAGATCCCGCCGAACCAGATGGAACATTTGACGGCCAAGCCTGCTGAATTGGCGGTGCGAGCGATCCAGTATTCATCGCGCGTCGGCGAGAATGTGCTTGACCTCTTTGGAGGATCAGGCAGCACGCTGATCGCCGCGGAGCAGACGCAGCGCCGCGCATTCCTGATGGAGATCGATCCCGCCTACGCAGACTTGATCTGTGACAGGTATCAACGCTTTTCCGGCAAGCCCGCCGTGCTCGAGCGGACTGGCGAGTCGCCGATCGCGATGAAGCCGCGCGAGGAGACGATGCGGTGAGGAGCGTGGCTTGGTGCAACGACGAACCATGTACCCGCAGACACAGCCGCGGCGGCAAACGCTACGGCTGTGAATGGCTGACGTGGTTGCTGCGGCTACTCGTCGCTCGCGCTGGCCGCCGCCTCCGGTCCCTTCTCACGCAGAGCGTGGTACTCGATCAGCGCGTCCTCATAGACAAAGTCGCTCGCGGCCACATGCTTGCGCTCGCGGGCGGGCACGATGCACGATCGCTCCTTCAGGAACGCGACGGCTACTGCGACCTGCGACCACGGTGGCATGCTCGCTTCGTCGCCGCCGCCGGCCTTGGCGCGGATGTCCTCCATGGTGAACGCAGCATTGCCCATCTGCTCGATCGCGTAGGCCACGTCGTCGTAGACCTGCTTCGTGCACATGTGCTCGTACGGCTTGCCGCGCCGAGGCACGACGCGGCGCAGCAGCGCGCCGCTGGCGGCGTAGACGATGAACGATTCATCAAGTTGACGGGGCATCGGATTCACCTCCTTCCCCGGCCGGGTCGTAGTGGCGACCACAGGTCTGGCATTCGACGCGGTTGTCCTCGATCCACACCAGCATGTCCATTCGTCGTTCGCCGCAATGGGGGCATGCAAAGCCCGGTTCAACACGTTCGTCATTTGTCTCGGCGATCATGTTCCCTCCTCTCCGCGCGATTCGCTCAGGTCGAAGATGGCGACGATCGCGAGCAGGCCAACGAGCAGCGCGGTGCGTTCGTCGAGGTTGGCGAGATCGCCCGCAGCGCAGGTACGAATCAACGCAGCCTTGTCACGCGCGGGCATCTCCGCCAGGGTGTCGCGCATCGTGGCGCGAGCCTGGTCGGCATGAGCAAGCAGTCGTTGGACTTCACGGTCCATGGTTCACCCGGCCTTTCCGGCCGCGGTGAAGCGGCCTTTGTCCACCTTGGCGAACCGCGCTTCCTTGCCCTTGGCTTTGATCTCGCGGATCATCGCCGCGTAGAGCGTCGCGTGCGGCGTGGCACCGTTCGTCTTCCAGCCCGCCGCGATGGCGCGCTCGGCGATGGTCTTGGCGTCGAGCGGTTCCTTGGCTCGGCCCAGGACCTGTGCTGCTGCATCGAGCCCGCTGAGACCCTCGCGCTTCTTGCGCGGCTTGGCCTCGGCCTTACCGTCTTTCGTTTTCGCGCTGGTCGTCCGTGCTTTGGGTGCGCCGCGATCAGGCGGCATGGTGATGCCGAGTTGCGCCGGCGTCTTGCCGGTCAATTGCTTGATGCTCTGCTTGATGTGGAAGACGCCCGTCACACTGCCCGAGGCGTCCTTCTCGCGGCAGCCGGTCTTTTCATCGATGGGCGAGTCGGCGGGCACGCGGTAGAGCAGTGGCGTGCGGCCGTCAACGCGGAAGTACAATTCGTACAACTTCCCATTCTTCTTCCAGCACACGTGGTTCTTGCTGGTGGGCAGGTCTTCCACCTGCTTGGCGATCACCGCGAAGTCATCCTTGTTGACCAGCGCGATGCGTGGCGGCGTGCGTCGGCCCTTGCGTTTGGGCGTCGCTGGCGTCGTGCCTTGCTGGGCGGCGGCCTCCTCGGCTTTCTTCACCCAGCGAGATCGTTCCTTGCCGTTGACGATCTCGGTCTTCATGACCAGGCCCTTGGCTGCGGCTTTGGCATCGCGCTCAGAAATGCGCTGTGCGTCTCTATCAACAACGCGGCCCCCGGTTTTCACGCCGGAGGCCTGCTTGGCATCCTTGTTGTCGGTCGCCTTCGTCGGCGGCCCGGCTTCGGATCGAAGCCGCTGGGCACTCTTGATCCGCACCTTCTTCTTCGTGGCGAGGTTGGTGGCGTCCCAGCCGCCGCTCTTGTTCTCGGCATCGATGCGCACCTTGGCGATGTTGCCGCTCACCTTGGCGGTGTACGTGTTCCCGATCTTGACGTCGTTCTTCTTCATGATGCTACTCCTTTCAAGAGAGCGGTTGGTGGATGTGAACCGCCGTCACAGGGCGGCGAGTTCTTCGATGACTGCAAAGTTCGGCGACACCGACCAGCGCGGCCGGCCCGTCGCGTCGGTCGCGATGATGCGACTGTTTACGTTGGACGCGTCTGCGAAGGAGTTGAACATGCGCTGCGTCGCGCGACGTGCGGCGGCCACGATGCCTTCGGGTGTGCCGTCGTGGCTTGCGACGAGATGGCCCAAGACGACGCCGTCGCGGTCGCACGCTTCGCGGATGACGATGTTGGGTGCTCCGGTGCCGGTTCGGCGGGCGGAGCGATTTGTTTCAATCTGGCTGGTGATGGCGTTCATGGCGCTCCTCTCTCACTTGCCGCTGGGCACCGGGGTGATCTCGATCTTGCGGCCGCAGGCCGGGCAGACTGCCTCGGTCGGCCTCGCCGATTGCCGTCCCGCCTCGTACGCCCGCTCCAGCGCGTCCTTGACGCACCACACGGCGGTGTCGTGGAAGTCGAGGCTGTCGCTGTTGCGGGTTTCAAGCGTCTCAAGGCTGAGGGCCTCGCGGGCGATCGTGGTCAGTTTGTTGTCGCGTGTGGTGCTCATGGCTTCTCCGTTCCGTTTGGCGTTGGTGGTTCAGCAGCCCGCGACGCGCTCGATCTCGAGGCGCACCGCGTGGATTTCGGAGTTGGTGCAGCGCGGCCGGCCGTGGCGGTCGCTGCCGTAGATGGCCTTGGCGGTGGCCGTTGCGGCGGCCCAGCGTTCGTCGTCGCCGCTGTGGCGCGAGAGTTCGAGGCAGGTCGCGCCGAACAGAATCTGCGCCCCGTAATCGGTGTCGCGGATTTCGACATCGCCTCGTTCGCCCTTGATGGTGATTTGTTTGATGGTCATGGTGGTGGTCCTTTCCGACGCGTCGATCGCGCCTCGTGGTTACTTCGTGAAGATGCCTTCGGGCAGGATGTGAAAGAGCACCTTGGCGGTGTCGACCGCGTGCTGCCGCTTCGCTGCGTCCTCGGCGATGCGCTGCACGTCGGAGAGCAGCCAGGCCGCGTCGCATCGGATGCCGCTGGCTGCGTGCTGCTCGCCCTCCTCGGCGTGGCGCTTGGCGTTGCCGAAATCCCGCGCGAGGTACTTCGATTGCGTCTGGTACTCGTCAATGGCGAAGTACAGCGCCTTCAACGCCTTCTCGTGCTCGGGCGTCGTTGCCGCCATCTCCTTGATGAGGTTGAACAGGTCGTTGCTGGGCAGGGCGAGCAGGTCATCAAAGCTCATCGTGGTGGTCTGGCTGGTTGCGTTCGTATCTGGCGTCGTCATTTTGATGCGTCCTTTCGCGTTTGTTGGCGGGCGGCGTGTTCCGCCTCGCGTTGCACACATGAGGGCATGAGCAGCGCGAAGATGCAAGGGGAATTGCCGAGGATTCGAGCAGCTTTCGCAGATTGTGGGGAACTTCGCGCGACATGTGGGCAAGGTGCTAGGCATGTGCTAGGTAAGGCCGAACATCGCGCCGTGCTGGCCCACGTTGGGCCGAGTTGCCAGGTCGCCCAACGCCTCGCCTCACGCGCGCCCGGCGCGACGTGGGCCATGGAGGGCCGCCGTGTTGACGCCGCCTGACGACCAGAACGAACGCCCGGGCGGTCTCAACCCGGCCGCTCTATCGGTGACCGACACGGCGCGGCTGTTGACGCGCGTGGGCGGCCAACCGATCACCGAGGCGACGGTGCAACTGGACATCGACGCCGGCGCGCCGACCAATGGCGATGGCACGATCAACCTGGTCCACTATGCCGCGTGGCTCGTCAAGGAGATGGCGGAACGAGGTGGCAGCCGTGGCGATTGATCCGCGCAGCCTCAAACCCGGCGAACTCTGCCGCCTGCTCAACTCGACCACGCTGGGCGAGGTGATCAGCGAGCGGCAGCTGCACCGGCACCGGACCCGGGCCGGGTATCGCATCGGCGACGGCAAGACGGTGGACCTGCTGCGCTATACCGCCTGGCTGGTGATCGAGCGCCACGAGCGGCTCAACGCCGCCGACACCACCGATGATGATTCGCTCGATGAACAGTTCGATACCGCGCGAGCCCGCGACCTGCCCGAATCACTCGCTGGTCGCGACATCGACGCGCTGACAGCAATCGTCAATCCTGCCCGCAAGGAAGCCTGCCGCCGCAACTTCCGACTCTTCTGCGAGACGTACTTCCCGCTGACGTTCAACCTGGCGTGGTCGCCGGACCACCTCAAGGTCATCGCCAAGATCGAGCAGGCTGTGCTCGAGGGCGGTTTGTTTGCGATGGCGATGCCGCGCGGCAGCGGCAAAACGTCACTGTGCGAGATCGCCTGTCTCTGGGCGCTCCTGTACGGCCATCGCGAGTTCATCGCGCTCATCGGGTCCGATGAAGAGCATGCCAGCCAGATGCTCGAATCGATCAAGGCGGAACTGGAGAACAACGCTGCGCTCCTGGACGACTTCCCCGAGGCGTGCTTTCCGATCTACTGCCTCGACGGCATCCACCAGCGCGCCGCCGGGCAACTCTTCGAGGGCAGCCAGACCCACATCGGTTGGACGGCGCGCGAGATCGTCCTGCCGACGATGCCCAATTCGCTCGCTTCGGGTGGGATCATCCGTGTTGCGGGCATCACGGGGCGCATCCGCGGCATGAAGTACAAGCGACCCGATGGGCGCAGTGTGCGGCCCTCCCTCGTGCTCATCGACGATCCGCAGACGGATGAATCGGCAAGGTCACCGTCGCAGTGCGCCACGCGCGAACGCATCCTCGCCGGCGCCATCCTCGGCCTGGCCGGGCCGGGCAAGAAGATCGCCGGTCTGATGACACTGACTGTCGTGCGTCCTGATGACCTGGCCGATCGTCTGCTTGATCGCGACAAGCACCCGCAATGGCAGGGGCAGCGCACGAGGATGGTGTACTCGTTTCCGACCCGCGAGCAGTTGTGGGCGGAGTATGCGCGCTTGCGCGCCGAGGGATTGCGTGCCGACGCGGGTATCACACGCGCCACCGAGTACTACGGCAAACACCGAGACGCCATGGATGAGGGCGCCGAGGTCGCGTGGCCGGATCGGTTCAACCACGATGAACTCAGCGCCATCCAGCACGCGATGAATCTGCGGCTCCAGGATGAGAGGGCGTTCTGGGCCGAGTACCAGAACGAGCCACTCCCCGAGAGCACCGCCCTCGACGAGGATCTGCTCACCGCCGAGCAGATCTGCGGCAAAGTGAACGGACACGATCGCGGCGAGGTGCCCATCGGTTCATCGCTGCTGACGATGTTCATCGACGTGCAGGCCAAGGCGCTCTTCTGGTTGATCGTCGCCTGGGAGGAGGATTTCACGGGCAGTGTGATCGACTATGGAACCGAGCCGGACCAGAAGGAGGCGTACTTCACACTCCGCGACATCAGACGCTCACTCGCGGCCGCTGCGCCACGCGCGGGGTTGGAAGGAGCGATCTACGCCGGGCTGGACCGGCTCGTCGATGCCAAACTCGGCCGGGAGTGGAAACGCGATGACGGAGCGATGGTCCGCATCGACCGGTGTCTCATCGACGCGAACTGGGGTCAGTCTTCGGATGTCGTGTACCAGTTCTGCCGACAGAGTCGGTATGCGAATCTCGCCATGCCCAGCCACGGCCGGTACGTCGGCGCTTCGAGCATTCCCTTCAGCGAGTACAAACGCAAGCGTGGCGACCGCGTCGGGCTGAACTGGCGCATCCCGGTCATCACCGGCAAGCGCGCTGTGCGCCACGTCGTGTTCGATACCAACTACTGGAAGTCCTTCGTGCACGCGCGGTTTGCAGTTCCGATGGGTGACCCCGGCTGTCTGTCGCTGTTCGGCCGCACGGGCGGGTCAGCGAATCGTACGGCCACGAATCACCAACTCCTAGCCGAACATCTGACGAGCGAGTGCCGCGTGAAAACGCAGGGACGCGGCCGAACGGTCGATGAGTGGAAACTCCGCGTCGACGGCCTCGACAACCACTGGCTCGACTGTCTCGTGGGCTGCGCCGTCGCCGCGTCGATGCAGGGCGCGGTTCTCTACGGCACCGACACGCGGCCGTCTCCGCACCGGCGGATCCGCCTCTCTGATTTGCAGGGAGGCCGGCGATGAGCGACGCGACCAGCAAGATGAAGCGCGAGCCCGAGCCGCGCGGGATTCGATGTCCGAGGTGCGGGTGTGGGCATTTCGAGGTCGTCTACACCCGACGTATCCCCGGCGGTGCGATCCGAAGGCGGCGGGAGTGCCGCCACTGCGGGAGGCGGGTGACGACGACGGAGCGGATGGGGGCTTGAACCCGACGCTTCGCTCAATCAAATCCGCATCAGTTCTCGGGCATACTCGCGAATTGCCTGTTCGGTCGCCTTGCCTGGCGCTGTCCAGCCAGGCACGAACGGAGGTCCGGCGAGAGTGAACGCCTGGTATCTCCGAATGATCTCATCCGGAATCGGCTTCCAAACAATCTTGGTGGCCCGCCCCTCGCTGACGAGATCGACGACATCCCTGAAAGAAACCGCGTGCCCCGAGCCAACGTTGTAGGTTCCGGGTTCGGTCTCCAGCGCCATCAGTGTCGCGCTCACCACAGCGTCAACGGCTATCCAGTCCCTCGCCTGATCGCCCGGAGAGAACAGTTCGACCGTGCCGCTGCGCGCCCCGGTGGCCAACTGTCGGACCATCGAAGCCATTCGTCCTTTATGCGCCTCGCCGTGGCCGAAGACATTGAAGTAGCGAAGCCCGACGATCTGCTTCTCGCTCCCCAACTCCGCATGCAACGCTTCGAGCGCGATCTTGCTGAATCCGTAGAGGTTCAGTGGTCGAAGTGAGTCACCGACACACAACTTCTCGCCGCGTTCCCGCAGGCCGTACACCGCCGCGCTCGATGCATAGACCATAGGAATGCCGCTGCGGGCGCACTCGGCCATGAGTGCTGCGGCGCTATGAGCGTTCAGATCGAGCACCAATTGATCGTCATTCACGAGCGTATCTGTGATCGCGGCTAGATGGAAGACCCCGTCGACGCTCGCTACGGCGTCTGGATCGACTCTTCGATAATCGAGCGGCAGGACGCGACCCCGAAGCTCGACGCCTCGGCGGTGGCACGCTTCGACGATGTTCTCCCAGGAGCCGGTTCGGAAGTCGTCGACGATGACGACGCCGTCCCCCCGTCGGATGATCTCGGCGGCGAGGTTCGATCCGATGAAGCCCGCTCCGCCAGTCACGAGATATCGTTTCATGAATGAGCCTCGCGGTTCAGTTGCCTCAGTGCTCGATCGGCGTTATCCTACACTCGGGCAATGACCCTAGGCGGCGGAGCTGGCGGCTTTGTGCAGTCGGCCCCAACGAGGGAGCGACGGTATGCCACGATGGGGATTCCTCAACCGGATCGCCGCCAACGGGGAGTCCGGGTCACCGGAGGGTGCCTCGGAATGGCCATCGCAGGCATCCTCCCCTTCGTCCAGCCCGATACCCTCAGATGAGATCAGTACGTCGCCGAGCGCATCAGACGAGATTAGCCCTACACCGTCATCGTCCGCCTCGGCATCGCCTCCCGGATCGCCTTCGGAGTCGCCCTCGCTGTCCGATTCGCCTTCACCTAGCCCATCGCCGTCACCATCTCCGAGCCCGTCACCCTCGCCTTCGCCAAGCCCAAGCCCCACGCCAACACCGACTCCGAGTCCCACATCCTCACCATACGGTGAGCTGGTTCTTGAAGTCGCCCAACTTCTTCCCGTGGAGGACCAGCCAACTCCTCCCACGGACCTTTCCGACATTAGCAGCGCTCCGTGGGAGAATGTCGAATCGTCGCCGCGGATTGTCCACGCCACAACACCACCCACACTACTCGTTTCCGTCCGTCCCTCCGCAGGAACATTTATCCCTTTGCGGGCTCGGTTGACCAATACCAATGTCGGTGCTCCCGCGTTCCAGTGGTCCGGAGCGACTCATCGCCTGTCTGCCGCTAAAGAATCGGTAGCTGATATTGTCATACTTGCCAATCAAAGTGCGACTATTACCGTGACCGAAACGAAGACTGGAGAATCACGCCAGCTGAAGGTCGCGTCAATTGTGGATGCCACACCTTCCCTTATTGTTCCCGGCCAGAGTGACTACCAATGGGTCGTGCAGATTACTGGAATTCAGCCAGGATCCGGATTGCAGGTGGATCCGGGGCCAGATCTCACCGCCGCATCCATCACGATCCTTCCAAACGGCCATGTCTCGATGCTGCTCAGCGCGGACGCGACGGCCACCCCGGGGCTTCGGGATATCACTGTCAGTCAAGGCGGTCAGCCTACCGTTATCAAACACGCGCTCACAGTGTACCGTGGAGTGATGTCGAATCTGATCGACTTGGTGAATAGACCAGCGGCCGGCACTGCGCGCGGAAAGCTGATTGACATGGACTTACTCACTGGTCCGAGGACTCAAGACCAGGAAAATCGCATCGCGGCGCTTTTGAGCGCAGCTGACCGCGATCAAGCTCTTGCCGCGTGGAACAACTGGACACGCCAAGATGGCTCTCTCACAGTTCTTCCAACAGGCGTGAATGATGCTCAGGTCGCGGTTCTCATTGATGCTGCATTCCAGTACGAGTCCGGCAACTCTAGTTTTCCTGCGTTTACGTTCACACCACTTCCTCCAATCGTACCGCTCTCCCTTTGGAAGGGGCTAATGGCATTCCTCGCGCCGCTCGAATCTGGCTACAACGGTATCGGTAGCGTCGTCGCTCTTGCCGGTGCGACGAACGAGACAAGCGCTGGGCTGATGCAATTCAATGACGCCCGTTCCGCTGGAAGTGTATTCGCCGGTGGGACGAACGCGCCCAATATACCTATTTATGATCCCGGCCGCGTTACCGCGTGGAAGGACAAAATCATCGCGCTCCAGACACTCGCCGACCTCTCGGCATTCCTTGCAACTCTCGATCAAGGCGACTGGCGAGCAGATCCATATGCCTCGCTTATCAATCTCATCAGAAGCAGTTACGCTTACTATGGCCGATTGATAATGGCACCTGGCGGAGGCACGCAATACGACAGCGTGGACGACTTTAGAGTCGACGCAGGAAGTGGCCGCGCAAACGGTCAAGGTAGTCAACGAGATTGCTTTGAGCTGTTCTCCTGCGCGCATCGTTTCCCAGGAGATGTGTTCGGCAACTCGGTGTCGCAGCCTGTGCTCGAAGGTGGCTTGCTCACGGCACCGACGCCCAACGAATGGCACGCATCCACCGCAAACGGTCCTTCCGGCCACCCCTATATGACGCAGGATGGCGTGACTCGAGCGACTGAAGCTCGCACATTCTACGATTCGGATGCGCCGTCCGGTGGCTATCTGTGACTGCTCACACAGATGTCATATTGCGGTCGCCCTTTTAGGAGAGACAGGTATGCTCATGTCCGCTGTGCTGAAGACATTCGTACTTCCTGAAGTCCTACTGCTGACATGCTCACTTTCTCCTCCGGAGATTGGCCTCACCCAGCGAGTACCAGACCAGCTTGACGCAGCGATTACTCGCGTGATAGTAGGACACGACGGGGCGGTTGTCGGGATGTTCAATGGCACCGGGCAGTCATGCTATGACGGATGGCTCACTTACTCCAGCCCCGCTGCTGTGGCTAACCCCGTAGTTTGGCATTTTGGCCCCTCTCAGATGTCGCAACTACAGTGTGAGTCACCTGAACTGATAGCGATGGTCTCTGATCGCCAAGTTGTGCTGAATGCGATCTGCTCCACTGGTGGACCCCCCGACGGGGCCACGGGCAATGTCCTCCTCGTTGATATCTCGACCGGCGATATTCGGCCGCTGACATACATGGGCCGTTCATTCAACATGACCTATCGAGCGATTACTTGGTGTGAAGAAGAAGGTGTGATTGTTGCGGTTCGGTCGAAGATAGGCGTCTCAAACAACCCGACTGCAATACTCGGGACGGAGGTTGGCGTATTCGTGACGCTCGCAGGAAAGGAATATGCGCAGGGCGACAAATTTCCAATGTCCGCCGCCGTCTTGCGCTCATGGTGCGGAATTGAGCTTCGTGGCTTGATATCGGATCAACATGAGGGCTGGTGTATTTCGAGTGAACATGGCAAAGTCGATTTGTGGCAGACGGCTATTGGCGGTGTTCCTCCTGCGGTCTACATGCTGGACGCGCGAGGCAAGTATTGCTTGGCGACATCACCGGGCGAAGGAAGTTGGTTGATTGACCTAATAAACTGCCGAAAGTCGCGCGTCAGCGATCTTCGAACGCTATCTATAGATATGAAAGGTGATGCTTGGGTGCTGATCGACGATACAACGCGTAGCATCGTCTCGCGGGTAGCGGGATCGCTAACTGAGTTCGGGCTTGCTGATGTGCCTGTGCAGGATCGTTGTTCAGCAGTCGCACCAGTGCGCATTCGACGGGACGAGATGGCCAAACCATAGTCAGCTGCCAGCGTGAGTGGCGATGGTCAAGCGCTGCTTTGCGTGCTCGCATGCAGATGGACGCTGCACTTTCGGGCGAAGGGATGTGAAGTGGAGACGAAGAAGGCTGCGGGGCGGAGACTGCGAGATGCGCGATTTCAGGAGCTCCTCATTGGCGAAGGACTCGACATCGGTTGTGGAGGGGATCCGATAACAGAGGATTGTGCTCGATGGGACCGAGTTCTGGGACATGGTGACGCGACTCTGATGGAAGGAGTGGAGCCTCATCGATACAACTGGCTGTATTCGTCTCACCTTCTGGAGCATCTGAGCGATCCTTGCGCGGCCCTGCGTCGGTGGTGGCAGCTCCTGCGTCCCTCAGGCAACCTGATCTTGTTTGTACCCCACAGGGATTTGTACGAGAAACGTCGAGTTTTGCCGAGCCGGTTCAATAGCGACCATAAGTTCTTTCTCCTTCCTGATCGTGACGATCCGCCGCACACGCTGAGCCTAGCGAGGCTGCTCGGCGAGACGACACCCGGCGGCCGACTGCTCTATATCCGGACTTGTGACGAAGGACACACGATCACTGATCCCGAGCGACACTCCGACGGGGAGTATTCGATAGAGGCCGTGGTGCGCAAGTTGAGTTGATCAAGCAACCGCGCATGAGGAGTAATGACCGCATGAGATGGCTTCTGGCGGATTGGGGATCGAACAAGCGACACATCTTCGATGGAGTCGCAGAGGGCTTGCGCCGTCTCGGTCATCAGGTTACGAACATTCCTCGCAATGATATGAACCGGCGGCCTGCACTGCTCGGCGCCATCGTGAGCGGTGATTTCGATGTCCTACTCACCTGGCAGCGATTTTATCCGATGCAAAGCGAGATTGTGGAGGCCATCGGAACAGCAGGGATCCGCACGGTCTTCGCCGACTTCGGTTTTGTCCCGCACTACGAGACGGTCGTCTTCGATACTGACGGGGAGAACGCTTCGTCGAGCTGGCCCGCGATGTGGCAGTCGGGTGAGAACCCGCCGTTGGATGGGCAGTTCGTTGCCGCGGCGGAACGACTCATTGAAACAGCCGCACTGAAGGCGGCTCTTGCTCCTTGTCCGCTCGGAAAGGAGGCTTCCGCGAATGTAGGGATGCCATTCGTCTTCGTGCCTCTCCAGCGGCCGAGGGACTCCGTCGTTCGGTACGACTCAGATGTGCATGATTTCGGCAGCCTGTGCCGGCGCGTGCTCTTGCTGGCGCGGGGCCGGTGCTTCGTGGTGATCAAGACACACCCGCTTGATGCTGCGCTGGACCTTGGTGTGCCGGACCATGTCCGACACAGTCACCTCATTCTCCGAAGCAGGTTTGGGGCGGACAATGAGCGCGTGTGTGATTGGCTCCTGGCCAACGCTGCACTGGTGGTGGGAGTAAACAGCAACATGCTTTTCAGAGCGATCGCCTTTGGGACTCCGGTGGTCGCCACGGGGCGAGGCTGGTATTCGGGAAGCGGCGCGCTGACTGAAGTCAGCGGGCTTGATGGCCTCGGTAGCCTTTGGGCCGACGTTCCGGACAGGGTAGCGCGGACACGGTACATCGCCATGTGCCTTTCGAGACAATTGCTGTTCTCTGAACTCTCCAGTCCGGACAAACTTGGCGCGGTATTGGGCAGGCTGGGCATAGTCGAGTCTGCATTGGAATCCACCCGATGAGTGCATCAAGCGTTCAGTCGACCTGTACTGAAGCGGCAATCGCCGGCGTGGAGCAAGTCTTCGCGGGGATGGGAGCAATGGTCAGGCTTTCTGATGCGCAGTTCTGGCGGGCGCATGCCGATCTGGAGGAGGAGACTCCCATTCCGCGATTCGACGGCTTGGCGACACTCGACGGTGGGGACATCGTGCTCGGCTTTCTCGGGCGATCTCACTTGGGCGATGTCGTCTGCATGTCAGGTCTGGTGCGACGGTTGACGGAGCGCTACGGGTGCCACGTCTTTTGCGTGCGCCATCGCGCCACTCTCGCCGTGCTTGGGGCAAACCCCTATCTGGCGGGATTCCGAAATGAAGATCGAGTCGCATTGAATGATTGCGCCCATGGTCCCGGACACATCGCTCAGAAGCTGGAACGGGCATTCGGGCTCCCGATTTCCCCGTTCCCCAGAGGTGAAATCTACCTCACGGATGAAGAGCTCGAGTGGTCGTGGCAACTTCGCTCGATTCTGCCTCGCAACCGCCCAGTGGCCGTCGTGTGTGCCGGTTCTCTATCCGACAACCGCATCGTGCCGAGTGGAAGTCTCGGCTGGCAGGACTACGTCAAGGTATTGGCGAAGGACTTTTCGGTCATCCAGATCGCCGTCACGAATATTGCGGTTGTTGAGGGGCTCACTCGGCTCGCGGATAGCCACCGGTCCGCGTGGCGGCCTGACAGGATTCTTGATGACTGCATCGTCCTCGAGAATCTCGCTCCGCGGGAGTTCTTTTCAGTCTTCGCCATCGCTGATCTGTTCCTTGGCACGAACACCGGGGCCATGCACGTCGCAGCCGCGTTTGAAGTGCCTTCGATCGTTGTCTTGAGTTCGCGGCAGTATGCGCACGCTCCGACGTTCCCTGATCGGATTCAGGGGAACCGATGGCGTCATGAGTCGTTCCTCTACCCATACCACAGCTTCCTCATGGTGGATTGAGTCAGGCTGCCCCATTTTGAACGCAGTCTCTCCGGAAGCGGGGAGACAAGTTCTACCCGTGTAACGACTTCCCCGTCATCCCTCCCCATCCGCAATCTCTGAGCCTTTCATCCGTCCGTACCTGACGGATGGACCATGTAATTCCACCTCTGGATGACCCCGGCCGACTCGTGATCGAGTTGCGCTTTGTCCCTGCGCCTGACCGTGAAGATGCGGTGCAGGAAGCGTGGGTGGCGCATCTGGAAGGGCGGCCCGTCGCCACGGCGGTGAACACATACGCCCAGCGGCAGCGGCGGTGGCGCAAGCGCATGACGGTTCTCATTGAAATGTACGAGGACAAGGGATGGCTGAGACCGACATCGAGCAGGCGATCAACACCAACGCCCAAGGCCCCGCCAAAGCGCAGGGCGACTCGGGCAGTGTCGAGCAGCACAGCCTCGCCGACCAGATCGAGGCGGACCGCTACCTCGAGAGCAAGAAGGCGAGCCGGGGCAAAGGGCTCAAAGTGAAGTTCGTGCAACTGGAGCCGCCGGGTACGGGGTAATGATGCTCAAGCGCCTCGTGACATCGTGGTTCAATAGCAACGGCAAGGCGCCGGCAACGGCGGCGCGCCCTCCGGTGCGGATCGTCCGCGCCAAGTTTGACTCGGCGCAGACCACGACCGACAACCGCCGCCACTGGGCGAATGCCGACGGCCTGTCGCCCAACGCGGCCCTCTCGCCCGAAGTCCGGCGCATTCTGCGCAACCGGGCCCGTTACGAAGTTGCCAACAACTCCTACGCCAGGGGAATCGTTCTCACTCTCGCCAACGACACCGTCGGCACGGGCCCGCGCCTCCAGATGCTCACGAATGATTCGAAGGCCAACGACATCATCGAGAAGGCGTTCGAGCAGTGGAGCAAGGCGATCGACCTACCGGAGAAGTTGCGGACGATGCGATTGGCCCGCGCCGAGAGCGGCGAGGTCTTCGGCATCCTGACCAACAACCCCGCTGTTGACGCATCCGTCCAACTCGATCTGCGACTCGTCGAACCCGATCAGGTGACGAGTCCGCCCGGCCGATTGCTTCGCATAGGCGAGGCAGATGGGATTACATTCGACTCATACGGCAACCCGATTGCCTACACGGTCCTGCGTCGGCATCCCGGCGACGGCGGCATGTTCGGTTTCTCAGGCGAGTTCGACACCATTCCAGCCTCGTCAGTCGTTCACTACTACCGCGTCGATCGACCCGGCCAGTGGCGCGGTATCCCCGACATCGCTCCGGCGCTGCCTCTGTTCGCCCAACTGCGGCGCTACACACTCGCTGTGATCGCGGCCGCTGAGACGGCCGCCGACTTCGCCGCCGTCATCTACACCGACTCCCCGGCAAATGGTGAGGCCGAATCCCTCGAGCCGATGGACATCGTCGAACTCGAGAAGCGACTGGCCACCGTCCTGCCCGGCGGCTGGAAGTTGGGCCAGGTCCATGCCGAGCAGCCCGCGACAACCTACGCCGAGTTCAAGCGCGAGATCCTCAACGAGATCGCGCGTTGCCTGAACATGCCCTTCAACGTCGCGGCCGGGAATTCCAGCGGGTACAACTACGCCAGCGGCCGGCTCGACCACCAGACGTACTACAAGTCGATCCGCGTCGAGCAGAACCACCTCCAGACGGCGGTCCTCGATCGCATTCTCCGCGCTTGGCTGGATGAAGCCGTGCTCGTCGAGGGCTTGCTTCCCCAATCGATGCGGGCCATCGGCGTCGCCACGCCGCACACATGGTTCTGGGATGGGATGGAACACGTCGATCCGGCCAAGGAAGCGACGGCTCAGGCCACACGACTGGCCAACCACACGACCACACTCGCCACCGAGTTCGCCCGCCAGGGTCGCGACTGGGAAGAAGAACTGCGCCAGCGTGCCCGTGAAGTCACGCTCATGAAGGAACTGGGACTGACTCCCGAGCAAGCGAAGCCCAGCGCGGGTAGCACCGACAACACAAACAAGGACGAAGAAGATGGCCAGAACCAAGACACCAACGCGATCAGCCGCATCGCCGCCTGAGAGTACAACTGCTCAGTCGATCGAGATCACCGCGGCGGCACAGATCGACATCGAGGCTGTGTCCGGCGAGGGTCAGACGGCATTGCCGCGTTTCAAGATGGTCGCCTACACCGGCAGCGCCATGCGTGTCGCCGCGTGGCGGCATCCGGTCATTCTCGACCTGGCCGGGTTGAACATCCCCTCTCAGCAGCGGCCAATCCGATTTAGCCACGATCCGGCCTCGGGTGTCGGTCACACTGACGCGATCCGCATCGAACAGGGACAACTCATTGCCTCGGGCGTTGTCTCACGCGACACGCCGACGGCACGGGAGATCGTCACCTCCTCGAAGAACGGATTCCCCTGGCAGGCCTCGGTGGGCGCCTCGGTCGAGGAATTCGAGTTCATCCGCGAAGGCCAGAAGGTGCTCGTGAACGGTCAGGAGTTCGCCGGGCCGGTCAATGTGGTCCGCAAGGCGACACTCGGTGAGATCAGTTTCGTGGACCTCGGGGCGGATGGGAAGACCAGTGTGAATGTCGCGGCGATCGCGGCGACTCAGGAGAACATCATGGACGGTGATACGAAGGACAACGCCACCAACAACGGCACGGCGACACAGACCAAGCCGGAATCGACCCAGGATGACGCAAGCAAGGCCAGCGCCGTCGAGGACATCCGCGCGCAGGCACTGGCCGAGACGAGTCGCATCTCCGCCGTCCGCCGCCTCTGCGCCGGCCAGCACCACGAGATCGAGGCCAAAGCGATCCGCGAGGGCTGGGATGCGACGCGCACTGAACTGGAGATCCTTCGCGCCAATCGGCCCAAGGCTCCCGCGATCCATGTCCATGACCAGAATGTGAGCACCCAGGTCCTCGAAGCGGCGTGCATGCTCACGGCCGGACTCGATGAACCTGAGAAGCACTGCGAAGAGCAGGCGCTCGACCTGGCCGCCAAGAGGTTCCGAGGCGGCATCGGGTTGCAGGAACTGCTCCTCGAAGCCGCATGGGCGAACGGGTACTCCGGCCGCAACTTCCGCGACAGCCGCAATGTCCTCAAGTTCGCCTTCAACCCCGGCATCGAAGCCGGTCTGAGCACGATCGATATCAGTGGCATTCTGAGCAACGTTGCCAACAAGTTCCTCCTCGAAGGCTTCTTCTCCGTCGAACGCACCTGGCGGAACATCACCGCCGTGCGCAACGTGAGCGATTTCAAGACGGTCACGTCGTACCGGCTCGTCGGCAAGGACCAGTACGAGATCGTGGCGCCCGGCGGCGAACTCAAGCACGGCAATCTCGGCGAAGAGCAGTACACCAACAAGGCCGACACCTACGGCCTGCTGCTGGCCATCGATCGCCGCGACATCATCAACGATGATCTCGGCGCCATTACCACGGTGCCGCGCAAGTTGGGTCGCGGGTCGGGTTTGAAGATCAACGATGTCTTCTGGACGATCTTCCTGGCGAACACGGACTTCTTCAAGGTCGCCAACAACAACTACCTCAGCGGCGCCGACACGGCCCTGAGCATCGACGGACTGACCAAGGCCGAGGTCGCGTTCATGGACCAGGTCGATGGGGACGGCAAGCCCATCGGCATCATGCCCTCGATCATGCTCGTGCCCACGGCGCTCAGCGCCATCGGCACGCAACTCTTCAAGAGCATGGAACTGCGCGACACGACCGCGAGCACGAAGTACCCGGTGAGCAACCCGCATCAGGGCAAGTTCCGCGTCGAGGTGAGCCGGTATCTGAGCAACGCCTCATACACGGGCAACTCGGCCAAGGCGTGGTATCTGCTGTCTGATCCGACCGACCTGCCGGTGATCGAGGTCGCATTCCTGAATGGTCAGGAATCGCCGACGATCGAGACGGCCGAGGCCGACTTCAACGTGTTGGGCATTCAGATGCGCGGCTATCACGACTTCGGGGTCAATCTGCAGGATCCGCGTGGTGGTGTGATGAGTACTGGTGAAGCATGATCGGGCGCGGAATCTGAGTGATCAGTTCTCCGCTGCACACGTGAATCAGGAGTTTCGACATGACACAGGCAACATTCGTTTCACCCGGCAACGCCATCGATCACACCCCCGGCAGCGCCGTCGCGACCGGCCAGGTGGTGGTCCAGAACACACTGCCGGGCTTTGCGCGCACACCCATCCCCGCCAACGCGCTGGGTTCGCTTGGCGTGGCGGGCATCTACGACATCGTCAAGGTGACGGGCGCGATCGGCGCAGGCATCGCGGTGTACTGGGATGCCAACGGCGATCCCGTGGGCGGCACGGCTGGCACCGGCGCGTTGACGACCACCTCCACGGGCAACGCCTACCTCGGCAAGACGGTGCGGGCCGCAGCCGAGTCCGATGCAACTGCCCGTGTACTCGTCGATCATTCGGTCATCGGGCTGCAAAGCACACTGACGGGCGCGATTCTCGACCCCGGCGATGCCGGTGCGATTCCCGTCGCGCAGTCAGGCTACGTCCCGATCGTGACCGCCGGCTCCGAGACGCGCACACTGGCGATCCCGACCTTCGTCGGGCAGGAGCTGCTCCTGTTCATAAAGACCGACGGCGGCACCTGCGTGATCACCGTCGCATCGGCGATCAACCAGACCGGCAACAACACGATCACGATGGCGGATGTGAATGACTCGATCCGCCTCCATGCAATCGACAACAACGGCACGCTCGTCTGGCGTGTCGTGTGCAACGATGGCGCTGCACTCTCGACGGTGTGAGGCATCATGCCCGACTTGCTCAGCCAGGGTCTGTCATGGCTCGAGGATCAGCGTCACCAGCACCTGACGCGGACGGTGACGTACCAGCGCGGCAGCGACGAGGTGGAGTTGTCAGCAACGATCGGCCGCACCGTCTTCGAACAGGACGACCACGCGGGCGGGCTCACACGCATCGAATCGCGGGACTTCCTCATTCGCGCCGCTGATCTGGTTCTCGCCAGTGAGGTCACGTTGCCCCAGCCGGGTGATCGCATCATCGAGATCGATTCGATCGCGACGTACACCTACGAGGTCATGGCGCCGGGCAATGAGCCTCCGTGGCGGTACAGCGACGTGAATCGCAGCACACTGCGCATCCACACCAAGCAGGTGGCGACGGAGGCATTGTGAGCAGCACGATCCTGACCATTGCCGACGCCATGGTGGCGAGCCTGAACGGGGCGTCGTTCTCGATGTCCTTCACGGCCGAGCGTCATCTCGTGCCCAATGTTGGGCTGGAGGATCTGGCGAGTCTGCACGTGACCATTGCACCACGAACGGTGACGCGGACCGCCTCCGGCCGGCGCGATTCCTGGCTGGACTGCACCATCGATGTGGGGGTGCAGAAGAAGGTGGCAAGCGACGCGGATGCTGATGCATTGATTGCGCTCACCGAAGAGATCGCCGAATACCTGAGTCATCAAAGGCTCACGGGCGCGGCTGAGGCCGCGTGGTTGGGCACGACGACCGATCCACTCATCTCGCCCGAGCATCTCGATCAGCAGCGCGCATTCACCAGTGTCGTGTCGGTCACCTACAGGGTGAGGACGTAGACGACGAAAGGACCGTGACCCATGGGCTTCAAACTCGGCATGGAGGCCGTCCTCAATTACAAGGTGGACGGCCAGGGCGCCGGCGGAGCATGGACCGAACTGACCAATGTCCGCGACGTGACGCTCAATCTCGAGGCGGCCGAAGCGGATCTGACCACCCGCGGTAATCAGGGCTGGCGAGCCAATGTCGCCACACTCAAGGCCGCGACCGTCGAGTTCGAGATGGTGTGGGACACGGCCGATGCGGGATTCACCGCCATTCGCAACGCCTACCTCAACAACGCCATACTGGGATTCCAGATCCTCGATGACACTGGGGGCGAGGGATTGCAGGCCGACTTCATGATCAGTTCGTTCAGCCGCAGTGAGCCGCTCGAGGAAGGCATCACCGTCTCGGTGACGGCCAAGGTCGCCTACTCGGCCACGCCGCCCTCGTGGATCGGAGGTGCATGATGCCGACTAGTACTCTGTCACTCTCCGGCGAGATCGGCGGCGCGCCATTGGGAGCAACGCTTCAGCGCACCGCCGACGGTGCTATCCGCCAGGGCCCGATCACATTGCCGGCCGCCGAGGCGGGCACGCTCTCGACGCGCAGCACCAATACCACCGGCGTACTCACCCTCGCGGGAACCGCGCTTCAGATCGGCGATGTCATCGACATCTACTGGGATGGCGGGCGCCGCTACGACGTGGATGTGGACGGCGTGGCCGGGGACGACGTGACATTCTCAGGTGGGGCCGGCGACGATCTGCCCGTACAGGACACCGCGGTGACAGCCGCTGAGCAGGTGGCGATCGACCTCGCATTCACCGGCGATGAACTCGTCGCCATCGGCGCCAAACTCGGGGAGCGCGGACATCTCAGCGTTCGTGACTCGGGCGCTACTGCACTCTCGATCGATCTCGTGAAGAACGAGACCTGGTTCTGGCTCGACGGGCAGCAGATCGTCAACCCGCTTGCAGGCGACTCGATCGACGGCCTCATGGCGAGCAACGCATCGTCCGCGGCGACGGCTGTCCTGAACCTCGGCGTGCTGTACGACTCGACGCCGTGAGAACTCGACCACCTTTCATGAACAGGAGCATGTCATGATGTTCTTCTGGCTGTTTTGGATGAACTGGCTGTTCCTTCTGTGGCTCTTTCTGCTGTGGTCATGCGAATCAAAGCCCGAGATCCGGGAAGTACGAACGTTTCCCAGCGCGGAGTCACGCTCCACCACCAACTCGCCGTCGCAGGAGGCAACGAATGAAGACCTTCAAGGACAACGCGGGTAACGAGTGGAGTGTCGAGGTCAATGTCGCGGCCCTCAAACGCATCCGCTCACTCACCGGCACCGACCTGCTGGAAGTGATCAGCGGCGGCGATCTGCTCGAACGCCTCATGCGCGATCCCGTGCTCCTGTGCGACATCCTCTACGCGCTCGTCAAACCTCAGGCGGATCAGAAGCAGATCAGCGATGAGTCTTTCGGCGCGGCCATGGCCGGGGACGCGATCGACGCGGCCACGGCCGCACTGCTCGATGAACTGGTGGCTTTCTGCCCCAGCCCGAGGGATCGGACCAATCTCGGGCGGGTGCTGATGGTGGTCCGCAGCGCGATGGACAAGGCGCGCGACGTGGTGGAGGCGCGCCTCGAGGGCGGCGAGATCGAACGGATCGTCGAGGAGGCCATCAAAGAGACGACCTCTGGCAACTCATCTGGCGCTGCGCCGGCATCCTCGGCCTCGATCCCGGCAACCTGACACTGCGCGACCTGCTCGCCATGGCTGAGCAGAAGCAGCGCGACGAGTGGGCAAGGACGGCATCGATCATGGCTCTCATCGCCAACACACAGCGAACCGCCAAACACCAGCGGGCGTTCCGGCCGAGCGACTTCGATCCGTTCGCGCGCAAGCGGGAGACCATGAAGGCGGATGTGTCGGTACTCAGGGACGTGTTCATCGAGGGGCGTGTACCCACGCAGACCCGGGAGTAGCGATGCTCGATCTGCGCATCACCCAGTTGTTCTTCGACCGCCCGAAGGTGAAACGGGCCGTCGATGCCGCGCGCCGCAAGGTGCTGAGCAAGGGTGGCGCGTTCATTCGCCAGACGGCTCGCACGAGCATCCGCAAACGCAAGGGCACAAGCAAGCCCGGCAGTCCGCCGTACTCACATGTCGGTCTGCTGCGGCGTTTCATTCTGTTCGGCTACGACCGGCAGAGCGAAACCGTGGTGATCGGTCCGGTGGGAATCAAGGGATCGACGGCGCCGCGCGTGCTCGAGCAAGGTGGCACGACAACCGTCACGCGCCGCCGGCGCGGCAAGCGGACCGAACGGCGCGTGCGTGTCGCGGCGCGACCCTACATGAACCCGGCCTTGGAGAAAGAGCGGCCCAAACTCCCCGAACTCTGGCGCAACAGCGTGAAGGGGGTGTGAGCAATGGCCAACACCCAAGGCATCCGCGCCGGCCGCGCCTTCGTCGAGATCGGCGGTGACGACGCGCGTCTGCAGCGCGCCTTGAAGCGAGCCCAGCAGCGCCTCAAAGCGTTCGGCGCCGGCGTGCGTCAGGTCGGCCTGCGCGCCGTGGCCGCTTCGGCCGCGATCCTCGCGCCGTTCGCCGGGGCGACGAAGATCTTCGCCTCCAGCGGTGATCAACTCGACAAGATGGCGGCCCGTACCGGCTTGAGTGCCGAGGCCCTCTCTCAACTCGGGTTCGCGGCCGAGCAGTCCGGAGCGGACATCGAGACGCTCGAAAAGGGCATCCGCACCATGCAGCGCACCATCAATGATGCGCAGCGCGGCCTGTCCACCGCCACCGATGCCTTCGACGATCTCGGTCTGAATATCAAACACCTGGCCTCACTCTCGCCCGAAGGGCAGTTCCAGACCATCGCCGATGCGATCACCCGCGTCGAGGACCCGTCCAAGCGCGCTGCGCTGGCGATGCAGGTTCTCGGCCGGGCCGGCACGCAACTGCTGCCACTGCTGGCCAACATCCGAACGCTTCGCGCCGAGGCGGACAGTCTCGGCCTGACGATCTCGACCAAGGACGCTTCCAGCGCGGCCCTGCTCACCGACACACTCAACATTCTCTGGCGGACGGTCCGCGTCGGCGCGTTCGTCATCGGCTCGGCCCTGGCACCCACGATCATCGACCTGAGCAATCGCATCACCCGCATCATCATTGCCGCCAATGAGTGGATCAAAGCGAACCGCGACACGGTCGTGTGGATCGCCAAAGTCGGCGTGGCTGTTGGCGCCGTGGGTGGCATTCTCATCGCCACCGGTCTCGCGTTCACCGTGCTGGGTGTGGCCGTCGGCGGACTTGGTAGTGCACTCGGTGTCGCGGCCGCGATCATCGCCAAGATCGGTGTTGTGCTGGGTGCGATCCTCTCGCCCATCGGGCTGCTGATCACTGCCGCGGCACTGCTCGGCGGGACGATCATCGCGTGGTCCGGGGCAGGCGGCAAGGCGCTTCAATGGCTTCGTGATCGATTCGGCGAACTGAGCACATTCGTCGGCACCGTCATCGGCGGTATTCGCGATGCACTCGCCGGTGGAGATGTCGCACTGGCCGCCCGTGTCCTCTGGGCCGGGCTGCGTGTCGCGTGGGAACAGGGAATCCAACCTCTGCGTCAGGCCTGGATCGGGTTCAGCGCGGGATTCCAGCGGGCCGCGATCATCGCCTTCTCCGGAGTCCGCAAGGCGTGGATCGAGGTGCGCGACTGGTTTGAACGCAACTTCCCCGACTTCACCGCCGGCATCGCCAAGGGTTGGGCGAATCTCGCCGCAGGTGTGCAGCGCGTCTGGGCCCGGGTGACCAACTGGCTTGCAGACCGCTTCACCGAGGTCATGGGTCTGCTGGATGAGTCTCTGGATGTCAATGCCGCCAAGGCGCTCAACCAGCAGCAACTCAACGCGGATCTCAACCAGGTCGAGTCTCAACGTAAGGACGCCATTGCCGAAGCCGAACGCCGTCGCAATCGCACGGATGCCGAGCGTGAACAGGAGAAGACCGCTGCACTCAACGCCGTCAACTCCCAGCGCGATGAGGCACTGGCCCAACTCGATGAGCAGACCGCCGAGCGGGTGCGGCAGGCCGAGGAAGTCCTCGCCCGCACCAAGCAGGAACTGGCTGGTGCCGTCGAAGCCGCGCGGCAACGCCGAGAGCAGGCGATCAGTGAGGGCCAGGATCCGACCTCCATGGCCCTTCAGAGCCTCGCCGACATCGGTGATCAACTCGACACCCTGGCGCGTCGCGTCAGTGTGCGCGGCACCTTCGATGCCTCAGCCGTGCGTGGCCTCGCCGCCGGTGATGACAGCGCCGAACGCACCGCCCGCGCCACCGAGCAGACAGCCCGCCACACCAAGCGCCTCGTCGAGGCGAGCAGCAAGGGACTGGCCTTCGGATGAGCACGGAAGTTCAGGAACGCGGGATCAGTCGAACGACCACCAGTGGCCGCAGCCCATCGACCGAGCGCCTCTACTGGGTGCGCGGCACGAGCGATGACCTCGAGGCGCTGGCGGCGCTCGAAGCCGAGGTGCCGTCCTTCTACGGCGGCCTGCCGCTCTACCAGGTGCGTGTGGAAGAGGCCGGGCCCGATCTCTACGACGGGACTGTCACCTACCAGGTCGATTCATCGACCGATCCGCCCGACACCGGCGAGAGCACCTTCACCTTCGAGACGGGCGGCGGCAGCGAGCACATCACGCAGTCACTGGCGACGATCAGTTCGTACGCGCCCCCGGGCGGCACAGCGCCGGACTTCAAAGGCGCGATCGGCGTCACGGCTGACAGTGTCGAGGGCGTGGACATCGTCGTACCCACGTACCAGTTCACCGAGACGCACTACCTCGATGACAGTCTGGTGACGCCCACATATAAAGGTACGCTCTTTGCCCTCACCGGCCGGGTCAACGATGGAGCATTCAAGGGCTTCAGTGCAGGCGAGTGCCTGTTCCTGGGTGTCTCGGGCTCCAAACGCGGTCAGGGTGACTGGGAACTGACCTTCCGATTCGCCTCGCGTCCCAATCGCACCGGCCTGAGCGTCGGCGACATCACCGGCATCGATAAGAAGGGCTGGGAGTACCTCTGGGTGCGGTACGCCGAAGCGGAAGACGCGACCGCCGGCGCGATCGTGAAGCGACCCATTGCGGTGTATGTCGAGCGGGTGTATGAGAGCGGGGACTTCACGGGACTGGGGATCTGACCATGAGTGGCGATTCCCTGCGCAAGGTGAAAACCGGCGATCCGCTCAACATCCCCGCGGCGGCATACAACGCCTTCGTCGATGCGGCTGTCGATCTGCGACAGCGCCAGCACAATGCAGCGGGTGATCCGCAACGACTGCGGCACGATAACGACGTCATCCTCGTCCTGAACTCGACGGGTTCGACGGTGGGCCGGTTCGGTGTGCTGGCCATCACCGATCCGATCATCGATCCCAGCGATGCTCTCGAACTCGAGCGTGTGGCATTCACGGGCGTGGTTCCCGCAGCCGAACACGCCGGCAAGTTCGCGATTCTGCTGGAGACCGCCGCTTCTGGCGCGATCGTGCGTGCGGCCATGGGTGGCGTGGTGCCCGTCAAGATCGGGCTGGCCGATCCAAGTCATGAGTTCGCCGATATCTCGCCGGGATTGACGGATCGACTGCTCAGCGGCGATAGCGGAGCGGCCCAGATCCTCTGGGTCGAGGATTCGATCAGCCTGCTTCGTCAGGCGTTCGTGCGTCTGCCTGCGGACGGCGCGGCGGTGTGCCTCGCTTCGAATAGTGGACTCGCCTTCGATACTGAAGGCTGCCTCAAGATCGACACCACCGTCAACAGCACCTTGCAACTGACACTCGTCACCGGCGTCACCCACGCAATTGTCGGCAGCGTCCTTCGCATCACTGTGCAGCGATCGATCATCACACTCTCGCGCAATGTGGCGGGTGTGGTGATCGGTGTTGGCGCCACTTCAACGACGAGCACGACGAGCGATGTCAACCTGGAGAGTTGCCCCTGACTCGTGGCGAGAGACCAAAGGAAGTGGAACTCACTTGTGGTGAGCGACCGAAGGGAACCGAACCATGCCCCTCATCCTTGGACCATCGGGCAATTCGCTACTGCTCGGCCCGATCGGCCTGCCGGCGACGAGCACGAACTGCTGCTGTTGCAAGGAAGGCGTTGATTGTCCGGACTGCCCGTGCTGCATCTGCATCGAGTGCGGCGACGGCGTGCAGTACTCCCTGCCCATTGACGGCTGTCACAACTCGAGCGGCAAGGCGTGCCTGACCGTCAAACTCAGTGGTCTGACCTTCACCACCGGATGCCGCACCTTCCGTGGCAACGACTGCGTGGCCGCGCCGGGAACCTGGGCCTCCTACAAGTACCTCTCGGCCGCCATGCCCGACCTGACGCTGCCGTTCAACTGGAACGACGGTGCCCACACCTCGATCCGCGATCCGGACTCGCCGTGCAACACGATCAATCCCGATACGGTCTGCTGCCAGTGGCGCACCTGCCTGATCCTGGCCGACACCGGCATCAACGCGACGCAGTACGTCAACTCCAACTGCACCGGCACGAGCAACACGTTTGATGTGCTGATCACGAGCGCCGTGCTCGATTACCAGGTGATCGGCACGACACGGCGCTTCATCCTCTGGGTCACGGCCCTGCCCGGCGGCGGGATCCCGATCCCGATCTTCTTTGGCGTTGCGAGCTTCGACGCCCGCCAGTGCGCCAACTACTCGACATGGCCGCTGGTGATCACGAACGGGTTGAGCAGCACCGCCTGTCTCTGCGGTGGATCCGGCACGGCGATGCACCCGGCCGCGACGGGCGGAACGGCGACGCTGACGATGGCGTGCGATGCGGATTGCAGTGGCTTTGAGCCAGGTGCAGGGTCGGCATCAATCGAAGCGACTGGTCCGCAGATTGCGCCGCATCGGTTGGTTGACGCAGCCGCATTGGACATGGCGGACGCGCGTGAGGAAAGGCGGCGCGGATGCGCGGGATGCCGCAGGAGGCGCCAATCGGCAAGTCTGAGTATCTAAAGACCACGGATGCTCACGAATTGATCAACTTAGGCATCTGCACAAGCGCGCCTGACGATTGGCCCCATTGTGGATTGCGGAATCTGGCAGATCGACCAATGTGCGTGAATTTACTTGGCGGTGTACTGTCCGCGCCCCCTCTTCTTGAACAGGTCCTTTCGCTTGAGCAGCGTGATGTTCACCATCGTTCGGAAATGGCCTGAATTCGTCTTGTACCCTGCATCCTGAACAGCCTGCGCCACTTCCGAGACACCCATCGTCTTGCCCGTCAACACATCGTGCAGTGCTGTGTGGAGGGGCACTTTGTTCGCCGCACGGGTGATGGACGCATTGGTCCGGCGGCCGCGCCGAGGAGCAGTGCGACCGCGCCGGTTCTTCGCTCCATTGGTGGGTGAGGGGGCAGAACCACCAAGCGCCGTAATCTCGGCATCCAGTTGCTCCAATTCTCTGGCGATCTCGACGCGCTTGACCTCGAGTGTGCTGGCGTACACAGCTCGGCGTTCGATCTCGCGACGAAGATCGGTTGTTGAGACGCGGGCGAGTTTGGGTCGGGGCATATCAATCCCTCCGGAATGCAATGAAATCAGATCCGTATCAACAGAAACACCTGGCAAAGGCGACAGAGGCCAAATCCAGCGGATGAGGCCACTTACTTTAGTCCCCGCAGAGGTCTGAGGCGGAGGCGGAAGGCCAGCGCCACGGGCCAATCAACCGGGAGGACCACTCCTGGGGCAGACTCCACGTCGACTTGGATAGATATACCGTGCAATGTTCACAAAGCACGGTCATTCTGTCCAGCGTTGCCTGCCGGTAACAACTTCGTGAGCGTGGGTCTGGCCGTGCCCAGAACCAATCTGCGGCTTGTGTTTTCGACGTGAGAATTCCCCCGAGAACGTGCCGGGCAACTGCAGGTCGCTCATCCAGTTCCGGAATAGACTCTGGTGTCGATGACCGTTCGGACTCTTTGGAGCCAAAAATGAGCAGTCAGATCCTCGAAATCTACGCCGCTTCGCTCACGACCTACCTTCCAGCGGCCGCGAGTTTGGTGCAGGATGTCGCGCCCCGCGCGATCCAGCGCGGCGTGAACCTCGACGGAACGTTGCGCGAAGCGCCGGGGATCGCAGTTTCCCTTGCGGGCAATCCGCTCGAAGGCGAAGGAAGCGGCAACTGGAACCGCAACAACCGCATCTGCGGTGATGTGCGCCTCGACACCGGCACGTACTCACCCTTCGATATTGACATCGCGATGCCCGCGCCCGGGTTCTCTTGGATGATCGGCCGCACCTACAACGCGCGTCAGGATGTCGATGGCAGCCACCATGACAGCGACGGCTACCAGGGCCGGAACTGGTTCCAGTCCGGCCAGCCGGAGATCCTTCTTTATGATGATCCCAATGACGCTGCCGACGATGTCCTGTATCTGATCTACGGCGCAGACCGCTACATCGAGTTGAAACGCGAGGGCACGAGCAGCAATCAGTTCAAATCGAAGAACGGCGCGGCAGGCGCGTTCGAATGGGTGGCGGCCGGAGGGGTCGGCGAGCCGGAGACCTACATCTACACCGACCAGCATGGCACGCGGGTGTACTTCTTCGGTTTCAACACCGACGCGGGCGTGGCCAAGGGGCAGATCTGGAAGATCATCGACGCCGATGGCAACACGGCGTACGTCGGGCACGAAACGAGTCCGAGCACCGCGATCACCAATGGCTTCCACACCAACGGCGGCATCAAACTCGCTTTCGACAGCGCCGACCGCCGCTACACCTATTCCTACACGACACTCGACAGTGTCGATCGCCTCACGCAGGTCAAAGTCGAGATCGATGTGAGCGGCTGGGTCGAAGTGAACCGTGTCGATTACGCCTACTACACCTCGGCGGACACGACCTACGGCGAAGCAGGCAACCTTCAGCTCGTGACAATCACGACGCCGCTCACAGATTCGTCGAAGTCGATGATCCGCAAGAAGTACTACCGCTACCACAAGTCCGGCGACACCAACGGCACTTCCTACCAGGTCAAGCTCGTCGTCGGCTTCGAGGGGACACGCAACTTCGACTGGACGCAGGATGGCCAGTTCGATGATGACTTCCTGACCGCGAGCCAGAGCGCGCTGCTGGATTACGCCGAGGCGTACCTCGAGTATTCGAGCCGGCAGATCTCACTGGCGACCTTCAACGGCCAGCGCGCCTGCTCGGGCATCGCCACCGGCGAAGGCACCTACGAGTTCACCTACGCCACCAATGGGAGCCATCCGGGCGGAAGCGGCTACGACGAAGAGTGGCTGTACCGCACCGTGGTCGAGTTGCCCGACACGACCTACCTGACGCAGTACTTCGATGAGGTCGGCCAGCCGCTCGGTCAGGTCCGCACCAAGCTCGACCCCACGCAGACGAGCGGGCAACTGACCTGGGCGACGCAGGTCGTGCGCGACAGCCTCGGCGGCATCACCGACATCCACTCGCCCGCCAACGTCACGGCCTACACCCATTCGACGGGCTCATTCACACTGAGTTCGTCGGTCGGACTCATCAATACGATCGTGCGCCAGTCCTCGGGCGACCTGACCGGCTTCATCACCGATTTGAAGCACAAGACGGGCACCAGCGGTTCGGCGTACCTCGATCTCACTCTGACCTACACGACCACGAGCAAGACGATCGGGGATTCGACGGTGGTGCGCCCATTGGTGGCGAGCCGGCGCATCTATGAGGATGAGATCACCTCAGGCACGACCACTTCCCATGTGACGACCTTCACCCATACCTTTTATACCGGCGATGCCGTGCTCATGCCCAAGGAGGTCACGACGACCCTGCCCGCCGTCACGACGGCCAAGAACGGCTCGGGGACGGCGAATACCTCCAAACAGTTCTTCCTCGAGGACGGCACGCTCCAGTTCGAGAAGAACGCCGAGGACCGCATCGACTACAGCGAGTTCTCCGGCGGGCAGCTCGTCAAGCGGATCATCGACGCCGACACCACCAGCGGCGACTTCAGCGGGATCACGATTCCGACAGGGTTCTCGAGCACCGGTTCGCCCCTGCACCGCAAGACGACGTACACCTACGACCGGCAGGGACGACTGGATGTGATGAACGCGACCGCGGCGGGCGGACTCGTCAAGAAGTCCAATCACTCGATGCTGGCCAGCCGCCTCGCGGTGACACTCGCCTACAGCAACTTCGACGAATCGGCCGACCCCGATGTGTTCTACGGCCCCGTCCAGTACGTGATCACCAATCACGCCGGCCGCCAGGTCTACCAGTGCGTGATCGAACTGACGGACAATGAATCGACGACGGCGCTCAACAGCCAGGTGGACACAACTGAGAGCGATGTGATCGACGCGGTGGCCAACCTGGGCAACTGCCACATCCTGACCAAGACGATCTTCAACGCGACGGGTGTGCGGGCCACGGCCCAGTGGCAGTACCACGTGCGTCCGCCGATTCCCGTCAGCGGTTCGACGGGCGAGGGCTCGCAGGGCACGAACTACGACGTGACGACTTTTGCCCACGACGCGATGGGCCGCCTGATCCGGACCAAGACTCCGGCAGGCACGATCACGCGCAACGAATTCGACACCCTGGGCCGGGTCGTGAGCCAGGAGATCGGCACCAACGACAACGGCGATCCCGGCGGCGACACCTCGGGCACCAACAACATGGTCGTCGTCTCGGAAACCGAGTACGACGGCGGAAGTGACGGCGGCAACTCCTACATCACGAGTCAGACCGCCTACATCCGCGACAACTCCACGGGAAGTCGGGAAACCACCTTCGAACACGACGTGCGCGGCCGGGTGCTGCTCCAGACCAATCCAACTGAGCCCAAGTTCATCCTCAATAAGTTCGACAACCTCGGCCGGCTCGTCGCCTCGGGCCAGTACAAGGACGGCAACGTCAGCGCTTCGGACAATCCCGTCACGCGGTCAACTGACCGCCTGAGCCTGGCGCAGTCCTTCTTCGATGAACTGGGCCGCACGTGGAAGACGACGCGGCACAAGATCAACCAGTCCACCGGCGCCGATGATGATTCCCTCGCATTCCTGACCTGGTACGACAAGGTCGGTCGGGTCATGAAGAGCCAGGGCGAGCAGCTCGTCAAGACCTACCACGACCGCCTCGACCGGGTGACGCACGTCTTCACCTTGGCGAGCACGGACGACTCGAGTTACGCCGACGCCGAGACGGTCACCGGCGACATCGTCCTCGAAGAGAACCAGACCGTCTGTGACCCTGATGGCGATGAAGTTCTCATGCAGGTGCTCATCCAGCGCAAGCACGAGGATGCAGGAACGGGCCAGACGACGGGCCCGCTGGACACCAACGCCGACGGCGATCCGATGAAGATCACCGCGTCGGATATCAAGGGCCGGGCTCAGATCACGGCGCTGTGGTACGACGACCTCCACCGCCTCACCGACACCGTGATGTACGGCACCAACGGCGGCAGCACCTTTGATCGAACGAATCTCAGCATCCCGGCGCGCTCGGACACGGCCCTGCGCACGACCACCACCTATGACCTCATGAGCCGCGCGGAGACGATCGAAAATCCCATGGGCCGCGTGAGCAAGTTCGAGTACGACGACGCCAACCGGCAGACCAAGACCATCCGCAACTACGACCCGAACACCAACAGTGGCGAACCCTCGGGCACGGACATCAACCAGACCGTCGAGTACGTCTACACCAATGGCCTTCAGACCTCGATCACGCAGCGCATGACGGGATCGGGCAACGACGAGACCACCAACTACACCTACGGCACGACCAAGGGCACCAGCGCCGGCGATTCGAAGATCGCCACCGGCCACCTCCTCCAGAAGGTGCAGTATCCCGACTCACTCACCGCGGCTGATGTCGTGACTTTCGCCTACAACGCTCAGGCGGAGACGATCTGGACCAAGGATCAGGTCGGCCGGGTCATGGAGTACGACTTCGATGATTCCGGCCGCAGGACTCACGAGCGCGTGACCACCTCGGGCGGCTTCGACACTGCCATCCTGCGCCTCTCGACCACTTACGACAACCACGGCCGCGTCGATCTGGTTTCGTCGTACGACAACGCGACCGTCGGCAGCGGCACAGTCCAGAACCAGGTGCAGTATGCCTACGACGACTGGGGCAACCTGGCCTCGTTCACCCAGAACCGCAGTGGTGCGATCTCGACGGGCACATCCGCCGACGAGTACACCATTGCCTATGCCTGGGAGAAGAAGGAGCCGGCCAGCGCCCGGCGCACGTTGCGCCGCACGCAGATGACCTTGCCCAACAGCGGTGTCCTGTCGTATCTCTACGAATCCACTGACGGCCTGCACGATGACAATGCCAGCCGGGTGACGCGCATCGCCGAAGGTTCAGGCGGCGGGGCGACCAATCGCGTCCGCTACGCCTACCTCGGCGTGGGCTCACTGGTCGGCACCGTCTACAACCAGCCCAGCCCGGTGGTCACTTCGCTGCTGTTCAACAGCAGCGATGTCTACGACGCGATGGACCGCTTCAACCGCATCGTCGAATCCCGCTGGAAGCAGAGCACGACCGACCTCTACAAGGTCACCCTCGGCTACGATCGCAACTCGAATCTGCTCACCGCCGACGATTCGGTGCAGACCGGATTCGACTGGAAGTACACCAACGACATGCTCGAACGCCTCAGCCAGGCACAGGCGGGCACGCTGTCTGGCGGCAGCATCACCAGCGAGACCCGCAAGCAGATCTTCGACCTCGATCACGTCGGCAACTGGACCCACACCGATCTCGTCACCGGCGGCTCCACCACCGAGTTCGACTGGGACTTCACCCACAACAAGGTCAACGAGATCACCGGCTGGGACAACCAGACCAACAACGTCGCGCCGACCTACGACGCCGCGGGCAACCTGACCGATGACAAGCGCGACTGGAAGTACGAATACGACGCGTGGTATCGGCTCGTCAGGGTCAAGGACCAGTCGAACAACGTCAAGGCCGAGTTCGTCTACAACGCGCTGGGATTCCGGCTCAGCGCCCGCTACGACGAGACCGCCCCGTGGCAACACTTCGCCTACGACGAGCGCTGGCGGATTGTGGCGATATACGAGGATGACGCCGACGCCTCGGAGCCAACGGAGCAGTTCTGGTATCACAATGCCGGGCTATCTGGAACGGGCGGATCATCGTACATCGACGATGTCATCCTGCGCGACCGCGACACCGACGCCAACGGCACACTGGATGAACGCCGGTACTACCTCCAGAATCAGCACCACGACGTCGTCGCTTTGATCAACACCTCCGGCTCGATCAGCGAGCGCGTGAACTACGACCCCTACGGCTCGCCGATCGGCACGTTCACCTCGATCGCCAACCGCAAGGGGTACGCTGGGTACGAGTACGACGCTGAATTGGGCGACACCTACCACGTTCGCCACCGCGTCTACCGGAGCGACCTCGGCGTGTGGACGCGGCGCGATCCGTTGGGGTATGTGGATGGGTTGGGGCTGTATGAGTACGTAAAGTCCCAGCCGCAGGCCGCGTGGGATCCGTCTGGGTTGGACTGTTGGGGAATAAAGGTATCTAATTGCACCCTTGCCGATGAGCGCGGTATATGCTTAGCAATCGCAACTCCTCCAATAAGCACATGGCTCCAGGATATGCGAAACCGGGGCTGTACTCTCCCAACAGTAAAATGTGATAACTGCAAGCAGCCTGGATACACCGACCATAATCCGCCAAGGATAACTTTCTGTCCGAATGATCCGGGGTATAGAGTCCCTGATACAGTCAGGCACGAGTTTCAACATGCATATTCAGCCTGCGTATGGGGTAAGCAATGGGTCAAGGACGCAAAAGCCAGCAAAAGCTGCACTGCTACCTCTGGATGCATCTGCGCTGAACTGCAGGGCTACGCGCAGGAGGGCAGATACAGAGTCGTAAAGAACACACACTTGATTTGCTATGATGCATGCAACTCGTGCCTCCCGGCCCGATGCGACAAAACCAAATGCGTAGACGCTTGCGTAAAGCTTTACCCATCGTGCAAGCACGGCATTGTATGGCCGATTCCGCCCGGCCCTCCTGGATGGTGGCTCCCGATGGCTGCAGCGGATCATGGAAGCAGAGTTTTCGCGAACCCCTGCAAGCCATGCCATGAACGCCCCTGCACTCCAGGCTGCCCCTGCTGTGAATGATGGCGGTCGACCGACGGACTATGCGACGCGTATCGCGCGAAAGGCGCTCCCATGGCAATAAATCTGCATACGCACGAAATGAATGCGGCTCCCATTCATCGGACATGCCGACTCCGGTACGACTACAACCGGAACAGGGGGCCATGGAGTTCGGCAATCTGTCGCACGCTGTTTCCCTGCTGGTCCGACATTATGAATGACGAGTTCCGATAGTATTCTTCGCAGGCGACACAATGGTGAAGGCACGATTGCGACTTGGCCACCGTTCATGCATTCCATTGCACCACTGCGAGGGCTGCGGTTATCCGTATATAGACGCTGGACAGACATGTCCAGAGTGTGGCACTATTCAGCATAAGCCACTATTCGCCAGACAAACACGTGGCCGCATCATGCGATGTCCGTATTGCAAGTTGCCACTTCGATCGGCGGATATCGGCGACGCGTGCCAATGCCGCCGCTGCAATGCGATGTTTCCGGCTGCATCCGTATTAATTGGCCAGCCGGCGTGGATAATGGTACTGCCGCTGCTCACGCTACTGGCGAATCTACTGATGGCGGGCGTGGCGATACGCATACACTGGCCAGGCGTACTTCAACAAGATTCCCAATATCTAGGGCTATGGGCGGTCGCGGCGACTGCTGTGGGATTGGCTTGTTCTGTGGTCAATGTGTTGCTGCGCAAGCGGACAGCAGCCGTACTGTCGATGCTCATGGTCTTCAGCCTGGTTGGGTCTCTGGTCATCCATCGGCGTTTGGAATATCAATGGACGACGCGCCGGCAGCTTTCAGGCCAGTTATCCGGTATCGGTAACATTCTGTCTCTGCACACTTTGAATGACACCGCAGGCCACAATCCCCATACCGGAGAGCCCGCTGACTTATCCTCCATGCACTTGGTCGATCACAACATGTGGGTGAGCGACCATGTGTTGGACTTGCTAGAGACGGAGCGCGTGGAGGCCGTGTGTTTGATGCTGATTAATCAATACATTGGCGACGCTCGTGCTCTGGGTGGGAAGTGGTATGAACTTGGAGGGGTACAGTTTTCAAACAGCGACGCTGATTGGATCGTGGATGGACCAGTAGTTATCGCGGTTACTCCAGACCTGCCATCACTAATACCTGAAGAGGACTACCTGGTACTTCTGTCGAACTGGCGTATTGAACGAGTGACGGGTAAGGAACTGCGGAGTTTACTCCGCCGGCGCTCCGAGGTTGGACTTCGGGTCCTGCGTCCATAATCACCGAAAGGGGACAACGGGATAACAAATTGTGCTGCGAAAAGCGTGAGTTACGAAGCGTGCTATCAGTGTTGTAACCGGAACCCGGGTGACTGGAAGTTTCAGAGACCGTGTTATCGCTATTGTGACAGACGCTACCGACCTCCAGATCCCTGGCTGCCGTTTCTGCCCAGCCCTGGCCCCAAGGGGCCGTGTCATCGTGAGAGCGCTGGACATCCGGCTTGTACGGCGTTCTGTCATGTGGGTAACACCGATGCCATCCAGATCCGGTGGTTGACACCCGAGGGCGAACCAATTTTACTGTGCTGCCTGTGTGATGTAAGCCACCCGGGAGTGCGCGACTGCGGTGCCATTGCAGAATGTGCAGTTGAACGTATGAAGTGCTTCGCTTTCTCGGACCCAACAGTGTCTCTCGAATGTCGGAGTGTCGTGTGCTTAGGCAAATAACTAGAGTGTCTACGTGAGAGGCTCGGAACGGTTAGCGAAGCCTGTCGTCAGCAGGTGCTTGACGCAATCCAACACTGGCAAGAGGAATTGGACAGGAACCAGGGGGAATGTGCAAACCAGCAACGGTAAGGTGGCGCATGACGGGTAAGGTTGTGGCATGACGCGCAGTGTCGGGGAAACTGCGAATGCCATCCTCAGGTGGAGTGGCGTCGTCGTGTGCGCGATAATGGTTCTGGCCTGGCTGCTTAGCGGCTGGTATACCATCCAGTGGGCCGACGGTCGCGTTCATTCCGGCGGAATGTACTGGCTCGGTCTTGAATGCTCGGAGGGTGGGCTGCGAGTTCGTCGGGCGATTGACCGGCAGGGCATGTCCGGGTGGTTTGGCCCAAATGGATGGAAGTCGGAGCCCATCCGCGGCGCACCACCACATTGGAAGCTCTGGTTCGAATACCGATACACCCCGACCGGAACCATCACATTCTGGGATGTATTTATCCCCTGTTGGGCATTGCTCGCCGTGGGCGCATCAACTACCTTGGTGCTCTGGCGGCGAAAAAGGCGCACCTGCCCCGGATTCTGTCCCTGCGGCTACCCGCGCGTAGGACTCGTGGAGGATGCGACATGCCCCGAGTGCGGGAGGACATTTGCCCCGCAGCCTACTCGAGCGCAGCCCGCCACCAGCCGCATCGATCAGATTTGAGTCCTCACTGTCCTACCATCCAGCAGTGGAGGACTTGGATAGACAGGGATCTAGCTCTTCAGGGGACGTTCACGCCCACCCCGATCCATGCCTTTGCAACTTGCAGAATCGCCACTCCCCTCGCATGTCTCTCTCCCCCTCGTGCGCCCTTGCGAACACTGTTGCGCCCCCACTATTGAAGGGCCGGTTGCAAACGCAGCCGGCCCTGTGGTTTAACCGAGACGCCGCCGAGCGACCTCGGCGGCGTTCGCGTTTGCAGGCCACTGTTCTGCAAGGACTTGGCGAAGGGCGCGATGTCGAGCGGTGTCTCCGCTCGCGCTGAGGTCATAACCGATGGGCGTGGCCGGGGTCGGCAAAAGCGCCGAATTGGGCCAAAAGTCTCTCCGAGTCTCTGTTTCGCAGGGTACGGGGTTATGAGGGGGTTGTCTCCCCTATAGGGAGCGCAACCCCCACTGTTGCGCGAGGGGAGCGGGCGCGACAGTGCTCGCGCGCGCTGTGCTTTCCCCGATCTGCTGAATCTGCCACTGAATCGACTGCGCCGCCTCACCCCGGGAACTGCCTCGCGGTATCTTGAAGCAACGTCGCAGAGCGCTGCCGCCCGAACTCAGCCGGGTGACTGGCTCTCGTGGGTGCGAACGGCCAGCGTTGCCAGCTGGCGGTGCGGTGGATGGAGCGGCCACCTTGTCGTTGGCAGTTCGCCACCGTTCTATTCGAAGGAGGCGTCCTATGAGACGTCTTTTTCCACGAGTTCACGTCGGATTCTCAACCATTGCATTGCTGGGAGCCAGTACAATCTTGCTGGCTGCAGCAGGCGAGACCCTTTGGCACGCCAATGCGGCGGCAGGAGAGAGGTGGGTTCCAGCTGCGACCGGGGTAGAGACGGCGGCGTCGGCCGAGGCCTCGGCCAACGCTGCCATGGGAATGACGATGACAGATCCTCTGTTTAAGCCATTTGTGTATTTGGAATTGCCGATGCCGGAGAACTGCACGCTTGTTCAGACGGCGGGTGTGCACATCAACAACGACGGCGTGGTCGTTGCGACCATAAACAACGGCAGCTCCTACCGCGGCTACATCTGGTACGACGAGTTGTTCGCGGACGGGTGGCAGGGTCCGCTCGAAGACGCCTCCGGTGAAATCGACCTGAATAGCTATGGACTGCGCGGCATCAATGATGAACTCGAGATCTGCGGCACGCGCAACAACTCGGGACCAAAGGCCTTCTTCCTCGCGCTAAGCAGTACATACACCGGCACACTGACGCAGATCGGCACCGCCAACGGCTACGCGAACGACATCAACAACCAAGGGGTCGTCATCGGCACTGGTGCGAGCGGCACGCCCGTCGGCTGGTGGGACATCATCGGCTCACCGGTCACCTTACCAGCGCTGTCGGGTGGCGATGTGACCAACGCGCTTGGAGTGACGCCAAACACGACGCTGGGCAACAGTCTGGTGGTTGGCCAATGCAAGGACTCGAATTCCAAGTACCAGGCCGTTGTCTGGTACTTCGATACTTCATGGCAGATCACGGATCTGACGGGGATCACCGGTTCGCAAGTAGGCTTCGCCGTCGATGTGAACGACGATGATGTGATCGTCGGAGGCAAGCTCAGCGGAGGTTCAATCTCCGACACCATTCTGTGGTACTACGACGGCTCATCGTCACAGTGGGTTGGCGTGAGTCAGGGCACTTCCACCGACTTCATCCCCGAAGCGATCAATGATCAGCAGTACCCCGAGGTCGTCGGCGAGAACTACCTCTGGATCTGCGATGATGTCGCCTCCGGCACGGGGACGCAGATCGACCTCTCCGCCTACGCGCTCGGCCTGCCCACGAACATGATCAACATGAACTGCACGGACATCAACGACGCCGGTGAAATCGTCGGCGTCGGGCAGTTGGGCAGCGGTGGCGCCTGGGTGGCCTTCAAGCTCGTCCCCTACGACGTCAATAACAATGGTGAATCGGATGTCCGGGAGATCGCGCTGGACATTGAGGATGACGCGAACGGGAATTGGTTGATCGACTGGGCCGAGGACATTCGCGTGGGACTTCACTCACCCCCGTACCAAGAGACGGTTGCGGATGACATCGAGTACACGTCGGTCGTCCGCTTGCCCTTGCATCTGACTGTGCTGGCCGAGGATCTTCCGTCAGAGGAGTACGCTCTCAATCTGATTCTGCAGGGCGAAAGTGCTTGTCAGGACTTCCGCGACCAGGTCAATCGTTGGTCGCGCGGCTCAGGCAGTCGCGAGATCGTGATCTGGCTGCGTTCATCATTGAATGATGATCCGGAGTTCCACGGCTTCGATTTCCTTCCGGAAGATGACATTGAACGCGACGGCAATCTCGCGAACATCAAGAAGTTCGGCTACCAGTTCGCGCACTGCATTGACTATGTGCAGACTGGCAACGAGGTATTCACGGGCGCGGGCAGGTATCTCTTCCGCAACAGTGACATCGACGGGTGTTCTTGGGAGGGGGAAGCAGTCTACTACGACCTCGATGGTGTCCGCCTTAACGTCAATCCGGGATGCGCGCAGGATGCGTTCATCCTCGTACGCGACTGGCTCGAAGATCAAGCGTGGGCGGCATTGGAAGGGTCGGCGCTCGCAGGTCGGCCGCTGCGCATCATCGGACCAGGCATTCCGTTCGGAACCGTTCTCAACGCCCATGGCGAACAGACGCTTCCACTCTTCATCATGACCAACCTCGTGCCCTGGCTCAATGACAACCAGATGCTGTTCGATACACATATCCATTACGAGGACATTTCGGACGTTACCAACACAGTGGATGATCTCACCGACACCGAAGCCCCTTGGGAAGCAGTGCCGAATTGGATGACTGCACTGGAGTGGGGGCCGAGAGCAAGCGGTGCTTGGGCAACGGCCAATCATGACGACTTCGTGCGCTATCGAAATGACGAAGGCTGCGATCCTGGACCACCGGAAAACTGCTGCTGGGACGATCCCGGTCAGCCATGGGAGGACTTCTCGGCGGATTGGCGAGATGACTCACAGAATGGGTTCAACGGCGACTTCGAAGTAGATACGGCACTGATGGCCCTCGTCAACGCGGAATTCACAGTTGCCTGCTATGGACCAACAGGAATGCAATCGCCTTCATTGATGACGTACGACATGGCCGCGTTGTGGGGCAACAGAATCTGCAACAACGGCGGTGGTATCACATTTATCACCGATACGGACAAGTTCACGCCACTCAAATACCTGTTTACAGATGAGGCGGACAGTTACACGATTACGTTCCCAGAAAGCCGACAGGGTTGCCCTGATTGTCCCGAAGATCCGTAATGCGTGCAAGTCTCTGTGCCGGTGCGGTCCAACAGCCGCACCGGCACTTCGAATGCCATATTGGAGGAGGAATCACGATGCTTAGGCACACTTCGCTGTGCGGCGTGATCGCAGTTTCGCTTGCATGCGCGTTTCCCGCCGAGTGCGAGGCACAGGCAGAAAGCCGATATGCATTCTTTCCCCTTCCCTCACTCGGCGGCCCCTATTCCTTTGGCTGGGGAATCAGCCCGGGTGGCTTGGTTGTTGGCTCTGCGTATCTTCCCAGCAACTACTTTCATGCAACGCTTTGGGTGGATGGCTCGCCGCTGGATATCGAGTCGCTTGGGGGGCTGGACAGTCGCGCCGAAGATGCGAACGGGAACAACTGGATCGTCGGCTGGTCTCGGCTGCCGGGCAGCATTGAGCGCGCGTTCCTCTGGCGTAATGGCCGCATGGAAGACATCGGCACACTGGGTGGTGACAGTGCGAAAGCGCTTGCGATTAACAACTCCGGACAGGTCGTCGGATGGTCAGAGGTCATCCCGGGGCAAGGGAGTCCGCAGAACGCTTTCGTGTGGTCCGACGGAGAGATGAGTGCACTTGCTCCGCTTGAGCCGGGACTGGGGGCGAACGCAATAGGCATCAACAATCTCAGTGAGATCGTCGGCGTTGCTCTCATTACCGATCCTCGGCATCCGGAGACGACTCTTCGCAGAGCCGCGCTGTGGGCGAATGGTGAGGTCAATGACCTCGGCTCTCTTGATCCAGATTCCGCAGCCGTTGCTACAGGGATCAATGACGAATCCAGTGTTGTGGGGTACTCGCGAACGTCGACAGGTAAAGAGCACGCAACGCTGTGGTACAACGATCGCATCTACGACCTCGGCACACCGGGCACCAGCGAGTCGGCAGCGTATGACATCAATAACGCGGGCCAGATCGTGGGATTCGGTTACTCTCCAAACGTGTTCGGTAAGGCATTTCTGTGGGAGCAGAGCCGAGGAATGCAATCGCTGATGAGTTTGACGCCGCCGCGTCTGAACGGGATTGCGGGTCTTACCGCCGCGTGGGCTATCAACGACGCCGGCCAGATCGCGGGCACGGCGTACCCCCCCGGTGATCCAATTGCCGGGATCGCGTTCCTGATGTCACCGGTGAGTCCCACAATGACACTTGAATCCCCGTCGCCGGGCACCGCGGGAACGAACAACACGATCAGGGTCACGGGCGTTACCCCCGGCGCCCGCATCACCTTCCTCTACTCCCGCCACGGCGGCGGCACGCGCATCCCCGGTTGCGACCTCCAGCAGAATGCGCTGCAACTCGACAACCCAACCGTCATCGGGACGGCCGCCGCCAACGAGCAAGGCGTCGCCACCATCACTCGCCCCGTCCCCCTCATCGCACGCGGCCAGACCATCCTCTTCCAGGCGGTGGTGTCGGGGGAGTGCGCGATCAGCCGGTTAGTCGTGCACACGTTTGACTGAGTTTGAATAGTCCATCCAATGGATCGCCTGTCCGGATTGCGAACTCACCTCGCAACCGGACATCGCACATTTGCCCGGCATAGGTAACCCATGACGGCGCGCTTCGTCCTGCGCGGCATTATGTCCTATGCCGGAGCCAGCATTGCCCACCATCACCGATCCCGCCACCATGTCCGCTGCCGAGCGCCGTGCCGAGGTCGCCCGCATCCTCGCATGCGGCCTAATGCGCTCCGTCCGGGCCGCCCGAACGCGAGCATCTTTGCCTCCCGCGGAATCCTCAGATTCCGGCAACATCGCCCTTGAACTCGGCGAGCCTTCGCGCCTCACTGTGGTGAACCGGCCCCGCGGTTAGGGCCGAGTCTCCACGTCCGAAAGGAGCCAGCCTGGCCCCGGAGCGGGCGGAGGAAGAGGTTGCGGTTCATGTGGACTTGTACAGTTGGTGGACGAGGATGATCCGGGTCATCATCTCTGCGTTCATCGGCGGACACGAGTCGCTCGGCCCACGCGGCGCTCGCGCATTGTTAACCAGTATGCTGGCAGTTTTGGATGACGCTGGTGGTTAACGCCGCGCGAGCGCCGCAAGCAGCACCTGGCCCCGCTACGAAGGCAGGTGTCAGGTTGTAGTTCGCGGGCAGCCGTCGCCAGGGGCCGAACCATCGCCAGGCACGACACACGCGCCAACGCAGTTTTTGACAGCGCCAACGCTGTTTTTCAGCATGGTTAACACCGCGCGAGCGCGAAAACCCCTCAGCCAAAAACAGCCAACAGTTCGAAACCGTTCGGATCGGGGAGTTCACGGAAAAAGAGCGAATGCTCTCTACCGTCCGGTTGACGAGGATTGCCGAGGACGAGAGTCCTCGGCAATTCGTCGTAAGTTCGCCCAATCAAAGCGTTAGGAGAATTGCCGCGAGAGGTTTCTGACTCTCTGTTTCCGACCGCTGCGATCGGGGTTCGATCCGAATCACCGGGGTTCCGATCGAGAGTTCGAGAATCGGCGTTGGAACTCTCAGACTCTCTGGTTGACGACCCCCAAATGGTTAACGAGCCTGTTCCTCTCGGCGGCGCGAGAGCGACACGAACACTCCCCTCGCGGCAAGTCGAGGCTCATCATGCGACTGGCCGATCTCAAAATTGATTCCCAGCGTCTCGCGGATCTCTGTCAGGAGTTTGGCGTCGCGCGGCTCGAAGTTTTTGGCAGCTTCGTGCGAGGCGATGCCTCACCTGACAGCGACCTCGATATCCTTGTCGCGTTCATCCCAGACGCGAAGGTCGGCTTGAGAATCGTCGCATTGCAGCAGGCGCTGGAAGACCTCTTTGGTCGGACCGTCGATCTGCTCACGCGCGAGTCAGTAGAGCGATCGCCGAACAAGTACTTCCGACACTTCGCCTTGCGGAGCACCGAGCCGCTGTATGAATGTGCCTGACCCACGCGAACGCGATCTGGTGAAGTGCGAAGACATGCGCATACACGCCCAGCGCGCCCGCGAGTTTCTGGGTGAGCGCTCCCTCGACGAGTTCCTCAACGATGAACTTGTCCAAGCAGCAGTCATCCGATGCGTCGAGGTCATCGGCGAGGCTGCTCGTCTCGTTTCCGAGGAGACGCGCCGGGGATTCCCGCCGCTGATTGTAAGCACGCGCCATGTGCTGGCTCATGAACACGCGGCGGTCGTGCTCGACAAGCGGTGGCTATTCGACTGGCCTCACAAGGGCGACAAGATGGTCATGGAGGCGCCTAGCCTCGATGAAAACGTCTAAGTGCCCGAGCGATGTTCCGTCGGAGTGCTGCCAGATGGCCAGGTTCTCCCGGCCAGAAGTGTCCAAGGCAAGGCGACGCTCGTCGGTGTCAGCGAAGTGACGTGAAAGCAGCGACGCCTCCGGGATTCGCATGTTCTGGTGGATTCGGAACCGAGCCTTCTTGGCGGCCTCGTTGCCGATGGCAACGATGGCTCGCAGCTTCATCTCGGGCTTGTCGCTGAAGATCCCGAGTTGCCCGCTCCGGACTATCGAGACTTCCGCCTTCTTTAGTCCGAGTCCAACCTCCAGCGTAATAACAGAAGCGGGCCAGCGCTTCGCGCAAGCGATCAGCGTTGCGTGGAAGCTCGCACCTGGGCAGACTTCTGCGCGGATGTTCTCGACGGCTGCGAACGTCAGCCGAGGGTCGCGGTCGAAAGCGCGCTCGACGGTGGGTCGGAAGATCGGATCGTAGAATCCGACGTCACCGGCGATGACGTCCATCAACTGCTCGATAGGATCTCGCTGCTTCGTCGACCGGTGAAAGGGGAGCTCGAGCTGCTTAACCAAAGTCAGCAAGTGAGCGATCTCGTGCCAGCGGGTGAAGTACCTGCGGGCGGCTTTGTCGCCGCGGAGGTCGATGAAGGCGATGTAGCGGGGCTCGTCGCGGCTCTTCATGTGGCGACGCTCGGTGAGCGTCGCATAGACATCGTCGTTGAATGTGGCCCTAATCCCTGCGAAACCCACCTCGCCCATGCTGACGTATTTTGCGATCAGTTGCGTGAGCTCGCCCTCTGTGTGGAACTCCTCGAAGACAAGGTGGAGTTGGCGGCAGATCAACAGCTGGAGTTCGTCAAGGCTACCGACGCGACGAGCCTCCTTGAGCCAGGCGGCAATCTTGCCGTTGCAGTGGCGGAGGATTGCGGTGATCGGATCGCGCCAATCCAGTCCGAGAGCCGCAGCCAGACCGGCCACAGCTTGCTGCTGGTCGAGGCGGCTCACAGGAACTCCTTGACGCACTCGTAGAAGTGTGGCCAGTCGATCTGGTCCAACGGCTCGTTGCCGGAACCGCTCCGGTGAGCCAGTATTTGGCGGCGCATATCGAGAAGCGCAAGCGTCTGTCGGAACGTGAGCGATGCCTCGCTCGCGAATCTCGCTAGCGCCGCGGGAATCTCAACCTCCTTGGGGTCAGTAGTCTCGCCGCCACCGCCTGTCATGAGGTAATCGAGTGATCGGCCGAGCACGCGCGCGAGGTCGAGGAGGTTCTCGGCGCCGATGCTTCGCTTCTCATTCTCGATGTCCGACAAGAAGCTCTTGCTGATCCCGGCCTTGCCGGCCAAGGCCTCTTGGGTCCAGCCCAGTTCTTCACGCCTGGCTCTGATCCGCTTTCCGAGTGCCATCGGCATTCTCTCCTGTAGGGCTGATCCTAGCCTGACCGGGAAGCAAGTGCGAAAAATTCGCGAAACAAAGCGATTGACTTCTCGTCTAGCGAATGTATCCTGTTTAGCGAATGCAGCAAAAACCGCGCGATCGCAGGGGCCCTTCGCCGGGACGGCGTACGGCCGGAGTCGCAGACAACGTAACGGAGAACTCCCCAATGCACACGGTGACCTTCCACAACCTCGCCAACGCCGACTGCACACGGATCAACCTCGAAAACGGACGGAAAATCCTCTTTGACTACGCCGACATGCGGGATCCGGACGACGCGTCCGACCTGCGATGCGATTTGCCCCAGAAGTTGCGCGAGGACTTGGGAGACCGCGACTACTACGACGTTGTCGCCTTCTCGCATCTCGACCGCGATCACTACGCGGGAGCGACCGACTTTTTCTACTTCGAGCATATCGCGGCCTACCAAGGCGAAGTGGCAGGCCAGAAGCGGGTTGAGATGAGAGTGCTTTGGGTGCCCGCGGCCGTTATCACCGAGAAGCTCGGCACCTCGGACGACGCGGAGGCCAAGGCCATTCAGAAGGAGGCACGGGAACGGTTCAAGGTGGGCGATGGCGTCCGCGTCTTCTCTTGCCCGGGGCGCCTGGAAGACTGGTGCGAGGCCAACGGTGTCGATATCGAGAAGCGCCGCCACCTGATCACCGACGCAGGACAACTCGTCCCTGAGTTCACGCTCGAAGACGATTCGGTGGAGTTCTTTGTCCACTCCCCATTCGCCGTTCGGCAGGACGAACACACTGTCGAAGATCGGAACTGCGATGCGATCGTGATGCAGGCGACTTTCACCTCTGACGGCGCCTTGACTAAGCTGATATTGGCGTCGGACGTCACGCACGGCGAACTGACCGATATCGTGCGAGTCACCGAGGCGAAAGGCCGCGAGGAGCGTTTGGAATGGGACATCTTCAAATTGCCGCACCATTGCAGTCACCACTCGCTGAGCGCCAAGCCGCGTGAGGGCGACAAGTCGGAGCCGGAGCCGATGGTCGCCCGGCTATTCGAGCACTACGGACAGGATGACTGTGTGGTTGTCTCGACGAGCGACCCAATCCCGGAGGCCAGCAACGGGGATGATAAGGGGGCGAATCCTCCGCACCGCCAGGCCGCCAACTACTACCGCGAGGATGTCGTGACCTGTGATGACGACTTCAAGGTCACGATGGAGCATCCAGACACCGATGAACCGGCGCCGCTCGTTATCCAGATCGATGGCTGCGGCACAACGGTCAAGAAAGTCCGGCGCGCTGCGGCCTTCGTCGCAACGACATCAACGGCCCCGCGGGCTGGTTGAGCCGTGGCAGCCGCGTATACACCAATCAAGGGCCTAGTGGTCGACCCCGAGGGGCTCGGTCTGCCCCGCGCTGTCGCTTGTATGCGGGCCGTGGTGCGGGCCGGGTCACAAGCGCAATTAGTCGAGTGCCGTACGAACGGCGATGTCGAGGTCGTCATCTTCGACATTGAGGTGGAACGGCCTCAGCGCCCGGTGAATGACGTTCATCGTGTTGAGCGGATCGCCGCTCGTTTCACTCATGCGGATGATTCCGGCCCAGAGGCGCTGGCACTTCGCGATGACTTCCCGGTCGTACCGCATCTCAACCTGCGCGATGAGGTTAGGCCGCGCAGCCTGTGCCTGTACGACCGGTCGTGGGACGAAGTCCGGTCAAGCTGGACGGGGGAATCGTTCTTGAACCGGGTGCGCTGGTGGCTCGAACAGACAGCTCGCGGCGAGCTTCACGACGAGGATCAGCCGCTTGAGCCGCTAATGTTCTCACACGGGTACGACCTCGTGGTCTCGTCGCGATTCGGCCTGAATGCCGGCCCGAAGACAGAGTTCGTCCGCGTGATGCTGGTGGGCGGCGAGCACGGGCGGGTTCTTGTGGGCGACAGTCTCGACAACGTGTGCCGCGGGGGTTTGCCCTCTGCGGTGATCCACATTGAAACGCCTCCGACGACACACGGGGTCATCAACCGCGCGCCCAGAACTATCCACGAATTGGCGGCGCTTGTGGACGACGCCGAGTTCAGGCTAATGCCGGCACTTCGCGAGGCCGTGCGTGCGCTGCCGGAACAACTCGTCGGCGATGTCGATCTTCGGCGGCTGGTTAAGCCGATCTTCGTGCTGGCACTTCCCAAGACCCGCGAGCCTGGCGGCAGAGTCGAGTGGACGGAACTCAAGGGTTTCCTGTGCCTGCACGATCTTGAGGCCGTCGGGGTCGGCATCGGCGCATGGGCGGTCGAAGGCAAAATGCTGGGGCGACTCCTTGGCGACCAATCGCGATTCAATGGTTCGGCGGTCAACGTCGCCGTCATGAATGTCCTGCGCAAATTGACGTGGGAACGGGCCTCCCAATACAGCGGGCGGCGACGCATTGATCCGCGGAAGATCGTGGCTGTGGGCGCGGGTTCACTCGGTTCGCAGGTGGCCATGAATCTCGCACGGTCCGGCTTTGGACGCTGGTCGCTGGTGGACGATGATTCCTTCCTCCCGCATAACGCCGTGCGGCATGCGCTGGAGGGCGGATTCCCGTTAGGTCGGAACAAAGCGGAGTGCGTCGCCCTCTACATGAACTCGATCGCCGATGACGAGCCGATCGCGGAGGGGATTCCGGCCAACTTCCTGAGGCCCGGTGACCAACGCGCTCGGCTTGACGCTGTTCTGGGCGAGGCCGATCTTGTGCTGGACATGTCGGCTTCGCTGCCTGTTGCCCGGGCAATAGCCGACCTAGAGAACGCGGCCCGCGCGGTTTCAGTCTTCTTGTCACCAAACGGTCGAGACCTCGTGCTCCTCGCCGAGGACAAAGGGCGTTCCATCAGACTGGACGACCTCGAGATGATGTACTACGGCGAAGCGGCCACTCGGGAGGATCTTCAAGGACATCTGGCGCCCGCGGGACGTCGCGCCCGGTACGGCGCCAGTTGCCGGGATCTGTCCGTGTCCATGAGTCAGGCCTCTGTTGCGATTCACGCGGGTATCGCGGCCGGCGCTGTCGAGCAGGCTGCTCACCGTGAATTGGCGAGCGCTCGTGTGTGGCGCACCGATCCCGACACGCTGGGCGTGAGCGCTTTGAAGTTGGATGTGCATAATTTCGTTAGGCAGGTCCAGTCTGGCTGGCGCATTCGTGTCAGCCGAAAGCTGCTGGACAATGTGGTGGCCTGGCGGCAGGATCGACTTCCGAACGAGACAGGCGGGATTCTGCTCGGCGGCATGGACCACGACCGGCGCTGCCTGCATATTGTTCTGGCGCTTCCGTCGCCTCCGGACAGTGAAGAGTGGCCAACCATGTACATCCGCGGTGTGCGGGGGCTTCAACGGGCGAGGGAGCAGATCGTCGAAGCCACGGCTGGAAACCTCGACTATCTCGGCGAGTGGCATTCTCATCCACCAGGGAATCCGATGGCACCCAGCGATGATGATCGGACGGTTTTCCGCTGGATCGAGGGACTTGCTGTGTCTGATGGCCGACCGCCCGTCATGCTCATCGTCGGCGAATCCGACGCCCGTGTTTTCGCGGGCAGCTTGGAGGAAGAACTGCCGGAGCCGATATGCCTGCTGTAGTCAATCTCCTGGATCAATATGAGCGTCGGGCGCGGTTCTATCCCGTGCTTCTCGTGCTCATGCCTGCGGCGATTGGAGCGGCCAGTTGGTTGCCAGTCAGTGTGGATGCGCCGGGGCTTGCAGGGAGCGCCGCGGCTGGTACTGCGCTTGCGGCGCTCTTGGGCCAACTGGCCCGCGATCAAGGCAAAGCCAAGGAGCCCGAATTGTTCCGGAGGTGGGGCGGAAAGCCTTCAGTCCGCGCTCTGATGTACTCGGCTGGGGTATTTGACGCCAAGACGGTGGCACGTTTCCACCGCAAGCTTCGAGAACTCGACCCCGAGCTCGACTTTCCAGTATCCGTGGACGAAGAGGCAGAGAATCTGGACCGGGCGCATGCGGTGTACGAATCCGCTAACCAACTCCTGTTGAGCCGAACACGGGACCGCGAGAAGTTCAGGCTGGTGTTCGAGGAGAACGTCAACTACGGTTACCGCCGCAACCTCTGGGCCATGAAGCCAGCGGGGCTCCTTCTGGCGGTGCTGGGGCTCATCGTCGGCGTTGCCCGGCTCGCCCTTCAGGTCATTCGTGAACAGCCGGTCAGTATGACGGCAGCATGCGCCGCGGGTCTGGGCACCGTGCTCGCTATCCTGTGGATCGTGCGGGTTCGCGAGGAGTGGGTTCGAGTCGCCGCCGATGCGTACGGAAGGCAGTTGGCGAGCGCAAGCCAAAGTCTCTGACACCGGCCAAGAGAAACCTTCGGCGCTTTGTGTGCCAGATTCGGCCGATCCAGTTAGTCGATGGTTGACAGCGCCGTTGGGATCCGCTCCCGATCCCAGCACCACGGAATCGTTCGCGTATGTAGCAGGTGGCGGTCGCCCGCCGCGGACCGACTCCCATGCCGCTGCCTCCGGAATTCGGCTGGTCGCGACTCGGTCGTCGCGGAGGGCGATGCTGCGCATGCTATTGCTGGAGCGCGATCGATGCATCATCACCGTCACCCTCGGAACCTCGGCCACCCACGGAACATGCCGGCGGATGCTCGACACTCGGCCGTCGCCGCCATCATGGCGCGCGGAGTTCTCCGCCTCCGGCGAACACTGGCCGTCCCGGCCCAGGAATCTGCCGAAAAAGCCTCGAATTCCGGCAACATCGGACTTGAACTGGGCGAGAGTTCGCGCCTTCATGTGCACAACGGTTAGCGAACTGAGATTTGGAGATCGCACATGGGGTCGGCGAACATCAGCAAGGAAATCGCCCGACTGAAAGGAATGGCGCCGAGGGAGCTCAGGACCAAATACCTCGAGGTCTTCGGCGAGCCAACTCGGTCGGGCAACAAGGAATACCTCGTCAAGCGGATTGCCTGGCGGATACAGGCGCTGGCCGAGGGAGACCTGTCAGAGCGCGCACGGCTTCGCGCTGAGGAATTGGCCCGCGACGCCGATGTTCGGACGACGATTCCGAAATCGCCGCCGCCATTGCTTACCGGCAACGGACACGCCAAGACGGTGAAGGCGGTGTTCAGCGACGACGATCGCCTGCCGGTGCCCGGGACCGAAATCGTCCGCGAGTACAAGGGCCAAACGCTTCGCGTCACGGTGATGCCCAACGGCTTTGAGTATCAAGGCGAGGTTTACCGGTCGCTCAGCGCCGTGGCCAAGGCGATCACGGGCACCCACACCAACGGCTACCTCTTCTTCCGACTCGGGGATTACGCGCCATGAGCGGTCGCAACGGCCATGTCCGCTGCGCGATCTACACGCGCAAGAGCTCCGAGGAAGGTCTGGAGCAGGACTTCAACTCGCTCGATGCCCAGCGCGAGAGCGCCGAGCTCTACATCGGCAGCCAGGGAGGCGAAGGCTGGGTGTGCCTGCCCGAGAGGTACGACGATGGCGGCTACACCGGCGGCAACATGGAGCGGCCGGCCCTTCAGCGACTTCTCGCCGACGTCGACGCAGGGCTGATCGACTGCATCGTTGTCTACAAGGTGGATCGGCTGAGTCGGTCGCTCATCGACTTTGCTCGGATCATGGAGCGGTTCGAGAAGCACCGGGTCTCATTCGTCTCCGTCACCCAGCAGTTCAACACGACGTCGTCGATGGGCCGGCTGATGTTGAACGTGCTCCTGTCGTTCGCCCAGTTCGAGCGCGAGATCATCTCAGAGCGCACCCGCGACAAGATCGCCGCGGCACGGCGCAAAGGCAAATGGTCGGGGGGCCGTCCTCTCCTGGGGTATGACATCCATCGTACCAGCGGCGGCTCGCGACTACTGATCAACGAGGACGAGGCCGAGCGCGTCCGTCAGATCTTCCGCCTCTACCTCGAACTTGGCTCGCTCATCCCGCTCGCGAGCGAACTGAACGCCAGGGGATGGCGGACAAAGCGGTGGGTGACCAAGAAGGACCACGAGATGGGGGGACTAGCGTTCACCAAGAACAACCTGTTCCAGATGCTCACCAACGTTACCTACCGGGGCAAGGTGCGGCACAAAGACCAGGTCTTCGAGGGCGAGCACGAGGGGATCGTGCCCGCTGAACTCTGGGAGCAGGTCCAAACCCGGCTCCAGCGGAATGCCCGAAGCGGGGGCGACAGCGAGTTCCGCAACAAGTACGGCGCCCTGCTGGGCGGCCTTCTCTACTGCTCATCGTGCGGATACGCGATGAGCCACGCATACACGGCACGGAAAAACAAGCGCTACCGCTACTACGTGTGTCTCAAAGCGCAAAAGCAGGGCTGGCACACGTGTCCGACTAAGTCAGTTCCGGCAGGCGAAATCGAGCGTTTCGTGCTCAATGAGATCAGGTGCATCGGGCAGGACCCCGGGCTGATTGAGGAGACTCTGCAGCAAGCGCGAGCCCAATCCGAGTCTGAGATAGGCCGACTCGAACGCGAGCGTGAGATCATTTCGCGGGAGTTGAAACAGGTGGCCGCCGAGACACGCGATGTCGTCAAAGCCGCTGGTCAATCGCCACATGTTGCCGCCCGGTTCGCTGATCTCCAGGATCGGACGAGGGTTGCGGAACGGCGAGTTTTCCAGATCGACGACGAATGCGCACTGCTGAGGCGTCAGTTGGTCTCTGAAGAGGAGGTTCGAGCCGCCTTCGCTCGCTTTGACGACCTGTGGGCGCTGCTGACCACACGAGAGCACACTCGGATGATCCAGTTGCTGATCGACCGCATCGACTACAACGGGGCGGTCGGCGAACTCGAGATCACTTTCCGCCCGTCAGGAATCCGAGGGCTGGTTCATGATCAGGGGGGGATGGCGCATGAACAATGACCCAGAGCAACGAATCCGTATTCGACGAACATTCAAGCTCGACCGCGGGCACCACGGCCAACGCGTGCTTGAGGCGCATGAGCAGGTCGAAACTCCGGCGGCGCCGCGCGCCGGCCGAGTGCCGCGGATCTCGCGGCTGATGGCGCTGGCGATTCGGTTCGATCGTCTGCTCCGCGACGGCGCCGTGGCCGATTACGCTGAGCTCGCCCGATTGAGCCATGTCACCGGGGCACGCATCACGCAGATCATGAACTTGCTCAACCTGGCCCCAGACATTCAGGAGGCACTCCTGCACCTGCCACTCGTCGAGTGCGGCCGCGACCCGATCCGCGAGCATGCGGTCCGGCCGATAGCTGTGATTCTCGACTGGCGGAAGCAGCGGCGGTTCTGGCGGGAGGTTCTGGCGGTGGGCCATCCATCACCGAAAGGCTTGCAGCCAATTGCGCCTCAAAGGTCTGAGTGCGCAATTCCTGCGCAAACGTCGTCGCTTTGGGCGGGAAGTGCTGTCTTCGCCGTTAGGCACGGCGATTGCAGTGAGTGACTCGGTCGATATCCCTGCGCCTGCGTATAGAGATCGGTGAAGTGCCGTATGTCCAAGAGATCACATCCAACGGTGATTGACCTGTTTGCTGGTGCGGGACTCCTCAGTTTCGCTTTCCAGCGAAGCGGCTTCGACATCATTCAGTCTGTCGAATTGGATGCCGCTGCCGCAAACACGTATCGAGCCAATCTTGGCGACGCCATCAGAGTCGGCGACGTGCGTCGCATTCACCCGCTTAGCCAATGCGACGTTTTGGTTGCGGGACCACCGTGTCAGGGATTCTCGACCTTGGGAAAGAGAAATCGATCGGACCCGAGAAATGAACTGTGCATGGAAGTCGTCAGGTGGGCACGGCGATGCGACCCATCGCTGATTGTCGTTGAAAACGTTGAAGCATTCCTTCAGGCCGAAACTTGGGAGCGCCTGTGCAATGGCTTGCAGAGAATGGGCTACGAGACGTCCGCCATAGTCCTAAATGCCGTCGATTTTGGTGTAGCTCAACAGCGCCGGAGATCCTTCACATTCGCGTCGCAAATTGGCACTCCGTCTGTTCACAAACCACGAATGAAGAAGTGTAGAACGGTACTGGATGCGTGGACCGACCTTGCACCGGAACCCGACGGATTGAATCATCACGTGTCCCCGGCCCCGTCTCCGCTCGCCTTGGCGCGGATGAAGACGATTCCACCCGGCGGCGATAAGCGTGACATTATGGCCGCGGCCCCGCATCTTGCGCCGCCTTCTTGGTGGCGAGTCGGTTGCGCCGTTACTGACGTCTGGGGGCGGATGCAGTGGGATTCACCGAGCAATACACTGCGAACCGCCCTTCAGAACCCGTCCAAGGGCAGGTATATCCATCCCGAACAGCATCGCGTGATTTCACTTCGGGAAGCCGCACGCCTCCACAGCATTCCTGATGATTGGCGCTTCGTGGGCCTACCTACGCAGGTTGCGCGTCAGATCGGGAACAGTGTGCCGCCGCAACTCGGTCGCGCGGTAGCCTTGGCTTGCATGCGGCAACTCAACTAACCGGGTTCGATGGTACTGCGACCTCTTCGGCATCATCGCGTGCGGCGGCCGACCTCTGGATAGACAACAGCTCTTTGTGTGCGGACTCCGTCCCTTCCAAAACTTGAAGGTAATCCCGAACCCGCCACTTTGCTTCCGGTCCTGCCTTCCGTATTCGGCCTCGCAATACAACCGCGCCCTCTGCCTTGGAGTCCGTTGCAGGCATCGATCCGAGCAGATGGCCCTCAATCCGCATATCTGCGTGCTCATGGTCCTTAAGCCAAGCTTCAGCCTGTTCCATGTAGTACTCCAGCTGCGATAGGTGGTCGTTGTTCAGCGGCGTGTTGGCAGACTTAAGTTCAACAATAATCAATCGCCCCAGGCCGGAATTGCCGAGCAGAAAGACAAGATCGGGACGGCGGCCGTCTCGGGCGGAGTCCTTCGGTGCGTGTTCGCCTACACCGAGTTCCTTTGCCAAGCGGCTGAAAAGCGAGTCAACTCGCTGATCCGCCGTAAGGAACTCAAAGAAGGTCGGATCTAGGAGCCAAGGCGATTTCTCAAATAATCGCTGAAGCACCTTCTCGTTCTCCTTTGCTCTGAAGTTGACATCTTCTACAATCTTTTTCAATGCGGCGATGGCTTTCAGTCTCGCGCTAACCGCCCCGAGAAACTGGTCGAGCTCGTCTCGCGTCAATTTTGCAATCTCGATAGCTACTTGGCCAAGATCCGGATGGTCTTGGTCTGCGAGTGCAGAGATCGCGGTCAGGATGCTCCCGTGCCCCAAGCTGCGGACGATCACCGGCAACTTTGTCTGGTAGACGGGGTCGTTCACGCCTTGTTTGCACGAAGCCGCGAGCACTGATGCGAACCGCAGGGCCATGCGCCCGTCCTTCTTTGACAGGGATCGAGACTCGATTTCGCGCGCAGTGTATTCGTCCTTCTTGACGATGCCCGGCATGACATCTTCTCGTTGTTTCTGGTAAGCGGCGCTTGCCCTCTTGATCTGGTCGCTGAGAAACTCCTTCATCGGAGCGAGCAACGGCGTTTCCCAACGTAGCGACTGACGATCAGTGGCCACATAGTCTGCATCCTGCTCGTCGATGAAATCGGCCTGTACGACGCCGTCCATGTAGTCGGTCATACGAAAGCCATGCATGTTTGTATCTGCATCGAGCAACGAAGGGGCGGCCGCCAAACGATTGTGCGTGTAGATTCGGACGCCTCTCTTCGAGGCCGGAAGTGCTTCATTCTCGCGAGTGAACCGAATCCGGTATCGAAAGGCAATCTCGCCAACTTCAGTCGGCAACTTTGCTTCCACAAGATCGGCTGCGGCGACCACCTCCGGCAGCGGCCACGCGAAGGCGTGGTTTCGCACCGGAGGCTTCATTTGGGCACCGTTGAGACGAACCTCAAAATCCTCAGGCCGAATGAACTCAAAATGCTCGGCTATCTCGTTGACGATGGTCTCCTCTCTGCTCTTTGTTGGATCATAAAGCAATCGAGAAAGGGTGATTCGTGTGCCGTGTTCGGCGAGGCCGCCTCCATTGTCGTCGCGCTCTTCCTCGATTTCAGCGTCGAGGACGTTGCGTTCTTTCACGAGCGAGTCGTAGTCGAGCACTATGCGAGTTGCGTGAGACTCTCCTTTTTTGCGCGTGACCACTTCGATTATCTTGGCCACGCCGAATCCGGCGAGCTTTCCGAGTCCTTTCCTACCCATCAACGGACGATTTGCCGGAGTGCGTCCCTTCGTATCCGGCTCCTCCTGTCGTCGGCGTCGGCCCGCTACCAAGAACTTGTCCCGAAGATCCTCTCGCGACATGCCGCACCCCCCGTCCTCGACGACGATACAAATGTCCTCTGGGAGCGTGCGGCCAGCCAGCGGCGAAAGTGGACCCGCACTCGCCTTTGCTTGATCCAGCTCGAATTGCTTTCGTACGACTTGTCGCGCGCGCTTGATGGCCTCCAGATCCATTCGGATGTCGACGAACGCCGAGTCAGCGTCGTGCGCGTTTGCGATGAACTCGACGAGCACACGGGGCAGATCCGTGTAGAGGTTGAGGCCTAGATCCTCTACAATGTGAGGTGCAACCTGGAAGCGAAGCGGATCGTCATTTTGCATTTTGTCTGCTCCAAACTGTTCCGATGTACAAGGGATGCGATTTGTCACCGCGGCTGGTGGGCGAAAACCATGGTAGACACCCTCGACAAGGCGTCACGTCGCCGCGTCATGCAACGCGTGCGCCGATATGGTACGGCTCCCGAGCAATCTGTTGCCGCATGGCTCCAGGCGCGTAGCATCCTGTTCGAACGAAATGCACCAGACTCGCCCGGCTGCCCGGACTTCGTGCTGCCGCACCTTCGAATCGTGGTTTTCGTGCATGGTTGTTTTTGGCATGGCCATAATGTCTGCCCGAAAGGGCGCCGATGTCCGGGCACAAACGCCGCCTACTGGCGGCGGAAGATTGAAGGCAATCGGCGCCGCGACCGCCGAGTTGCTCGAAGTCTGCGATGTAGCGGATACTCGGTGTACACAGTCTGGGGCTGCGAGCTGAAACATGGGAATGTACCGAGAAGGCTTGAGCGAGTACTGCGAAGCAAACACCGGGCGAAGCTACGGTCAGCGCACTGAGATGTTAACGCCAGGTGCCCCCGTCTCAAGTACGGTCTCGTGGACGTGTTCGCGAATTGCGCCGCATAAGAATACGGCGCGCCGGTAGACAACCATCCAAGTTCCTGCGCCGACTTGCCACGCGTCGCTCCCGATGCCGTCCGCTTCTTCAATCGCACGTGCCCCGTCCTTCCCGCGACTAGCAGCGTCCGTTCTGCAACTTCACACGGCGCTCGATCGCGACCGCCACCGACTGGACGTCTTCGCGATGGCAGACGATCGGCGCGTACTGCGGATTGTCCTTCTGGAGTCGGATCTGCCGATCTTCGCCGGGGAAGAACCGGGCCAGAGTGCAGCCGCCATCATTGTACCCGATTGTGAATCGCACGAACACGATCGCTCCGCTCTCGAGCCGATCCTCGTGCGGCTTGTACGGGTCGAGCGGGCTAAGCACGAGATAGTCCCCATTGGAGAGCGTGGGCTCCATCGAATCCCCGACCACGACGACGGCAAACGCGAGCTGATCGTTGATGTCGCCAAGGTCGAGGTACTCGTAGCCCTGGCCAGAGTCGATCCCGTACTCCTCGTAGTTGAGGATCTGGCCGGCCGGCGCCCGATTGATCACGGGAATCCCGGGGGCTCCGCGTGAGCGGGGCACAGTCCACTCACGCCACTGCTCGTCGAACTGGACGAGCGACAACTCGAAGGCCTGTGCGAACCGAGGTCTCTCGTTCGGCTTGACGCGAGTTTTACCGTTCTCGCGCCGAGCGATGCTCGTGCCGTCGAGCCCGACCTTGCCGCCGAGTTCAGACTGGGTCCAGCCCCGCTCCTCGCGCAGTCGTTTGATGGCCTCGCCGATGGCTGTCATTTCGCTGTTCCTTTTCTGTGCACCTCTTCGCACACCGTTGCACAATTTCAGCAAATTGCGTATTTCGAGGCTGGCATTGGCTGCTTCTGGCGGTAGGATAGCAGCCAAACGGATACCAAACAAGTGGCCGCCGGGAGAATCTGATCATGCCGCCTCAGGAGTACCTGACCAAGAAGGAGGTGGAAGCCCGACTCCGCCTCCATCGCAACACCGTCGGCCGCCTTCTCGCTACGGGGCGGTTTCCGAACGCGTTCCGGACGGGGCGGCAGTGGCGGATCCCCGCCGGCGACGTCGATGCCTTCGTTCAGACCTGCCGGTACAGCCATATCCGCGAGGAGGCGGTGCGATGACCATCGCCATCGCCCGTTCGGCTCTGTCCCGACAGCGACAGAGACTAGTTAATCTAATGCGCGAGGTCGGGTTCGGCACGATCGAGGGACTGATCGTGCTGGCGGGCGAGCCTGTGCTGCGCCCCGCTCCACGCATCATCCGCGAAGTGAAGCTCGGCGGCGAGTCCGCCTGCCCATCAATGAATGCCGACGACTTCGCGCTCAAGGCCCAGGTCATCGCGCTCTTCGCCCAGTTCGACGAAATGGGCGATGGCCGCATCGAGCGCCTCGAGGTCAAGCACGGCCTGCCGTTCCGAATGGTCATCGAGTCAGGCGTTGGAGGAATGATCGCCTGAGATTCGGGCCGGGCCCCCGCACGACATCAAACCATGCACTTCATTCCAGTACACCAGACAACGCGCCGGCCACACAGTGGAAGTCGTTGTGGGTGCCGATTCGCTCGGAATCTCCAGAGATTTCGAGCACAACGGGCATCGCACAGCACACCACGTGTGGCTTCGTTCATGCGCCCATCCGCGTCTCGGCATCCACAGCGCTTCTCCTGGAGCCGGCCAGGAGAAGCCCATGCCATCCAATGCAGCCCCGGCCAATCCCATCGACGACTACGCCCTCGATCGCATCCGCTATCGCGTCGAGCACGTGATCGGCAAGTTCGGTTACACCACGTCCGACCGTGACGATCTCACTCAAGAACTGATCCTCGATCTTCTCGAGGCGATGCCGTTCTTCGATCCTACACGCGGCAGTCGCAAGACCTTCATCTGCCGCGTGCTCGATCGCAAGATCAGATCCCTCATCCGCTACCAGACGGCCCAGAAGCGCGACAGCCAACGTGTCCAGCAGTCCGTCGACGAGATTCGTCTCGACCACCCGGCCTTCGACGAGGAGCGGCAGCGCCGCCGCCTTGGCCGTGCGTCGATCCATGCAACCGTGCACATCGACGTGCGTCTCGACGTGGATACCGCCGTGGAGCGCATGCCCCGCCGGTTGCAGCGTGTGGCCCAGGTGCTGGCCTCCCACCCGCCGCGCCAGGCGGCACGAGTCCTCGGCGTCCCACGCAGCCGTCTTGAAGAGCTCATGTGCGAGATCCGCCTGTATTTCGAGGAGTCCGGTATCACGGACGGCTGAGCAAGCGCCCGGGTTCCACTTGCGTATGTAGTCCGTGGCGACCGTCTCGCGGCCGGTCGATTCCCACATCCTCCCATCGAACCACACGCCCAGCGGAAGGACCTCCCTCCACATGACACTTCTCGCCCAGGTTCAAAGCGGCCGCGCCGTGGCCCCGCGGCGCATCATGCTCTACGGCACCCACGGCATCGGCAAGAGCACCTTCGGCTCCATGGCCGAGAAGCCCGTCTTCATCCAGACCGAGGACGGACTCGGCGAGATCGATTGCGATCGCTTCCCACTCGCCGAAAACTACGCGCAGGTCATCGACGCTCTCGGCGCCCTCTACACCGAGGAACACGACTACAAGACAGTCGTCATCGACTCCCTCGACTGGCTCGAACGGCTCATCTGGGCCGAGGTGTGCCGCAAGCGCGGCGTGCAGTCCATCGAGGACATCGGCTACGCCAAGGGCTACGCCTTCGCGCTAACCCAGTGGCGCGAAGTGCTCGACGGGCTCAGCGCCCTCCGCGATCCCGTCAATGGCCGCGGCATGCAGATCGTGCTCATCGCCCACGCCAAGATCGAGAAGTTCGAGAACCCCGAGACGGACTCCTACGACCGCTATTCGCCGCGCTTGCACAAGCTCGCGTCCGCGATCATCCAGGAATGGTGCGACGAGGTTCTCTTCGCGACCTACCGCGTCCACACGCGCCAGGTGGATGAAGGGTTTGATCGCAAGGTCGCCAAGGGCATCGGCAGCGGCGAGCGCATCATCCGCACCACCGAGCGCCCGGCGCACGTGGCCAAGAATCGCCTCAACCTGCCCGACGAGCTGCCGCTGGACTACCGCGAGTATGCGGCATTCCTGCCCGGCGCACAACCTCAGACAGCAATCAACGCACCGACCACCACGGCCGCCCAAGGAGCGAACGCCAATGGCTGACCTGAACGGATTCAACGCCGCAGACGTCGATCCGGCAGTGGGATTTGATCCCGTCCCCGCCGGCAAGTACCTGGCGCTCATCACCGACTCGGAGATGAAGCCGACCAAGTCGGGCGGGGGCAGCTACCTCCAGCTCACCTTCCAGATCATCGACGGCCCCTACAAGGGTCGCCTGCTCTGGGCCCGGCTCAACCTCGACAACGCCAACGCGCTGGCGGTCAGAATTGCCCGCGCTGAGCTCTCGGCCATCTGCCGCGCCGTCGGCGTGATGTCGCCCACTGACTCAGTCGAGCTTCACAACCTCCCGCTGGTCATCAAGGTCAGCTGCAAGAAGCGCGACGACGTGCCTGGCGGCGAAGAGATCACCAACGAGATCAAGGGCTACGAGAAGAAGTCCGCTGCCAGCGCCGAACGACCTGCGCCCGCCACTGCGAGCGCCTCGGCGAGCACGCCGCCGTGGAAGCGCTGAGCGAGCAGGTCTTCCTGCTGCCCTTCCCGCCGAGCGTCAATCACTACTGGCGCATGGTGAGCACGAGGCACGGATGCCGCGTGCTCATCAGTCGCGAGGGTCGGGCCTACCGCGAAACGGTGGTCTCGGCTCTTGCGGCGGCGGGCGCCCGGGCGCAGGATGGCCGTCTTGACGTTTCGATCATCGCATCTCCACCCGATCGTCGCCGAAGAGATCTCGACAACTTACTCAAATGCACCCTTGATTCGCTCGCGCATGGAGGCGCGTACCACGACGATTCGCAGATCGATCGCCTCGAGATCTGGCGCGGGGTGGTCACTCCCAGAGGCCGCGTCACAGTCCGCATCGGTCCCGTGACACGGAGCGTTCCGCAATGGACCACATGAACGACCGGCCCAGGCGCCTCTACATCTCAGGCCCGATGACGGGAATGCCCGAGCACAACTTCCCTGCGTTCTTCGCGGCGGAGGAGCGGCTCAGGCAAGCGGGGTACGAGCCGCTCAACCCGGCCCGCAACTTCGGTGGGCAGACCGATCGTGAACGCGCCGAGTACATGCGCGCCGACATGGAACTCCTGCTGCGTTGCGACGGCCTGGCGATGCTGCCAGGCTGGGGGCAATCGCGCGGCGCCAAGCTCGAGTACATCATCGCCTGGGAACTGCGCCTGCCGGTTCTCGATGTCGCAACACTCGCCGAGATCCGCCAGCCGCCCACACCCTGGGTGCAGCTCCACACTCTCGGCATTGCCCAGCCAGATGCGCCACCCCCCACCATCCTCGACGAGGCCGCGCGGGTCACGAGCGGTGAGCGGCAGAAGGACTACGGCCATCCGCGCGACGACTTCACGCGCACCGCCGTCATGTGGAACGGCCTGCTCGCCTCGAAGCTGCGCCAGCCGCTGACGGCGCTCGATGTGCCCCTGTGCATGATCGCCGTCAAGCTCGCGCGGGAAGCCCACCGCCACAAGCGCGACAACCTCGTCGACATCGCCGGCTACGCGCGCACGGGTGCCATGGTCGCGGGAGATGAGTGATGGCCAGGGCATCAGGGCGCAAGTCGAAGGTCATGCTGGCCTTCGGCGATGTGCACATCCCGCATCACAATCCTCGCGCCGTCGAGGTCTTCTGCCGCGCCGCTGAGCGCATCAAGCCTGACCTGATCGTCTGCCTCGGCGACCTGCTCGACTGCGGGCAGTTCTCGGTGCATCCCCCCACCTACGGAGTGCCCGAGAGCGACTACAACGAGGATCTCAAGCGCGCCAACGCGCTGCTCGATCGCGTGCAGCGCTGCTGCCGCCGCCTCGCCATGGTCGAGGGCAATCACGAGTATCGCCTCGATCGCTGGGCCGCGGCGACCGCGGAGGGTCGAGGCGCGTATTCGCTCCTGGCGCCGCGGATTCAACTCTCCAAGGGGCGGTCGCATTTCAGCTACGTGCCTTACGGCTCAGCCGACGGGCGCTATCCGCACTACGCCATCAACTCGCGGATCATCGCCGTGCACGGCTGGTCGCACGCCAAGGAGGCGACTCGGGCCCACCTGCAGATCAGCCAGGGCCGGACCGTGATCCACGGTCATACCCACCGGGCCGACGCCCACATGACGCAGAACATCTGGTCGACAGGCCGCATCATCGAAGCGCGAAGCGCCGGGTGCCTGTGCAAGCCAGTGCCGCTCTACGGCACCGGCCGGCCTGTCGAGTGGGTCAACGCTTTCATCATCGGCTACCTCGGCAGGCGCAGCGACACCCTTTACACCGTTCCCATCATGCACGACCGGTGCATCCTGCCTGACGGCACCGAGGTGGCGGCGTGATCCTGCGCGAGTACCAGCGCGAGGCGGTCGAGGCGGTCTACCGCCACCTCCGCGAGCGCGACACGAACCCGTGCGTCGTGCTTCCGACAGCAGCCGGGAAAACCCCACTGCTTGCCACGATCTGCCGCGACGCCGTGAGTCTGTGGAACGGGCGCGTGGTCATCCTCGCGCATGTCAAGGAATTGCTCGAGCAGGCCGCGGAAAAGTTGCGCGCCATCGCGCCCGACGTGCCGGTGGGAATCTACTCTGCCGGACTCAAGCGACGAGACCTCGGCTACGCCGTGACCATCGCCGGCATCCAGTCGATCTACCAGAAGGCCTGCGATCTGGGGCCGGTGGACCTGGTCATCGTCGACGAAGCCCATCTCATTCCGCCCGACGGGGAAGGGATGTACCGGCAGTTCCTCAACGACGCGAAGGTTGTCAACCCGAATGTGCGCGTCATCGGGCTGACGGCGACGCCGTTTCGGATGAAGTCGGGGTCGATCTGTTCGCCTGAGAACATCCTCAACGAGATCTGCTACGAGATCGGTGTGCGCGAGCTCATCGTCCAGGGTTTCCTGTGTCCGCTTCGCACCAAGGCCGGGGCGGAGCGAGTGGATTTCGAAGGGCTTCACGTTCGCGGCGGGGAGTTCGTTGCGGGTGAAGTCGAGAACCTGATGGACGAGGAACGCCTCGTCCATGCCGCGTGCGCCGAAATCGTCGAGCAGACCGTCGATCGCCGATCAGTTCTAGTTTTCGCCTCAGGCGTCAGACATGGCGAGCACATCGTGCGCCGTTTCCGCGAGGCGCACGGCTTGGAGTGTGGCTTTATTACCGGCGACGCGCCGTCTGGCGAGCGCGATCGTCTGCTGGATCGATTCCGCGCCGGCGACCTGAAGTACCTCTGCAACGTGAATGTCTTGACGACCGGTTTTGATGCGCCCAACGTCGACTGCGTGGCGCTGGTGCGGCCGACAATGTCGCCCGGGCTCTATTACCAGATGGTCGGTCGGGGCTTCCGTCTCCATCCGGGCAAGAGCGACTGCCTTGTTCTCGACTTTGGCGGCAACGTCCTGCGCCACGGGCACGTCGATCAGATCCGCATCAGCGATCCCAACTCGGCCCGCGGCGGCGAAGCGCCCGCCAAGGAGTGCCCCCAGTGCCGGGCGCTCATCCACGCCGCCTACGCGCGCTGTCCGCAGTGTGGTCACGAATTTCCCCCGCCCGAGCGGACCCGGCACGATCCGAGCGCCTCGGACGCGGGCATCCTCTCGGGCCAGGTCACGACGAGTGTCCATCGCGTGCAGGACGTGTTCTACAGCGTCCACACCAAGCGCGACGCCGAGCCCGGTGCGCCGCGCACCATGCGCGTCGATTACCAGCTCGGTCTCTCTGACTACCAGTCCGAGTGGATCTGCTTCGAGCACGTGCACAGCGCCTTCGCCTATCAGAAGGCGCGTCAATGGTGGGCGAAGCGCACCGATCACCCCATGCCCGAGGACAGCCAGGAGGCGGTCGACTTGGCCAACGCCGGCATCCTGGCGCCGACGCTCTCGATCACGGTTCGACGCGTCGCGGGCGAGCAGTACCCGCGCATCATCGCCTACGAGCTCGACGGCCAACCCGAGCGGCCGCGTGAACCCGCGATCCCGGAAGAGGACATTCCCTTCTGATGGCCGCTGCGCCGCCCAACCTGCTCGACTGTGCGCTGGCGTACGCCGATCTCGGCTACGCCGTCTTTCCATGCGCGCCGGGGCGCAAGCAGCCCCTCACGCCGCGAGGCTTTCATGACGCCTCGACCGATCTCGCGCAGATCGCGCGCTGGTGGAGACAGAATCCCCAGGCGAACATCGCCATCCCGACCGCGGGACTCATTGTCATCGACATCGATGGCGCCGACAACGCCTGGCTCACCCGTGAGCCTGACAAGCAGCTCGACCTCGCGACGGCGCCGGTCTCGCGCACCCCGCGCGGCGGCCGGCACCACCTGTTCCGACAGCCGCCTGGCAAACACTGGCGCAACACGACCGGCCGCATCGCCCCCGGCGTCGATACGCGCGGCGACGGCGGCTACATCCTCGTGCCGCCCTCGATCGTCGACAGCAAGCCATACCGCTGGGAGCCGACGCTTGAACTCGACGTCGGCCCGAACGACCTGCCCGAGCCGCCCGAGTGGCTCGCGTCACTCCTTGACACTTTCACCGACGCCGCGCCGCGCGATGCTCCGGAGGGAGGCGACGGCAATCCCATCCCGCAAGGTCAGCGCAACGCGACCCTTGCGAGTCTCGCGGGCACCATGCGACGCGTCGGCATGACGCGCGCCGAGATCCTCGCGGCGCTGACCGCGGTCAACACCGCGCGCTGCCGCCCGCCCGTTCCCATGCGCGAGGTCGAGAAGATCGCCTCCAGCGTGGCCCGCTACGAGCCCGACGGCATCGCCGTGGCGCTGATCGAAAATCACTACGAACAGGACTTCCGCAGCGCCGGCCGGCTCGGCGGACCCGCCGATCCCGGTCCGTTTCCGACGAACCTTATCGAGCAAGCGCCTGACATCGTCCAGCGCGCACTCGATTACTACCTCGCGACCGCGGTCCAGGCCCAGCCGATCCTCTTCCTCGCCTCGATGATCGCGGCGACGGGCGCCATCCTCGGGCACAAGGTGCGCGACGCCTCAGGTCTTCGAACCAACGTCTACACCCTGGGCATCACTCCCAGCGGAGGCGGCAAGGAGGCGACGCGCGAGGTCGTGCGCAAGTTCTTTCACTTCGCCGGACTCGAGCAGATGTGCGGGCCCGAGGACTTCGCCAGCGACGCCGGCCTCATCGCCGCGGTCGAGCTCCAGAACCCCATCCTCTTCCAGCTCGACGAGTTCGGCCGCCTCATGCACAGCATCGCTGCGGGCGGTCAGCGCAACCCGCACCTCTACAACATCGCCAGCGTGCTGCTCAAGTTCTACGGCAAGGCCAACAGCGTCTTCCGCTCCAAGGCCTACGCCGATCCCAAGCGCAACAAGAAGATCGATCAGCCACACGTGTGCCTCTACGGCACGACGGTGAAGACCAGCTTCTGGCGCTCGATGGACGCCGAGTCGATCGAGGGCGGCTTCCTGCCGCGCCTGCTTATCTTCGAGTCGGCCGACGACCCGCCGCCCGGCGGCGCAACCGAATTCAACCCGCCGCCCGAGATCATCGAGTTCTTCACGTCCTGGACGAGTCGTCGGACGACCAATGGCAATCTCGAACGCGTTCATCCCTCGCCACTCGTCGTTCCGCACACCCGCGAAGCGACCGGCATCATGGAGGAGTTCTTCAAGCACCAGAAGGCTCAGGAGAAGCTCCATGGCAGCCTCGGCGTGCTCTGGTCGCGAGCGCGCGAGAACGCCGGCAAGCTCGCGATGATCCACGCCTGCTGGCAGGCCCGCGACGGGCCCGTGGTCAACGCCGTCTCAGCCCGCTGGGCGATCGATCTGATCACGCACGTGCTGCGCCATGCGCTCTACGAGGCGAGTCTGTGCATTGCCGAGGGAACGTTCCACGAACGTTGCCAAAAGATCCTGCGCGTCCTCCGCGAGGCCAAGGGCGAGGAAGTGCCGCAGAGCGGTCTCATGCGGGCGATTCGCAACATGACGCCGCGCGAGCGCGACGAGGCGATCGCGACCCTCGCCGAGCAGCGACTTATTGCCGTCCGGCAGGAACACACCGGCGGACGGCCCGTGACTTTTTTCCGTACGGTCGAGGGATAAAAGGGTGCTTCTTTCCTTTTCACCAGCCTTGTTCGGACCTTTTTTCCTTTTCACCGGGGCTGTCTCGACCCTTCTTTCCTTTTTTCCACCTGTATGTGTGTATGTAGAGAGTGGGGACATGCCAGCGCAAAAGAACTGGACAGGAAAAAAGGAAAGAAGGTATCTCTCTCTCTTCTCATCATCTCTTAACCACCCATCCTACCACCATCGCGCCTGTGGATGGATTGTGGGTAAGTGGGCAATGCGGGGCATCGGCATGGTTCCTTCCCGGCGATGTGAGCCAGGAGAGGCCCGCGGGAACAGCCGCCAATCTAGACAGAGTTTGTTGCGCCTGTCCGACATGTCCGGATCGGCCCGCGTTGGCCCCGGGGCGCTGTTGCGGGCGAGTCTGGCCAAGCTGCCGCCTCGGCGCACATCTCGCGACAGAGGCGAACGTGGGCGGCGACGGGGAGAAGATTCGCAGGTCAATGGCGAATGGGACTCGACGGACGCCAAACAGGGGGCACGATGAGAAGCCTGGCGAGCACATCGAACGGATCATGGCGGCCCGGCATTGATGTCCGGCGCATGCGGTCAGCTGCCTTCCGACCCATCGGGCGGAGAGTGCAGCGCCTGGTAGATGGGGCCGAGTTCGTGACTGACGCGGATGCACGCGCTCGCGCCCTGCGATCCACAGTCGGGGCAGAAGGCAAAGTGCCGGTCAACATCTTCACCCGATCGCCATGTCCGAACCTCGTACTCAAGTCCGCACTGTGTGCATTTGAACCATATCGCCCGATGACCGTCGATCTGACTGTGACGGAACAGAGCAAGCTCCGCTGCCTGATCCCAGGGCTTGAGCGGAAATGCCAAGGCCTTGAGGTCTTTCGTCCGCATCATCTTGCGTTTGTATTTCTTGGCCATGATCCGGCTCCCACAGGCGTCGGCGCGGCTCGATCGTCAATCAAACGAACCACTCGATCATTGCCTCGGTTTGCGACGACTTCCAGGCAAATCGCCATTCGTCGGCGCAATCCGCCTGCTACGCGGAGCCTTCTGCTCAGTAGCGTCACTTCGTCGCGGCAATCCATCGAACACGCAGTCGGCCTCTCAAGGAGACATGATCGATGAACACGTTCAAGGTCGAACTGCGGCCACTGGCCGAAATCAAGCCCTACGAAAAGAACCCCCGGCTTAACGACGACGCTGTGGAAGCGGTGGCCAACAGCATTACGGCGTTCGGCTGGCGGCAACCGATCGTCGTCGATAGTGACGGCGTCATCATCTGCGGCCACACGCGATGGAAAGCGGCGCAGCGCCTCGGGCTCGAGAAGGTGCCGGTGCATGTCGCCACCGATCTTTCGCCCGAGAAGGTGCGCGCGTACCGCATCGCCGACAACAAGTCGGCCGAGCTGGCTGAATGGAACATGGAGTTGCTGCCGATCGAGATGGCCGAACTCCAGGGCGCCGGCTTCGACTGGTCGTCGCTGGGATTCAGCGCTGATGACCTGGCGAAGATCTTCGACCCGGGAGTGCAGGATGGTTTGACCGATCCCGACTCGATCCCTGAACCACCCGATGAACCGATCACGAAGCGCGGCGACCTGTGGATACTCGGCGAGCACCGGTTGCTCTGCGGCGACAGCGCGAGCGCCGCCGACGTCGATCGGTTGCTCGATGGACAGCCGATTCACTTGGTCAACACCGATCCGCCGTACAACGTCAAGGTCGAGCCGCGCAGCAACAACGCGATCGCGGCAGGCAACTCGTCGTTCCCCGAGGCGAAGAGGAAGCGTACGCATCACCAGTCGTTCGATGTCGCGCGCCAGGGTGAGAAGAAGCGGACGACGAAGAAGATGCGCGCGAAGGACCGGCCGCTCGCCAACGACTTTGTGACCGACGAAGCGTTCGACGAGATGCTCGACGCGTGGTTCGGCAACATGGCGCGCGTGCTCATCTCCGGCGGCGGGTTCTACATCTGGGGAGGGTACGCGAACCTCGGAAACTATCCGGGCCCTTTGAAGCGCGCGGGGCTGTACTTCAGCCAGGGCATCGTGTGGGACAAACAGCACCCGGTTTTGACGCGAAAAGACTACATGGGCGCGTTCGAGATCGCATTCTATGGATGGCGCGAGGGCGCTGCGCACCGCTTCTTCGGGCCGAACAACGCCACCGACCTCTGGCACGTGAAAAAGGTCAACCCGGCGTCCATGTGTCATTTGACCGAGAAACCGGTCGAGTTGGCGGTGCGGGCCATGCAGTACTCCTCGCACGCCGGCGAGAACGTGCTCGATCTGTTCGGCGGGTCAGGCAGCACGCTCATCGCCGCCGAGCAGACCGGTCGCCATGCGTTCTTGATGGAAATCGATCCGGCGTATTGCGATGTGATCGTGCAGAGGTACGAGCAGTTCACGGGGAAGAAGGCGGAGCGTCGCGCATCATGACGCGGTCGTTACTTGGCAGTATGAGTAGGAAGTGCCTCGCCGCATTCGGTACAGACGGGCGAGGTGCCGCGCGGGTAGCCGCAGACAGCGCATCGCCCCAAACGGTTACGAATCGATCGCCGAATCCCTGCGCCACCGCAGATCACGATTGCGGCAAGTGTGCCGTAGATCAGCGTATTGATTGTGAATCCGAAAGGAATCGGTTCCCAGGGCAGGACACCCGATACCTTGAGCGACGGCAATGCACTCCGCCACGGCCATTGGATTGCATTAATCCATCGATAGTCTCGTTGCATTCCATTGCCCAGCATGCTCGCGGCGAGTTCTTCTGGGCTCATGATCCCACTCGAGCGATGGGCTCGAACAGACAGCAATGGCCAACCGCCCGCATGGAAGATCTCGTACGGACGAGAGAATGCGCTGTCGGGCCACCAGATCTGACCCGTGTACATGGGCGAGTCCTTGAAGAAGGACTCGGGATCGACAATCCCCCAGCGCTCCACGGCAAAAGAGCGAGTCGTCTGGACTCCGAGGCCCGTGTCGAATCTGATTATCCTCTCCCCGCTCTGGCGTGGGTTTTCCCAGATTTGGGTCCCGTCTTCGTAGCCGAGCAAGCAGATTGCACACCCCCAGGCCACCGCGACGTTCACGAGTGCGCCAATCAGCAGGAAAATGGCGATGCGGCGTGCCCACTTGAGCATGATGCTCATTCTACTGGCGAGTGGAGGGTTGGGCATTCCCGCAGACACAGCCGCGGCGGCGGGCGCTGCGGCTGTGAATGGGTGAGGCGGGTTGGCGGGCTACTCGCCCGGTTCCGCCGCCTCCTCCGGCCCCTTCTCGCGAAGCGCGTGGTATTCGATCATCGCGTCGAGCCAGGTGTCGTCGGTGGCGGCGACATGCTTGCGCTCGCGGCTGGGCACGATGCACGACCGCTCTTTCAGGAATGCGACCGCCGTGGCGACCTGCGACCACGGCGGCATCTTCGACTCGTCGCCGCCCCCCACCTTGGCGCGAATTTCCTCGAGCGTGAATGCGGCGCTGCCCATGAGGTCGATGGCGTGGGCGACCTCTTCGAACACTGCCCGCGTGCAGGCATGTTCGTAGGGTTGGCCGCGCCTGGGCACGACGCGGCGCAGCAGCGCGCCGCTGGCGGCGTCCACGGCGAAGGATTCTCCGGGCCCGCCGTCTGGTTTTTGCGTCGCCGCGTTGACGGCATCGCTGAGGGCTTCCCATTCCTCGGCCGTGATCATCTGGTCGACGCGGGCTTCGAGCAGGCGCTGGGCCGCGAGCAGCACCTGGCGCAGCGAGTTGGTCTCATGGCTGCTGGTCATGATCATCACCTCCTTCCCGCCGCAGCGCCGGAGGCGTGTAGACGAACAGGCATGTCGCGCAGCGGACGCGCTGCCCGTCGTCAATCCAGATCAGGTTGTCAACGTGGCGCTGCCCGCAGCGCGGGCAGGCGTCCTGCGGCTCGACCAGGTTGTCATCACAATGGCACGTCATGGGTGAATGGTCCTTTCTCAAGGTCAGGTGTTCTTTCCGGGCGGGCTGCTCGCGCCCATGACGCCGCCCTGGCCCTGCCGCCCCTCGCCGCTGAGGTAGATGGCGACGGGCATGACGATGCCGCCATCGGGCAGCAGCCGCGCGGTGCAGTGGTCCTTGGCGACAGTGACTGCTTCATGCACGACGATGCCGTCGTCGAAGCAGACGAAGACGATGGGGTCATCGAGGCCGTAGGGTTCGAGGAGTTTGAGCAGGTCGGCTTTCGTCATGGTTCAGCCCTCCTCCCGCGATTCGCTCAGGTCGAAGATGGCCACCACCGCGAGCAGGCCCACCAGCAGCGCCGTGCGCTCGTCGAACCCGGCGAGGTCGCCCGCGGCGCAGGTGCGAATGAGCGCGGCCTTCTCGGCGGCGGGCATGGCGGCCAGGGTGTCGCGCATCGTGGCGCGGGTCTGGTCGGCGTGCGCGAGCAGTCGCTGGACTTGCCGGTCCATCACTCACGCTCCTTTCCGGGCCGTGAACCGGCCCTTGTCGGCTTTAATGAACCGCGCTTCCTTGCCCTTGGCTTTGATCTCGCGGATCATCGCGGCGTACAAAGTCGCGTGCGGCGTGGCGCCGTTGGTCTTCCAGCCCGCGGCGATGGCGCGCTCGGCGATGGTCTTCGCGTCGAGCGGCTCCTTGGCCCGCCCCAGAACCTGCGCTGCGGCGTCGAGCCCACTCAACCCCTCGCGCTTCTTGCGCGGTTTGGCGTCGGCCTTGCCGCCGGTCGTCTTCTTCGTAGTCTCGCCGCGTGCCTTGGGCGCGCCGCGGTCGGGCGGCATGGTGATGCCGATCTGCGCCGGCGATTTGCCGGTGAGCTGCTTGATGGACTGCTTGATGTGGAAGACGCCGGTGACGGTGCCGACGGCGTCCACCTCGCGGCAGCCGGTCTTCTCATCGACGGCCGAGGTGGCGGGTGCGCGGTAGAGCAGCGGCGTGCGGCCATCGACGCGGAAGAACAGTTCGTACAACTTGCCGTTCTTCTTCCAGCACACGTGGTTGCGGCTGGTGGGCAGGTCCTGCACTTGCTTGGCGATCTCGGCGTACTGGTCCTTGTTGACCAGCGCGATCCGCGGCGGCGTGCGCCGGCCTTTGCGTTTCTCGGCGGGCGGTGCGTCCGGCGCACCTTGCTGCGCGGCGGCCTGCTCGGCCTTCTTCACCCAGCGCGAGCGTTCCTTGCCGTTGACGATCTCCGTTTTCAGGACCAGGCCCTTGGCCGCGGCCTTGGCGTCGCGCTCGGCGATGCGCTGGGCATCTCTATCAACAACGCGGCCCCCGGGTTTCACGCCGGAGGCCGGTTGGGCGTCCTTGTTGTCGCTCGCCTTGGGAAGCGCCGTGCTCGCCTTCGGTGGCGGCCCGGCTTCGGCCCGCAGCCGCTGGGCGCTCTTGATGCGAACCTTCTTCTTCGTCTCGAGGTTGGTCGCGTCCCAGCCGCCGTGGCGGCTCTCGGCGTCGATGCGCACCTTGGCGATCTTGCCGGACACCTTCGCGGCGTAAGTGTTCCCGATCTGGACTTCGTTCTTCTTCATGATGCTGCTCCTTTCGTTGATGCAGCGGTTGGTGGAAATGCCCCGCCGTCACGCGATGGCGAGTTCTTCGATGACTGCAAAGTTCGGCGACACCGACCAGCGCGGCCGGCCCGTGGCGTCGGTGGCGATGATGCGGCTGTTCACGTTCGATGCGTCGGCAAAGGCGTCGAACATGCGGGCCGTAGCGCGGCGTGCGGCCGCGACGATGCCCTCGGCCGTGCCGTCGTGGCTGGCCACGAGATGGCCCAGGACGACGCCGTCGCGATCGCACGCCTCGCGGATGACCACGTTGGGCGCGCCGGCGCCGTTGCGGCGGGCGGTGCGATTTCTGTCAATCTGAATGGCGCTGGTCTTCATGATGCTCCTCTCTCACTTGCCGCTGGGCAGCGGCGTGATCTCGATCTTTCGCCCGCAGGCCGGGCACACGGCCTTGGTCGGCCGCGCCGATTGCCGCCCCGCCTCGTAGGCGCGCTCCAGCGCTTCCTTGACGCACCAGACGGCGGTGTCGTGGAAGTCGAGGCGGTCGCTGCTGCGGGTTTCGAGGGTCTCGAGGCCGAGCGCCTCGCGGGCGATGGTGTTCAACTGGTTGTCGCGTGCGGTGCTCATAGTGGTTCCGTTTCGTTTGGCGTTTGTGGTTCAGCAGCCCGCGACGCGCTCGATCTCGAGGCGCACCGCGTGGATTTCAGAATTGGTGCAGCGCGGCCGGCCGTGGCGGTCGCTGCCGTAGATGGCCTTGGCGGTCGCCATCGCGGCGGCCCAGCGTTCGTCGTCGCCGCTGTGGCGCGAGAGTTCGAGGCAGGTCTCGCCGAACAGAATCTGCGCCCCGTAGTCGGCGTCGCGAATCTCGACATCGCCTCGCTCGCCCTTGATGGTGATTTGTCTGATGGTCATGGTGGTGGTCCTTTCCCGCGTGGTGGCGGCTGGCGGCGCGTTTCAGATGGTGGTGATGTGGGCGACGAGCATGCAGGCCCGCACGACCGCGTCGAGTTCGCCGCGCTGGCCGGCGCTGAGTTCGTCGAACTTCTTCTCGAAGATGCGTTCGGCGAGGGCCCGCCTCGTGTTGTCGATGTCGATGGCTTCGAAGCTGTACGTCGGTGCGTAGTTGTCGCTCACCGCGACGTTGGCGCGGCCGGTCTTGTAGGCGCTGATGCCCAGTTCGATGTTGAGCGCCGCGTTGGCCCGCACCTGCTTCTGGACCGATTCGACGCGGATGGCGATGCTCTCGACGCGCGTGCCCGCGTGGATGACCGGCTCCTTGCCCATCGCGTGGTCGCGATCCCAGAAGGCGAGGATCTCGGCGTCGGTGTAGCCCTTGGCCCGCAGGTAGCGCAGGTCCGTCTCGCTGAACATGGCGTGTTTGCGCAGGCGCTGGTTCAGGTTGTCGTTGCTGCTTCGTGTAGTCATGCTGTTGTCTCCTTACGCATTCGCGTTCGGGCGGCCCATTCCGCCTCGCGTGTGACACATGAAGCCATGGAACTGGCGCACATGCAAGGCGATTTGCCGAGGATTACGCCACATTTGCCAGATTGTGGGCAACATCGCGCGACATGTGGGCAGTCTGCTAGGCATCTGCTAGGAATGGCCGAACATCGCGCCGTGTTGGCCCACGTCGGGCCGGGTTTGCACATGGGCCATCGCCTCGCATGGAGCGCGCCGTGCGCGCCGTGGGCCACGGAGGGCCGCCGTGCCTACGCCGCCTGAAGACCAGCGCATTCAGCAGGTTTCACGACAAGCCGATCGACCCGGCGATTCGACGCCGCGCTCGGGGTCCGAACACGGCCTCAATCCGGCCGCCCTGTCGGTAACCGCCACGGCGCGCCTCTTGGCTCGCGTCGGCGGCCGGTCGATCACCGAAGCGATGATCGAGCGCGACATCGAAGACGGCGCGCCGACCAACGCCGACGGCACGATCAACCTTGTGCATTTCGCCGCCTGGCTGGTGCGCGACATGTCCCAGCGCGCCGCCGCAGGTGGAGACGACTGTGGCAATTGACCCGCGCCAACTCAAGCCGGGCGAACTGTGCCGCCTGCTCAACAGCACCCCTCTGGGCGAGGTGATCAGCGAGCGGCAACTGCACCGCCATCGCACCCGCGCCGGCTATCGGATTGGCGATGGCAAGACCATCGATCTCCTGCGCTATACCGCGTGGCTGGTCATCGATCGTCACGAACGGCTGAAGGCACCGCAAACGGAGGCAGTCGACGCGTACGAAGCGCATCGTGAGCGATCGCGACAGCGGAACATGGCGATGTCGCAGGCCGGCCGGGACATCGGCGAGCTGCCGGCGGTCGCGGATCCGGAGCGTCGAGCCCGCTGCGAGGCCTCGTTCCAGCGATTCTGTGAGACATACTTTCCCCAGACGTTCAGCCTGCCGTGGTCGGCCGATCATCTGAGGGTCATCACCAAGATCGAGAAGGCCGTGCTGGAAGGCGGTCTGTTCGCGATGGCCATGCCGCGAGGATCAGGCAAGACCACCCTCTGCGAGATCGCCTGTTTGTGGGCCATTCTCATCGGCGCCCGGGAATTCGTGGCGCTCATCGGCGCCGACGAGGAGCATGCCGCGAACATGCTCGACTCGATCAAGGCTGAACTGGAGAACAACGAGCTGCTCCTGGCGGACTTTCCGGAGGCGGTTTATCCGATTCACTGTCTCGAGGGCATCCATCAGCGCGCCGGCGGCCAACTCTACCAGGGCAAGCAGACCCACATTGGTTGGACGGCCAAGGAGATCGTGCTCCCCACGATGCCGGATTCCAGGGCCAGTGGCGCCATCATCCGCGTGGCCGGCATCACAGGACGCATCCGCGGCATGAAGCACAAGCGGCCCGATGGCCAGTCGGTGCGTCCTTCGCTCGTCCTGATCGACGACCCGCAGACGGACGAGTCGGCACGCTCGCCTTCGCAGTGCAACACACGCGAGCGCATCCTCGCGGGCGCGATTCTGGGCCTTGCCGGGCCAGGCAAGAAGATCGCCGGCCTGATGACCATCACGGTCGTGCGCCCTGAGGACATGGCGGATCGGCTGCTCGATCGAGACAAGCACCCGCAGTGGCAAGGTGAACGGACCAAGATGGTCTACCAGTTCCCGACGCGGGAGGCCCTCTGGGCCAAGTATGCCGAGTTCCGTGCCGAAGGGCTGCGCAATGATGAAGGAATCGCCAGAGCCACCGCCTTCTACCGCGAACATCAGCAGCAAATGGACGAGGGCGCGGAGATCGCTTGGCCAGCTCGTTTCAACCATGATGAGGTGTCGGCGGTCCAGCACGCGATGAACCTCAAGTTCCAGGACGAGGCGGCCTTCTGGGCTGAGTACCAGAACGAGCCCCTGCCTGAGCAGCAGGCGCAAGATGACCTCCTGACGGCCGACCTGATCGCCGCAAAGACGAACGGGATGCGTCGCGGCGAGATCCCCATCGGCTGTTCGCACCTGACCATGTTCATCGACGTGCAGGAGAAGTGTCTCTTCTGGCTCGTCGCCGCATGGGAGGGCGACTTCACAGGACACGTCGTCGATTACGGCACCGAGCCGGATCAGAGGATGGGGTATTTCACGCTGAGGGACGTGCGGCGAACGCTTGCGATGGCCTCGCCGCGTGCCGGGCTCGAAGGGGCGATCTATGCCGGACTCGAACGACTGACCGAGGCCATGCTTGGTCGGGAGTGGCCCCGAGACGACGGTGCGATGGTTCGAATCGACCGCTGCCTTGTGGATGCCAACTGGGGCGCCTCGACGGACGTCGTGTATCAATTCTGTCGGCAGTCGGGCTATGCGAACGTGCTGCTACCGTCACACGGGCGCTATGTCGGCGCTTCGAGCATCCCTTTCAGCGAATACAAGCGCAAACGTGGCGATCGAGTGGGATTGAATTGGCGGATCCCAAACGTCGCCGGTCGTCGCGCCGTGCGACATGTCTTGTTCGACACGAACTTCTGGAAGTCGTTCGTGTACGCCCGACTCGCCGTGCCGATGGGTGATCCCGGATGTGTGTCCCTCTTCGGTCAGAATTCCGACCGGCATCGATTGCTCGCGGAGCACATGACGAGCGAGTACCGGGTGAAAACCGAAGGCCGGGGCCGCACCGTCGACGAGTGGAAGCTCCGGCTGTCGGGGGCGGACAACCACTGGTTCGACTGCGTTGTCGGTGCGGCGGTGGCCGCGTCGATGCAGGGGGCGGTGCTGTTCGGTACCGATTCGAGGTCGCAGGCGAAGCGCCCGCGCGTGCGGCTTTCTGCACTGCAAAGGGGAAGGCGATGAGCAGTTTGATTTCAGTGGCTCATGAACCAGTGTTACTCGGATATCAGCACGACTCGGGCATACTCTGTTGGCGCCATCGCCTGAACCGTGGGCGCCGCGAAACGCACTCGGCGGTATGGGTGGTCCGTGTCTGCGGCCGGAATGGTCAGTATTCCTTTCGGCCCATAATCTGATGTCGCTCACTGCGAATTGTGCTTCGATTGTCCTATAGTGATGATGACTCGCTGTACGACGAGATCGGGGGTATCAGATGGCAGGACGCGTCCGAGTAATCCAAGAGTCCGACTCAGGGCGAAACCAAAGGTTTCAAGATACGAAGCCCGGGCGAAGATGACTCGCGCCGAGTTTGTGCGACAGATCGAGGCCGGGAAGTACAGCGGTTACCACGTGCGCGAGGTCAACGGCGTGAAGACGCCCGCAGCGAATCCGGACGGCAACGCTCGAAACAACCTCGGGTAGCACGCTTGTTGCCTGGTTGGCTGCGAACGGCTCACTCTGTGCGACATACGACTCGTGAGCGCGCGTTGACGGTTCGCTGCCGTAGCGCGTACCGATCACTGAGTCCTGGTTGGCTACTCAGCCGACACGTGCTGAACGAGCCCAGTCATAACGCCGGAGCAATTGCCGAGCCGTTCCCAAGTAGACCTGCAGACCGCTTAGAAGGCCCCCGGCGTGAAGCGCGAGGGCTCGGTGGTTGCCGTCGATGAACACGTATGGTCCAACCACCGAGTCAGATACCAGGATTGGGCGCTCCAATGCGCGGCCTTCGCGCGCGGCCCGAGCCAGCGAGCGCACCCGAATCCGATGCCGATAGCGATCGTCGCCGGACATGTCCCGAGAGATGTCGGCGATTCGGTAGGCTCCAAACGTCTCCTGCAGGTCTGGGGAGCCAATGAGAAAAAGATGAGGAAGGTCAGATTCTTGAACCTCGGCCTCCACCCATGTCATGTCCTGTGGAAGTGGTCGCCAAACGTCGGAGTTCGGACGCGGAGCGTCATTCGCAGCCCTTTGCCAGCATGGAAAGACTTCATCATGCCAAGTGACAGTAGTTCCAATTCGCAACTGCGACTCCTCGCTGCACCCATCAACTCATGACCGCCGACCCCGTTCGAGGTGGCACTCGATCCGGAGCGGCAAGGAATGCTATTCCGCGAGACTAACTCGAAATCCCAACGACTTGGACCCGGATGTGCAGCGGCTGATGAGAGGGTGTCTTGCGTATGTAGACGGTGAACACCCACCGTTTCCACTACACACGCCAGGAGCCCTCCATGTCCACCAGTGTCGCCAACTTCGACATCGCCGGCGCCGCCGACCGGATCAACACGTTCGCCCGCGAACTCATCGCGAGCCAGTCGGCCCGCCAGGCCGAGTTCAACGCTCACGACCGGGGTCGCGCCACAGCGTATCTCGACCGCCTCGAGTCGTTTGTCGGCGTGATCAGCAACCCCAGCAACCCGCTCGACCTGCCCAAGACCCACCCGTCCGCCTACCCGATCAGCGACTTCCCCGCCGACGAGGAGATCAATGTCATCGAGAATGCGGAGGTGCGAGACCTGGTGCGGCGCTTCAAGGCCGCCCACGTGGAACTCGTCAACAGCCAGTCCAAGGACCGCGCCACGGGCATCTTCGAGTCTGATCGAGGCCGACTTGAAGCGCTCATCGAGAATGCGCGAGGCATCATCGCCTTCGGCCAGACTTCCGTGGATCTGCCTGAGAACCCTGGCGACGTTGGCGCCCACCCGGAGAACCTCCGCCGCTGAGGCGACGGGCCCACGATGGCTGAGACTCCGCTCGACGACGCGATCCGCGATAACGCCGGGGGCCCCAAGCGGGCCTCCGGCGACGCGGGGAGCGTGGAGCAGCACTCGCTCAAGGACCAGATCGAAGCGGATCGCTACCTGAATTCCAAGAACGCCATCAAGAACAAGAACCTCGGGATCAGGATCACCAAGCTCGTCCCGCCCGGGACGACGGATTGACGCATGCTCAGTTTCCTGCGGACAATTTGGCGCACGGAAGCGCCCGCGCGGGCTCAGTCGCACCAGCGGCGATCGATGATCGCCGTTCCCCTCAGCCGACTCATGCCGTTCTCCGCGATCCGCGGCCGCTACGACGCGGCGGTGACCACGGACGGGAACCGCCGCCATTGGGCCAACGCCGATGGCCTGAGCGCTGACGCCGCCGCGAGTCAGGAAGTGCGGCGCGTCCTGCGCAACCGAGCCCGCTATGAAGTCGCCAACAACTCCTACGCCCGCGGCATCGTGAGCACGCTCGCCAACGACGTGGTCGGCACGGGGCCGCGACTGCAGATGCTGACCAATGACGCCGAAGCGAACACGCGCATCGAGCGGGCATTCATGCAGTGGTCCAAGGCGGTCGGCCTGGCCGCCAAGCTGCGCACGATGCGCTCGGCGCGTGCAGAATCCGGCGAATCCTTCGCGCTTCTGGCGCGGAACACGGGCCTTTCGACCCCGATACAGCTCGACATCCGCCTCATTGAGGCCGACCAGGTCGCGACACCCGATCTGGCGCTGAGTGATTCCAATGCCGTCGATGGCATTGTCTTCGACGAGTTTGGCAATCCCATCGAGTATCACGTCCTCAAGCGGCATCCGGGGGACGTCCGCTGGGGCGCTGGTCTCCATTACGACCGCGTGCCTGCGGCGTCGTTGATCCACTACTTCCGCGCCGATCGGCCGGGCCAGAGTCGCGGCATTCCCGACATCACTCCGGCGATCCCGCTCTTTGCCCAGCTGCGCCGCTTCACACTGGCGGTGCTCGCCGCGGCCGAGACGGCCGCGGAGTTCGCCGGGGTCCTGCAGACCGATGCACCGCCCAACGGTGAGGCGGAAGACATCGAGCCGATGGACACCATCGAGATCGAGAAGCGCATGCTGCTCACCCTGCCCGGCGGCTGGAAGATGGCCCAGATGAAGGCCGAGCAGCCGGCGACGACCTACGGCGAGTTCAAGCGCGAGATCCTCAACGAAATCGCCCGCTGCCTGAACATGCCCTTCAACGTCGCCGCGGGCAACTCCTCTGGGTACAACTACGCCAGCGGGCGACTCGATCACCAGACCTACTTCAAATCCAACCGCATCGAGCAGGCGCACCTCGAGTGCACGGTCCTCGATCGCATCTTCGACGCCTGGCTCGATGAGGCAGTGCTCGTCGAAGACCTGCTGCCCCAGTCGATGCGCATGACCGATGCGCCTCGGAGCCACCAGTGGTTCTGGGACGGCAACGAGCACGTCGATCCCGCCAAGGAAGCCAACGCCCAATCGACGCGGCTGACCAGTCGCACGACGTCCCTGGCGCGTGAGTACGCCAAGCAGGGTCTCGACTGGGAGATGGAACTGCGGCAGATCGCCAAGGAACGGGCGCTGCTGCGCGAACTGGGAATCGAGGATGGGTCTGAGGCTGCGCCCGTTGGCGTTCCTTCAGCAGTCACGGAAGACGACGATGAGCAAGACCAGTCCGACAACGCCTGAGATGCTCGCGCTGGGCTGCGAGGTCGTCATCGAAGCCGAGGCGACCGGTGATGGAGCCGCAGCCGAGGCGCGCCTCCCCCGCTTCAGTATGGTGGCCTACACGGGCGGCGCCATTCGCACGATGGGCTTCGCGTACCCGGTGGTCGTGAACCTCGACGGGCTCAAGATTCCGACCCAGCAGCGGCCCGTGCGCTTCCAGCACTCGGCGCTCGAAGGCGTCGGGCACACCGAGCGCATCGCGGTTCAGGACGGCAACCTCATCGCCGAGGGAGTCGTCTCCCGCGACACGCCTGCGGCCCGCGAGATCGTCGCCAGCGGGAAGATGGGTTTCCCCTGGCAGGCGTCGATCGGCGCCTCGGTCGAGGAACTCGAGTTCATCAAGCGCGGCGTCACGGTGACGGTCAACGGCGCCAAGTTCACTGGACCCGTCTATGTCGCTCACAAGACCACCCTCAACGAGATCAGCTTCGTCGACCTCGGCGCTGATCAGCGCACCAAGGCTCGCATCGCGGCCAAGCACAAGGAGAACGCTTCAATGGACCCGGACGAACTGCAGGCGGGCGATGAGACTGGCGAGGTCGACGGCAGCGCCGGTGGCGATGAGTCAAACCCGATCCAGAAGCCCACGCGGCTAAGCGCCTCATTCACCGGCACCGATCCGCGCATCGAGATCGACCAGATGACGGCCCGGGCGCGCGCCGAGACCGAGCGCCGCATTCGCATTCAGGAGATGACCGCGGATGTGCTCGCCCAGCGGCCCGATCTCGCCGACGAGCTTGGCAGACTGGCGCACGCGGCACTTGAAGCCGGCTGGAAGCCTGACAAGTACCAGCTCGAAGTGCTTCGTCTCGGGCGGTCTTTCAACGGCGTCGCCGGCCCGCGACGCCGGGAGATTGTCGCGAGCAATCAGATCATCGAGGCCGCTCTCTGCGTGGCTGGCGGACTGGACCGCGAGGAACTCGAGGCGGGCTTCAGTGAGCAGGTGCTCGATACGGCGTCGCGCCAGTACCGGCACGGACTGGGGCTCGTCGAGACGCTGCTGCTCTTTGCTCAGGCCAATGGGTACCGCGGCTATGGGCGCAGCGATCTCAAGGGCCTGCTCCAGTTCGCGTTTGCGGATGTGCAGGGCTCGGCGATGAGCACGATCAGCCTGCCGGGCATCCTGAGCAACGTCGCCAACAAGTTCCTCCGCTCGGGCTTTGAAGCCGTCGAGTCAACGTGGCGGGAGATCGCGGCGATCCGCTCGGTGCGTGACTTCAAGCAGGTCTCCAGCTACTCGCTCACCGGCGGATTCGTGTACGAGGAGATCCCGCCCGGCGGCGAACTCAAGCACGCCACCGCGGGCGAGACGGCGTACACCAACCAGGCCAAGACCTACGGCCGCATGTTCGGCATCGATCGGCGCGACCTCATCAACGACGACCTCGATGCATTGACGGCGGTTCCGCGACGCCTCGGCCGCGGCGGAGCCCTCAAGCTTAACGAGGTCTTCTGGAAGGAATTCCTCGACAACGCGCTGTTCTTCGTCGCCGGCAACAACAACTACGCCGAGGGAGTGGACACGGCGCTGGGCATCGATTCGCTCTCTCAGGCCGAGCAGCTCTTCCTCGATCAGACCGACCCCGACGGCCACCCCCTGGCCGTGGCGCCGGTGATCCTGCTCGTGCCTAACGGCCTCTATGTCCCGGCGACGCAGATCATGAACTCGACCGAGCTGCGCGACCCGGCCTCGACGAAGAAGACGCCGGTGGCTAACCCGCACGCGGGCAAGTTCCGTCCGGTGCGCAGCAGTTACCTGAGCAACGCCCAGTACACCGGCAACTCGACCAAGGCGTGGTACCTGCTCGCCGACCCCAACGACATGCCCGTCATCGAAGTCGCGTTCCTCAACGGCCAGCAGATGCCCACCGTGGAGAGCGCGGATGCGGACTTCAACACGCTGGGTATCCAGATGCGCGGCTACCACGACTTCGGCGTGGCCAAGCAGGAGCCGCGCGGCGGTGTGAAGCTCAAGGGTGAGGCATGATCGTCGGCGCCCGTCGCCGGTGACCCTCTCTCCCCACTGAAAGGACCAGAACGTGCAGGCCGTATTCATTCAGGAAGGCAGTTCTATCGACTACACCCCCGGCAGCGCCGTGAGCGCCGGCGATGTGGTGATCAACGGCGCTCTCGTCGGCATCGCCAAGCGCGACATTCCCGCCAACACCGCCGGCTCCCTCGCGACCGAGGGTGTGTTCGACATCGCCAAGGCCAACGAGGCGCTGAGCTTCGGCGATGATGTCTTCTGGGATGCTGACGGCGACCCCGTCGGCGGAACGGTGGGATCGGGCGCGGCGACGGCCACGGCTGCGGGCAGCACCTTCCTCGGCCGGGTGGTCAAGGCGGCCCTGGCAGGCGATAAGACGGTGCGGGTTCTCGTGGTGCGCAACCGGGTGCCCGCGGACCAGATCGCTCTCGTCGCCGTTGAGGATCTCGCCGCCGCGGGTGATGTCGCAGCGCGCCCGGTCTTCGCCCATCCGGGCGGCGCTGAACTCGTCTCGGCGGGCATTCTCACGCAGGGTGCGCCCGCCGGTGTGGATGACGCCAACACCGTCGTCATCGCCCTCAAGGACGACGCGGGCAACACCATCGTCACCAAGACCTTCGACACCGCCAATCAACCGCCCTCGAGCGACTTTGGCGATCTGGGAGCGCTCAGCGCCACGCACAAAGCTCTCGTCGGCGATGAGCACGTCACGCTGGACGTGACGCAAGGCGGCACGACCTCGGACATGCCCGCGTTCGTGCTGGTGATCAGATATCGACCCGCCGCGTAAAGCTAATGGCGGCGATTCGCCAGGAGTAGACGTTGGCTGATCTTCTTGAGCAGGGCATGAGTTTCCTGGACCGCAAGCGGCACGAGCACATGACACGAACGATCACGTACCACCGCGGCAATTCGTCTGTTCAACTCCAGGCCACACTGGGGCAGACGAGTTTCGAGCAGACGGATGAATACGGCATCGTGCAGAAGGTCGAGTCGCGCGACTTCCTCGTCCGCACCGGTGACCTCGTGCTCGACGGACAGATCGTGCTGCCCAGAGCGGGCGATCTCATCCGCGACACGGAGGCCGGGAACGTCTTCGTCTGTGAGGTCAGTGCGCCCGGCAACGAACCGCCGTTCCGCTACAGCGATCCCTATCGCAAGGCTCTGCGCATCCACACCAAGCACATCGCCACGGAGATCGCCTGATGGCCGACGCAACGATCAGGAACGGCAGTGTCTGGTCGCGGTGGGCGGGCGTGGTGCTCACCGCGGTGATCGCCCTCTCGGCTTTCACCGTCCAGTGGGGCGTGGTCACGACCAAGCTCGATCACCTCGAGCGCCGACTCGATGAACTCATCGTCGAGGCGCGTTCGTTGCGAACCGAGTACCAGTCGGTCGAGCGGCGGGTGTCCTATCTCGAGGGCCGGCTCAATGGGAGGGAGCATCCGTGAGCACATTGACCGCCCTGGCCGACGCCGTCAAGCAGTCGCTCAACGGCGCCTCGTTCTCCATGCCCTTCACCGCTGAGCGCCTGCACCAGCCTTCGTTTAACCTGGCGGAACTGGCGACACTGCGCGTGAGCGTGGTGCCCAAATCGCAGGCGATCGCAACGGCAAGCCGCGGCAACTCGTTCTTCGACTGCGCGATCGACGTGGGGGTCCAGAAGAAGGTCGCCGACGACGCCGAGGTCGATGATCTGCTCGACCTCGTCGAGGAGATCGCGGATCACCTGCGTCTCAAGCGCCTTGAGCAGTACCCCAGCGCCGCCTGGCTGTCCATCGAGCACGATCCCGTGGTGGCGGCCGAGCATCTCGATCAGAATCGCCAGCTCACGAGTGTCCTGACGGTGACCTACCGCGTGAAACGCTGAGCGCGCCATTGACGACGGAGCACGGATTAGTCTTTCCGCACGGAGGCGGAGCAGGAGCAAGCGATGGCCATTCGGCTGGGCATGGAAGCGACGCTGAACTTCAAGGTCGGCGGCCAGGCGGGCGGAGGCGCCTGGACGGAATTGACCAACACCAAGGACGTCACCCTTTCTCTCGAAGCAGGCGAAGCGGACGTCACGACCCGCGCCAATAACGGGTGGCGGGCCATCGTCGCCACGCTCAAGGACGCCAGCGTCGAGTTCGAGATGGTGTGGGATACCGGTGACGCCGGCTTCGCCGCGGTACGGGACGCCTATCTGAACAACGCCGTCCTGGGCCTGCAGATCCTCGACGGCGACAGCGGCGAGGGTCTGCAGGCGGATTTCATGATCACCGCCTTCTCGCGCAGCGAGGCGCTCGAAGAGGCGATCACCGTCTCGGTCACCGCCAAGGTGACCTACTCGGCGACGCCGCCGAGCTGGCTCACGCCCTGATACGACTGACATGATGCGCGAAACCATCGGAGCAGTACACGCATGGATAGCAGACTGACCATCTCGGGCGAGATCGCCGGAGCGCCTCTCAATTCGAGCCTTTCGCGCTCGGCCGACGGCGCGATTCGTCACGGACCGATTACACTGCCGGCCGCGGAAGCGGGCGATCTCTCGACGCGCACCACCGACACCACGGGCGTACTCACCATCGCCGGCACGACACTTCAAATTGGCGACACGATCGACATCTACTGGGACGGCGGACGCCGCTACGACGTCGATGTCGACAACGTGGTCGCCGATGACGTCACGTTCTCAGGCGGCGCCGGGGACATTCTGCCCGCGGTGAGCACCGCGATCACCGCCGCCAGGCAGGTCGCCATCGCGACCGACTTCGACGGCGCCAATCTCGTGGCCGTCGGCGCTCTGTGCACGGCGCACGGGCACCTGAGCTTCCAGGAGGGCGGCGCGACAGAACTTTCCGTCGATCTCCCGGCGCGCGAGGCGTGGTTCTGGCTCAACGGGTCGACCGCTCCGAATCCGCTCGTCTCCACCGTCGTCGACTCAATCAGGGCCTCGCAATCCGGCTCTGTCGCGGCAGCGATGCTCGATCTGGGTGTGCTCTACGACTCGACGCCGTAACTGAACCCGAGTTCATCTCACTGACACTCCTCGGACCCACTGCGCGCATGAAGACATTCACTGACAACGCCAAACGCTCCTGGAACGTCGAGATCAACGTCGCGGCCATCAAGCGCGTCCGCGACCTCGCCCAGGTCGATCTCCTCGAGATCGTTGAGGGCAAACTCATCGAGCGTCTGATTCGCGACCCCATCCTTCTGTGCGACGTCGTTTACGCGGCGTGCAAGCGGCAGGCGGATGAGCGCTCGGTGAGCGACGAGGAGTTCGGCCGCGCCATGGCGGGCGACGCCATCGAGCACGCCACGGCGGCGCTGCTGGAGGAACTGGTGTCTTTCTGCCCGAGCCCGAGGGACCGCAAGAACCTCGGGCGGGTGCTGGAAGCGACCAACCGCGTGATGGACCGGGCGCGGGATCTCATCGAGCAGCGCCTGCAAAGCGGTCAGCTCGATCGAATGGTGGACCAGGCGCTCGCCAGTGCCACCGCATCATCTGGCAGTGCGCCGGCATCGTCGGAATCGACCCGGGCTCCCTGACCCTCAGAGAGCTGCTCCTCATGGCCGAGGCCAAGCGCCGTGAGCAGTGGGCGCGCACCAGCGCCGTGATGGCGCTCATCGCCAATACGCACCGCGACCGCAGAAAGGGCCGGCCATTGCGGCCCAGTGACTTCGATCCGTTCGCACGCTCGGCGCCTTCGGTCAAGGCGGATGTGCGTGTGCTCAAGCAAGTGTTCATCGACAACCGTGTTCCAGAGGGGATCCCATGAATCGCAGTTCCGTCATCTATGTCTTCGCGGCCGTCATGCTCTCACTCGTGCTCGCCGCCTGCGCGGGCTTTGACCTTGGCGACGTCGTCAAGGTCAGGACGCCCAACACCATCCAGCAGACGACCGGCCTGGCGTCGCGCATCACGCTCAACGAGGCCGAGGCCGAGTACCGGGCGTGGTTCGAGAACACCCAGCGCACAGGCTCACAGTGGAAGGCATCGATCGAACGAGCCGGTGAGATCCGGGGCATGCTCAGCCAGCTCACGCTCTCGGCGCTCGACTCGGTCGGTCCGACCCTGGCCGGCGTACCGATCGTCGGCCCCGCATTGCCGGCGCTGACAGGAATTGTGGGCCTGTTCATCGGTTCGGGTCGTCTGCGCAAGGAGAAGGAAGCCTCCTTCAACAAGGGTCTCAAGGAGGGCAAGACCCTCGGCGGGGACGCAGTTTCCACGTGATCGACCTGCGCCTCAAGCGGATGTTCTTCGACCGCCCGCGGGTGCAGCGGGCGGTCGATCGGAGCAGGCGGCAGGCGCTGTCAAGGGCCGGCGCGTTTATCCGCCAGCGGGCCCGCAGCTCGATCCGAAAACGCAAGCGATCGAGCCGGCCGGGTCAGCCGCCTTCGAGTCACACCGGACTGCTGCGCCGTTTCATCTTGTTCGGATACGACCGGCAGCGCGACTCGGTCGTGGTCGGACCCGTGGGATTCCGGCGGTCCACAGCGCCTGGTGTCCTTGAGTTCGGCGGTCGCACATCAGTCGAGTCGAGACGGCGGGGACGACGGCGAGGCAAACGGGTCGTGCGCATCGCGGCGCGCCCGTACATGAAGCCGGCGCTGGAGAAGGAGAAGTCGAATCTGCCCGTAGTGTGGCGCAACAGCGTGCGCTCCTCGGGCTGAGGAGGCTCACTTATGGCCGACACGCGAGGCATCCGGGCGGGACGGGCGTTCGTTGAACTGGGCGTGAGCGATAGACTCACGGCCGGGCTGAAGGCGGCCCAGCGCCGCCTCCGGGCGTTCGGCAGCGGCGTCCGTTCCATCGGACAGCGCCTCGTTGCGGCCGCGGCCATCGCCGCGGCGCCTCTGGCGATCAGCGCGCCGGTCTTCGCCAGCTTTGAGCAGAGCATGGCGCGAGTGCGGGCGCTCACCAGCGCCAGTGAGAAGGACTTCGAGCGCCTCTCAGACGAGGCCAAGCGTCTCGGCGAGACGACGGTCTTCTCCGCGAGCCAGGCGGCGGATGCAATGGGCTTCTTCGCTCTCGCCGGCTTCAGCGTCGACCAGATCCTCAAGTCCATCGGTCCAACGCTCAATCTCGCCGCCGCCGGTCAACTCGAGATCGCCCAGGCTGCGGACATCGCCGCCAAGATCATGGCGGGCATGGGGATCGAAGCTGGCCGCCTCGGTGATGCGGTGGATGTGCTCACCAAGGCCATGACCACGGCCAATACCGATTTGCGTCAACTGGGCGACGCCATGAAGTTCGTCGGCCCCATCGCCAAGAGCGCCGGCATCGCCTTCGAAGAGATCGTCGCGGCCATTCAACTGCTCTCCAACGCCGGCATCCAGGGCGAGATGGCGGGCACGACTCTGCGCGGCGCGATTCTCGCGCTGACCAGCCCCAGCAAGGAAGCGGCCGACACACTCAATGAACTCGGCGTGAATGTGCTCGACGCGCAGGGCAACGTGCGGCCGCTGGCGGCCATCATCGATGATCTGAACCGAGCGATGGAAGGCATGGGCTCAGGCAAGCGCCTGGAAATCCTGGGCCGCATCTTCCAGGCGCGCCAGGCGGCGGGCGTGGCGGAACTGCTCTCGCAGGGAGCAGACAAGCTCCGGGAGTACACGCGTGCACTCGCCGACGCCGGCGGCACGGCGTCGCGCATCGCCGGCGTGCAGCTCAACACGCTCAAGGGACAGGCGATCATCCTCAAGAGTGGCCTCGAAGGACTGGGAATCGCCGTCGGCGAGTCACTCGTGGGGCCGTTGCGGGTGGCGACTCACTTCATCACGCGCGCCACCACGGCGATGGCGCAGTGGGTGCGTGAGAACCGCTCCGTCGTCGTCATTGCCGCGACCTCGATACTGCTGGTGGGCGCACTCGGCGTGACATTGGTCGCGGTCGGAGTCGCGGCGCAGGCGGCGGCGTTTGTGCTGGGCGGACTTGGAACCATCCTGCTCACCGCCAAGGCGGCGTTGCTCGCCACCGGCGCCGCCGCGGGCGCCATTCTTTCGCCCATCGGGCTCGTGATCACCGCTGCGACCGCATTGGGTGTCGCGGTGCTGGTGTCCAGCGGCGCCGCCGGCGATGCGATCGGTTGGCTCGGCAAGCAGTTCGCGCAGCTGCGAGCCGGTGTCACACGAGTCATGCAGGGCATCTCCGACGCGCTCGCCGCCGGCGATGTGGCGCTGGCGGCTCGCATCCTCTGGCTCTTACTCAAACTGGTCTGGCAGCAGGGTGTGGCGGCGCTCAACACCGCGTGGCTCACGGCGCGGAACTTCTTCATCACCACCGCTCAGAAGATGTGGTTCGGGGCACTGGCCGCAGCGCAAACGGGATTCCACGCCCTCGAGATCGCGTGGATCGATACGACATCGTTCTTGTCGAGGACCTGGACGAAGTTCTCGACGGGATTCCAGAAGATCTGGGAATCTGCGACGTCGTTTGTGGCCAAGCGGATGCTCGAGATCCAAGGGCTGTTCGATTCATCTCTTGACGTCGATGCCGCCAAGCAGCACGTCGACGAGCAGCTCGAGTCAAGACTCTCCGAACTGGAGAGCAAGGCGCAGCAGCAGCTTGACGAGCGTGAGCGCAGGCGGCAGGAGCAGCGCCGCACTGCCGCGGAAACCAACGAGGCGACGCTCGCCGAGATCGGCCGGCAGTTCGAGGAAGCGCAGGAATCGCTCCGTTCCGGTGCCGACACCCGCCTCGCCGAAACCCGACGGCAACTTGAAGAAGCCCGGCGCCGGCTCGAGGAAGCGATCGCCCAGGCCAGGCGCAGCCGCGAGGAATCGCAGGCCGACGAGTCCGGCGGACCGCGATCGCCGGGACAGCTCGTTGCGGCGCTCGAGGATCAACTCGCTGGCCTGGGAGACGCGTTCGCGCGAGGCATCGAAGTGCGAGGGACCTTCAGCGCCGAAGCCGTGCGCGGCCTCGCCGCCGGCGATGACAGCGCCGAACGCACGGCGCGCGCCACGGAGCAGACGGCCCGCCACACCAAGCGCCTCGTCGAGGCATCTACGAAGGGACTGGCCTTCGGATGAGCACGGAAGTTCAGGAACGCGGGATCAGTCGAACGACCAGCAGCGGCCGGAGCCCATCGACCGAGCGCTTGTATTGGGTGCGCGGCACGAACGATGATCTCGAGGCGCTCGCCGCGCTCGAAGCTGAGGTGCCCTCGTTCTACGGCGGCCTGCCGCTCTACCAGGTCCGTGTCGAGGAGGCCGGGCCCGATCTCTACGACGGAACGGTCATCTACCAGGTCGATTCATCGACTGACCCGCCCGACACCGGCGAGAGCACCTTCACCTTCGAGACCGGCGGCGGCAGCGAGCACATCACCCAGTCGTCGGCCACGATCGCTTCGTACGCGCCGCCGGGAAAGACCGCGCCCGACTTCAAGGGGGCGATTGGCGTCACCGCCGACAGTGTCGAGGGCGTGGACATCGTGGTGCCGGTGTACCAGTTCACTGAGACGCACTACCTCGACGACAGTTCGGTCACGCCTGCCTATAAAGGTACGCTCTTCGCCCTCACCGGCCGGGTGAACGATGCCCCGTTCAAGGGCTTCAACGCGGGCGAGTGCCTGTTCCTGGGCGTGAGCGGCTCCAAACGCGGCCAGGGCGACTGGGAACTGACGTTCCGCTTCGCCTCGCGGCCGAACCGCACTGGGCTGGCCATCGGCGACATCACTGGCATCGACAAAAAGGGCTGGGAGTACCTCTGGGTGCGGTACGCCGAGGCCGAAGACGCGACCGCCGGCGCGCTGGTGAAGCGGCCCGTGGCGGTGTACGTCGAGCGGGTGTATGACAGCAGCGACTTCACAGGGCTGGGGATCGGAACATGAGCGGCGATTCCCTGCGCAAGGTGAAATCCGGCGATCCGCTCAAGATCCCCGCAGGGGCCTACAACGCTTTCATCGACGCGGCCGTCGATCTGCGCCAGCGCCAGCATAAGGAATCCCGCGAGCCCCAGCGCCTGCGGCGGGACAACGACGTGATCTTCGTGCTCAACTCGACCGCCTCGACCGTGAACCGCTTCGGCGTGCTGGCCATTACTGATCCGATCATCGCCCCCACGGACGCTCTCGAACTTGAACGCGTCGCGTTCAATGGAGTTGTGCCCGCGGCCGAGCACGCCGGCAAGTTCGCCATCCTCCTCGAAACCGCCGCGCCCGGCGCCATCGTCCGCGCCGCAATGGGCGGCGTCGTGCCGGTCAAAGTCGGCCTGCTCCAACCCGATGACGAGTTCGCCGATGTCGCAGCAGGCCAGACCGGCTACCTCAACAGCGGCGACAGCGGCGCGGCTCAGATCCTCTGGGTGGAATCGTCACTGGTTCCGGTGCGCCAGGCGATCGTCCGTCTGCCCGCCGGTGGCGCGGCCGTCTGCCTCGCCAGCGCGAGCGGACTGGCCTTCGACGCCAGCGGCTGTCTCAAGATCGACACCACCGTCAACAGCACCGTGCAGCTCACGCTCGTCACCGGCGTCACCCACGCGATCGTCGGCAACGTGCTGCGCATCACCACCCAGCGATCGATCATCACCCTCTCGCGCAACGTGGCCGGGGTGGTCATCGGAGTCGGCGCCACGCCGACCACGGACCAGACCAGCGACGTGAACCTGGAGAGTTGCCCCTGACTCGTGGTGCGCGATCGAAGGGAGTCGAACTCACTTGTGGTGAGCGACCGAAGGGAGTCGAACCATGCCCCTCATCCTCGGCCCATCCGGCAACACGCTCCTGCTCGGCCCGATCGGCCTGCCGGCGACGAGCACAAGGTGCTGCTGCTGCAAGGAGGGGATCGACTGCCCGCACTGCCTCTGCTGCGAATGCTGGGTGTGCGGCGATGGGATCAAACACGCACTGCCCACCGCCCGTTGCCACAACGCCAGCGGCAAGGCCTGTCTGACCGTGACGCTCAGCGGCCTGACGTTTGTGACCAACTGCCGCACGTTCCGTGGCAACGACTGCGTGGCCGCTCCGGGCACGTGGGCTTCGTACAAGTACCTCGCTGCCGCGATGCCTGACCTGGTGCTGCCATTCAACTGGAACGACGGCGCCCACACGCCCATCCGCGACCCCGACCTGCCGTGCTCCGAGATCGTGCCCGGCACGGTCTGTCGCCAGTGGCACATGTGCGTGGTGCTGCCCGACACCGGCATCGACGCCACGCAGTACGTCAATGCCAACTGCACCGGCACGAGCAACACGTTCAGCGTGCTCATCACCAGCGCCGTGCTCGATTACCAGGTCGTCGGCACCACGCGCCGCTTCGTCCTCTGGGTCACCGCTTCGCCCGCCGGCACCATCCCGATACCCATCTTCTTTGGCGTGGCCAACTTCGACGCGCGTCAGTGCGCCAACTACTCGACCTGGCCGCTGGTCATCCCCAACGGTCTGAGCAGCACGGCGTGCCTGTGCGGCGGTTCCGGCACCGCGATGCACCCGGCCGCGACCGGCGGCACGGCAACGCTGACGATGGCATGCGATACAGATTGCAGTGGGTTTGATGGCGGCGCCGGGTTAGCGTCGCTCGAAGTGTCCGGGCCGCAGATTGCGCCGCACCGGCAGGAAGATGTGGCCGCGGTGGATCGGGCTGATGCGAGGGAGGAGCGTCAGCGAGACTGCACGCGTTGCGGCAGGCGAATGGCTACACGATCGTGAGCGTCTACTATGACCTGTACCGTGTAGAACGCTTGCGACGACCGCTGTTCAGGCTCGCTGGCGGAGTGCCGACGTCCGCACGTTTCACCACAAGTCACCCGTCGGGCGGGGCCTGTGCCACTTGTTCGGCGATGGCGCCTTGAGTCGACGCTCCACATCTTTAGCGCCCATGCGGCGATCGCCAAGCTCGATCACTAGAAATCGCTCTCGATCAGCAGTCCGAAAGGGACTTGCGGAGCAGACAAGATTCTCGCCAAAGGTGCGAACCTCACAATCGTTCGCCTGCTGCCACGGCTCATATGAGGCCCAATCACCATGCAGCTTCAAGCATACCGCTGAAACGGTGACCCATGGATCCAGTGACGACGGTGCTATACTGCTCGGCGCCAAGGACTCTGATTTGGATCGCCCTCAGTACGTCACATTACCCAGAGTGCGTGATGATTGTCGACGGAACGACATCCGAAACTGGAGAGGCTGTTGGAGTCAGGTATGCACACTCCACAAACGGTCCCATCGATGCATGGGAGCCGCTGGAGGAGCACTTGCGGATGGTCGCCGAAGGCGATGTGTCCTTGGGCGTTGCGGGTGCTGCGGATTTCGCTGACGCGTTCGGAGCGGCTGATTGGGGCCGCGTGCTTGGCTGGTGGCATGATCTCGGAAAGTACTCAGAGGCGTTTCAGGAGTACCTGAAGTGCAGTGCCGATCGAGCTGATGTACACGGCGCTGAATTCCGCGGTTCGGTCGATCACTCTACGGCCGGTGCAAGGTGCGCCGTCGAACAGTTCGGGAACATCGGGCGTTTGCTCGCATACTGCATTGCGGGCCACCATGCTGGCCTGCCCGATTGGGAGCCGGGTCCAGCGGGGCTGCGCCAGCGATTAGCCAAGCGCATTGATCCCACGGGTTCAGTGCCAAGAGCTGTGTTGAATCAGACTGCTCCGCAGCTGCCTGCATTCCATTGGCGACACCAAGCTCGCGCGCTGGCATTTCAAATCGCCTTCTTCGTTCGAATGGTGTTTTCGAGTTTGGTGGACGCCGATTACCTCGCCACTGAGTCCTTCATGCAGCCAGGCCGGCGGGCCCAGCGGCCCAAGAATTCGTCCACGCCCGCCAATCTGCTTTGCCGGTTGGATGACTATCTCGCTCACCTGAATCAGTCGAGCGGCGAGACGCTGGTCAATCGTTGCCGTCGCGAAGTGTTGGAAACCTGCCGCCAACGCGCCGAACTCCGGCCCGGGCTCTTCTCACTAAACGTTCCCACTGGCGGCGGAAAGACGCTTTCGTCTTTGGCCTTTGGGTTGTCGCATGCGAGGGCCCACGGCCTTAGGCGCGTGGTCTACGCCATTCCTTTCACGAGCATCGTGGAGCAGACGGCGAGCATATTCCGTACTGCGATGGGCGATTTAGACGGTGCAGTGCTGGAGCATCACAGCAATATCGACCCCGCCGACCCGGCGCGCGAGACCGAGCGCTCAAGGTTGGCAGCCGAGAATTGGGACGCAACGTTGATCGTCACCACCAACGTACAGTTCTTCGAATCGATGTTCGCAGCGCGAGCATCGCGCTGTCGAAAGCTGCACCGCTTGGCCAAGAGCGTAATCATCCTTGACGAAGCGCAGACGCTGCCCCCTGAACTGCTGGCCCCGACACTGGCGGCGCTCGAGGAATTGTCTCGCAACTACGGTAGCACGATCGTGCTCTGCACCGCCACGCAACCGGCAATCGAAGCAAGAAAAGGATTTCCAATCGGCCTCACCGACGTTCGGCCGATAGTCGAGGATTCTATCTCGCTTCATGAAGCGCTGCGGCGCACATGCGTCGAGGTTGCCGGGCTGCTGGACGATGATGAAATTGCGACACGGCTCTCGGGCGAAACGCAGGTGTTGTGCATTGTCAATTCGCGGCGCCATGCGGCCGACCTCTTCAAGCGCCTGACCTCGCGAAGTGCCGGGCGCGAGAACGAATGCCTCCACCTAAGCGCCGACCTGTGCCCGGCCCACCGAGCCGAGGTCGTGGCCGAGATTCGTCGCCGGCTTGATGCGGAGGGGCCGGAGCCGTGCCGCGTGATCTCGACTCAGGTGATCGAGGCCGGTGTGGACGTGGATTTCCCGACCGTCTACCGCGCCGCAGCAGGGCTGGACTCGATCGCCCAGGCGGCAGGGCGGTGCAACCGCGAAGGAAGGCGCGAGACGGGCCAGGTCATCGTCTTCGACTACGACGATCGCGACCACCGCCCGCCGCCCTTCATCAAGCGGGCGGCGGCGCTGGCGCGCGAGGTGATTCAGGACCAAGCGGCTGATTTGCTCTCGCCCGGGGCCATAGAGGAATTCTTTCGACTGCAGTACTGGCAGCAAGGCGGCGATGATGGCTCCGGCTGGGATCGCGGCCGCGGCGAAGGGCGGCCCAGCGTCATGGAATGCTTTGCGGCGAAAGGACTTGAGTGTCAATTCCGGGCTGCCGCCGAGCGGTATCGGTTGATCGAGGACACCCAAACGCCGGTACTTGTGCCTTGGGGGCAACATGGGCGCGAGCTGCGACGAGAACTGGAAGGGATGTCCGATCCGCCGGATTCGAAGCGGCTCCGAGGCTGGGACCGTCGGGCGCAGCGCTACGTCGTCGGGGTCTTCGACTCGGCCTTTCGAGCACTCATGGACAATCGCGTCATTCTGGAGCGCCACGGCCGCTACTACCTCGGCAATGACGATGCATACGACGCCCGCCTCGGTCTCAATCCGGAAGCGGTCGGACTCGACGCAGAGGGACTGATCCAATGACTCGACAGGAAAGCTTCTGCGAGGTTCTGCCATGAGTATCCTGCTGCACGTCTGGGGCGAGTTGGCATGTTTCACGCGTCCGGAGATGAAGGTGGAACGGGTAAGCTATGACGTCATCACCCCTTCGGCAGCGCGCGGGATCCTTGAGGCAATCTATTGGAAACCGCAGATGCGCTGGCAAGTCACTCGACTGCACGTGCTCCGGCCGATCCGCTTCACGTCGATCCGGCGGAACGAAGTGGCCAGTAAGGTACCCGCAGGCAGCGTCACAAAGGCGATGAAGGCCGGACGGGGTGACCTCGGACTGTACGTCGAGGACGACCGCCAGCAGCGCGCGGCGACCATGCTGCGTGACGTTGCCTACCTCATTGAGGCCCGCTTCGACCTGCTTGAACCGGGCGAAGAGCCAGGTAAGCACTTGGCGATGTTTGAGCGGCGGGCAAAGAAGGGCCAGTGCTTCCACCGACCGTATCTGGGCACAAGGGAGTGCGAGTGTCAATTCGAGTGGGTGGACGAGCCGCCGCCGAGCGCGTTGTCCGGAACGGGTGCCCGCGACTTGGGCTACATGCTTCACGACATCGATTTCGCCGATGGCATGAACCCCCGGTTCTTCCGTGCGATCATGCGCAATGGCGTGATCGACGTGCCGCCGGTCGACGGGGAGGGGGTGCGGCAATGAGCAGTGTGAAGACCAGCCTGCTGCCCGCGCTGGTCGACTACTACCAGCGGCTGGAGGCGGACCCAGATGCCGACGTTGCGCCTTTTGGTTTCAGTCGTCAAAAAATCGCCTTCGGAGTTGTCATTGAGCCGGACGGCTCGCTGCACGCGATTCAGGATCTGCGGCGCACGGATAGCGGACGCGACGTGCCGACATCAATGATCGTGCCAGGTCAATCGAAGGCATCGGGTTCTGGAATCAACCCGTGTTTTCTCTGGGACAACCCGGCGTACATGCTCGGGTACCGCCGCGAGGACCCTAAGCCTGAACGCACGCGTCAATCATTCGAAGCGTTCCGCGATCAACATCTGGCGTTGAGGCGAGAGATCGATGATCCGGCTTTCGCAGCGGTATGCCGGTTCCTCGAGAAGTGGAAAGCGGAGGATGCGGCGCGGATAGAGGCGCTGGCCCAGGTTGGTGCCGGTTTCGGTGTTTTCCGATTACGGAACGCGCGATCTTATGTGCATGAGTGCCGGCCAGTACTGGAGTACTGGCGCAAGCAGCTGACAGCCGGCGGAAGCGAGGCGGAACTTGTTGGCATGAGCCTTGTTACTGGGCAGATTGAGCCGTTGGCTCGGTTGCATGAGCCAAAGATCAAGGGCGTCGCCGGTTCGCAGAGTTCCGGCGCGGTGATCGTTGGCTTCAACGACGACGCATACGAAAGCTACGGCAAGACCCAAAGCTACAACGCACCCGTCGGAGTGCAAGACGCGTTCCGTTATACCACGGCCCTGAATCGCCTACTGGCGGAGTCGGCGCGGCGCGTACGGATTGGTGACGCGACGGTCGTATTCTGGAGCGATCGAAAGACCGAAGCGGAGGATTGGTTTCTCAACATTCTCGACGAATCTGCCGAGGACCGCGCGACAGTCGAGCGAGTCGGCGCATTTCTTAGAGCCGCGAGACAAGGTCGGTTGACTGAAGATTTGCGCGATCCGTCGGCCGCGTTCTACGTTCTTGGACTGTCGCCCAACGTTTCTCGGCTCAACGTCCGTTTCTGGCTCGTGGGCACAGTGGGCGAGTTTGTCGATCGACTTGCGCAACACATCGCCGACCTAGAGATGATCGGATCCAGGGACGATCGGCCGCCACTGATGATCCGGGGGCTGGTCTCTGAAGCCATGCCCGAAGGCACGGGCCCCAGCCGCGAGCGGCAGGTCGCGCAGATGGCCGGGGAGTTGGCCCGCGCCGTATTGGTGGGCAGCGCATACCCGCAAGTGCTCTTGGCGGGGATCGTCCGCCGCGTTCGTGCCGACCAGCAAATGAACCACCGTCGAGCCGCCGCCCTCAAAGCGTGCATCGTTCGCAACGCCCGGCTCGCCGGGAGAAATGTGGAGATACTCATGTCACTGAACAAGGACCATCCCGACTCCGCGTATCAGATGGGCCGGCTCTTTGCAGCCATCGAAAAGACCCAGGAAGAGGCGCTGCCTGGACTCAATAAGACCGTCAGGAACGGCTACTTTGGCACTGCATCCGCGACGCCGGCTACCGTCTTTCCGCGGCTTATCCGGCTCCATCAGCACCATATCGAAAAGCTCGAAGGCGGAATGAAGGTTGTCCGCGAGCGGCTCGTCCAGGAGATTTGTTCCCGAATCGATCGATTCCCTGCCCATCTGGCGCTTGAACGGCAAGGCGTGTTTCACATCGGCTATTACCACCAGCGGCAGGACTTCTTCACTAGCCGGAAGGACGGCCAGGCGGCTGATGATGGACAACGGCACCAAACACAGGAGAGACCGACATGACCAAGGCGGCAAACACTCCGGTTCAGAATCGCGTTGACTTCGTCTACTTCTTCGACATCACCGATGGCAACCCCAATGGCGACCCCGACGCAGGTAATTTGCCGCGAATCGATCCGGAGACGGGGCAGGGGCTTGTGACGGACGTGTGCCTCAAACGCAAGATCCGCAATTTCGTGGGGCTCTTGAACGAGGGCAAGCCGCCGTACGCCATCTACGTCAAAGAACGAGCGATCCTGAATCAGCAGCACGACTTGGCTTGGCAGAAGATTGATCCGAAGGCCGCCGTGGCAGACAAGAAGCGCCTTCCCAAGGATGAGCAAAAGGCTCGCGAACTGACTTCGTTCATGTGCCGCAACTTCTTCGACATTCGCGCCTTCGGTGCCGTGATGACGACGGACATCAACTGCGGCCAGGTGCGTGGGCCGATCCAATTAGGAATCGCGCGGTCACTGCACCCGATCATCTCCGCCGAGATGGCTGTCACCCGCTGCGCCGTAACAACTGAACGCGAGGCTGAGAAGCAGGATGGTGGTAACCGCACCATGGGCCGCAAATTCGCCGTGCCCTACGCCCTCTACCGCGTCCACGGCTATGTCAACGCCAACTTGGCCGATGGTGAGCGCGGCACCGGCTTCTCTGAGCAGGACCTCGATCTCCTCAAGCGAGCGCTCGAAGAAATGTTCGAGCACGACCGCAGCTCCGCCCGCGGTAACATGCGACCGGTTGCCTGTATCGCTTTCCGTCACGACAGCAAGCTTGGTAGCGCTCGCGCCGATCGACTCTTCGCGAGGGTGACTTGCGAGCCGAAGCAGGGCGTGCAGCGGTTGCCGGGTCATCATAACGGCGAGTTGATGGCCGATGCCCGCCCACCGCGCTCGTTCTACGACTACAGTCTCCGCGTCCTTGGCGAGAGGGATCTGCCACAAGGAGTGACGGTCGAGCGCTGGATCGACTGGGAGTAGCGCGGTGGCTTGGAACTCCAACCTCCTCCCCCTCTCGGCCCTCCAGCACCTGGTCTTCTGTGAACGGCAGTGCGCGCTGATCCACGTCGAGGGCCTCTGGGCTGAGAACCGATTGACTGTGGAGGGTAACCATCTGCATCGCAAAGCCCATGATGGTCCGGATGGCCATCGCAAGAGTGTCCGGATGGCGCGGGGGATGGAGTTGGTATCGCACGAGTTGGGCTTGATTGGTCGAGCTGATGTGGTCGAGTTCCCCAACGAGGGGCCGGTGCGGCCGGTTGAATACAAACGAGGCCGCCCCAAGCGACACGACGCCGATCTCGTCCAGTTGTGCGCGCAGGCGATCTGTCTGGAGGAGATGCTAGGCTTGGACGACCCCCTGCCCGAGGGAGCGATCTTCTACGGCCAGACTCGACGCCGCCTTGACGTCCTCTTCACCTCTTCGCTGCGCGAGAAGACCCGTGGCGCCGCCGCCCGCCTGCACGCCATGATCGCCTCGGGTGTTACCCCGACTGCCCGCCGGGAACGCAAGTGCGACCGCTGTTCACTGCTCGCCCTTTGCCTGCCCGATGCGATGAGGTCCCGCGCCACGGCTCGCCGATATATAGAGCAGGAGACGGCGCGGCTACTCGCTGTGGCATTCCCGTCACCGGAGGGCAGTGCATGAAGCACCACCTCAATACTCTCTTCGTCACTACGCCTGGGACTTACCTTCGCAAGGACGGTGAGGCCGTCGTGGTCTCCATTGAAAGGGAAACGAAACTGCGCGTCCCGCTGCACATGCTCGGCGGCATCTGCTGCTTCGGCCGCGTGGGCATGAGTCCGGCACTCATGGGACGCTGCGCCGAGGCCGGGGTCGCCATCACCTTCCTCACCGAGCACGGGCGCCTCCTCGCTCGCGTCCAAGGCTTCACTTCCGGCAACGTTCTGCTCCGCCGTGAGCAGTACCGACGGGCGGATGACCTTGTCCGAGTTCTCGCCTCCGACGGTTCCAGCGGCTCCGGACATCCCAACGGCTCCGCGCGCTCCGATGGCCAACTCGAAGGCTGCGCTTCCATCGTCCAGCCGATTGTTACAGCCAAACTCCTCAACAGTCGCACCGTCCTGTTGCGCGCGCTGCGCGACCGACCGGATGCACCCGGCCGCACGGACCTGGAGTGGGCCAGCACTCAACTGGCCGGCAGCATCCGACAGGCGACAGTCACAACAGCCGTTGACCGACTGCGCGGAATCGAGGGGGAGGCCGCTGCCGTGTATTTCGCCGCGTTCCAGCACCTGATCACAAAACCCGGCTGGACGTTTGAGGGCCGCAACCGCCGACCGCCGCGCGACCCCGTCAACGCGCTGCTGTCGTTCTTTTACACGCTGCTCACCCACGACGCCCGCAGCGCCGCCGAGGCCGCGGGGCTAGACAGCCAAGTCGGATTTCTGCATCGCGACCGCCCGGGTCGGCCGTCCCTTGCGCTGGATCTCATTGAAGAACTCCGGGCGTTCTTGTGTGACCGCCTTGCTCTCAGCCTCGTCAACCGCGGTCAAATCTCCCCCGAAGGCTTTACCCGCACCCCGGCAGGAGGAGTAACAATGGGAGATCCGACCCGCAGGGTCGTACTAGCCGCCTATCAAAAGCGCAAGCAGGAAGCTATAGAGCATCCGTTCCTTGGCGAGAAGACGACTGCGGGCCTGATCATACATCTGCAAGCAAGACTCCTGGCTCGTCACCTTCGCGGCGACATCGACGCATACCCGCCTTTCATCTGGAAGTGACCCCCTGTGCTCGTTTTGGTGACCTATGATGTTGCTACGAGCACGGCCGAAGGACGCCGTCGGCTCCATCGGGTCGCCCGGGCGTGCCTGGACTACGGCCAGAGGGTACAGAATTCGGTCTTTGAGTGCCAAGTGGACCCGGCGCAGTTCGCCCAGCTCAAGCGGAGGCTGTTGGATCTGATCGCACCGGCAGAGGATTCGATCCGCTTCTATTTTCTCGGCCGAAATGATCGGGCAAAGAACCGCATTGAACACCACGGCGCCAAGGAGGTCGAGGATCTCGACGGACCACTGATCGTCTAAGCGGAGTGGCGTTGAGAGGTCCTCGGACCCAAGCCAGGAGCCGCCGCGAACGGCAAGCGCGCAGCTCCAGCCCGGCCGGTTCGCGAAGCACGCAAGCTGCTCTTTGACAAGTGAATAGCCGCGGGTGGCGTCGCGACTGGCGCTTTGTCGCGGCCGGAGCACGAGGGGTCGCGGAACCCGCACCACTACCCAAGCCGCATTCTGGACTTATAATCGGGGCGTCGCCCGCTGCACGCGGGCGCGGATTGAAACGAATCCACCTCCCGCAATTGGATGCATGAGGCAGTCGCCCGCTGCACGCGGGCGCGGATTGAAACGTGAGTGGCGGTCCTCCGATCAAAACTCAATCCTCGTCGCCCGCTGCACGCGGGCGCGGATTGAAACAGATCGCTCACCGACGCGGCGGGGCTGAACGCCCGTCGCCCGCTGCACGCGGGCGCGGATTGAAACACGCCTCATGCCCAGCACGGCCGCCATGATGATGTCGCCCGCTGCACGCGGGCGCGGATTGAAACATTTCGGCTCCTTTGGCGGTTGTGGCATTTCGCGGTCGCCCGCTGCACGCGGGCGCGGATTGAAACCGCGACTACCTGTTCGGCAAGACGCCGGAGGGGTGTCGCCCGCTGCACGCGGGCGCGGATTGAAACTTGACCCGCAGGTCGGCGGTCGTGTCGTCGCTGGTCGTCGCCCGCTGCACGCGGGCGCGGATTGAAACTCGATCCGGGTGTTGCTCAACCGCTCCGGGATGCCGTCGCCCGCTGCACGCGGGCGCGGATTGAAACGACGCCTGGACGGACATCGCGACCGCGGAATGCCGTCGCCCGCTGCACGCGGGCGCGGATTGAAACACAATTTGCGGAAAATCTGCTCAACCGGCCTTGGTCGCCCGCTGCACGCGGGCGCGGATTGAAACGTGGCGAAGAAGCCCATGATGAGCGTCGGTGCGACGTCGCCCGCTGCACGCGGGCGCGGATTGAAACCTGGCGGGTGATGCCCTGCTCGTCATCGACGATGGGTCGCCCGCTGCACGCGGGCGCGGATTGAAACTCAACCATGTTGGCCGCTTCGTCGAAGACGAGTCGTGGCCCGCAGCACGCGGGCGCGGGTTTTAAAGTGTGTAAGCGGCGTCGGGAGGGTGGTGCGCCCGCCCACGCCCCCAGCACCCGGGCGCGGATTGTAACAGGCGGG
>CAUJHZ010000017.1 GCA_963205185.1 Planctomycetota bacterium | reverse complement strand
ACGGTCTCGAGTTGAGCATCAAGTGGTAAGGAACGTCGCCATGAGCAACCCTGTCCGCAATTCCATCCTGGCTGGCGCAATGGCTGCCGTGCTCGTGCCCGCAGCGATGGCGCAAACGGCATCCAGCGATGCCTCAGCCGCGCCGGTGCTCGAGGAGGTCATGATCACGGCGCAGAAGCGCACGGAAAACCTCCAGGACGTGCCGATCTCGGTGCAGGCGATCGACGCCGCCAAGCTGGACGAGCGCAATGTCGTGAGCCTCTCGGGAATCAACGACGGATCCGTGCCCGGCCTGAACCTCGCGCCCTATCCGGGCAGTTCCGACTTCTACTTCCCGACCTTTCGCGGCATCACGACGAACACGGCCTTCATCAGTGCGCCCGTGCCGATCGCCGTGCACATCGATGGCGTCTTCGTCGGGCAGCTCGTCGGCCTCAACAACCCCGCGGCGGATCTCGAGCGCATCGAGGTGCTGAAGGGCCCGCAGGGCGTGCTGTCCGGACGCAATGCCACGGGTGGCGCGCTGAACATCTACACGCGCCGGCCCGAGCTCGGCCAGTTCGGGTTCAAGCAGCAGCTCACTTTCGCCGATCGTGAGCAATTCATCACGAAGACCATCGTCAATGTACCTTTTGGCGACACTTTCGCCGCGAAGCTCGCCTATGCGTACACGACGCGCAGCGACGAAGGCATCGACAATGCCGCGCCCGGCGGCTACCAGTTCGGCAAGCGCAAGGCAGACGATATCCGGCTCGACCTGCGCTGGATGCCGGACGATACCGGGCTCACGGTCGACTACGGCTACGACCGCTCCCAGTCCAAGGGCTACGACACGCCGGCGCAGTGCCTGTATCCGGCGCCCGCCATTGTCGCCCTGGGTGGCACGGGCGATCCCCGCGTCGCGGCCTTCATCGCCGGATGCTCGCCGCGGAAGCTCGAGCGCCTCAGCGTGCCCTTCAGCATCCCGAAAAATGACAACCTGGTCGAGATGCACACCCTCAACCTCAAATGGGAGGTCAATCCGGCGCTGACGATCCGCTCGATCACCGGCTACCGGACCATCGACACGCGCAACGCCTACAACTACGGCGCGGATGCAGGCGGCACGGGCATACGCTCGGACAGCTATCCGCTGCTGGTGCCTGGCACACCGTTCGACGGCCAGAGTCACCCCGTGACGATGAAGAACAAGGCGTTCTCGGAGGAACTGCAATTCCTCGGCGAGGTGGGCGACACCGTGAGCTACACCGCGGGCCTGTACTACGCGAGCGAGGATGGCAACCAGCACTCCGGGCCCAATGTCGGCCTCATCTACCCGAGCGGCGTCATGAGTGGCATCGACTTCGTTGCCGTCGACCAGAAGGGCCTGAACTCGTCAAAGAGCGACTCGTGGGCTGTGTTCGGTCAGCTCATCTGGCGGCCTGAAATGTTCAACGGCAAGCTCGAGGTGGTCCCCGGCGTGCGCTACACGGAAGATCAGCGCAAGGCCGACGGCTACAACCTCGGCTGGACCACGGGTTATGGCGTGATCGCCACCACGCCGGGCCAGGGCATCCTGGCGTTCTCCTTCCCGATCGCCGCGCCCGATGTCGGCTTCGCGAGTTCGAGGGGCGATCTCACCTTCTCGAAGACCACCCCGTTCCTGTCGCTCAACTATCACTTGAACGATGCGGTCATGGGCTACGCAAAGTATGTCGAGGGTTACACGAGCGGCGGTTTCGACCCCGTGTCGGGACCCGCGACGGCCGCCCAGTTCGCACGGGGCTTCCAGCCCGAGACCATCAAGTCCTACGAACTCGGCCTGAAGGGTGAGTTCCTCGACCGGCGTCTGCGCACCAACCTCGCCATTTTCGAGAGCAAGTTCTCGAACGAGCAGAAGTCCGTGGCGCTCCCGAGCGGCGGCTGGCAGACGCAGAACGTCGCAGGCTCCACCTATCGTGGCGCGGAACTCGACGTGACCGCTGCGATCACCACCGGCCTGCAGTTGACGCTGAACTACGCCACGCTGGATCACAGCTACAGCAAGTGGATCGACCCCAACACAGGAGTCGACGTCACGAACCTGCGCAAGTTGATCGTAGGCAAGAACGACTACTCGGCCACGCTCGACTACCGCTTCCCGGACTTCGGGCTCCCCGGCAGCCTCAAGGGCATGGTGAGTTTCAGTCGCCGGGACCGCACCTCCACGCCGCTGAACCTGACCATTCCGGATGTCGAGCGCTACTCCACGACCCCGGCCTTCTCGCTGCTCGATGCACGTCTCGAACTGTCGGAGGTCAGCATCGGCGGCGGCAACCTGTCGGTCGCACTGTGGGGCAAGAACCTTGCCGACAAGGACTACCTGACACTCGCCTACCAGGGCTGGGTCACGGCCAGCTCCGGTACTTGGGGCGAGCCCCGGACCTTCGGCGCCGACCTGAAGTTCGAATTCTGAGCCTCCCGGCGGCACCATGAGATTCGGATTCCACATGTTCATGGTGCCGCCTGCCGAGCTGCAGGACGTCGCCCGTTGCGCCGATGAGGCCGGATGGCACTGTCTCCAGGTTGCTGATGCGCCGTTCTTCCCGGAGACAACTTCCGTCCCCTACCCCTACACCCCGGACGGGAGCCGCTTCTGGCCGCTCGACATGCCGGTCCTCGATCCGTGGGTCGCCATCACCGCGATGGCAGTCGCGACGAAACGCATCCGCTTCATGACATCGGTATTGCGGCTCGCCGTCCGCCAGCCCCTGCTCGAAGCCAAGAGTCTCTTCTCGGTCGCGGCCCTCGCCGACGATCGCGTCACGCTCGGCGTGGGCCTCGCGTGGATGCCCGAGGAGTTCAAGTGGCTCCACGTGGACATGAAAACGCGCGGCGCGCGCCAGGACGAAGCTATCCAGGTGGTCCGCCTGCTGATGAGCGGCGGCATGCAAGAGTTTCATGGCAAGCACTTCGATTTCGATCGCCTCATCATGGCGCCGGTACCGAAGAAGAAACTGCCCATCTACGTCGGCGGCACAACCCCGCCGGCCATGCGGCGTGCCGCGCGCCTCGGCGACGGCTGGGTCAGCATCATCCACAACAAGGCGGATGTAGCAGGCGTAATCGCCGAGTTGAACGGTTATCGCCGCGAGTATGGGCGCGACAAGGAACCGTTTGACATCATGCTGCACTGCCCGGATGCCGACTCGGTCGACGACATCCGCCGCCTCGAGGATCTCGGCGTCACCGATCTTCAGGTCACGCCGTGGAGCGTGCCCGGCATCATGGCCGAGATGGGAGTGGGTACCCTCCTGCAGCAGCAGCCGCCGCTCGATGTGAAACGGGAGGCAATCCGGCGCTACGCGGACAAGATCATCGCGAAATTCCGCTAGCTGCGGCGCGCGGGCCATTCCGGGCGGCGTCCGCGGCCTGGATGACGGCGCGCGCCAGGCGCTCACGGTCCCCGAGCGTAGTCATGAGCGTCTGCTCGAGCAGGCG
>CAUJHZ010000016.1 GCA_963205185.1 Planctomycetota bacterium | reverse complement strand
AAACTCCGAGCACCTCTTCATGCGTGAGTTCATCATCGGCGCCGATGCAGACGGGGCCGACATCGACCCCGGCCTTGGGTTCCATCGCGCCTTGTTTCGCCGTCGCTGTCGCCGCCATCATGCACCTGCCTCTCGGACCGCGGGGCTGGGCAGCGCGCTGGCGATAGAATCGGCTGCCTTCGTCGCGCCGGGCGGGTCGCGGTCCAATGCTTCCGCTCGGCGTTTTTTATGCGCCCGGTTTCCACCGCCGGGCATACTTGACCGTATCGGCTTTCTTACCTGTAGTCAATCACCCGGCCGGCTCGATCGAGACGCGGCAGCCGATCGCCGCGGCGATGCGCTCGGCCGTGTCCAGCCGGGGCACGGTCAGGCCCTCGGCCACCCGGCGGATCTGCGAATGATCTACGCCAACCGCTTTCGCAATGGCGTAGCGGGTCATTCCGCCCGCCTCGGCCCTGGCGATCGCCGCGCGGAGTTGGGCCACAGCATCGGGCGGGGCAGGCTTCGATCGACGGCTCGGGCGCTTGCTCATCGTGTCTCACTCTCTCGGGGTCGGGACAGGTCAACACTATCGCCGCTGGGCGGGGAAGCGCGGTTCCGAACGGCGCGATGCTCGCCGCCGCAGTGCGGGCATGGAACGGCCGGCCGAATGTCGCTCGGCTGCACGTAGACGAGACGGCCCGTGCGATGGCAGTGCAGCGCACTCGCGCTCCGCTGCGCCCAGCCGTGCAGGTGCTCGCGATCGATGATTGCAGCGCTCATCGGGGCTGCTCCCGGCTGCCGGCGATCTGGCTCTCGGCCCAGGCCTTCCACTCGTTGACCTGGGCTTCCAGCGTGGCGATCAGGTCGGTGAGATCGGCGATGCGCCGATGGATCGAGGCGTGGCGCCGGTAGTCGGTGCCGGCGGTCTGTGCGAGTCGGGTCGCGATCTGGATGAAACGGCCGTGCAGCTCGATCGCCGTCTGGACGAGACTCACCGGCGGATCGTCGAAGTGCGCGAAGCGGCCGATCGCCTCTTTCGCCGCCGCCTGGCACTCGGCCGAGACGGCCTGGTATTCGGCGAGCAGGGCCGCGCTGTCATCGGCGGGTCGCCGGCCAGGCTGGGCGGGCTGAGCGGGCGCAGTCATCATCGCAGCCGTCCCGTCGCATCCATGCCCATGAGCAGGTTGCGAATCTCCAGCACCGCCGCCTGCGTCTCGGGCGCGATGGCCCCGCCGAACGTCGGCCCGGCCCGGCGCGCTGTCATCGGGTTCACTTCCACGGCGCGGCCGCTGCTCTGCTTGAAGCGCGAGACGATGCGCTCGTACTCCCTCAGCGATGGGATGATGCCCTTATCGAACGCCTCGCGGAGCAGCTGCAGCGACTCCCTCCACTTGTCGGCGCCCGTCTTCATGCCATCCATGAGCGAGTCGTAGCGCTTTTTGAGATCGGCGATCGCGGAGAGTTCCTGCTTCAGGTCGAACAGTTCTTTTTCGCCGCTCATCCGCCGCTCGAGCGCGATGGCCGACTTGCCGCCGGTGCGCGCATCGGCGATCCGGGCGCGCATCAGGTCGAGCTGCTGACGGCGGGCTCGCGCGGCGTCGAGGCCCTTACTGAGTTGATCCTGCGAGACGGCAGCGCGCGTCTCGCTCAGCCCCGAAAAGTCATTCCACTGCTGCTGCAGCCAGTCGAGGCCGCGGGCGCCTTGCTTGCCCAGGATCGCCGCCGGCGAGCCCGGCAGGCCGCGCAAGCGACTCAACAGATCGCCCGCCGCCCAGGTGAACCGCTCCGTGAGCGATTCCTTGAGGATGCCCACATCGCCGAGTTCGACCGTGGCGAGCCGCTCCAGTTCGGCGCGGAGCGTGCTGACGGCGGCGGTCGCGAGCCCGATCGCGGCGCCCGCGCTCAGGAATCGGGCGCTGAGGATCGAGCCGAGTTTCTCCGCGCTGAACGTCGATTTCGAGACACCCTTCTCGAATCCTTGTAGTTTGCGTTTCGCTTCGTTAACCCCGGCATCGAGGCCGCTGGTGTCCATGCGGACGATTGCGTTGAGAGTTGCGATGGCTTCGCCTGCCATGATGATGCTCCTGTTTATTCGTCGGCCTGTGTTAGCCGTGTGGTTGCTCGTGCACCTGAGCGCGCGAGGCCGATGCCCGCGATGATCATCGTGACTCCGGCGAGAATGAACGCGGCCGGCCGGAAGATCTGCCACGCCCCGCAGCACAGCAGCGCCGCGCCACTGACGCCCAGGGCATCGGCGAGCCATTCGCGCGAGCGTTGCCGGTCGGCCGCCGTCGCCGCTGGCCTGCTGTTCGCGCGGTCACTCATGCTGCCACCCGCTGGTTACGGAGGCCGCGACGGCCCAGCCGCCGTGACCCAGCCGACGCGCCCCGCGTGGATCAGCGGCGCAACGAGCACCGCCTACGCCCAGGATCGTCCGGCCCGATTCAGCGGCCCGCTGGCGACGGGAATCGAAGCGGCCGGCCGGCAGCCCGGGTCTGGGTTCCGAGCCGCCGGCGCGACCGGCTCCGGCCGACGCGACAAGCGCCGGCGCGCCTGTTTTCCCCCGCCCCTGACGGGCAGCCGAGAGCGGGTTTGACTCTGTTTTTCCCGATGCGAATCGCATTGGTCGCGGCGCCTTTTTTGTTTCGCCAATTTCGCGGAAAAACGTGCGCAGAGGCACGCACGGTCTTTGAGCCGAAACCGGTTAAAAATCGACCCCCCGGGGGGGTGCCCCCCCACCTGGGGTATGCCTTGCCTCACGCTGGCCCAGGCCGAGCACGTCCACGCCGCCCGCCTCGAGATGCAACTCACGCCGCGCGAGAGCACGCTCAACAATCTGTGCCTGGCCCTTGATCTCTTCCCGTTCAACCTCGGCAGCGCGGAGCAGCACCTCCCGTCGCTGCGATCCTTCGGGCAGCGCCCGGGCCCGCTGCTCCATCTCGTTGCACCGTGCGATTCGCGCCTTCACTCGTGCGCGCATGCCCTGTGCATCGGCGGCATTGTTCGCCCGCTCATCGTCGATCGCCTTGATCGTTGCCATGATAATCTCCTGGCCCCGCGGCCGCTGTGTCGGAACATCTGCCGGGACACTGCCGGCAGTCAGAGTCTCAGCCCCTCACGTGCGGCTTGTGCGCCGCCTCGATCTCATCCGCCTGCTGACGAATGAAGTCGATCTCTTCCTTACCCTGCCGGCCGGCATGAGTAACGGTACCCACCAGCATCGGCGAGCCGTGATAGATTCGGTGCCGGTCCAGTTCATCGCGGAATGCCAGCTCAGCCTCGAGCGCATCGGCGAGCCCGCGCAAGGCCGCAGCGACCGGCAGCGACACCCGCGCATGATCGGGCATCAGTTCGCGACGGTACTCAACCTGCAACCTACCACGCAACTGATCCGCCTCGCGATCGATCATCTCAATCGCCAGGCGATGATCCGCGATGTCGCGCGTAATGCTCGTCTTGGCGCGCTGCGCCCGCTCCTCTTCGACATTGGGATCGCGGCCCTGCAGCAGCGCCTCGGCCCGGAGTTTGGAATCGCTCATGCCGCTGGGGATTTCCTCGAGTTCGGCCTCCAGTTCGGCCAGGCGGTCCGCCAGCGTCCGGCGCTTGGCCTGCAACGCCTCGAATCGCGGATCTTCTTCGGGGTATCGAAACTTCGCCGCAGTGCCAGCCTGTTGCCTTGCCATCGTCGTTCCCTTTCGTCGTGTGAATGGTGCCATGATTAGAAGTCCACTTCTTCGACTGTCAGGCTTCCGCGGATCGTCCGCTCGATGCTCTCGAGTCGTTCGATTTCCCGCTGAGTGAGATCGAGTTGCTTTTGCGTGTTCTGAGCTACACGGTCCTGAGTGCGGTCAATGACGTTGCGGCCGATAAAGCCGTCGGTGTTGCGGATGCCCTGGCTGAGCGATGCGCTTGCGCCGAGCCCGACAAGCAAAGAGGAGCGCGATCCAACGGCCGACTCGAACGCCGAGCGGGCCTGATCGATAGCCCGGCGGTACGTCTCGGGATCGAGACCGGCGCCGATGAGCCCGTTGAGATGCTCAACCGTCGCCGCGTATTGCTCGAGAGGCGTGCGCGTCGAACGGAAGACCTCCTCAACTCCGCGCTGAGCCGCGACCAGGCCCTCGGTGGCGTCGATCTGGTCGTAGATCTGGTTGAGCACTGCGATCGCCGCCTCACCAGCGCCGAATTGCGTTGCCTTCCAGATGTCCAGTTCGCGCGCCGACTTGCCGACGGAATCGCGGTGCATCTGGAGTGCTTCGATCATTTTCACGATCGGCGCTTCGCTCAGCAGCACCTCCTCCTTCGTCGCCGCCAGCGCTGCGCGGTAGTGTTCGATGGCCCTGGCGTGCTCTTCCGTAGTGAGCCGGGCCGCCGCCTTCAGTTCGTTGGCCCGCTGAATCGCCGCGTTCAATCGCTCTTGCACACTCATCGTGTCACGGATGATCGCCGCGGCGTCGCGATTCGCGTCATTGATGGCCGCCTGACCTGCCGCCTGTTTGCGGGCGTGCTCGGCGTCGGCGCTCGCCTGGGCCGAGAGTCGGAGTTGTTCGGCGAGCATCGGGCCGGGGCCGCCCGTCGCCTTGCCGATGAGCCAATCCACGCCGGTTGCGGCTGCGGTGCCGAGCGCTCCGGCGATGGGGATCTGCTGCAGGCCCTCGACAAACTTCTGACCGGCGGCCGTGAGCCCGTCGAATGCGGATGCCCCGTTGAAATACATTTCAGACAGGGCCTCAGACACAGCGCGCGTCGCCGAATCGACAGCGCCGATCACAGCCACGGTTCCGACGAGCTTGTTCGTGAGCGTCGAAGAAAACTTCTCCACGTCCACCGCGGCACTCTTGAAATTCCGGCCGAACGGCGCGGTATCGGCGCGGAGCACGAGCAGCAAAGATCCCACAGTTGCCATGCGTCACCTGTCTTTCGGTTCGCGGCCTGGGCGGCCGCGCGTTGGGGTTCTGGAAACGGGCCGGCCGGCGGCGGAAGCGGCATGGCTTCCGCCGCTTCGCCTGTCCGGCCCGCTCGTGGTGGATTCGATTTCTGGTGCAGCCGCAGCACAGCACGGCGGCACGGGCCAGCCGAGCACGCGGGCGATGAGTCGAACGGCCCAGCGCATCATGCGATCCCCTCTGCAACCGCGCCACCGGAGCAGGCGCCGGCCGAGCGCACGGCCCGGTCGCCAGCGCCATGCTCCGGCGCGTCGGTTGAAAATGCGGCCGGGCGCGAGGCTGTGCGCCGCGGCCGCGGTGGATGGACAGTCGGGCACGGATCATCACAGCGGATGCAACCGGCCACGCCGCCGACGATGATGGTCGGGAAAAACTCGTTGCACTTCGGGCAGCGCTCCGGCCAGTCGGTGTTGAACAGAGGCGTGTTGCTCATGCTTCGACTCCCGCCGCCGCCGGCACTTCGCTCGCCCGGCGATGCCCCGCGATGCGCTGCTCGAGCGATTCGTAGGCCGCACGTGCGCTGTCGCGACCAGACAGACCGCGGCTCCACAGCCGAGCCAGGTCTGCGCACCAGCGGCCCCGCTCGTGATCCTGCAGCGGCTCGGGCAGTTCGCTCAACGCCGACTCGGCAAGCGCGGTCCAGGTCGTGCCGGTATCTGCGGCAGTGATGTTCATGCGCCGCCTCCGCTCGCATCGAAGTGCTCGGCTACCCACCCGAGCACGTCGGCATGGGCAACATCAGAGAGCATCGGAACGCGCCGCACGTCGAAGAGGAATTTCGTCGCCTTCCGCTGCTTGACCTGATACGCCTCAACCTCGCGAAGAAATCCATCCTTGATGGCCCACCTGCGATAGCGGCTGACGCTCATGTGCTTGCATCCGAGCAGCACCGCAATCTTCTCCACCGGCAGCAGGATCTCAGCGCTGCCGACGGCCACCTGCAGCCAGCCCGCCAAACTCAGGAAGTCGCGGTAGCCCTCGGTGTCGCACGTGAGCATGCCATCTCGAAATTCGATGGGACGCTCCAGCGCTTGCCGGCGAGCCTGCTCCAGTGGCGTCCGGCCCGGCACGAGGCGAATCCGTTCCCATGCGTCGATGAATTCCTCTCGTGCGTCGTCGGCGTCAGCGTCGAAAAAGCGCAACCATATCTGGGCGATTCGGTCGGCCTTCCGTCCCTTGAACTTGTGGTCCTTTGCCCAGTGGTCGAAGACATCCTCGACCGTCTTGAGCGCCGATTTCGCGTCTATGCCATCGAAGCGAGGCGATGCTTTCAGGAACCGTTCGAAGTCGAATACACCGGTCTGCCATGCCGGCCGGTTGGGCTCGTTCTCCTGCATCCAGCCGAGCGCGGCGAGCGCCATTTCATACACATCCACGGTTGGACGTTGGCCGCGGTCGAGAACCGCCTGGACGGCCAGGTACGCTTTCCGCTGACTGGTGTCCGGTCGCGTCTCCTGCCTTGGTTCGTCCTGGCCCGGGTCACCAGCGCGCTCATCCCCACCAGCCAGGCGCGAAGCCGCCGTTTCGGCGGAATTCGCGTCAGCGGTGGTGTTCTTTCTCTTTCCATCCCTTGCCTCGTTATCCTCTTGATCCTTGAAATCATAGTGAACACCTGCGGACGAATGTTCACTAGAGGCGGGGTCGTCCATGGCGCCGACTGCCTCGGCCGCCGAGTTCGCAGGCACGTTGTCGTCGTCATGTTCACTAGAGCGGGGTCCGAAGTGTTCACTAGACGCGCGCCCGTTCGGGCTGGTGCCATCGGAGATACCCTGTTGCCGGCGCATCTCCGCCAGTCGCGCTTCCGCATACGCACAACCGGTCGCTCCGTTCGACGAGATGGCGCTGCCGGCGATCATCCGGCAACCCTCGCCTCACTCAGCCCTGCTTGTTGTGGTGTTCCATCCACCAGATCGCCTCCGTGCTCATACCCCGCTCTCGCCGTCCTGGGGAACGGTCGATGATCAGCAGCGAATCCCCGCGTTTCGCAGAATCCGGTCCGCGCGTGCTCGTGATTCGGCGCGGGCCGCAACCTTGGGGCGGTAGCGCTGCTCATCTGCGGCGATCTCCCGCACCGCCGCGACAACGATTCATCTCGGCCGCTCCACCTGCTCATTGATCCACCTCCGCAGCGCTTCGACGGGGTAGAGGAGGATGCCCGGCGACGGCCTTATGAATGGGATCCCGCTCTGGCGATCGCACGTCAGCACGTGCAACGTCCGCCGGCTGATCCCGAGCACCGCGGCCGCCTCATCCGCGCGAAGTGCAATCGGCTCGCAATGAACGACGATCGCCGCATGGTTCGACGCGCTCGCGCCCGGAGCGGTCTTCTTCCGCCTGCTGCTGATCCCATTGTGTTGCTTAGTGCGCATCGGCAGTCCCCTTGACGCTCGACAGCGCACGATCCTCGAGTGCCTTTATCGCCGCCTCGGCAGGGAAGAGCAGTTGTCCCCGGCGCGGCTCAATCTTCGGCAGGCGACCGGCGCGCGCCTCCGCGCGCAGCCATCGCGCTGAGATTCCAGTGCGATGCTCCAGCTCCGCTGCCGTGAGGAAAGAGGTCTCCGCCATACCCGGACGTAATGCAGCAAACTGCCGATGCGTCAAGCGGGCGGATCAGTCAGCGCACGACAATGCTCCAGATTGCACGAGACCGCGCACGACTATTTTAATTTCTCGAAGCGATCGCGCGCGTCTGGGACCATCCCAATGTACTTGACTCTGAACGCCTGGCGGTTTCCCGATCGCTCGATCTCGCCGCCGAGCAGCTCGACGCGCGGTTTTACAGTGCGCCATCGCGCCTCACATCCCAGTAAACCAGCGATGGTCTCGAGTGTGAGCGGACCGACCCACCCCTCGACTCCCGCGCTCGCGGCTCTCATAGCGAGGCGATCGAGCTGGGCGCGGAGTTCTGCCTTGAGCACGGGCCAATGACTTTCGAGCGCGTCGAGCCCCTGATCACCTTCCGACAACTGGCTGCTGATGAAATGTATCGGCGCTGTGTTCACGTCGGAACGCGCGAGCCTGCCGCTGAACACGTTGCACCAGTGTACCGCGGCCTGAACGTGCGCCAGATTCTCGCGCAGCAGGTAAGGCATGTTCTGCTTGATGAGATCGGGATGCAATCGCTCGATGATTCGATGCGTCCGGTGGAAATAGAGCGCCTCATCGACGGTGAGCACGATCATCTCGATCATGTCGAATTCGTTGTAGGGGCCTTCGAACGGCGGGGTGTATTCCCAACCCGTCGCTGGCTTGTCGGTGGCAGCGGCGACCAGTTCGGACGTCGGCGCCTGCTCGTTCGTTCGTAGCGGCTTCGCCGCCTTGGATGAACGCACTCGAACAGCCGATCGCTGCTTGCGTTGGCCCGATGCGCCGGGGCGCGCCGTCTTCGATGCTCGTGCCATGTGTCCCTCGTCTCTGTGCGGGCCGGCCGCGGCCAGCACGTCGGACGAGGGGTGTCAACGTGCCGGCCGAAGCCGCTTGGCGCTCCCGTCGGAGCGCCGTCCCGCGTGTTTTCTACGCCGCCTCCAGCATAGCCAGCACCCGCAGCCGGGCGCGGATCGCATCACGCGACACGCCAGGAGCCGCCGGCCGCGCCGGGCCCTTGTCGGCCTCGGTGATTTCAAGCACTCGCAGCCGCGCCAGGATCGCATCGCGGCAGATCCCGCCGGCCGCGCCACGCTGCGGAGCCGCCGAGCCGATGCCCGCGCTGGCCGACTTATAAGCCGGGAACGTCACCGGGCCGACGTCGAACAGTTCGACCTTCAGCACTTCGCGGACCTGGATCGTCACCCCGCCGATCATCTCCTCTTTCCATCGCTCATCGATGATCTTGAACGCGAACGATGAGCCTTGCAGGTCGCCGCGCTCAATGAGCGTCACCGTCTCGCGTCCGCAAACAGTGTCCGGCGGGTCGATCTCGTAGCGCAGCCCGATCCGATCTTCGCTGAGCCGCAGCGTCGGCGTCGGCGCGGAAGTCCGGCCGAGCAGGCTCTCGGCGTTGTGATTGCGCAGGCCGGCCACGTCACCGCTCTCGATCGCCTCGGCGAACGCGCCGGGCATGATCCGCTCCACGCACCCGGGCCAGAGCTGGTACTGAGTGCCAGGCGTCCCGTCGTAGAACACGGCCGCATAGCCGACGATCATCGGCAACGCGGCCGCAGCCGCTCGGGCGGTCCGGCGCTGCTCAAGCCGGGGCCGTGCCTGCTGCCCGAAGTTCGTGCGCCGCTGTTCCCTGCCGTGCATAATCGCCTCCGTTGCGATGTGAGTTGCCGATCGTCGATCCCGCCGCGCCGGCGGTGTTTGGAATGATTCTATCTTCGCGGCGGCGCCTGCGCTCGCACGGCGGCCGCGCGTCAGATCATCCGCGCCCCGGCGAGCAGCGCCCGAATGACGCCGCACAGCAGCCAGACGGCCCCGATGAGCCAGCCGAGCCAGACGAGCGGCGCCATGATGCCCAGGTCCACCCCCTGCAGCATCGATCCGATTTCGACCACTGCCACGCCGATGCTCATCACGATGTAGATGCCCAACCCCCACGCGGTTTGTCTGAGTGCAGCGCGGAGCGTGGGCCGCGCTGCGATCCGCTCGAGTTCCAGCCGCCGCCTTGCCGCGTCGATCACCCCGTCATCGGTCGATCGAGCCGGGGCCGATGCCGCTCTCGCCGCCGCGGCCAGGGCCTCCACCACGCCGCCGACGGGCTGCTCCAGGCCGCAGCGGGCGCAGGCGAGATCCTCGTGCGCGAGCGACTCGGGGGCCTCGAGCGGCTCCCCGCACTGTCTACAGGTCCATTGGATCATCGCGCCTCCCGTCTGGCCGCGTGGGCCATCGCAACCATACCGGCGCGGACCGCTTCGGGCAGTGAATCCCATGCGTCGATGATCGTCGCGAGATCCGGATCATTGGCGGCCGCGCTGGTTTGTGGTGATGCGTTGCCATGCGCGGCGATGCTCGGCAACGCTTCAACTGCGCTTTCCACTGCGCGCGCCGAGCCATCCGCCGCAACTTCTGTATGGGTCGCACCTTGCGAACGCTCGCGGCTGATTTGTAATCTGCAGGTCCGGGGTTCGAGTCCCCGCGGTGGCTTTCTCGCGTCATGCCGCGATGGAGGGGTCTTCCGGGCCGGAGCGTCCGGAGCGGTCGCGGGATCATCGAGCATTGAGCGGCACTGAAGCCCGCCGTCAGCCCCCTCGCCGCGCCAGGCGCTCGTTCTCCGTGCGGTACGCGCCGCAGAGGATGCTCTCCCACCACGGCTGGTTGGCGCGGTACCACTGCACCGTCTGCTCCAGCGCGGCCGGCCAGGCGGAACGGGTGGCCTGCCAGCCGAGCGATTGCTTCGTCCACGTCGAGTCGATGGCGTAGCGGCGGTCGTGGCCGAGGCGGTCGGTGACGTATTCGATCGCCGACTCATCGCGCCCGGTCAGGCGCAGCAGCATGTGCGTGAGTTCGACGTTGGGATGTTCGTTGCTCGCGCCAATGTTGTAAACCTTGCCCGGCTCGCCGCGCTGCAGGGCGGCGATGATCGCGCTGCAGTGATCATCCACGTGAATCCAGTCGCGGACATTGAGCCCGTCGCCGTAGAGCGGCACGGTCTTGCCGCGCATCAGGTTGATGGTGAACAGAGGAATGACTTTCTCGGGAAACTGGCGCGGCCCGAAGTTGTTCGAACAGCGCGTGATCATCGCCGGAAAGCCGAACGTGTGGCCGTACGCCAGCACGAGCAGGTCCGCGGCCGCCTTACTCGCGGCATAGGGCGAACTTGGATTGAGCGGCGTGGTTTCCGTGAACGCCGGCTCGCTGGGATCGAGCGAGAGCGAGCCGTAGACCTCATCCGTACTCACCTGCAGGTAGCGATGCACCTTGAGTTCGCGGGCCGTGTCGAGCAGCACCTGCGTGCCGAGCACGTTTGAGCGGATGAACGGGCCCGAATCGATGATCGATCGATCGACGTGCGACTCGGCGGCGACGTTGATCACCGCATCGCAGCCATCCATCGCCCGCCGCACGGCTTCGCGGTCGGTGATGTCGCCCTGCACGAAGTGGTGCCGCGGATCGTCGAGCAGATCCTCGAGGCCGGCCAGGCTCGCGGCGTAGGTCAGCGCATCGATGTTGACGATTTCAGTTTGGGGCAGTTGTTCGAGCACGTTGCGCACCAGGGCCGAGCCGATGAAGCCTGCTCCGCCGGTGATGAGCACGCGCTTTGGCTGATAGGTCTGCGGGGCCATGCTCAATCATCCGCCGCACTGGAAGGCTTGCGTGCCGGGCCCTTGCCGTTGGCGCCGAGCGTGGCGACGAGGCCGGAGGCGTGGTGCAGGCTCTCGATCGTGCCCGCGTCCGACCACCAGCCCTGGAGCATCGAATACTCCAACTGGCCGCGCTTCAGGTACGCGTTGTTCACATCGGTGATTTCGAGTTCGTTGCGCGCCGAGGGCTTGAGACCTTTGATGATGTCGAACACGCTTGCGTCGTACATGTAGAGCCCGACCACGGCGTACATGCTCGGCGGGCTCTTGGGCTTTTCGACGATCTCGACGATGCGGCGGCCGGCCTGGCCATCTTCGCCGTCGAAGCGCGGCACGCCGAAGCGCTGCGGATCCTTCACATCCTTGAGTGCAATCCGCGCGCCCTGGTTGCCATTCTCGGCGAGTTGATCGCGATACGCCGCGGCCATCTCGGCGATGTCGTTCTGGAAGATGTTGTCGCCGAGGATCACCGCGATCGGTTGGCCGTCGGCGAAGTCCTCGGCCAGGCCAAGGGCCTCGGCGATGCCTCCGGCCCCTTTCTGAAAGGCGTAGGAGAGTTTGCGCAGGCCGAACTCCTCGCCGTTGCCGAGCAGTTCGACGAAGTCGCCCGCCGCGTTGCCGCCGGTCACGAGCAGGATCTCCCTCACGCCGGCGGTCACGAGCGACTCAATAGGAAAGTACACCATCGGCCGGTCGTAGACCGGCAGGAGGTGCTTGTTGGTCACGCGGGTCATGGGCAGCAGCCGCGTGCCGAATCCCCCGGCAAGTATCACGCCTTTCATGAGGTGGCCATCCTAGAGAGAGGGTCGCCGACGATCAAAGCGGTTATCGGCGGCTTGCGGGGCCGCGCTTGTCCAAAGTCGGTCGGCGATTGGCAGCCACTTCGTTACATTGAACTGCCCCGCCGGGCCAAAGGGACCGATGTGTAGCCTCACGGCGGCTCCTCGGTCCCCCGACGGCAGCCGCCGCCGCTGGAGGTTATGGGCAAGCCGCCGGGCCGCGGCGAGACAAGATTGCGGCGATCTGCCCCGGATAAGGGACTTGGCCTTGCACGACCACCGATCTTCAGGTAAACTACCGCCTGTCCTGTCGGTTACGTGCGAGGACCGTGCCGCAGGGGGCTGCAGTTTTCTTCAATCGCTGATCGCACAGCGTGGCGGTGGGTAACTCTTTCAGGTGGCGTGGAAGTGGATCAGGTGGCGATCGGTACGAACCTGGACAGAGGCGGTCAGCCGGCATGGCCGGCGGGCGGTGATACCGCTCTCGTCGCGGCAGACCCGACGAGCCTGCACGACACCTCCGTCGAGCGCTGGCACGTGCTCCGCACCCTCAGCCGCCAGGAAAAGGTCATCGACCGGACGCTGCGCAGCGCTGGTTATCGAGTTTTTCTGCCACTCGTACAGCACGTCCGCATCTACGGCCATCGCAAGCGCACCGTCTCGGCGCCTCTCTTTCCGGGTTATGTTTTCCTCTGGGGCCCGCTCGAAGCGGCTTATTTTGCGACTGAATCGGGCCGCGTGGCGCAGATCATCAGAGTCACCAACCAGGCCCGCCTCGAGCACGAACTTGCACAGATCCGCCTGGCCATTCAGGGCGAGGCGCAACTCGATCCTTATCCCTTCCTTCGCGTTGGCCGCCACGTGCGCGTCACGCAGGGTCCGTTCAAGGGTGTGGAAGGACTTATTGACGAACGCCGCTCACCCGACCGGCTGATCCTCGTGATCGACGCACTCGGCCGGGCGACGGGCATGGAGATTGACGCTTCGATTCTCGCTCCGATTGATTGATGCCAGCCGAGGCGCGGCGTGAAAATGCCGATTGAATCGCCTCAGGCCAAGAATTCAAGCCCGGTCCAGGAACGATCGGAACACGACAAGACAGACGCCGAATCGGCCGGCCCGCCCGCAAATTCATGTGCGCGCGACATGGGCAACGCCCGCGCGGTTCGACATCAAATCCTCCCTGACGACATTGAACGCTCGATTTTATAAGACCATTGCTCCAAAGCACACTCCCGCTTCGGCTTGGTTATGCGACCATGTCCCGGCTCGACGGGAACGGGAGACGGTGCAGATCGTGCCGGTCAGGGAAACTGGCGCGATGATGCCGGCGCGAGCGACCAGGAAAGACCGGCGACCTGGGCAAGCGGCTTGATCCTGAACTTGCCCAATCGGACACTCTTCAAGGCGGTAACATGCCGATACGCGGCAGGTCCGCGCGCACTATCGAGGAGTGGGTCATCATGAATTGCCGAATCGCCTTCAACACGCTGGCCGGGTCCGTCAACCAGCGCATGTATGCCGCCGGCGGCCTGCTGGCGCTCACGCTGCTCGTGCTCCTCGCGCCGGCTCTGCTGGCTATGCAGGCAGCCGACGATGACCTCAAACTCCGCGCTGCAAAAGAGCCGCTGATCATCGATCTGCAACTGCGCGAGCAGGACATCCTCTCGCGCAACGCAGCACCGCTTGAAGCCGCCGGCAACGCAGCCATCGATCGCATCGCCGCGGCTGGCGAGTCCGACCCTGGCCGGCTCGTGACCATCCGCCTCACCGGCGCCGGACTCAGCCTGAGCGACGCCCAGCAGAAACAGGCCCTGACGACCGGCGGCCCGCAGGAAGCCCAACGTGTGGCCGCGGCCTACGAGCGCACTCTCGGTCAGTACCTCGAAGCGCTGCTCGACGCGATCCGCACGACGGATGCCAACGTTTCGCTCAGCGTGCTCGGCCTGCCGCTCGAATCGCGACGCGGGCTCGACCCCAAGGCGGCCAACAGCAACTACAAGGGCGTGCTCGATCGCGTCGATGCCTTCGTCGCCGCAAAGAGCATTGTTCTCTCAGGCGGCACGGTAACCGAGCGCATCGCCCTGCGCGACGGCCTGCCGGGCAGCCTCGCTCTGCGCGACGGGCGGCCGGTGCTCTACCGCGCCAATGGCTCGTGGCGCATCGCGCTCAACTCCGATGCCCTTGCCGACCAGCCGCTGCGGACCATGGATGCCGAGCAGGCCCAGGCCGCGGCCCAGTCGGGCGAGGATCCGGCCGAGGCGCCCGAGGGCGGCCTGATCGTCGTCGATGATGAAGGCGCGATGGAAGGCGACCCCTTCGCTGGTCCCGTTGAAGACGATGCGTGGACTGAAGAAGGCGATGAGGAGCTGGCCCTGCTCGCCTCGGCGACCGACGGCCGCACGAGCGGCTCGAGCAGCTCTTCGAACGCCCAGTTCAAGTTCCACACCGGCGACAACACCCCCATCGGCCGGCGCCGCAGCAGCGGCGGCGGAGGCGGCGGTAGCGGGGGCGGCTCGTTCGTCCTCGGCGGCGGCGGCTCGGGAGGCGGAGGCGGCGGTGGCGGCGGCGGAGGAGGCTCCGGCGGCGGCCTTGAAGGTGAAGGCGGCGAGGGCGGCTCCGGCGGCGGATCCGGCGGTGGCGGCAACTCCGGCGGCAACTCCGGCGGCAATTCCGGCGGCAGCGGCGGCAACCAGGGCAACCAGGGCACCGAACCCTGGAACTCCTGGGACCACCTCCACGACTTCACCGGCCTGCCCATGACCGAAGACGGCTGGACCGACCTTCTGGCCATGTACCAGCACCCGCTCTACTACAAAGACAGCCGCATCATCTACGTGTCCAACTCCGACGGCAACGACGCCACGGCAGTGTACTACACCCCCGAGGCCCCCATCGTCGGCCCCGACCCGTTCAACCCAGTCGGCCCCCTCCAGCCGTTCAAGACCCTGGCGGCAGCATACAACCAGCTGCGCGATGGCTACCCGGACATGATGCTGCTGAAGCGCGGGGATGTGTGGAACGATGCGTCACTCGGGTCGAATTGGACCAAATCAGGCAGAAGCGCCATCGAGCGAATCGTGATCGCGGCATACGGCGAAGGTCTGAATCCCCGTCTCGAGTTCAAGAATGCAGACTTTCTTCGTTATGTCGGCTCAGGTAATCCGGGCGGCGGCCATATTGGACTTGAAATAGCGTTTCTTATCTTCTCGAACATCGCCTTCGCTACTCCTGAGCGCGATCCGCAATCGTCGCGCTACGATCCGCAGGTTCTTGGCCAAAAAGCATTTTCTCTGCTCGGTACTGTACGCGATCTGTTGCTCGAAGACTGTGCATTCTCGTTTTGCTCAATCGTGATTCAGACCTGGCTTGATGGAGAAGTCCGTGACATATCCATCCGCCGCTCCGTGATTGCCGACAATTACCCCAATTCGGGTCACTCGCAAGGCGCCTACATCAAACAGGCCGACGGTCTCCTCGTTGAGGAATCGCTCTTTGACCACAATGGATGGAATGAATTCGTTGCTGGAGCAGAGCCCACAAAATTCAATCATAACCTGTACCTGTTCGAATGTCACCACCTCGTTTTGCGTGGCAACATCTTCGCTCGTGGGTCGAGTTTCGGCACAAAGCTCAGCAGCAACACCGCCGCGGGATTCACAAACGCCGTAGTCTCCGACAATCTCTATCTCGCAAATGCGAATTCCATTGGTCTCGATGACTCTGGGGATTACGGCGGGCCCTACGATCATATCGACTTCACCATAAAGGACAACGTGTTCACGAACATCGGGCGCGTCCTGAATGGTTCTCCACAGGCGTTCGGCATCTGGGTAAAGGGGAACCTCAAGACGGGCCTCATTAGCGGCAACCTCTTCGTTCACAAGCCCACCATCGGCAACTCGTTTCTCGTGTACCTTGAAACGTCGCATCCTCACTCGGACGTGCAAATCGCGAGCAACACCATGTTCAACTGGCTGATGACCCGCGATGCGATCGAGTACCCGGACCCACCGCTTGGTGAGCGCATTCAAGTCACAGACAACTTGATCAACCCTCCCTCCGCAGTATTCGTCGATCCCAGCCGCACCGTCGAGTCCTACCACGTGTCGATTGGCGGTGAAGCCTCTGTGTCGGCTTTTCTTGATGAGGTCCGGAGGCAGGACTGCAATAACTGGCGCTCTGTGTACACCGCGGCGGCCGTCAATGCCTATCTGCAAGCCGGATTCAAAAGAGCTGCCAATTGAACGACGAGCGACACTGAATGGACCATCAGCGAGTTCTGTGGATTGCCCCGCATGACCCGTGGTCACCCTGGACGTTATCGGGAATCAGCGCGCCTATCTGTAGAGAGCTTGCGAGACGGGATGCGCTTGCCGGCGCGATCAGCCCCGCGTCGACCACCAGGCGCGGGCGATGTGTCCCCAGTCCACTTTCTATACTTAGACGCGCCATGCGAGTCGCACCCCGCGAGCCGGAGACATGGGCCTTCGAATCCGACGGCCCCACAGGAAACATTCTTCGCACACTTCCGGATCGCACGGCAGTCATCTATGTGTTCTGTAAGCCCGTGTGGGATCACTCATTGAATATACGCCGCTACCGCTGGATGGATCTTTCGATGTATGATGCCATCAGGTGCGGTGTGTTCGGATACAGTTCGATGCCGCCCGAGGCGCAGCAGGCGGCACTTACTGCTGAGCACCAAAGCTTGATCGGTATCGACGGTATCGTCGCACTATCCACCTGCGCAGCTGATGCCATCAGTCGGGCTTTCGCGTATCCCCGCGACAAGATCACCCCTGTCGGGGCCGGACCAACATTCTACGTCTCGGACCGCAATCTCTTCCGTCGCAGTCGCTATGAAGCAGGACGCGTCTTGTTCGTAGGGCGGGATTGGAGCCGGAAAGGCGGGCCACTGCTCCTTGAAGCGATGGCCATTGTTCGACAACGCGCCCCTCATGCCACTCTTCATGTTGTAGGCCCGCCCACCTGCCCAGCCGAACTTCCCTGGCTTGTTTATCACCAACCCATCAACAAAGCGACACGCCGTGGCCTCCTGGCGTTGAAACGACTATTTACTGCTAGTAGTGTGTTCTCTATGCCCACACTATGCGAGCCTTGGGGACTTGTATTCAGTGAAGCGGCGGAGTGCGGATTGCCAATTGTTGGCTTTCAGGAGTGGTCCCTACCAGACATTGTTGAGGATGGAGTAACTGGCCTACTTGTTGCGAAGCGCGATCCGTATTCTCTTGCTGAGGCTTTGGTGCGCGTGCTGGCCGATCCAATTGAAGGCCTCAGAATGGGAATGGCTGCCCGCCACCGATGTCGCGAGATCCTCGATTGGCGCCATGTCGTATCGCGGCTGTTGAACGGGATTCACAAAGGAGCCGAAGGCACCTCTCGCGATGCTGCCGTTCGCCCACTTCGAATGGCCGTGGGCCTTGACCGCGGAGTGGGGGTATCCCATTAGCCCGCAGTCGCAGAGGTACGCCGACATCCTCGGTTGTTGTCTAATATGTGTGCGCACTTCCTATCAGCTTCGCTCGTAACTACGCCCAGGTATTTTATATGACCGACACTGTTCTCGACGTCCACCAATCTGTGTGTCTTGGGCTTGATCACCGCGGCACTGTAACTGTCAACGGTTCTACGGTTACACGCCGGCTGACTCCCGATCTGTACGACACATACGCTAGTCTGCGCGACAGTGGGCGTCTTTGCTCGCTAATCGAGGCTGGACTCATCCGCACCTGGAATGCTGATTCCGAACGTCAGTACACCGTCGCCCACGAGCACATTCCCTTTGTGTCGTATCCGCAAGAATGGACCGTCGAAATGCTTCGTCAGGCGACGCTGACAATACTGCGGTTGGCGATGGCGCTTGCGGACTGCCAATTGAGTCTACAGGATCCCCATCCTTGGAACGTAACCTTCTATCATGGACGTCCCGTCTACTATGACTTTTCGTCGATCTTTCCCGGCTCGGCGCTGCACAAGCGCGCCGTAAACGATCTATTCAAGGGCTGTTACCTCCCACTGTGGTTACGTAGCCGCCGCGTCTTTCCCAGCCAAGCAGGACATTTGTCGCGTGCTGTGCTCCACTCGGAGCATGAATGGCGCTTCTGGAAGCAACCACGTTGCGAATGGCGACGGGCGTTTGACCGGGAGCGAGTCGGTGCGCTGTGTCGCACCTTTTGGAGAATCGTGCGACAGTGGGAGCACAAGCCGAGAGCAATGCTCGGAGCACTGTATGACCATGTTGATGAACTCCGCTTCGCATCGCAGCCATCCAAGTGGGGTGATTATCTAGAGCCCGGCGGCGAATACGACAACATCCGCTCATTCAGCCCGAAAGCGGCTGCTGTTGTCTCCCTGCTGAAGCAAGTCCCCATCGGACGCGTTTTGGATCTGGCATGTAATAGCGGGTGGTTCTGCGGTTACGCGCGACATTTAGGGCACATTGTCTTTGGGTTGGACGTAGATGAAAACGCGATTGATGCATCCAGACAACGTGCGCACACGCACGGCTTCGACACAGGATGCATGAATGTTCTGTGGCCAACACCTCAACAAGGTCCTCTGCTAAAATATCCTTCGGCACCTACGCGCTTCGCGGCGGACACGATTCTGATGATTGCCTTACAACATCATCTGAATCTGTGTCAGGGGGTGGGCTTTGAGGCACTAGTTGCGCTGGCATTGCAGTACAATGCTCGAAACATTATTATCGAATGGACGGCTCCGGATGATGTTGTTGTGCAAACATGGCTGCGGTCGGGAACCGTGTCATGCGTGCCGCCTTGGTATACGGAGGATGGCTTTGTGCAGACGTGGCGGCGCTTCTTTCCAAAAGTTCAGACCGTAACATCCGGCGCGGGGCACCCAGGGTTCTCCGGTGTGGCGAATCGTCGGATGTATCTGTTTCAGAGATGATGGATGCTCATCCAGCGGGGTGTTCTCATCAGTGAAGGGCGCGTCTTTGGAAACCTCAGACGTATGTGAACGCTCTCGTGCAGCGATTCGGGCGTCGACTCCACCTGTCGTACCTTCGACAGCTGCAGCGATGGCAGCTGGTGCACATCGCCTAGCGGGATCTTGGAGGTGGTAATGATTAGCGGAACGGAAAACGTAACCCCAGAGGGAATTGGGACCCCCGAGTACGTCTACGAAGCTGTGCTTCGCCTGCTAAGAGCCCCTAACACAATAGCGGTTTGAGTTTGTTGAAGCAGATGAGGCTGCAGCCGATGGAGAGGAAGGCCTGATGGATTTCGCCGGTGCGTTCATAGCGAATGCGAAGTCGGCGGTACTGGTGCAGCCAGGCGATG
>CAUJHZ010000015.1 GCA_963205185.1 Planctomycetota bacterium | reverse complement strand
CGCTGCTCTTCAGTCAACTGGAAGTTCACGGCTCGCGCGCTAGGTCATTCGACCGAGGATGGCGCCGCCGGTGGGCACGCCCACACCCGAAGTCACGAGGGCATGGTTGACGGCCTTCTTCGGTTGATTGACGGAGGTGCCGCGCACAAGGCGCACCGCTTCGACGATGCCGTTCACGCCATGGATGTAAGCCTCGGACAGCTGGCCGCCGTGCGTGTTGCTTGGCAGGCGCCCGTTTGGCCGCAGATTGCCGGCCTGCACGAAATCCGCAGCCTCCCCGTACTTGCAGAAGCCCCACGACTCGAGCTGCCAGAGCACGATCGGCGTGAACGCGTCGTAGATGACGGCCGCATCGATGTCCTTCGCGCTGAGCCCGCATTGGGCATAGGCTTCATCGGCCGCGACATCCATCTCAGGAATGCGCGCGATGTCGGGGCGATAGAAGGAGGTCATCTCCTCCTGGTCTTTGGCGATGCACTGCGCCACGCCACTGATCGAGACGCCGGGCTGCTTCAGGTGACGCGCCCGTTCGGGCGTCGTGACGACGATCGCGCAGCCGCCGTCGCTTTCCTGGCAGCAGTCATAGAGCGTCAGGGGATTGCAGATCTTCTTGCCGGCATCGTAGTCCGCACGCGTCATCGGGCGCTGGTAGAAGAAGGCTGCGGGATTGCGCACGGCGTAATCGCGCGTCGCCTGCGCGATATCGAAGAGCGCGTCCTGCGTGCAGCCCGTGAGGTGCATGTAACGGCGCGTGAACATGGCGACCCAGGAGGCCGGTGTCAGCAACCCGAACGGCATGTAATAGCCGTAGTGGATCGCGCTGCCGGTGATCAGGGTACCCGAGACGCCGGCCGAATAGCGCTGGCCGGAGCGGCCGTTGAGCGCGCGGTAGCAGACAACGACTTCGGCAACGCCGCTCGCCACCGCCATCGCGGCCTGCAGCAGCGTGCCCGTGGCGGCACCGCCGCCGTAGGGTACGCGCGCATACAGGCTGATGTTCCCGCAGCCCACTGCGCGCGCGACATCGACCTCTTCGTTCTGGTCGATCGTGAACGTCACGAGGCCATCGACATCGGAAGGCTTGAGGCCCGCGTCATCGAGCGCTTTCTTGACGGCCTCGGCGGCGAGCGCGAGCTCCGAACGACCCGAGTCCTTCGAGAACTCCGTAGAACCGATGCCGACGATGGCAGCCTTGTCGGAAATGGTGGCGGCCATGACTCAGGACTCCTTCGGCAGGGCCACGCAGACCTTGCCGGCCATGTGCGTTCCCCAGACATTGTTGTCGCCGCTGACGCTCACGATCACGGTGCCGGCGGCATCGTCCTTCGCCGTCACCTCGCCGGTGATCGTCATCACCATGCCGGGCACGTTGGGCGCTCCGAGCTTCACTTCGATGCTTTTCAATGCGGCCTCCGGGCCCGTCCAGTCGGTCACATAGCGGCCCATCAGGCCATTGCTCGTGAGGATGTTCATGAAGATATCCGGCAGACCAGTCGCCTGCGCCGCCGCCTTGTCGTGGTGGACGGGCGTGAAGTCGCGCGACGCGAGCGCGCCGCCGACGATCAACCCCGCCGTGACGTCGATCTTGAGGGGTGGCAACTTCTCTCCGAGGGTGACGCTGCCGAAAGTTCGGGTGGTTCTGTTCATGATGGCTTCCCGGTGTGCTGGCGTCAGGCAGGATAGAAATTGGGCAACACGGTCGCGTCATCGACCCGTTCCACCTTGCCCCTGACCTTCATGCCGACGTGCACCGCCTCGGGCGCGCAGCCGACGATGTTGGCCACGAGCCGCGTGCCTTCCTTCAGCTGGATCAGGCCGCACAGCAGCGGATCCGGATAGCCGGGGAACTTCGGATAACTGACCTCGGTGTAGCTGTAGACCTCGCCTTCGAGCGAGGACTCGATGCTGTCCCACTCGAGCGACTGGCACTCGCCACACATCGGGCGGGGCGGATGACGCAGCGTGCCGCAGCGCTTGCAGCGCTGGATCAGGAGCCTGCCCTGGTCGATTGCCTCCCACCACCAGGCGTTATCGTGCCCGCGCGGCGACTGGATGCGGGTCGGCGCCTTCAGCTTCGCATCGCCGCCGCTCTGCGCCTGGTTGGCCGCGACGGACTCGGCACTCGGCATGAACCGCAACGTGCGAAACACCTGACGTCCCACATCCTGGCCATGCTGGTCGGTGAAACGCGTGACGGTCTCGATGAAATATCCATGACCCCGCGCGGTCTTCTTCGGCGCGGAGATGTTGTCAATGACAGTGTGCGATATCACCTGATCGCCGGGTCGCAGTTCACGGTGGAACTCGGTGATCGTGTTGGTACCGAGCACGCCCGTGAAGCCATGAGCTTCAAAGATATTGTGCAGCTCGCGCTGCACGTCCACCTTGCCGGTGTGCCCCTGCGCCATGGGGTAGCCTTCCATGGCCCAGATCCCGAGCATCGTCGGCGGCGCGATGATCCCCTTGCGGCTCGAGGCCGCAGCGAACTCCGCGTCCGTATAGAGCGGGTTCTCATCACCGGTGACCTCGGCCCAGTGGCGGATCATCGCGAGGTTGACGTCATCATTGCCGCGCTTCGGCGGCCCCATCTCGCGGCCCACGTAGGCGCGGATCTTGGCCTCGAAGGCCGAGGTCTCTGCAGGCGTCATGCATCGTTCTCCGGAGTCTTGTGCCTAGGATATTTATAGTTGAATATAGATTCAACTATGCCGCGCAGCCATCGCCGCAAGCGTACCCCGGTGCAGAGTGACCAGCTCGGCAGCCGCGGGCTCGCCACCCGCGAGCGCCTCAAGGCGGCCGCGGGCCGCGTCCTCGCCCGCAAGGCCTACAGCCAGATGACCGTGGCCGACGTCACCCGGGAAGCGGGCGTCGCCGCCGGGCTCTTTCACCGCTACTTCCCGGATCTGCAGACACTGACGATGGAACTGGCCAACGAAGTGCTCGACGAACTCGGCAACACGGCCACCGTCGAGCAAGGCGTCGCACGCGGCGACTGGATGGGGCGCATCCACTCCCACATCGCGCTCTCGGTCGCCAATTACGCGCAGCGGCCCGGTCTCGTGCGCGCGATGAACCAGCTGGCCGACGAGTCGCCGATCTTTCGCGCCCGGCTGCGCGGCTTCTACCAGTCGCAGCTCGAGTTGCTCGCCGCACAGCTGCCCCGCCTCTTCCCCGCGTCGCAGCTCACGTCCACCGAGGCACTGCTGATCGTCTATGCGCTGGGTGGCATCTCGGAAGCCGTGCTGCGCGAGCGGTACATCCTGCGCAACCCGGCCTTGCGCGACCTGCAGCTGTCGCCGGAGGAACTGGCGGACTGGCTCGCCACGCTCTTCTACCGCGCGCTGTTCGCCGCGAATCCGCCACCGGAGCAGGAGCGCAAAGGCGCGCGCCTGCTGGCGGTCAGGAGCCCGGAGCGCCCGCGGAGGCGCGATGCAGGTTGAGCGCGAGGTCGTTCGGCGGATTGAGGACGCAGCGGGTACCGGCCGGATCGTAAATCCAGGCCACGCAGCCATTGCAGCTCGTGCAACCCGACTGCGTGAGCTCGCCGCGCTGGAATTTGTTGACGAGCCCGCTGTCGTGGATGAGCGCGCGCGCCATCACGATGCACTCGAAGCCCTCCTTCATGGCCGCGTGTGCATTGGCCAGCGATTTGACGCCCCCGAGATAAGCGAGCGGCATCTTCACCGCGGCGCGGATCTGCCGCGAGTACTCGAGGAGATACATCTCGCGGAACTCGAGCCCCTTGGGCACGCTCCTCGCAGCCAGCTTGACGGCGGTGCGCTGGATCCAGCTGTCCCGCAGCATGCGCGACATCTCCTCGACGTTCACGGGGCTACCGAAGGTGAACCAGACCGACTCCACGTTGCGTCCGGCGGAGAGCACCAGCAGATCCGTACCGGCCGCCTCGAGCGCGCGCGCCGTGATGACCCCGTCCGCGGCCGTCGCCCCGCCGGGCACGCCGTCGGCGACATTGATCTTGGCAATGACGGCTAGATCCTTGCCCACCGCCTCCTTGACGGCCGCGAGCACGCGGGCGGGGAAACGCACACGGTTCGCGGCGCTGCCGCCGTAGTCATCGCGCCGCCTGTTCGACAGCGGCGAGATGAACTGATTGAGGAGATAGCCGTGGCCCATGTGGATCTCCACGGCATCGAAGCCCGCCTCCCGACAGATGCGCGCGGCCTCGACGAACTCGCCCGTCACGCGATCCATGTCGGCCTCGTTCATGGCGCGCTGGCGCCAGTTGCCCTGCAGGAGGCCCGCCTGATTGATGCCGGAGGAGGCGCTCATCGTCGGCCCCTTCACCTTGAGCCCCGTGACGAAGGCGCCGCCGTGCGTGATCTGGAAGGAGATGCGCCCGCCTTCGGCGTGCACGGCATCAGTGAGAGCGCGCAAGTCAGCGAGGATCTCGCGGCGGATGACGATCTGGTTGCCCAACGTGCGCCCGAGGGCACTCACCGCGCCATAGGCGACGGTGGTAAGGGCCACGCCGCCGGCGGCGAGCTCGCGATGATGCTTCACCAGCGCCCGGGACGGCGCGCCCTCGACGTTCATCGCCTCGTTGGCCCCGGCCTTGATGAAGCGATTGCGCAGCATCATGGGACCGATGCGGACCGGATCGAAGGGAGAGGAAGTGCCAGGCATCTCGACTACCCCGGGTGAGCCGGCAACGGCCGGCACGGTGATAATACCGGCCATCATGGCAGACACCCTGTTTCGCGGCTATCGGGCGGTCGTCGTTCCCGAGTGGATCGACATCAACGACCACATGAACGCGCGCTTCTACGCGTCCGTCATCTACGACGCGCACGTCCTGTTCACCGACCATATTGGCCTCGGCGAGGCGTATGTCGCCGCGCGACACTGCGGCAAGGTCGTGGTCGAGAGCCACATGGTCTACGAGCGCGAGCTGCGGCTCGGCGACGAGATCGGCGTCACTTCACGCCTGCTCGCGGTCGATGACAAGCGCATGCATTTTGCACACGAACTGACGAATCTGCGCCAGGGCTATCGCGCCGCGCTTGCCGAGCAGCTCGATCTTCACGTCGATCTGGGGTCGCGCCGGGCGGCGCCCCTGCCCGCTGACATCCACCAGCGGCTCGTCGCGCTCGTGAGATCGCAGGCCAGCATGCCGTTGCCGGCGAAGCTGGGTCGTGCCCTGCACCTGCCAGTCACCTCACGGTGTGCGCCCCGATGATCAGCGGCAGTTGGTCCGCGGTGACGATGCCGGCGGGCGCAGCGCAGACCACTGGTATCGCGTGGACTGCGGGCATCGCCGTCATCAGGCCGGGGTCGAACTGCCCGATGTGACGCGGCTGATATACGCAGCGCAGCGACGGGTCGCCGTCGATCTCCACCACCCAGCCATCCTCCACCGGCCAGTTCGGCGCCAGCTTGTCGCCCAGCTTCCAGGCGATCTTGAGCTCGATCACGGCACGCCCATTCACGCGGGCGGACCAGCAGCAGCGCAGCCCGCTGATGCAGCCCTTGCCGATGCGCATGTAGCCGAGATCCACGTCCTCGGTGGCGGCGGCGTACTCCACGTCGTAGCGGATTTCCTCCACCGGGATCTTCAATGCCGAAGCCATCATCGCCACGGCCTCCTTGAAGGAGGGCATCGCGCGCTCCGCCAGCCCAGGCGCCTCGGGATCATCCACCCGCCGGCCGAAACCAATCCCCTCCCACGTTCCGGCGGAAGCGTAGGCCGTGGCATCCACCGATTCCAGCACGGAGATCTTGTCGATGCGGGCGCAGCCGGAGCTGGCGACGAGCGCGATGATGTGGATGATGCCGGGATTGACGCCGGAGCCGTAGATCGACGCGTTGCCCCTGGCGGCGGCGGCCTTGATCCGGGCCAGATTCTCCGCACCGAACATGCTGCCGGTGATGAAGTATGCGGTGGAGACAATGTTGCAGCCGGATTCCAGGATGCGCACCATGTGATCGACATCAGGAAATTGCGGCATGTAGCAGACGCAGTCCGGCTTGAGCGCCAGCAGCGCATCGATGTCCCGGGTGGCCCTGATGCCGAGCGGCGGCAACCCGCACAACTCACCGACATCGCGGCCCACCTTGTCCGCCGAGTGGCAGTAACAGCCCACCAGCTCCATGTCAGGGTGATTGACGATGGCGCGGACCGCGGGCCGACCCACGACGCCGGTGGTCCACTGCACGATGCGCAGGGTCATGGGCTCACCTCCTGATGCTGCCGGATCGACTGCCGCTACCAGCGCAAGCTCACCTCGAGTCCATAGGTGCGCGGCGTGAGGTAGTACGCCGCCGTCATGCTACCGAAGGCGGGCCCGAAGTCGATGTAGTTCAGGATCTGTTCTTCATCCGTGAGGTTGCGGCTCCAGAGCGCCACTTCCGCCTGTGAACCCCCGAGACTGATGTCGGTGAGCGCCAGGCGGGCATTGAGTACCCCGTAGCTCTTGATGCGCGTGTCGCCGGCAACGGCCACCGCAGGATTATAGCGCGGGCCACTGCTGGCGAGCTGGTACGGATAGGTGAAGTAGTCGTCCGTCCAGCTATAGTCGAGCATGCCGCGCCAATCGCCCCAGGCGGTGCGGGCAATGCGCGCATCGGCGAGCAGATTGAAGGAGTTCTCCGGAGCATGGATGAAGGCACGGTTGTCGGCCTCGTTCACGCCGGCATCGATGTACTTGTCATACTTCGCATCCAGATACGCATAGCTCGCCTGCAGCCGGAGTGCGTCCGAAGGCGCCCACATCGCCTCCAGCTCGAAGCCGCGCGTGGTGGCTTGGCCGGCGTTGCGGATGACGGAGGAAAAAGCTCCCACGGTACGGAAGATGGACAGTTGCAAATCGTCCGTGTCGTTCTGGAAAGCCGCTACGTTCACGACCGCCCGCCCACCGGCGAAGCTGGTCTTCAGGCCCAGCTCGTAAGACTGCACTTTTTCAGGCTGGAAGGGCGTGCGCGTCTCCTGCTCATTGAGTGCCACTCCTGCGGGCGAGGGGTCAGGATCTCCATACTCGCCATTGAATCCGCCGCTCTTGAAGCCTTCCGCATACTTCGCATAGGCATTCACCGAGTCAGTGAACCGGTAGGCAACAATGAACACCGGCGTCGTGTCGGTAAACGTCTCATCGGCTGTGGTGCCGGGGCGGATCAGTGTTGCGAAGCCCGGCATGGCCGGCAGCGCCTGGAAGGCGAGCTGGCGCTCGATGTTCTTCTTCTCCCTCGTGTAGCGTAGTCCCGCAGTCAGAGTCAGGGCATCCGTGGCTTTGTAGTCCACCTGCCCGTACGCGGCCCAGGCTTTCGTGCCGTAGCCATAGCGCGAGTCGTAATTGAGCGTGTTGAAGAAAAAGTGCTGGGGGTTGTTCGTGTATCCGTCGTCCTTGAAATAGTAGAGGCCGCCGACGTAGTTGAAGCGCTCCGCGCTTCCGACCAGCTGCAACTCCTGAGAGGTCGCATCGTAGTCCGAGATTCGGGAAAGATTGGCGACCGGTACCGGGGATCCGTCGAGATCGAGCGCGTCACTCCACTCGACCTTGCGATGGGACGTGATGGATTTCAGCGTATTGTGGTCGTTGATATTCCAGCTGGCCGTCAGCGCGTGTCCGTAGACCTTGCTGCGGTCAAAGGTCGGCCCGTCGATGCTCACCCTCTCCGACCGCTCATGCGTGACGAAAGGCTGCAGGAAAGGCAGCACCGCGGGATTGGCCCGCGAGAGATAGGAGTGCAGCGGAGTCTGGTCGATATCGCTGTAGTCGAAGCGGTAGGCGACCTGGAAGTCATCGTTGAAATCGAGATTCATCGCCAAGCGGGCCGTCGTGGAATCCCGGTCATCGAGCTCCGCCACCGAGCTCCCCGCAGTCGTGTCGGTGGTGCCGTCGCGATTTTCCTTGCGTGCGGTCAGCGAGATGCTGGCGATTCCGAAGCGCGGCAGATCGAGCGAGGCCTTGGCGGTCCGCAGATTGTAGTTGCCGAGATTGACCTGCACATTGCCACCGATCTCACCCGATGGCTGGCGCGTGATGAAATTGACCGCGCCCGCCAGCGTATTGCGCCCATACAGCGTGCCCTGGGGTCCCCGGAGCACTTCGACGCGTTCGAGGTCCACGACGTCGAAGACGTTGCCAAGGTTCTTGCCCACATACACTCCGTCGAGGTAGATCCCGACGGTGGGGTCCCAATAGAGCGCGGGATTTTGCTGCATGGCGCCGCGAATCGAGATCTGCGTGCCGGTGTTGTTGGGGACACCCGGGCCCACCTGGAGATTCGGGGCCAGCGAACCAAGATCCAGCACACTCTTGATGTCGAGGGCCTTCAGTTGCTCGGCAGCGAACGCTGTGACCGCCACGGGCACATCCTGCAGCCGCTCCTCGCGCTTCTGCGCGGTGACCACCACTTCCTGCAACAGGCCTTCGCCGGAGTCTGGCGATGACCGAACCTGCTGCGCCTGAACAGTCGACGCGGCCAGAATCATGGAAATTGCCGTCACCCATCGTGCACGCATGCCGAAATCCCCCTCGCGATTGAGCAGACCGCTGCCCTATTCCTGGAAAGGCATGCCGAGAGCGGCGAGTTCGTCCCGCGTCTGCAGCATCGCTTTCTCATAATCCGGACGTGGCTTTACCGTGCTCACGTCGTAGGCCTCGCTGAAGGGCAGCTGTTTCTTCTGCTGAGGCAGCAATTCGTCAACTTTATGCATGATCTTCTGGGCGAGCTCGTTCGCCCGTCCCGGGGCCATGCCGGCGCAGCCGTTCATCATCTGGCCAATCAGGCGCGCTTCGAGCCCCGTATGCCCGGCGATCCAGGCATAGGAAAGGCCGCTGGCGACCGACGTGACGACGACACCCGCCGACTGCCA